>DIFZ01000015.1 GCA_002419385.1 Geobacter sp. UBA5735
TCTGCACCCAGTGCGAGGCCGAGGGGTTCCGCTCCATAACCTACTTCCCGGACCGGCCGGATGTCCTGGCAGTCTATACCGTCACCATCGTCGCCGACCGAAAGAACTGTCCCGTGCTGCTCTCTAACGGCAACCTCAAGGAGCACGGTGAATTACCGGACGGCCGCCACTTCGCGGTCTGGCACGACCCGTTCCCCAAACCCTGCTACCTGTTCGCCCTGGTGGCCGGCGACCTGGTCTGCGCAGAGGGGTCTTTCACCACCCGTTCCGGCCGGGAAGTAACGCTGCGCATCTTCGTGGAGCAGAAAAACCGGGACAAGTGCGGCCATGCCCTCCGCTCCCTGCAGAAGGCGATGCGCTGGGACGAAGAGACCTTCGGCCGGGAGTACGACCTGGACTTGTTCATGATCGTGGCAGTGGACGATTTCAACATGGGCGCCATGGAGAACAAGGGGCTCAACATCTTCAACTCCCGCTACGTGCTGGCCATTCCGGAGACCGCCACCGACGACGACTTCCGGGCGATCGAGGAGGTGGTCGGCCACGAGTACTTCCACAACTGGACCGGCAACCGCATCACCTGCCGCGACTGGTTCCAGCTGTCCCTCAAGGAAGGGCTGACCATCTACCGGGACCAGGAGTTCTCCGCCGACATGGAATCCCGCGGAGTGAAGCGGATCAGCGACGTGCGGCTTCTGCGCACCCACCAGTTCCCCGAGGACGCCGGGCCCATGGCCCACCCGGTGCGTCCCGATTCCTATATGGAGATCAACAACTTCTACACCATGACCGTCTACAACAAAGGCGCCGAGGTCATCCGCATGATGCAGACTCTCCTGGGTGCCGAAGGTTTCCGACGGGGGATGGATCTCTACTTCCAACGGCACGATGGACAGGCGGTCACGGTGGAGGACTTCGTCATTGCCATGGAGGATGGGGGAAAGAAGGACCTGGCGCAGTTCCGCCGCTGGTACGAACAGTCGGGCACTCCGCGACTTGAGGCTGCCGGGGTTTACGACCCTGCAGCCCGTACCTTCACCCTGACGCTCCGGCAGTCATGTCCGCCCACACCGGGCCAGCCGGAAAAGCAGCCGTTCCATATCCCCTTGGTGATGGGGCTCCTGGACAGGGATGGCCGGGAACTGGCCTGCAACCTGGCTGGCGAAACCGCATCAGGGCCGACGTGCCGCATCCTCGAAATCACGGAAAAAGCGCAGGGCTTCGTCTTCACCGGCCTCTCATCTGAACCGGTACCGGCCTTGCTGCGGGGTTTCTCCGCGCCAATCCGCCTCTCCTATTCCTGGAGCCACGATGACCTGGTGCTGCTCATGGCACATGAAAAGGATCCCTTCTGCCGCTGGGAGGCGGGGCAGCAGCTGTCAATCCGGCTCATGCTCGGCCTGGTGGCGGACCTGCAGGCAGGGCGGGAATTGTGCCTCGACCCCGGCTTTACTGCCGCTTTCAGGGAAAGCCTGGCCTGCGGAGAACCGGACAAAGCATTCCTGGCCGAGGCGCTCACCCTGCCGTCCGAGGCATACCTGGCCGAGTTGATGAACGTGGTAGATCCGGTCGCTATTCACCAGGCCCGACAGTTCGTCAGGCGGGGCCTTGCGGAGCAGTTGCGCTCGGATTTCCTTGCAGTTCGGGAACAAAGCAGCAGTGCCGCCCCCTATACCGTGGATGACAGCCGGGCCGGTGATCGGCGATTGTCGAACCTGTGCCTCTCCTACCTCATGACCCTTGAGGATCAGGATAACATCGATCTCTGCATCGAGCAGTTCCGGAATGCAGACAACATGACCGACGTCATGGGTGCCCTTGGCCCCCTCGCCTCCTGCGACTGCCCGGAGCGGCACGCTGCCCTGGTTGAATTCTACGAGAAATGGCAGGACGACCGCCAGGTGGTGGACAAGTGGTTCTCGGTGCAGGCATCTTCATCTCTTCCCGACACCCTTGCCGAGGTTACCGCACTCCTGGAGCATCCTGCCTTCGAGCTGACCAACCCCAACCGGTTCCGCTCCCTGGTTGGAGTCTTTTCCCAGGCCAACCAGGTCCGCTTCCACGCCGCGGACGGCTCCGGATACCGGTTTTTCGGCGAGCAGATGCGGCGCCTCATACCGGTCAATCCCCAGGTATCTGCCCGGCTCTTGACACCGCTCACACGCTGGCGGCGCTTTGACCCGGCGCGTCAGGCACTCATGCTCGCTGAGCTCAGGCGCATCAAGGTCCTGCCCGATCTGCCACGTGACGTGTTCGAGGTAGTTGAGAAGAGCCTCGCGGGACCAGAAGGGGTTTCCTGAAAAGAAACCTCTCCAGGAACGTGTTCAGTCACCATCGCATCTGCTTCCGCACCTCTTCCTTGATACGCTGGATATGCCCGCGTCCGAGCGCCTTGACCTCGCAGCCGAGCTCGAAATAGGTCCGGATGCTTTCATCGGACAGTATCCCGAAGCAGTCTATCACCGCGAGAGGCCTGCCGGCCCAGGTGACGATGTCTTCAGGCCTGATGTCGAGGTAGGGGGCATGGGGGACGGCGAACACCACGGCTTCGACCCCCTTCAGCGCCTTTTTCAGGTCTTTCTGCACCAGGATGTTCTGCAGCCCGCCCTGGTTGCGGAAGAAACGTTTCCAGGAAAGTTCCGGTGAAGGATACGAGTCCTGTTTTTCCAGCTCGTACCAATGCTCTACATAGGGATCGTGCACGCGCATTTCCGCGCCCATTTCCGCGAGTTTCCGCACCACGAGCTCGCTGCCGCTGTACCGCGTATCGCCCACGTCCTGGCGGTAGCTGGCACCGCAGATCAGTACATCCGCACCGGCAATGTACCGCCCCAGGTTGCGCAGGGCATCGCGGGTCAGCTCCGCCACGTGCAGGGCGCGCGTGTCGTTGATATCGATCGCCATGGGGGTGATCTTGAAAACGCTGCTGCCGTCTTCGAACCCGAGGATGTGCCGGTAGGCCCAGAAGCCCAGCCCACCGTCCTTCGGCAGGCAGTAACCCCCGATCCCCGGACCGGGGAAGATGATGTTGCTGTGGGTGGGCCGCATCTTGATGGCTTTGATGACCTTGATGAGATCCACACCGTTGCGCTCTGCGAACAGGCTCCATTCGTTCAGGTACGCGAGAATCGCCGCCCGGTAGGAATTCTCGACGATCTTGGTGGTTTCCGACTCGATGGGGCGGTCCATGACCGTGAGGGGGAAATCTTTCGTGTTCAGCACCTGCTCGAGAAACGTCACGACCCGTTCCCGGGCTTCGCTGTCGCAGCCGGAGCAGACCCGCCAGAAGTCGCGGATGCTCGAAACGTAGTCCTTGCCGGGCATCACCCGCTCGAAACTGTGGGCAAGGAGCGGCGTGGATGCGATGCCGCGCCCGGCAAACGCCTTCTTGAGGATCGGCCAGGCGACGAATTCGGTGGTGCCCGGCGCGACCGTGGTTTCAATCAGCACCAGACAGGCGGGGCGGATCTTTTCGCCGATGGTGCGCATGGTCGCCTCGAGCGCTGCCATGTCGGTCTCGCCGCTGCGCATGTTGCCGAGGGTGTGCTTGCGGTAGTCGCACTGCACGTCGACGACAACGCAATCGGCAAGGGCAAGGCAATCGCTGTTGTACGTTGCAATCAGGGTCTTCTTCTCCAGCACGCAACGGGTGATGAGCCCGTCCACCTCCGGGTCCTCCGCCTTGATGGGCGACTGACCCCGGTTGAGCAGGGGAATTTTCCAGTAGCTGCGGCTGCTGGGCCGCTGGCAGCCGATGACGAATTTGCAGGGCCTCCCCTTTTCGTCTTCAGTGTCCGCGATAATGGCAGCCATTACAGCCCCGACAAATCCCACGCCCATTACCACGACCACTTCTTTTCCCTCAGCACGTGCACGTGCGGCCAGCTTTTCGACACGACGGAATTCCTTCACGTACTCTTCCTTGCGGGGCAGGGCGAATTGTTCGCCGGCAGGGCTGATGGACTGTTCCGCACCGGCAGTGGTCATTTCAGTCAGCTTTTTCCTGGTCATCTGTCAAAACCTCCTGGGGGAGTTGCGGGAATGCGCAGTCTTAGTGCCAGCTGAAATTGCAGTCTACCTTGATTTGACGATTTGTAAATCAATCGCGCATGACAGCGTGGCGACGAGAACTTGCAAGGAAACCCGTGGAAAGCTATCCTGGCGAAACTCCGGAAACCATTCATTATTACTGCTTGACATGCAAAAACACTTGCCATAACTTCACCCAATGGCGCACAGTGCGCATAGTGTGCCATGGATTCCGCTCGCCGCAATTTCCGTCCTCAAAATAAGGCCGCCAAATACCAGGAGCTTCTATGTCAACATTTGTAACAATTCTGTCTGTTGGTTACCTCCTTATCGGAATTGTAGTCTACGCAGTCACTGATACGACCAGGTTTGCAAGCAAACTGGAACGTTCGCTGCTTGCCGTCCCCTATGGCTTCATCCTGAAAAACATGTTCCTGTTCGTTGTCATCCTCTGGCCGCTTTGGCTTTTCATCAATACCAAGTTCAATGAATGATGTTCATGTTTCAGGGTGCAGATGAGGGGATTCACCGGATTCATGCCAAGGAACGTTTCGTTATTCTCGTGAGGCTGCCACGGGCAACGGAAGGGAAATCATGGACATTTCGGACATCTACGAAAAATTCGACCGGATCGGCTGCCTCACCTTTGCCACCGTCGACAACGGCATTCCCCAGACACGCATAGCTCACCTGTTTGCCCACGACCATGAAGGATTGTATTTCCGCACCATGATCACCAAGCCCTTTTACGAACAGCTGAAGAAAACCGCCGAGGTATCCATCTGCGGAATGTATCCCCATACCGCCGTCAGCCACAATGAAGAGGGGATGCCCTGTTTCGCGCCGGGGTACACCATCCGTGCGACCGGGGCCGTCAGGGAACTGTCATTCGAGACACTCAAGGAAAAAGCCGCGGCCGATGAACTGTTCATGCTCGGCGTGAAGGACATTGAACGGTATCCGGCCATGACCACCTTCTGCCTGTATCGGGCGTGGGGTGAAGTGTATGATTTCGATTATGAAATGGAGCACCGGCCGCATAAAGTGCTGCGCACCGGCTTCAGCTTTGGCGGAATGCGCATCCCGTTCAGGGGTGTCCGCATTACGGAAACGTGCAGTGCCTGTGGAAAATGCCTGGAGCGCTGCTCTTTCAAGGCAATCTATCAAGAGGATGAGCGGTATGTAATCGACCACAGCAAATGCGATGTGTGCGGCGACTGCTACACGGTCTGTCCGGCAAAAGCAGTTGAAATCGTGATTGAGAGCATCCCGGAATAGTTTTGTGGCGGTTATGACCCCTTCCTTGCCTTGACCCTGCGGTCCCATGTCCGGGGTATCGATGGCGATGAAACCGTCCATGGAAACGTCTCTTCAAACAGATCGATGATTGAATGTGCACCAAGGAAACCCGGTAGTACCCTCGACGCATACACACTCAACGAATTGTACAGGCCGGACTCCTCCGCCTCTCGGGTCACCATCCCGTCGTCATCGTGATCGGACCGCTCCAGCGTAGTAGGTAGAAAATAGGTGTCGCGTCTATAGAAAATAGGTGTCGTAGAAAATAGGTGTCGTAGAAAACGTAGAAAATAGGTGTCGCGTCTAAACATTGACAGTATTGAGAAACTGCTTTCCCAACAAGACGGCAGGACCGGCGAACCCGGTCACCCGCCGATCCATGAACCACCACGAAATAGACCAATCTCCGCATCCATGTCATTGAAAAATTGCCCCCTGATGCCGTTTGAAATGTTCCATTTTTCAAGACCAGATTTTTTCTGGAGCTTTTCCGAAAATCACGAGCTGGGGCTGTAATGCCGCTTGAGCCAACGGCTCAGGCCGTCAAGCCCGGGGAACAGCACCCGCTCGTTCACGTTGGCCTGGTCCAGCTTGTCGCGTATTTCCCATTTCAGGGAAGCGGGAATGATGATTTTCCTGGCCAGCGCCGGATGATTTTCCAGCCAGTCGTCCAGCACCAGGCTTGGATCGGACATGACCGAACAGAAGGCGAACTGGTTGACGATCCGGTCATCTATGGACGGAGGCTCGAAAAATATGACCACCTTGTCGCCCGACTGGGCATCCAGCGCGTCAAGCTCTTTCAAAGAATTTATCGCCTCGTTCATGAGATTCAGGGTCATGACATTCGCGCCTTCCTCCACAAGACTGTCCCTGAGGAATTGCGGCAGAAGCTCGTGCGCCTTCACGTAGTTGACCGCCCAGATTACGCCGTCCAAGTCGAATTTCTCGATGTTTGCCGTCGCAAAATGCATTGCGATGAATGGTGAATACGTCCAGTCAAGAATGCGGGTGGGCAGGCCGAAGTGCTGGGCCACGGCCAGCCAGTGCCAGACCGAGTCGCGCTCCACGACGCTGCGGTGGGCGTATTTCCTGAAATTGCGCAACAGGTGGCGCTCCAGCTTGACGTAGTCCCCGCCGAGACGCATCAGCGTAGTTTCCAGCCGATACTCCTCGCTCGACAGCCCCCGGAATGCGAACCGGGAACGAAACCGACGCATTTTTTCGTTCCACGAATCGGCGAAGAGCTCATGTTGCAGTTCATCCCACGAATTTATCCTGATGATTTCCACGTTCGTCGCACTCCTTTTTCAAATCTGCCAGTAGCCTGCTGGTTGGATCTTGCAATTAAAAACCATAACCGTTCAGTTTGCAAGGTGTCGTGAAGTTATGGTACGATAAAAAACTATACTTTCCGGAAACCCGGCCATGCAGGCTCCCGGTTTCCAGTCGGAGCAGCCACCGTGTCCTTCAGAACCATAGAATGGCGTGACAATAAAGTCATCATGATCGACCAGACCCGGCTCCCCGGGGATGAGGTCTACAACGAGTACCGCGATTTCAAGAGCGTGGCCGAGGCCATACGCGGCATGGTGATCCGCGGTGCTCCCGCCATCGGGGTCGCTGCGGCCATGGGCATCGCCCTCGGAGCCGGCGAGATCATCGCCGACACCCACGAATCCTTTTTCCAGCAGCTTTCCAATATCTGTGACATCATGGCGGGCACCCGCCCCACGGCGGTGAACCTGTTCTGGGCCATTGATCGCATGAAGCGGGTGGCGGAGGCCAACCGGGACAGAGACTTGAACTCGATCCGCGAAATCCTGCGCTGCGAGGCCGTCGCCATAGAAGCGGAAGACCTGCGCATCTGCCGGGCCATCGGCGCTAACGGCGCATCCCTGATCCGGGAGGGGAGCACGGTCCTCACCCACTGCAACGCCGGAGGGCTGGCGACCGCCGGTTACGGCACCGCACTGGGAGTCATCCGGGCAGCCCATGAGCAGGGCAAGAACATCAGTGTGTTCGCCGACGAAACCCGCCCCTGGCTGCAGGGCTCCCGCCTCACGGTCTGGGAGCTGATGAAGGACCGTATCCCGGTCACCCTGATTTCCGACTCCATGGCCGGCTACTTCATGCACAAGGGCGAGATCAGCTGCTGCGTGGTTGGCGCCGACCGCATCGCCGCCAACGGCGACACCGCCAACAAGATCGGCACCTATACCGTTGCCGTGCTGGCCAGGGAAAACAAGATCCCCTTCTACGTTGCAGCCCCCCTATCCACCTTCGACCTCTCCCTTGAAACCGGGGACAGCATCCCCATCGAGGAGCGTCATGCCCGGGAAGTGACCCACCTCTCCGGTCTGCCGGTGGCCCCGGAAGGCGTGAAAGTCCGCAACCCTGCCTTCGATGTCACGCCGGCACGCTACATCACGGGCATCGTCACGGAAAAGGGCGTGCTGACCGGCGACTTCCGGCGGCGGATCAAGGAACTGGTGGGGAAATGACCGGCCGTCCCGGTTTCGAGGCCGAGCTTGAGGAGTGCCTCGCACAGGAAGACACGGGTGAGAGCTGCAACCGCCTGGCAACGCTCCTGGAATCACTGGGCTATGGCAACTGTGGCAGCTCTGTCGCCAATCTGCGGCTGCTGGCCGGGTGCATCCCCGGCGACCTCCTGGCAGTGGTCGTGCGGGATTCCCTGCTCGCCCCATCACCGGACCAGGCCCTGAACGGGCTTGAACGGATCAGCACCGCGGTCCCGAGCGCGGATCTTGCCAGCGTCTGCACCCAACCGCTGCTGCGGGCCCATCTCCTCACCATCTGTGGCTCGTCACCCTTTCTTACCTCAATAATATGCCGCTATCCTGAGAACTTCGGAAATCTCTTCCTTGAGAACCGGATACACACCGCCCGGTCATTCCATGACAACCTCGCCCTCCTGCGCTCCACATGTGCCGGTGTAACCGACTTCAAAACACTCCTTTCCGTGCTGCGGCGCTTCAAATACGGCGAGATCCTCCGCATAGCGACACGTGACCTTGCAGGCCTTGCCTCCCTTGAAGACACCACCGGTGAACTCTCGGACCTGGCAGCCGCCTCGCTGCAAGCCGCCTGTGAAGTCTGCCGCCGCCAGTTGGTACGGGAACACGGCCGGCCCCTGATGCGGACTCAGGCGGGTGAAACGGAAGCCGATTTCCTGGTCCTGGGCATGGGCAAGCTGGGGGGGAGGGAGCTGAATTTCTCTTCCGATATCGACCTCGTATATTTTTACTCATCGGACGATGGGGAAACAGAAGGCGTACCCCTTGCTGACGGCATGTTACGGGGCAGGGTATCACTCCACGCCTTTTTCGCCAAGCTAGCCGAACTGGTGACCAAGGCCCTTTCCCAGGTAACGGAGGACGGTTTCGTCTTCAGGGTGGACCTGGGTCTGCGGCCCGATGGCAAGAGCGGCGACCTGGCCCTCTCCCTGCGGTCGGCCGAGGTCTACTACGAAGCCTGGGGCCAGTCCTGGGAACGCTCGGCCATGCTGAAAGCCTGGCCTGTTGCAGGCTCTCTCGAACTCGGTGACAGATTCCTGCGCATGATCGAGCCGTTTGTCTACCGCAAGTACCTGGACTATACCCTTGTGGAAGACATGATGGCCATGAAGAAGAAGATCGACCTCTCTCTGGCACGGGAAAAGGGCGGGGAGACCAACATCAAGCTGGGCCGCGGCGGCATCCGGGAAATCGAATTCTTCATCCAGGCCCTGCAGCTGGTCTTTGCCGGGAAAAACCCCGCTCTCCGGGTGAGGAACTCGCTCCAGGCACTGCAGGCGCTCAAAGACGCCCGCATCATCAGCGAAGATGACTGCGATTCCCTGAGTTACGCGTACCGCTTTCTCCGCATGGTGGAGCACCGCATTCAGGTGGTGCAGGAGCGCCAGACACACAGCCTGCCGTCAAGCGAAGAGGGAATGCTGGCCCTGGCGCGCCGCTGCGGCTATCTGGAAGCCCAAGGTCTCCGCACGTTCCGGGAAAGCCTCGAATTCCACCGGTCCAAAGTGTCGAAAATCTACGGCGGCCTGTTCCTCTCCCGCGACCAGAAGCTGAAAGAGGAGGTCAGCCCCGAGACCTACTTCTTTTTCGATTCCTCTGCGGATCCGGACCTGGTGAAGGACATGCTGGCGGAGCGGCGTTTCGAAGACGTGGATGCAGCCTACGAAAACCTCTCGATCCTGAGGGACGGCACGCCCCGCATCCGCCTGTCCCCCCGTGGCCAGCGCCTGCGTGAAGCCATCGTCCCGCTCATGCTCCAGGAAATCATCGCCTCCCCCGACCCGGACATGGCCCTTGCCAACAGCGAGAGCTTTCTCCACTCGGTCGGCCAGCGGGCAAGCTTCTACGCCCTGCTTGCCGAAAACCGCGAAATCCTGAAGCTCCTGGTGTCACTGTTCGGCATGAGCAGGTTCCTCTCCAAGATCTTCATCCAGAACCCCGAAGTGCTGGACAACATGGTGTCCCGTTCATCCCCTGCCTTGAAGGAGCTTGCCGATGCCAAGGGCGAGCTGGATTCGCTGCTCGCGGAAGCAGAAGACTTCGAAGAAAGCCTGGATATCCTGCGCAGATACCGGAACGAAGAATTCGTGCGCATCGGCATGCAGGACATCTACGGCGAAATCAGCCAGGCTGAGATTGCCGGGCAACTCACCAACCTTGCCGAAACCTGCCTGGATGCCGCCTGCGGCCTCGCGCTCAGGGAAATGTCCCGGTTCGGGACCCCGACCCGGGTCGACCGGGACGGGATCGAGCGGCCGGCACGCTTCGCCGTGCTCGGCATGGGAAAGCTGGGCGGGAGGGAGTTGAACTACCATTCCGACCTGGACATCATCTACGTGTATGATTTCCAGGGCATGACCAACGGTGAGCGAAAGATCACCAACCACGAATATTTCGCCAAGCTGGGGCAGAAAATCATCTCGATCCTCACCACTCCGACCCGCGAAGGGTATGTCTACAAGATCGACACTCGGCTGCGCCCCTCGGGAAATGCCGGGCCGCTGGTCACCTCCCTTGAATCGTTCAGGAACTATCACCGGGACGAGGCCCAGATCTGGGAACGGCAGGCCCTGACCAAGGCGAGGGTGGTGCTGGGAGACAGCCCCCTGAAGGATGACATCGAAGGAATCATCCGGGAAACGGTTTATGGACGGAGCGCGGGGGAAGAGGTGCGCCAGGAGATCCACCGCCTGCGAATGCGCATGGAAAATGAACTGGCCCGGGAGTCTTTGGGAAGCTACAATATCAAGACCGGCCGCGGCGGCATGGTGGACGTTGAGTTCGTCGTGCAATACCTGCAGCTGAAGCACGGGAGGGACTACCCGGAGATACGGCGTTTTTCAACTCTTGAGGCCCTTGATGCCCTGCGCGTCAGCAACCTGGTCACCGAAAGCGACTTTGTCTCACTCCATGACGGCTATGCCTTTCTGCGCCACCTGGAAAACCGGCTGCGGATCATCCATGACTACTCGATGAACGACCTGGGCGGGTCCCGGGCGTACTTGAGCAAGCTCGCCCGCCGGCTGGGCTACGATGAGCGGCTCCGCAACCCGGGCGAGACTCTCATGGCGGACTATGAGCGGATAACGACGACCATTCGTGACGTGTATGGCCGGATCCTGGGAGCGGAAGACGTTTCCTGAACCGTGTCCGGCACGGTCACTTTTTCAGAACAAAAGGAGTTTATCCCATGGAAAAGAACCTCGACCAACTCTGCATCAACACCATACGGACCCTGGCCATGGATGCCGTGCAACAGGCCAACTCGGGCCACCCGGGCGCGCCCATGGGGCTTGCCTCCATCGGCTACGTCCTCTGGAACCGCTTCCTGCGCCACAACCCCGGCAATCCGCACTGGTTCGACCGGGACCGCTTCATACTCTCCAACGGCCATGCCTCCATGCTCCAGTACGCACTGCTCCATCTCACGGGCTACGACCTGTCGCTGGACGACCTGAAAGCCTTCCGCCAGTGGGGGAGCAAGACCCCGGGCCACCCGGAGTACGGCCATACTCCGGGTGTGGAAACCACCACCGGCCCCCTGGGCCAGGGCTTCATGAACGGTGTCGGTATGGCGATGGCCGAGGCTCATCTGGCTGCAACCTTCAACCGTGACGGCCACGACATCATCGACCATCATACCTACCTGATCTGCGGCGACGGCGACCTGATGGAGGGAGCGTCCCACGAAGCCGCCTCCCTGGCCGGCCACCTGGGCCTGGGCAAGCTCATCTGCCTGTTCGACGACAACCGGATCACCATCGAAGGGAGCACCGCCCTCTCCTGTTCCGACGATGCAGCCGGGCGCTTCCAGGCTTACGGCTGGCACGTTCAGGACCTGGGGGACAGGGCCGACGACATTGAAGCCCTGCAGCGAGCGCTTCACGCTGCCCGGGAGGAAAAGGGGCGACCGTCGCTCATCGTCGTCCGCTCCCATATCGGCTTCGGCTCGCCCCACCGCCAGGACACCTCCTCGGCCCACGGCGAACCCCTTGGCGCAGAAGAAATCCGCCTGACCAAACGCTTCTACGGCTGGCCCGAAGACGAAACGTTCCTCGTGCCGGACAGCGTGTCTGAACACATGGGCCGGGCAAAGGAAAAAGGGAAGGGACTGGAGGACGAATGGGACCGGCGCTTCCAGGCATACCGGCAGGACCACCCGCAGCTGGCGGAACGTTTCCTGTCCGCGCTCAGCGGAACGCTCCCCACCGGCTGGCACAGAGATATCCCCGCGTTCCCCGTCGAGAAGTCAGTGGCGACCCGTGCCGCGTCAGGTACGGTGCTCAACGCACTTGCCGCGAAAATCCCCTGGCTGGCCGGCGGAAGCGCCGACCTCACCCCGTCAACCAAGACCCTCATTGCCGGCAGCGGCTATTATTCCAGGGATGATCGCAGCGGAAGAAACTTCGCCTGGGGAATCCGGGAGCACGCCATGTGCGCCTGTGCCTCGGGCATGGCCCTCCATGGCGGAATCCGCCCCTATGCTGCTACATTTTTCGTCTTCACCGACTATGCCCGGCCGGCGATCCGGCTGGCAGCCCTCATGGGACTGCCGGTGATCTACGTCATGACCCACGACTCCATCGGAGTGGGCGAAGATGGCCCCACCCACCAGCCCGTCGAGCACCTGGCGTCTCTGCGTGCCATGCCCAACCTGTGCATCATCCGCCCCGCCGACGCCAACGAAACCGCCTATGCCTGGCGCGCCGCGCTGGAGCGCACCACCGGGCCCACTCTGCTGGTGCTCACCCGCCAGAACCTGCCGGTCTTCGACCGCACCATTGTCACCCCGGCAGAGGGCGTTCTCAGGGGCGGCTACATCCTCTCCCGGGAAAAAGGCCCGCAGCCCGAGGTGATCCTCATCGCCACCGGCTCAGAAGTGCAGCTGGCCATGGCGTCGCAAAACGCGCTGGCGGCAGGAAATATCGCCGCGCGGGTGGTGAGCATGCCGAGCTGGGAACTGTTCCGGGAGCAGCCCCGGGAGTACCGTGACCAAGTTCTGCCGCCGTCAGTCACCGCCCGTCTTGCCATAGAAGCGGGAGCGTCCCTGGGATGGCGCGAGTGGGTGGGCGACCAGGGCGCGGTCATCGCCCTCGACCGTTTCGGCGCCAGCGCACCGGCTGGAGAACTGTTCAAACGCTTCGGTTTCACGGTGGAAAATGTGGTGACCACGGCAAGGGAGTTGGCGCGGCAGTAATACTGCAACCACCCCCCAGCCCCCTCCTTATCAAGGAGGGGGAGCTTTGTCGATGTTACCCCCCCTCCTTGCTAAGGAGGGGAAGTCCGCTAGGACAGGGGTGGTTGATATTCCTTGCTAAGGAGGGGAAGTCCGCTAGGACAGGGGTGGTTGATATTCCTTGGTAAGGAGGGGAAGTCCGTCAGGACAGGGGTGGTCAGCACTCCTTATCAAGGAGGGGGTCAGGAGTCAACCATGCCCCTTGAAAAATACCACGAAAAACGTGATTTCACCCGCACGCCGGAACCGGCAGGTGACGGAGACGCTGGCACAACGCACGGTGCGGCACCCCCACGGTTCGTCATCCAGAAGCACCATGCGCGGCCCGGGTACGATGTGACTGCTGAAGAACCCCTGTCCGTGCTCTCTGGGCGGGATGTGGACAATGTGGACTAAGATCTCCTCCCCGGCAGGGCAACGATGAAAACCTTCCGTTCAAATATCGGCAAACTCTACGCCTTCGCCTTTCTCCAGCGGATGCTGTTCCCGATGGCCATCATTACCCTGTTCTGGAAGGACCATATCGGCCTGAGCCTGTCCCAGATCATGCTGCTCCAGGGCATCTTTTCCGCCGCCACCGTCCTGTTGGAATACCCGTCAGGGTACATAAGCGACCGCCTCGGCTACAGCACCGCCCTCACCTTCGCCACCATCCTCGGTACGGCCGGCTGGGGGCTCTACACCATGGCCGACTCCTTCGGCGATGTCCTGCTGGCCGAAATCCTCCTGGGCATATCCCTCTCTTTCATCAGCGGGTCCGACAGCGCCCTCCTGTTCGAGACCCTGAAAGAGGAGAAGGCGGAAGCGGTCTATGCCCGCATCGAAGGGCGCATGAACGGTTTCTCCCAGACCGGCGAAGCCCTGGGGGCCCTGTTCGCCGGCCTCATGTACGCAGCCGCGCCCCTGTTGCCCTTTTTCCTCCAGATAGGGGTATGGGTCCTGGCGTTTTCCGTGGTCCGCACCATGAAGGAGCCACCCCGGGATGCGGCCATCCAGGCGCATTCCCACCTGGCGGAAGCACTGAGAGTCACCCGCTACGCCTTCCTCGAAAACCGCCGCCTCCGGGCGATCATTCTCCTCAACACCGTCCTGGGCATCGCCTCCTTCTATCCGGTCTGGCTGATCCAGCCCTATATGCAGGAGCATGCCGTGCCGATTGGCTGGTTCGGTCCCGTCTGGACCGGAGCCAACCTGACCGTGGCGGTCTTCGCCCTGGCCAGCCACCGGGCACACGCCGCCCTGGGAGACCGGAACAGCATCCTCCTCTTCCTAGCCATGATCCTGGCAGGCTATTTCGGACTCGGTCTCGTCGGCGGGACATTCGGCTTCCTGTTCTACTACCTCCTCACCGCCATGCGCGGGCTGCGCGGACCCATATTCCTCAACCACACCCAGGTCGAAACACCTTCCGCCAACCGTGCCAGCATCCTTTCACTCCAGTCCCTGTCGTTCCGCCTGATGTTCATCGCAACCGGTCCTCTCGTCGGCAGACTGGCCGATAAGGTGGGCGTCCAGGAAGCATTCCATTACCTGCTCTATGCGTTCATGATTGCCCTGCCACCGCTTGCCTGGCTGTTTCTTCGGAATATCAGACGGGAGGGACAAGGGTAAGATTTTAATTTATTTATATCGACAGAGTGGAATGTTTGTTAAGTTTATGGCGTGCGGTTACCCTGCGCAGTTCGAGGCATTTGCAAAGAATTTGCAGGAAGGCGGAAATTTCGAAGCACAGTTTGAAAAGTGCTTTGGATGCAATGCAAGCTCTATGTTGCAAACTTTTACAGGCGCATTGCGGAGGCCATAACCAGAGGGATTCCGGAAATCCCGACCCAGTGAATAATAAAGGAGTTTCCCGAATATGGTTGACGATACGATTGACATGACGATATTGCCTCGACCCGGCCACTACCGTCACTACAAGGGAAACGAATACGAGGTGATCGGCATCGCCCGCCACAGCGAGACCGAAGAAGAGCTGGTCGTTTATCGCAAGCTGTACGGTGACCGCTCACTCTGGGTGAGGCCACGCGGCATGTTCCTGGAGAGCGTAACAGTAGACGGACAAGTGAAGCAGCGGTTTGAGTGGCTGGGGGAGATCAGGACGAAGAAGAGGCTGTGAATCGATCTCTATGGGTGTCCTTGAGTTACTTCTTATGAGACATGGAAAAATATGGTTGAACGGGCTATCATGATTGACAAAAGGAAAGCCCGTGGAGGTTGCCCATGACTTATGCAGATTCAACGAACCTGCCTTTCAACTCCGGCGCGCTGCGGGACGGCTTCGCCGCCGTCAAGCCGGGAGAGCCTGATTCGGGCGAGCCGGGGATATGGATCGTCTTCCGTGGCAATGAACTGGTGCTGAATGCAGGGGACGGCGTATCATTCATCGAAGGAAAGCTCCCCGAATGGTGCGGCATCAGCAGCAAGGGCATCCTCATCGGCACATGGAAAGGCGTGCCGGTCCGCATACTCGAGGTGGAAACGGGGACCGAAGTCCCCGCAGGCTGCCTGGCGGAACCACTTCTCTTGACCTTCTTCCAGGCAAGGCTGGCCGATGACCTGCTGACCCTCGCCGGACTGGCACAGCAGATCCTCTGCTGGGAACGGAAGAACCGGGTCTGCTCTCTGTGCGGTGGCTGTATGGAACGGATTCCGGGAACCTGGGGCAAGAAGTGCCGGGGATGCGGGCACGAGCACTTCCCCCACATCCACCCCTGCACGCTGGTCCTGGTCAGCAAAGGGGACGAACTGCTGCTGATCCGCAAGCCCGAATGGCCTCCGGGCTATTACAGCATCCCTTCCGGGTTCTGCGATTTCGGGGAATCCCTTGAGGAGTGCGCCCGGCGCGAGGTGGAGGAAGAGACCGGGATCCGGATCCGGAACCTGCGCTACGTGGGAAGCCAGAGCTGGCCGTTTCCAGGGCAGCTCATGATCGGTTTCATTGCCGATTATGCTGGAGGCGAAATCGTCGTTGAACGAAGCGAACTGGAAGATGCGGCCTGGTTCCGCCGCGATTCCATGCCGCCGACCTTCTCCAGCGGCAGCATTGCGGGATGGATCATGGAAAACTTCGGGAAATGAACAATACATTGAACAAAAAGAAACTCCGGAGCAGGAGGCAATGCTTCGGGATTTTTTGCAGGGCAAAATATACCGATCGGTTTATTTTGGGTTGACAAAAATATACCATTCGGTATATTTTAAACATGACCATCAATTACGGAGACAGAATTGGGAAAAGCTGAAGATACCCGACAATCCATCATCGAACAGGCTGCCATTATCTTTAACAAGAACGGTTATCAAAGGACATCAATGTCGATGCTTACCAACGCCCTGGGTCTTACCAAAGGCGCAATCTACGGGCATTTCTCCGACAAGGACGCCCTGGCTGTCGAAGCCTTCCGCTTCAGCATCGGCCAGGTGTCCCAGCGCGTGGGAGACAGACTCTCGTCCCATACAGGGGTGCTGGACAAGCTCCATGCATTTGCCCGAACCTTTGTGGACTTCTTCGAAGATACCGTAAGGGAAGGCGGTTGCCCGATCCTGAATACCGCCGTTGATTCCGACGATGCCCATCCCCAGTTGCATGGAGAGGTCCGGCGGGTCCTGACGGCCTGGGAAGGACGTCTCGTTGCCATGGTCGATGCAGGAAAGGAAAACGGCGAGATCCGTCCGGATGCGGACAGTGAGCTTTTCGCCACCACCTTCATCGCCCTGGTCGAAGGGGGAATCCTTTTGGCCAAGACGGTCGGAGACAGGAAATACATGGAGAGATCGGTCGAGGGAATCGACCTGCTCATCAATCAGATGGCGGCCGGAGCTGAATGACCGTCACTGCATTAACAGACTGCCAACGGGGGTATGTATGGGATTGATAACTGTCGACGAAAGTAAATGCGCCAGATGCGGTCTCTGCGCCAGGGCGTGCCCGGTCGGCATCATTGCGCTGGGGGAAGGGTTCCCGACCACCGGCTTTCCGACCACGATAGAGAAGATCGAAAAGGGGTGCATCACCTGCGGCCACTGCGTTGCCACCTGCCCGAACGGTGCACTGAACCATTGCAGGATGAATCCTGAAGTGTGTCAGCCCCTGGCGCCGGGCTGGCGTCTGACCCCCGCGCAGGTCGGTCAGCTCATCAAGGGGCGCCGCTCCATCAGGAATTATCGGCCCGAACCGCTGGACCCCGAGGTCATCGGCCAGCTGCTGGATATTGTCCGCTATGCGCCCACCGGCATGAATTCGCAGACGGTCTCCTGGAAAGTCATCCTGGACGAACAGGAGGTGCAGTTCCTCTCCCTGGCCGTAATCGAATGGATGCGCACCCTGGATGGCGACCAGGTGCACGGGATAAGGGGGATGCTGAAGGCTTGGGAAATGGGACGCGACCCCGTCCTGCGCAAGGCCCCGGCCCTGATCGTAGCCCACGGCGCCGCCGATGACCCGATGGCCTCGGCTTCCGCCATGATCGCCCTCGCCAACCTGGACCTTGCCGCCCTCCCCTTCGGCCTCGGCACCTGCTGGGCGGGATTCCTTCACCAGGCGGCCCTGAGTTCGTACGAAGTGGCGACCGCCCTTGCCCTGCCGTCCGGCCACCGCATGCTCGGCGGGGTGATGATCGGCTACCCGGAATTCGAGTACACCAGGATTCCGACACGCAACCCGGCGCAAGTGACGTGGGGGTGACATTGGGGGAACAGACCTGCCAGGTTTTGAAAACCTGGCAGGTCTCCTGAAACAATACGGGAAAAGTTGATAGGAGCCGCACCACCATGACAGAACAGAATTTCCACCGTTTCGGCGGGGCCAGCCGCTACGTGCTGGATGATGAACTGGCAAAGATCGTCAATGTATCCATGGCCCTGGAGATGCCGCTGCTGCTCAAGGGCGAGCCGGGCACGGGCAAGACCATGCTGGCCCACGCCATCGCCGAGAGCCTGGAGATGCCGCTGCTGACCCTCAACGTCAAGTCGAGCATGAAGCTGGTTGAGGCGCTCTACCACTATGACACCCTGACCCGCCTCAACGACAGCCGCTTCGGCGACTCGTCCCGCGACGTGAGCAACATCTCCGAGTACATCCGTATGGGCAAGATCGGCCAGGCGTTTGTTGCCGACCGCCGAGTGGTCCTGCTCATCGACGAAATCGACAAGGCCGACACCGATTTCCAGGATGACATGCTGGACGTGCTGGACCAGATGCAGTTCGACATCATGGAGATCGACCAGACGGTCAAGGCCCGCTGCCGGCCGGTGGTGATCATCACCTCCAATGCCAAAAAGGACCTTTCCGACCCGTTTCTCGGTCGCTGCAACTTCCATCACATCGCCTTTCCCGAGCCGGAGATGATGCGGAGTATCATTGCCGTACACTTTCCCGACCTGTCCGACGACCTGGCCCATGCCGCCGTCAACGCCTTCTATCACCTGCGCCTGGTGGAGGGGATTGAGAAGAAGCCCGCCACCCGCGAACTCCTCAACTGGATACGGGCGCTCAAGGCGGACCCGGATTTCAGGACCGAGGCCCTGGGCGACGGGGCGCTCCCCTACCTGGGAGTACTGTTCAAGAAGACCGGCGACCTGGAGCGGGCCATGGCGCAAACAGGCGCCTGAGCAACTTGGAGGCCCACTAATGTTCGTACCTTTCTTCTACGAACTGCGGGATCGGGGGGTGTCCGTGACGCCCACCGCCTTTCTGCGCCTGCAGAAGGCCATGAGCCTCGGCCTCGTGGTGTCCCTGGATGATTTCTACACCGTTGCCCGCTCCATCCTGGTGAAGAGCGAACGGGACTTCGATGCCTATGACCGGGTGTTCGGCGAACTGTTTGCCGGGGTCGAGGCGGTGTCGCTGGAAGGGATCACCATCGACGACACGGTGCGCGCCCTGCTGGACCAGTGGCTGAAGGAGCCGGAGGAGGTCGCCAAGGCGCTCGGCATCGACGTGGAGAAGCTCAAAAAGCTCAACGGCGAGGAACTGCTGCAGTATTTCCTCGACCGGCTCAATGACCAGAAAGGGGATCACCACGGTGGAAAAAAATGGATCGGCACCGGCGGGGTGTCCCCGGTCGGCCATTCCGGACAGCGGCCGGGCGGCATGAGGATCGGCGGGACATCGCGCAACCGCTCCGCCATCAAGGTGGCCATGGAGCGGCGCTACAAGGACTATTCGCGGACCGCGCCCCTGACCCGGGGACAGCTGGGCGAGGCGCTGAAACGCCTGCGGCACCTGGTGCCGGAAGGGCCGCGGGACGTGGTGAGCGTGGAAAAGACGGTCTATCACACCATGCGCAATGCCGGGGAGATAGAGATCATCTTCGACCGGCGCCTGGCCGACCGCCTCAAGATCCTCCTCCTTATCGACAACGGAGGCTGGTCCATGGACCCGTACGTGGAGACGGTCCGGACCCTGTTCCACTACGCCCGCTCCCAGTTCAAGGACCTCTCCATCCGCTATTTTCACAATACCGTAGCCGACCGGGTGTGGTGCGACCCGGAGCGGAGCAGCCGTCCGGAGGCGGTGGAGGATCTTGCCGGCCGTGATCCCGAGACCCGGCTGATTTTCGTGGGGGATGCCAGCATGGCGCCCGAGGAACTGCTGGCGGTGGACGGCTCCATCCAGGTGGAGTACCGGCAGAAACTGCCCAGCATCGAACGGCTGAAGATGCTGGCCGGGACCTTCCGCCACGCTGCCTGGCTCAATCCCATGTCCGCTTCCCTCTGGGATCACGGCGAGACCATCAGCAGGATCCGCCGCATAATCCCCATGTTCGAGCTGAACCTGGAGGGGCTGGAAAAAGCGGTCCGACACCTGACCGCCCGTTGATTCCATCGGCCGACTTCCCGACGTCCGGCTGTTTAGTGACAAAGGAGGCACCTCTAACCGTTTCTGAACTGGAGGCACATAATGGGACATCTGGTTGGAAAAGATATTTTTCGGGAATTGGGTGGAAAGATAGACGGCATGGAAATGCGCGTCCCCTGGAACGACAGGCTGCGCGCCGTTCTGGAAGAGCTCTACACCAGGGAAGAAGCCGATGTGGTGGTGAAAATGCCCTACGGGCTGTCCACCATCGAACAGCTGACAACGGCCACCGGCTACGAAGAGTCGCAGGTGCGGCGGATTCTTGACTCATTGACGGCGAAGGGGCTAGTCATCGACATCTGGATAAACGAAGCCTATCACTACTCACCCTCTCCACTCATCGTCGGGATATTCGAATTCACCATGATGAGGATGGCACCGGATGCCGACACCAAAAAATGGGCGAAACTGCTCCATGACTATATGGAAGGAGACGGTGCCTTCCTGGCGGGCAATCTCGGCAAAGGTGAAAAGTTCGCTTTCATGCGGGCATTGCCCCACGAGAGCGCCATCGCACCTTCGGAGTATTTCGAGGTGCTGGATTACGAAAGGGCCTCGGCTCTGATTGCGGAAGCCGACAGATTCGCCATCGGCATCTGCAGCTGCCGGCACGAAAAGATGCATCTGGGAGAGAAGAAGTGCGACGTCCCGCTGGAGAGCTGCACCCAGTTCGGTTATGCGGCTGATTTCATGATCCGGCACAATATGGCGCGTGAAGAAAGCAGGTCGGAGATGGAGGAGCACTTCATCAAGTCGCAGGAGAGGGGCCTGGTACTGGCTGCCGACAATGTGCAGAAAAACATGCGCTTCGTCTGCCACTGCTGCAAGTGCTGCTGCGGGCCGATGCTGGCCATCAGGGAGCACGGCTATCCCAATGCGCTGGTCACCTCCAATTACCTCGCCAGGATACAGGAGGAAACGTGCGTGGGCTGCGGATTGTGCGCCAAGGCCTGCCCCATCGATGCAATCGCCATGGTTCCCCTGGAAAAACCCGAATCAAGGAAGAAGCAGAATGCCCATGTCGATACCTCCCTGTGCGTCGGCTGCGGGGTATGCGCCCTGAAATGCCCGACCAAGGCGTGCCTGTTGACCAAACGGGGGCAGAGAGTCATTTACCCGGAAACGACCTTCGAAAGGATCATGCTGCAGAGCCTGGAGAAGGGAACCCTGCAGAACCAGATTTTCGCCAATCCCCGGACCATCAACGAGAAGTTCATGCACGCCTTTGTCGGGGCATTCCTGCGCTTCACCCCGGTGAAGAAGGCACTTCTGAGCGACAGGCTGAGGTCTCGGTTTCTTGCCGCCATGAAGGATGGCGTGGCAAAGCAGGGAAAAGGATGGGTTCTTGAGATGTAACCTGTTCGGGCTAATAGACGGAAGGCTGAAGTAACAACATCGGGATTAATCCGAAAAGCCCTACTTTACTGCCTATACACCTGCGTACAGAATTATAAGCGGAGGGAGAGCATGACAATGGATTTTCCGGAACCGAGGTTCATCAGCACGAACGGCATAAGGATGGCGGTCTACGAGGAGGGAAACGGCTTTCCCGTGGTCCTCTGCCACGGGTTTCCCGAACTGGCCTACTCCTGGCGCAGGCAGCTTCCTGCCCTGGCCGTGGCTGGTTTCCGGGCCATTGCGCCCGATCAGCGCGGCTTTGGGAGGACAGACAAGCCCGTCCAGATAGAAGAGTACGACATAGTCAAGCTCACCGACGATCTTGCCGGGCTCCTGGATGCTCTGGGACTGGACCGGGCGGTGTTCTGCGGCCATGACTGGGGCGGCCACGTGGTGTGGGAGATGCCCGCCTTCCACCCGGACCGGGTCGCGGGGGTGATAGGGATAAATACGCCGCACCGCTATTTCCAGCGCATGGGGCCGGATCCGATCGCATGGATGCTGGAAAACTACAGCGCCCGCTACTACCGGATGGCCTTCCTGGAGGAGGGTGTCGAGGCAGGGCTTACCCCCGACCTGTTGCCAAAGTTCCTTTCCGGCCTCTTCCGGGGGCGGCCCATCACCATGGAGCAGTACCTGGCGGCTCCACCGGCGGTACGCAACCTTGAATTCGAATTCATAATGGAATCGTCCCTGAGCCCGGACCCGGCAGGGAGGACTTTCATGACAGCCGAAGAGCTGCAGGTCTATGTTGACGCTTTCGCCCGGGGCGGGTTGACCGGCCCATTCAACTGGTACCGGAACATCGTCCGCAACGCCGGAATCCTCCGGGATGCGGATTCCCGCGTGTCGGTTCCCTGCCTGATGATCTCGGCGGAAGACGACATCTTTCTGCCCCCTTCCCTGACCGAGGGGATGGAAGAATACCTGCCGGATCTGGAAAAACAACTCATCCCGGAATGCGGTCACTGGATCCAGGCTGAGAAGCCTGAGCACCTGAACCGCCTGATCATCGACTGGCTCACCAGGAAGTTTCCCCGGTAGGCGGGCTAGTACCCCTGGTTCGCACCAGCCAGCGGAACAAACCGAGTGTTACCAACGCCACGGAGGCACCGGCCGCGAAACCTGCAGGGTAGCCCATTTTTCCAATGAATGCCCCAAGGATCGTGGAGCCTGCCATAAGCCCCAGGTAGATACAGCTGTTGAACATTCCCATCGCCAGCCCACGCTGGCGTGGCTGGACCGATTCCGCGATCAGTGCTCCCAGCGCCGTAAAGGTGAGCGCCATGCCGGAGCCCAGCAGGACCGCGCAGGCAGCCAGGCTCCCCGTTCTGTCGGAGAGGGCAGTGGCAAAGAGACCGGCTGCGAACAGGAAAAGCCCCGCGGCCACGATTCCCCTCCGGTCTGTCCGGTCGGATGCAATCCCCACCGGAATCCGGGTCACGACGTTGGTCAGCCCATAGGCTGCGAAGATCAGCCCCGCCCCGGCGGCGTCGATCCCCTTGCCCGAGGCGTACAGGGGGAGGAAGGAAAGATAGGTTCCGAACCCGACCGAGATACCGATGGTCGCAAGGAGACAGGCAAGCAGGGTGCGCATGGCAAGCATTTCGATACTTGCCGTGATTATGGCGCGGAAATCGCTTTTCCGCCGGGCCGGGGGCCGGGGAAGCAGGACCAGGGCGAATGCCGCGATCAGCAGCAAGATGATGCCGGATAAGGCGAAGACCTGTCGAAGCCCGACGGTCTTTCCCAGGAGGCCGCCGGTCGCCGGGCCGAGGGTCATGGCGAGATAGATTCCCGTGGTGTACCAGCCGTAGGCCTGTCCCAGCCTCTCCGGCGGCATGGCATCGGCAACCTGGGAAAGCATGCTCGGAGCGAAGCAGGCCAGGCCTGCTCCGAACAGGACATAGGCGGCAGCCATCTGGCCGGGAGAGACGCACTGGGTCACCAGCAGAGATGAAACGGCGGTCGCCAGTATGCCGCCGATCGCGGGAATTCGCGTCCCGATCCGGTCGGCCAGGAGTCCTGCCGGGACAGAGAGCACCCCGGTCGTGAACATGAAGGCGCCGTTGATCATCCCGACCTCGGCCGGCCCGGACCCCAGCGAAGCTGCGAACAGCGGGAGCACCGGGATGCGCAGATAGGCACAGAAAAAGGTGGCGAACCCTGTCAGGCAGAGGAGGAAAAACAGACCGTATTTCCGGGTTATGCCGATCATGGCCCCAGCAAGCCTTTCATGGCGCAACGGCAACCCTCACGGGCGTCGTTTCCGCCATTGGTGGTGGTAAATAAGGAAGTTGACAACCAGGAGCAGGAACTGCCATTGCTCTACGGAACCCGTAGGTACAGTATACCTCCGAGCAGCGCAATCGGGAAATCCCGTAGAAGCAGCCCCGGCGGATATGATCGCAGCCGGGGTTACGGCAGATGAACGGGCCGAACTGAAAGATCCGAGAAACCTTGCACCAGCGGCCCGCCCGTCGTATACTCCCTTCATGCTGACCTATACCATAACGGACAAAGATAATTGCAGGCAGGCGGGAAGCCTGCTGCGCACCCTACTCCCCGACGCCCCCCTCTCCTACCTGAGAAAGTTGCTCGCATCGGAGCACCTCTCGGTGAACGGCAAGCCGGCCAGCCGGGAGACCCTCCTTCGCGCCGGAGACCGGGTGACCCTCAAGGAAAGTGCCCGGACAAAGGGTTTTCTCGCCGCCCGTCCGGCCCTGCTGGATATCCTGCATGAAGACCAATGGCTCATCGCCATCAACAAGCCCGCGGGACTTGCCATGCATCGCACCTCGGAGGCAGGAGAGCCCAACCTGGTGGATCTGGGCGGCAACCTTATCGCCGAGCGGGGAGAACAGGGAAAACTGCGGCCGGTCAACCGTCTGGACCGCGGCACCTCCGGAGTAGTGCTGCTTGCACGCAGCTCCCAGTCAGCCGGCATGCTCGGCAGGCTGGTAAAGGAGGAAGGGCTGGGCAAGATCTATCTCGCGCTTGCAAACGAAGCATTCCCCGCTGATGAGGGTACAATCGAACATCCACTGGATGACAAGGAGTCAGAGACCCATTACAAAGTCATGTATCAGGGAGGCGGCGGGGCACTGGTGGCCCTGTGGCCGATGACCGGGCGGATGCACCAGATCCGCCGGCACCTGAGCTTCATCGGCCACCCGGTATGGGGGGACAGCCGCTATGGAGGAAGGGCGGTCCCGGACTGCGAAGGCCAACTGCTCCACTCATTCCGCACAACCCTCGACCATCCGGCAACCGGTGAAATCCTGGATATATTCGCACCGCTGCCTGTGGAATTCCTCAAGCAGATCAAGCGTATAGCCGGGGACAATTACGGCTCTCTCCTGGATTCGCTTGCTGCTCTTGCACCGATTCAGGGGGATCGGCCGGTATCCGGATAGTAAATCCGCGCCGGGCCACCGATCAAGACTCATCCATCCTCTCCCCTGTCCCTCCCAAGCCGGTATTTTTTGACACGGCCAGCCAAATGGTTTATTTTCACTGAATACCCGTAAAATGCGGCCGGAAAATGAATTTTCCGGACTACCCCCGCCCGGGAACTCTCGCTATGCCGAAAAGGAATAGAATCAACCGTGGCCGACTATATGGTACGAATTATCACGGAATCGGAAAATATCCGGGCTCTGGCCTGCATCACCACCGGACTGGTGGGTGAAGCCTGCCGCCGTCATGGAACTTATCCCACCGCATCGGCAGCTCTGGGGCGGGCCTTGACCGCAGGAACGCTGATGGGCGCTCTGTTGAAAACCGGTCAGCGGCTTGCTCTCCGATTCGAGGGAAACGGTCCGTTGAGAATGGTGCTGGTGGAGGCAGAAAGCAACGGTGAGGTTTGCGGCCGTGTGGGAAATCCCGAAGTTGATCTCGTTACAGCCGACGGAAAGCTGGACGTAGGCAATGCCCTGGGCAAGGCCGGTTTCCTCACTGTAACCAAAGACCTGGGCCTGAAGGAACCGTACAGCGGGATGGTACAACTCCTGAGCAGCGAGATAGCGGAAGACCTGGCCTACTATCTCACCGAATCTGAACAGATCCCTTCTGCCGTGGGCCTGGGAGTTTTCGTAGAACCGGACAACAGGGTTTCGGCTGCGGGAGGCTTCCTGATCCAGTGCCTGCCACCTGCAGACGAAGAGGTCATAGATCGGCTCATGGAGCGGCTCGAACAGATGCCGACTCTGACCAGCCTCCTGCGTGAGGGCGCCACACCCGAAACTCTGCTGGAAAACCTGTTCCAGGGCATCCCCTACCGGACGCTGGAAAAAAGGGCGCTGGCGTTCCGCTGCCGCTGCAGCCTGGACAAAATCGAGCGCGCCGTCATCTCCCTGGGTTCCGCCGAAATAGACGACATGATAGCCGGTGATGAAGCAACCGTGGTGACCTGCGAATTCTGCCGGGAGGCCTACAGCCTGACGAGGGAAGACCTTCTCCGCCTCCGTGCCGGGGCCGGGACGAAGGAACATCCGCCCGGGGAAGGGTGACCGGCCGGATTAGGGTCAACCCGGGGCTGGCTATTCACCCACCGACCCGCTGCCCCGATTCCTGCGACGGTGACGCCGGATGTATAACACCAGGATAATGGCACTGCACATCACCACGACCACGAGGGCCTGGTGCGAATAGCGCATTATCAGCTCCCGGTTCTCACCGATAAAGTAACCGATAGAGGTGAGCACGGTGACCCAGATGCCGGCGCCGAGCAGGGTGTAGAGGGAAAAGCGGAGGTGGTTCATTCCCGCCAGGCCCGCGGGAAGCGAGATGAGGTGACGCACCACCGGCAGCATGCGCCCGAGGAAGGTGGATATCTCGCCATGCTTGAGGAAAAACTTCTCCACCTTGGCGAATTTCTCCTCGGTAATCCACACATACCTGCCGTATTTCAACAGCAGCGGGCGTCCCAGGTGTCGGGCAGCGAAATAGTTGGCATAGGCCCCGACGAGGCTTCCGAACGTCCCGCAGAGAATGGCGACAGTGATGTTCATTTCACCCTGCTGGGCGAGATAACCGGCAGGCGGCATCACCAGTTCGCTGGGCACAGGTATGATGGAGCTTTCCATGGCCATGAGAAGAAACACGCCCGGATATCCCATGGCACCAATGGTGTTTACGAGCCAGTCTATGAGTTGCTGCATATTCCTTCCTTTCCCGATGGCATTCGGTTCAAGTTCGCATATTAGCCGCTTCACCGCAAAAAGACCATAAAAAGCGAAGAGGTTGGAGCCGTGAGTTTCAAGGAAATAGTTTCGGAAAAGGTTCTCGTGGGAGACGGTGCCATCGGCACCATGCTCTACGCAAGGGGAGCCGGAATGGAAAGCGGGTTCGAGCGCCTCAATCTTACCGCTCCGGACCTCGTGCTGGCGCTGCATGAAGACTATATCGCAGCCGGTGCTCAGGTTATTGAGACAAACTCTTTCGGGGCAAACCGGCTGCGCATGGCACCCTTCGGTTATGAAGAGCGGGTTCGGGACGTAAACCTCAGGGGAGCACTTCTGGCGCGGAAAGCAGCTACGGGAAAGGATGTCTTCGTTGCCGGCTCCATGGGCCCCATTCCCCGCCCCCGGGCGGACGGCGACTTCCCCTCAGTCGAAGAGGTCCGGGACGTTTTCCGTGAGCAGGCGACCGCCCTGGCCGAGGGGGGGGTTGACCTGCTTTTTCTGGAGACCTTTTCCGACCTGGACCAGATCCGCATAGCCTTGAATGCCGCCAGGGAAACGGGATTGCCGGTCATTGCCTGCATGTCGTTCCTGGAAAGAGGACACATCATGGGTGGACTGGGAGCCGAGCAGGTCGCCCTGGAGCTGGAATCCGCCGGAGCCCACCTCATCGGCGCCAACTGCGGAGCCGGAACCCTGGAAATGACGCGGAACATCAAGCGCATGGCGTCAGTCAGCCGTCTCCCCCTCGTTGCCTATGCCAACAGCGGGTTCCCGGAATACGTTGACGGACGCTACATCTACCGCACCACCCCGGAATATTTTGCCGCAATGGGGCAGGAATCGGTCCGCGCCGGCGCCAACCTGGTGGGAGGCTGCTGCGGCACCACCCCCGAGCATATCCGCTGCCTCGCGGACCTGCTCCGCGACCGGACACCGGCAGCCAGAACCGTCTCCATGGTTGCCGCAGACAGGCCGGCACAGGCAGCGCCGTCCGTTCCGCAGACCGGCTTTCTGGCCAAGTGGGGGAGGGAAACCGTCATAACCGTTGAACTGGACCCGCCGAAGGGACTGGATTGCAGCAGGGTCCTGGAGGGATGCAGAGCACTAAGGGAAGCAGGCGCCGATGCCATCAACCTGGCGGAAAACCCCCTTGCCCGGGTACGGGTGGGCAACATTGCGCTGGCCGACCTGATCCAGCGCGAAGCAGGCATCGAGGTGATCGTGCACATCACCTGTCGCGACCGCAACCTGATCGGTCTCCAATCAGATCTCATGGGGGCCAGCCTGCTCGGCATCCGCTCGATCCTTGCCGTTACCGGCGACCCGGCCAGCATGGGCGAGCAGTCCGGCGCCTCGTCCGTGTTCGACCTGAATTCAGTCGGGCTCATCGGGCTGCTCCGCGACCTGAACGCTGGCCTGAACTGTGCCGGCAACCCCATCGACCGGGGCGCCGGCTTCACCATCGGCGCCGCATTCAACCCCAACGCCCAGAACATTGAAGCACAGGTGGCACGGCTGCGGAAAAAAATCGCCAACGGCGCCATGTTTGTCCAGACTCAGCCGCTCTTCGATCCGCACAGACTGGAAACCATGCTGGCAATGACGAAAGATCTCGGGATTCCCCTTCTCCCCGGCATCCTTCCCCTGGTAAGCGAACGCAACACCGAGTTTCTTCACAACGAAGTCCCGGGAATCACCATTCCCGACGAAATCAGGAAACGGATGCGCGGCAAAACCAGGGAGGCCGGGAAACGGGAAGGGCTCGACATTGCCAGGGAATTCATCGACAGAGCCCGCCCAAATGTGGGCGGGTTCTACATCATCCCGCCATTCGGCAACCATGGGGTAGCCGCAGAACTGGTCACCTACATCAGACAGGGAAATCAGCACACCAAGGAGGAAGCACGGCAATGAAAAAACGGATCATTCTCCTGTTGTCCGCAGTTATACTTGTGGGAGCGTGTCAAACCATGAGGAACAAGAGCGCCAGCGAATCGTTCGAGCAGTCCAGCACGACCTACAACAAAATGATCCGCTGGGACGAGATGACATCAGCCCAGTCTGCATTCCCGCCCGAAGAGCTCAGGGAAGAATACGGCCGCAGGGTTGAATCGGCAAAAGGTGTGAAGATAACCGATTACCGGGTCAAGAGCACGGAATGTTCACCAGAGAAGGGAGAGGCGACCGTCATCGTCGAGTTCGAATACTACCGTGAGCCTTCGGTGACAACCCGGACGGTCATGGATGTCCAGAAATGGAAATACGTGGATGAAAAAGGCTCCCGGACGTGGAGACTGATGAGTCTGCTGCCCCATTTTCCCTGACCTACACACACGCCACCCCCCGGCTTTTCCGCGGGGAAGCCGGGGGGTGGCGTGAGAGGCCTACCCTTGGCTCAAGGGAGTCATGGTCATGATCTTCCTGGCCAGGTCGGGGTACTTGGCGACGAACCTCAGTTCGTCGTCGGTAAGGGGCTTCTGGGTATGCACGTTGGCATACCGCACCAGTTCCAGGATATCGCTCGCTTCCCTGTCATTGTGAAACTCGATCTCGAGCTTGCCGTACACGTTGCGGAAGCCCTTGATCCCGCTGTATTCACCCGCGGTAATCTCTCTTCCCGTGTCGATGATCTCAGGTTCCCCCCTGCCCAGTTCCTCGAAATCGTACAACTCGTAATTGCGGCGGTCTTTCAGCGCCCCGTCCGCGTGGATGCCCGACTCATGGGCGAACGCATTGGCGCCCACTCCCACCTGGTTGATCGGTATCGGCACGCCAAAGGCATAGGAGGCATACTTGGCAACCTTCCACGCCTTGGTCAGGTCGACCCGTTCATCGAGCTGGTACTTCCCGGCCAGGCCGCTGGCTTTCTTGATCGCCAGGATCACCGAAACCAGGTCTGCGTTGCCGGCCCTCTCCCCCATGCTGTTTATGGCCGTGTTGACATAGGCATCGACTCCACCGTCAATGGCGCCCTGGGCTCCGGCCACCGAGCAGGCGACGCCAAGGCCCAGGTCATTGTGGCAGTGCAGCTCGATGGGGATGCCCACTGTCTCGGCAAGCATCCGGATCCGTCGGTAAATGGTCAGGGGATCGTCATATCCCAAAGTATCGCAGTAACGGAAACGGTCGGCTCCCGCCTCCTTTGCCCTGAGTGCAAAACGGACCAGGAATTCGTCGTCCGTCCGGGAAGCATCTTCGGCGTTCACCCCCACGATCTCGGCGCCCAGGCGTTTCGCCAGTTCCACATTCCCGGCCATGATGTCCAGCAGATTGGGCAGGGACGGATTCTCTTCCGGCCTTCTGACGATCCGGCCGCTGAACTTTCCCTCGGTCATGAGCTGCGACGTGGATATGGAGAGATTCACGTTCTTCAGCTTGCCGCTCCGGAACGAATCCTCGATCTCCTCCTTGCGCATGGGACACCAGCCGCTCAGCCTGATGGGGCTCAACACCCCCAGGGCCGCAAGATCCAGGTTCGCATCGATATAGTTCTTCTCGTGGTGGGTATAGGGAAAACCGAATTCGCTCTGGTGAATCCCCATCTCGTTGAGATAGAGATTGATAATCGTCTTTTCCAGCTTGGCGAGACCGAGACGCGAAGTCTGCACGCCGTCCCGGTTGGTTACGTCAACAATATAGATCTTCGGCATGATGCTCTTCCTTTCTCCTGATTCATCCCCATGACAGCCTTTGCGCCCAATCCTGGACAAGGAAGCGCACGGTATAAATTTCAAGTTTAAGTTCAAAAAAGGCGAAAGGCAAGCGGAAAGAGACATGTTCGCGTCAGCATGGCGATTCTGTCCCTTCAGCCGCAAAGGAACAGATCCCTTCAGGGGAGATACGCACCACGTTCGTTGAAGGCGCATCAGGTGATGGTATACTGGTTCTTGAGCAGGGCACGCAGTTGAAAGGAACACCCATGAGCAGACGATTGAAAGAGATGGCGGCGCTTGCGCTGGTTGTGATTCTGGGCATGGCGGGATGCACCCCGTACCATGTTCAGGGGGCAGGGATCGGATCATACGCGGGGAGCATCGTCGGTGCGCTTCTCGATCAGAGAAACCCCTGGCGGGGCGGTGCGATAGGCGCGACGCTCGGGGCAATCGCCGGGGCGACCATTGCCGAGATTTCCGTACAGGGAGCCCGTGAAGCAGCCGTTTACGGCCGGCCGGTGATCTACCGGACGGAAGGCGCCCCGGAAGGCTACGGCGGATACATCGCCGAACCGGTCGAACCCGGGCCCGCACCAGGTGCAAAAAGGTGCGGGAACGCATCTACGAGAATGATCGCCTCGTCAGCGACCGGATCAAAGAGGTTTGCGAAGGCGTGAAGAACGAGCCGCCCTACTGATCCGGCGCCTTCCGGAGCGGCCGGCCCGTTACCAGATCAGTGCAACTCCTCCCCCGTCGTGGTCATTACCAGCTTGCCGTGCTTGACCCCCTTGACGCCGATCAGCTCATCGGCGATCTTTTTCACCTCGCGCGCCTTTCCGCGCACGACAAGCACTTCCAGGCAGTTGTGGGCATCAAGGTGCACATGCAGCGCAGAGACGATCTGATCATGGTAGACATGCTGCTGTTCGGTGAGTTTGTCCGCCAGGTCGTGCACGTGGTGATTGTAAACCAGGGTCACCGTGCCGACCGTTTCCTCGTCGCCCTGCTCCCACTTGAATTCCACCAGCGATGCCCTGATCAGGTCGCGGATCGCCTCCGAGCGGTTCAGGTAGCCCTTCTCCTCGATGAGTTTATCGAAGCTCTTCAGCAGCTTGTCGTCGATTGAAATGCCGAAGCGTACCGTTTCAGCCATTTTTGTCTCCCCGTTTACTGATTTTGGGCTATTCATTTCGCTTAAGCAGAAATATATAAGATTATCGTCATATTGTATGTTTATTCCTGTTTGGAATTAAGCAAAAACTATCCCCAGGCAGGTATGTATTCCGCAAATTTTGTTGAAACATTATTCGGATCTTTGGGCTTGATCTTGCCTTGCGCCAACGCTTCTTTTATCACCAGAGAAACCTGTGGCCGTTGCTTCTCATGCATTTTGAATCGTTCCCTGAGGCTGGTGTTGGTCATCCCGCCACTGGAATAATATTTTATAATGCTATGCTGGTAACAGGCTTCAACCCTCTCCATGGGTGTCAATTCCGCAAACGTCTTCGGGCAGTACATGGTTACCCTGAAGGAGTTCTCCAGTTCCTCGAATTTCAAGGGGGGCAATCCAAACAGTTCTATGGCTGCAACGGCTTTTTCAAACCCCGAACCGCGTTCCTCACAGATGTTATATCTGCGAAAAGCAGCCGCCAATACCTCGTTTCTCGATTCCGGCGTGGTTCTGATCAAGCGGTCAATTCTTTTGGATGGCAGAAGTTTGCCGGGATTTGATATTTCGATACGGTCGGCAAAGATTTCAATCATCGGCCCGGATCCGCGGATACTGAAATCCTGATGTATGAGAGCATTGGCAACCAGCTCTCTGATGGCTATCTCTGGATAGACCGTTGTATCCGCACGCAAGGCATGCTTTATGATCTCGCTGCCCGGCAGCATGGCCGTGATAAACGCAATCAGACCTTCAAAACCGATGGCATACCCTTTTGATCCTGGGAATTCTTTTTCTGCATCCAGCTTGTTGACGCCCTTGTATTTTATGAGCCGAATGCTCTTACGTGCCAGCCCGTCAAAATCCTTCAAATTCTGCGAGGCGGCCAAGGCGCCTAAATTGGTGATGTAAAAACCTGCTCCATCCACTTCTTCGATCATCTTCTCGTCTTTCATCCATTGCAGCACTTCATCATTTGATTGTGGGACAGGCTTTCCCAATAGCATTTGTAAATACCGCGGTAATCCAGAATATCCAATATTTCTGGAGCCGATTTTAGCTTGGATGCGTGCAGCTCTTCAAATTGGGGAGTTTTGCTGTTCAGCATCAATCCGCCTATTTCCTGTCGTGACGCTTTTCTGGTAGTTCCGCCGCTGCGGATGAAGGCATCTTCCATGGTTCCATTGTTCAGATGAACGGGCTTTACGGCGCTTTCCCGGATATGGATGAACAACAAGGGAATACCCTGATAATTTTCTATGGCATGATCAATGGTAACTACCGGATTCAACGAATCCCGGCACAGGTTGCCCAGCCTTTGTACGATATTTTCGGCTGTCTGCTGGCTGACACCGACGAGGCGGGAGGGCTTGTCTTCGATGCCGAAGACCATGAAACCACCGCCCGGCTGGTTGGCAAATGCCGACAGGTGCCTGGAGAGCTTGGCATTGTCCGGAGAAAGCTCTTCTTTCCAGTCCATTTCGTTCAATTCTTGCGGAATCGGTGTGAGGCTGTGTGTTAGAAGATCGAGGGCTTTCTGTATCCAGTTCTTGATCATTTCCGTTTTCCAGTTAAGCAAAAATGTACACTGATATCAAAATGTTATCTATTTTGCGTGTTCTCTGGTTAAGCAAAATTCAATGCTAGCGAGCCGCGGATACATCATGCAGAGCCATTTGTCATGGCGCGACAGGTCTTCCGCTTCCTTTCCCACGGCCCTGCCCAGCCACTCGCGCATCTCGGGGCTGTTCACGTTGTCGTTGTAGACCCAACCTTCGTTGCCGGTATTATACGGAGGATCGATATAGATGCACTTCACCTGACCGGCGTAGTACGGCAACAGGGCCTTGAGCGCCAGAAGGTTGTCCCCCTGCACCAGCAAATTGCCGCTGCCGGGATCGCCCACGGAAAGCTCCGGATTTTCGCGCAACAGGTGAAACGGCACCTCACGGTGATGGTTGACAACGGCCTTTTTGCCGATCCAGTCGAGTTTGGGCATGTGTTCCTCTTTACTTAAAAGGCCGTCCCAGCGGGTACGGCCTTTTAAATCAAATACGGCACTATCTCAATGACCACCTACAGAAACCCCTGCGCCACAAGCAGCTTCTCATACTTCTGCCGGTCAAGGGAGCAATCCACAAACTCAAGAAATTGCGGCTTGGTAAGATGACACTGACGGGCCATTTTCCCGAGCAGGTCGTCGCCTATGCTCTTCATCTTGGGGGTGTGGCTGGTCTTGGTCCTGGCCGTGGTCTTTTTTCCTTCCCGGGTCCTATAGAGGAAATAGCTGTGATCCCCCTCGGATCGTTCAAAACCTTTCGCTTCAAGCGAGGCCTCAATCTTCCTCACATCACGCTGCACGGGCAACCTCCCGCAGCGCGGCGCGCAGATTGTGTTTCAGGGTAAGCGCCGCCCCGGTCAGCTCTTCATCGGTTGCCCGGGCATAGGTGTCCCACAGAAAGGCAATTTGTTCTTTCAATTCATGATCGAGCTGGTCGCGGGTGTAGGCGAAGACGTCAATCCCCAGTTGCGATTTCTCCAGACAATACAACTGCTCGGTTTCATCCATTTCCGGCGTCAGTTCAAGCGGTTTGACAAATTCGAACAGCCTGCCGTTATATTCGATATGTTGGAGATAAAAGGGAGAGAGGTCCACATCGTCAATACTCTCCACATTGATGATTTTCTTGGGCAGGTCATTCTCGTCCATGATGACCTCCCCGGTTACCTGGATCAGCTCGCGGGGTCGCTCCAGCAGCATTTCTTCAAGCGCTTCGCTGTATGAGCATTCAAGCTCCCGGTTGTTGGCGGGATAGACAATCCTGATTTTCCGTTCGTCGAAATTAATTTCCGACAAGCGGCCGGTTACGGTACGCACCTGTCGTTCAGGGTCTGTGGAGGTGGAGAGACACTCCTTTCCCCGATTATGCAGTGCGTCCAAAGTAACCCTGAAAGACCCGGATGGCTGAGAGATACCCGCCTGTATGCCGCTCCCTTGACTGGGGGTCATGGCGCGCACTGCTTCAACGAATCGGTCACGCCGCGAACTATCAGGAATTCTAGCTGCAAGCCCGGATATTTCGCCCTTAGATAAAAACGTGCAGCAATCCGAGAAAAGCTCGCCGACAGCCTCAACATCTTCGGTTGCAAACAAGGCAACGGAGGGGTCGCCGATTTCTACCGGCACGATGTAGCTCCCGGGCTGGGGGATGGAACAGAGCAAGGGGTATTTTGCTTCAACGGCTTTGCTTACCCGCTCTCTTTGGCGCACTGACACCTTCTCATGCTGCATGGCTAGGAGGTGTACCGCCCGCTGCATAGCGCCAAGCACCTGGGTCAAAGTAGCAACCGGCAGCATTCTGCCGTCAGCGAATCGCCCCTCGAACTTTATTTCAAAATGTCGCTTGTCACTCATGAAAGGGATTCTCCCCAGCACATCAAACCGTTAATTACATATCATAAATCTCCTGAATTCAAAAGTTATCTTTTTACAACATCTTCCGCAAAAACTGCCCGGTATAGGACCTGGTCACCGACGCAACCTCTTCCGGGGTGCCGGTCGCGATCACCTCGCCCCCCCGGTCGCCGCCCTCCGGACCCAGGTCGATCAGGTGATCGGCGGTCTTGATCACGTCCAGGTTGTGCTCGATGATGACGATGGTATTCCCTGCATCCACGAGGCGTTCCAGCACCTCCAGGAGCTTGGCGATGTCATGGAAATGAAGCCCTGTGGTGGGCTCGTCCAGGATGTAAATGGTCCTGCCGGTCGCCCGCTTGGAGAGTTCCTTGGCCAATTTGACCCGCTGGGCCTCGCCGCCCGACAGGGTGGTGGCCGATTGGCCAAGCTTGATATAGCCGAGCCCCACATCCTCCAGTGTCTTCAGCTTGCTCTTTATCCTGGGGATGTTTTCCATGAACTGGACCGCCTGTGAGACTGTCATGTCCAGGACCTCGGCAATGGATTTTCCCTTGTATTTGACCTCCAGTGTCTCCCGGTTGTAGCGGGCGCCCTTGCAGACTTCGCACTGGACATAGACGTCCGGCAGGAAGTGCATCTCGATCTTGATGATGCCGTCGCCGCTGCAGGCCTCGCAGCGCCCACCCTTGACATTGAATGAATAGCGTCCGGGCTTGTACCCCCTGAGCTTTGACTCCGGAAGCCCGGCGAACAGGTCACGCACGTCGGTGAACAGGCCGGTGTACGTGGCGGGGTTTGATCGGGGAGTACGGCCGATCGGCGACTGGTCTATGTTGATGACCTTGTCCAGGGAATCCAGGCCATGAATGTCCCGGACAGCCCCGGCCCGTTCCCTGCTCCGGTAGAGCCTCTGGCAGAGAACCTTGTAAAGGGTATCAATGATCAGTGACGATTTGCCGGATCCGGAAACACCGGTGACACACGTCATAACGCCGAGCGGAATGGACACATCCACATCTTTCAGGTTGTTTTCCGCGGCCCCTTCTATCCTCAGGAAACGATCTGCGGTCCGGCGGTTGGCAGGGACGGGAATGGCGAGGTCGCCGCTCAGATAGCGTCCGGTGAGGGAGGCCGGGTTGGCCATGACCTGGGCGGGAGTCCCCTGCGCCACGACCTCGCCGCCGTGCACCCCTGCCCCCGGGCCCATGTCGATGACGTGATCCGCCTCCAGGATGGTCTCTTCGTCATGCTCTACCACCAGCACCGTGTTCCCCAGGTCCCGCATGTGCTTGAGGGTGGTGAGGAGGCGGGCGTTGTCCCGCTGGTGGAGCCCTATGGAAGGCTCGTCCAGGATGTAGAGGACCCCCACCAGGCTGGAGCCTATCTGGGTGGCAAGGCGGATGCGCTGGCCCTCGCCGCCCGACAGGGTGCCGGAAGTCCGATCCAGGGAAAGGTAATCGAGGCCCACGTTGACCAGGAAATGGAGCCTCTCCCGGATCTCCTTGAGGATGCGCCGGGCGATCTCGGCTTCCTTTTCCGAAAGGGACAGGTTGTCAAAGAACTTCAGGGCGTCGACTATGGAAAAAGCGGTGACTTCCCGGATGTTCTTCCCGCCGATGCGAACGAACAGGGCCTCTTTCTTCAGCCGCGCACCGTCGCACGTGGGGCACGGCATGACGTTCATGTACTTTTCCAGTTCCTCCCGTACCTGCTCCGAGTCGGTCTCCCGGTAGCGCCGCTCCAGGTTGTTGAGCACTCCCTCGAATTCCTTGTAGTAGGTGTGGCGGCGGCCGCCGTCTTCCTCCCACCAGAACTCCACCTTTTCCCGTCCCGACCCGTGGAGAATGATCTCCCGGGCACGTTCCTGAAGCTTGTTGAACGGCGTGCGGATGTCGAATTTGTAAGCCTTGGCCAGAGCCTCCAGGGTAAGGTGGAACCAGCCCGAAAGACGCTTTTCCCACGGGGCGATGGCCCCTTCCCTGAGTGACAGGTCCGGGTTCGGCACCACCAGGTCGGGATCGAAATACATGCGGGTGCCCAGACCAGTGCAGTCGGGACAGGCGCCGTAGGGGTTGTTGAAGGAAAACATCCGGGGGGTCATCTCCGGGTAGGAAATCCCGCAGTCGATGCAGGCCAGGGACTCGGAAAACAGCAGCGTATCTCCCTCTGCAATGGCAACCTTTGCCACCCCCTCGGCATGATGGAGCGCGGTCTCCAGGGAGTCGGCCAGGCGGCGCTGGATGCCGTCCTTGACGATCAGGCGGTCAACCACGATGTCTATGTCGTGTTTTTTCTTCTTGTCCAGCTCTATGTCTTCAGCCAGGTCATGGGGCGTGCCGTCCACAATCACCCGCACGAAACCCTCTTTTCGCAGCTGGAGCAGTTCTTTGCGGTATTCCCCCTTGCGGCCGCGGACAATCGGAGAGAGAAGGCTGAGTTTTGTCCCCTCGGGCAGGGCCATGATCTGGTCCACCATCTGGGACACGGTCTGGGAGGAGATCTCTTTGCCGCACTGGTAGCAATAGGGGCGGCCGACACGGGCGAAAAGGAGGCGCAGGTAATCGTATATCTCCGTAACGGTGCCAACGGTCGAGCGGGGATTTTTGCTGGTCGTCTTCTGCTCTATGGAAATGGCCGGGGAAAGTCCCTCGATCGACTCCACGTCAGGCTTTTCCATCCGCTCCAGGAACTGGCGTGCGTAGGCCGACAGCGATTCCACATAGCGTCGCTGCCCTTCGGCATAGATGGTATCGAAAGCCAGGGTTGATTTTCCGGAACCGGAAATGCCGGTGATCACCACCAGTTTGTCGCGGGGAATCTCCACGTCGATGCACTTCAGGTTGTGCTCACAGGCCCCTTTAATGATGATTGAATTGTGTGCCATGGTTGTGTGCTGTTCCTTGTGGTGCCTATGCCGTACCTGTATAGGCGGCCCTCCAACGTTGCCAAGGAGAGTCTGCTACAATCCGGCGAGTTCCCTTCCGGCGCGAAGGAGTTCCTCGACTGCTTCTCCACTTTCCGCTTCACTGTACAGACGGAGCACCGGCTCGGTTCCGGACGGCCGCACCAGCAGCCAGGAACCGTCGGCAAGGATATATTTGAAGCCGTCCAGGAAGTTCTCCCGCGCCACCTTGCGGGAAGCGATGCAGCGCACTCCCCCGCGGCTGAGCTGATCGATCAGCCGTTCCTTGGCCCGGTTGCTGATGGGCAGATCGATCCGCTGGTAGTGGAAATGGCCGACCTCGTCCATTATGTCGTCGAGGAGTTGCCGCAGACCTTTTCCGGTCATGGCCATGGCCTCGAGAAGCAGCAGGCCCATGAGCACCCCGTCCCGCTCCGGGATATGCCCCTTGACTCCAAGGCCGCCGGACTCCTCGCCCCCCATGAGAATGTCGTGCTCGAGCATGAGCTCGCAGATATGCTTGAAGCCTATGGGGGTCTCGAACAGCTCGAAACCGTACCTGTCGCAGAGCAGATCGACCATGCGGGTCGTGGAAACGGTCTTCACCACCCCCCCCCGCATCCCCCTTCGCTGGTGGAGGTGGCGCAGAATGACGACGAAAATCATGTGGGAAGAGAAGAAATCGCCGTTTTCATCCACCGCCCCGATGCGGTCAGCATCGCCGTCAAGCGCGAGGCCGGCACGATACCCTCCCCCTTTCACCAGGGATGATAGTTCTGCCAGATGCTGGGGCGTTGGCTCCGGCGGCACACCGCCGAAACCCGGGTTCTCCTCGGCATGAATCTCCACCGTGCCCGGCAGGAGCCCGGCGAAAACCCCGGAGCCTGCTCCGAACATGGGATCGACGAGCAGGGGAATCGCAGCGTCCCGGATAAGCTCAAGATCAACGTAGCGGGCAAGTTGCCGGCAATAGTCCGCTTTGGCATCGAAATACGCTACCCGCCCCCCAGAGACGGCGTCGCTCAGCTCGACCTCCTTCACACTACGTCCAGCCGCAATGTTGCCGGAGACGATTTCCTCCAGCACCCTGGTCGTGGATGGGCGGGCCGAACCGCCGAAGGACTCCTTCACCTTGAATCCATTATATTCGGGAGGATTATGGCTGGCGGTTATCATGATCCCCCCCCCGGCCCCTGATTCCCGGACCGCCCAGGAAAGGGCCGGCGTCGGCACGTGGCCGGCAGTCAGGCGCACCGGTATGCCATTGCCCGCGGCCACTTCGGCAACCCGCTCGGCGAAGCTTTTGGAAAGGAATCGCCGGTCGTAGCCGATGACCAGCCCCTTTTCCGCCAGGCCGCGGGTCTGCAGATAGTCCATGGTCGCCTGGGCAACCATGGACAGATTGTCGAACGTGAAGTCCTTGGCAATGACACCGCGCCACCCGTCGGTTCCGAAGCGTATCAGCACGTACCCTCTCTCCTTGGTCAGCATAATCCGATGCCGATCCGGGAAAACCGGATCAACCTCAATAAGCCTGCTCTGAATGCGCCGCCGATAGCGTGCGTTTGCTCAAAGTAAGAATTGTCGGTCAGGAAAGACCGGATTGTCAACATTTTGTTGAGAAGGGACCATGAAACGAAGATTCAATAACACGCGTAAGCCTGCCCAAACAGCCGGGAGTTCAAGCAATTTCACGCAAAAGCACTTCTTTGATCTCGCTGAATTCAGCTTCGATGCGGCGCTGCAGCGCGGATCTTCCAGCAGCGCTTTCTCCATGAGCCCTGCTCTCCATCTGCCGGCACAGTTCCGCGAGGTGAAGGGCGCCAATCATGGCGCAGGAGGAGGTGAGACTGTGAGCGGTTTTTGCGATCCCCTTGGAATCCCCCAGATTGACAACCTCTCCGAGGATGCGGATGAGTTGGGGGGTGTGGAGAAGAAACATGTCGACCACCTTGCGGAAGGCGTCGTTGGTGCCATCCGGGTCAAGAGACTTGATGCCGGCCAGAACGGCGGCATCGACGGGAGCCATCCGCTCCCTGCTGTCCGCGGATGCAGGCAGCTGTTCCAGCGAATCGACGCCATGATCCTTTGCAGCATTTCGTGACTCATCAAGCCAGGAATGCAGAATCCCGTTCATGGCTTCCATGGTGAACGGCTTGGCAAGGTAATCGTCCATACCCTGTTCCATGCAGTGTTCCCGGTAGCCCTCCATGGCATGGGCAGTGAGCGCAATGATGGGAATATGCTCACTGAGTTCCTTTTCCCGCTCCCGAATGAGCCTGGTTGCCTCGATGCCATCCATTTCCGGCATCTGATAGTCCATGAATACCAGGTCGTACCTGGTTTGCACCACGGCATCGACCGCCTCCCTGCCGTTGGATACGATCTGCACCCGGCAGCCCAGGTGGTCGAGTATGGCACTGCAGATCTCCTGGTTGACCAGGTTGTCTTCCGCAACCAGTATGTTCCACCGCCGTCCGTTGCTGCAGGCGGGCTGTGCCGCCGGGACAGCTTCAGGTGCTTCAGCGAAGGAGGCCGATTCATCGTTTGCGGGCCTTTCCAGGCGCACGGTGAAACGGAAGACCGAACCCTTGCCCGGTGTGCTCTCCACGCTGATGCCGCCATCCATCATTTCAACGAGCTGCTTGACGATTGAAAGGCCCAGCCCGGTGCCGCCGAACTTCCTGGTCGTGGCGCCGTCTCCCTGGGTAAAGCTCTCGAAGATGCGATCCCGGAACTCCAGGGGTATGCCGATTCCCGTGTCCCTCACTTCAAAGGATATGAGAGAACGGTTCTCTCCTTCGTTCACCGCCGAAACCGAAATGGAAATTTCCCCCTCCCCGGTGAATTTGACGGCATTACCCACCAGGTTGACCAGGATCTGACGCAGCCGGGTCGGATCCCCGACCACCCATTGGGGAATGGCGCCACCGAACGAGCTGGACAGGCCGACCCCTTTTTTCGCTGCCTGTTCCCTGAACAGCTGGGTCGTTTCATCCACTGTCGACTGAATTGTGAAGGGCACCTGTTCCAGTTCGAGCCGGCCGGCTTCTATCTTGGAAAAATCAAGGATGTCGTTGATGATCGACAACAGCGATTCGGCCGAGAGATAGGCCGATTCGGCGAATTGCCGCTGCCTGTCCGTCAGGTCGGTGGCGAGGATCAGCTCGGTCATGCCGAGCACCCCGTTCATGGGCGTGCGGATTTCGTGGCTCATGTTGGCGAGAAACTGGGACTTGGTTACGTTCGCCGCTTCGGCAACCTCCTTGGCCTTGCGCAATTCGTCGACCGTCCGCTGCAGGGTCACGTTGGAATCGCACAGTTCGGCGGTCCTGGCTGAAACCAGCTCCTCCAGCTGTTCGTTGCTGCGCTCGAGCTTCTCGTCACGTTCGCGGATCCTGTTCAGCATCTCGTTGAAGCCGCCGATCAACTCCCCTATCTCGTCATTGCTCTGCCAGTTCGCCCGGACGGAATAATCTTCATTTGCGGTAACTTTTTTCACCACTCCTGCCAGGTGCAGGATGGGTTCCGAAATGATGCCCTGGAGTCTGCGTGAGAGGAAAAACGCCACCAGGGCAGACCCCGCCAGTATGAGGAGAACGATGAAGAGATCCCATCGAATCCGGTCGAGCAGTTCGGCAACGTCTGACTGGATGATGACCGTTCCCAGCTTCTGCCCATCCACCGAAATCGCCTGAACTGCGTCCAAGGTCCCGTCCAGGTCCCAGAAGGAGTCCGCTTCCTGTTCAAGTTTCGCAATAGCAGATTTCATGGGAAGTTCTGTGTGGAAAACGAGGCCGCAACTGTCAACGCCCACCTGTTCCGCAACATGTTTGCGATGGCGGGACGCTATCTTGGGAGAGATATATTCGGCAAAAACCGAGTTGTCATTTGCAACGATGAATGCCCCGAGCATATATGGTTTTACCCTGAGTCCGCCAAGGGTTTCCGTAGCTGATTTCGGATCGTTGAAAGCCACCGCAGCCGCGCTGTTCTTGCCGACAATATCAGCAAGGGCGCTCAACTCATGGCGGATGCTTGTGCGGAACGATACGATCTCGTTCGCCAGAAACGCCAGTGAAACAAGCAATGCCACCGCAGCGCTTGTCAGCAAGATGATCATCATCAGGTTGTTCTTGATGGATGTTGTGCGAAAGAGATTCTTCATCTTTTCACCTTGGAATAGGCCATGCCGCTCTGAAACAGCGACCTTTTCCCGCGCCGGCCCGGGCTGTCAGAAACGCCAGGTCGCTTTCACCCGGAAAGACCGGCCGTCCTGCCGGATGCTCTCCTGTACATGCTCTTCGCTTGCCGGAACATGATAGCCGCTATTGAAGAGATTATAGACACTTGCCGACAGCTCGAAGTCTTGCAACAGGTTGCGGGTGGACAGGGTCAGGTTGGTGACGAAAAAGTCTCCTGTCCTGCCGTCGGTGCGGGTTTTTTTGCGCTCGTGTACTGCTCTTCCACACCGAAAAACACTTTTTCCCGCACCAGCGGAAACAACAGATGCAGCTTTGCCAGATGACGGGCGGAATTGGCAAGCCATTCGTCCGCGGCAACATCCCGCACGTCCTGGAAAGCATAGCTTATCCTGCCGCGGATGCCGTTGTCCCACTTGCCGTCCAGCAGCAGCTCCACGCCTTTGCATTCAACCTTGCCGATATTCCTGAACACCAGCATGTCGTCTGCCGGGTCGGTGGTCAGCACGATGAGGTCTTTCACCCTGGTGTAGTAGCCGCTGACAGTCCCGCGGAAATGCCTGCCGAGGGACTGCTCCAGGATCAGCTCGTAATTGGTGCTCCGCTCCTCCTTGAGGTCCGTGTTTGCTTTCTGGGTCGCGCCATCGCCGTAGTAGAGTTCGTAACCGCTCGGCGGACGGAACGCAGTGCCGAAGAGGAATTTGAGAGTGGTATGGGAAAAGGGCGAATAGATAAGGGCGACGCGGGGATTCACGGTATCACCGAAGGTATCGAAATGGTCGTACCGTACCCCCGCGTTCAGCACCAGGCTGTCGAACACCTGGTACTCGTCCTGGAGGTAGACTGCGGTATTCCAAGTGGTTCGGCGGTCATCCAGGTTGACCTCCGTATCATAGTTCATTTGGTCCATGCGGAGCGCGTCCCGGAACTCGACACCACCGACGATCTTGTGGCGCTCCCCCAGCTCACTGGTGAGCTGCACCTCGCCCGCAATCCAGGAATTGCGCGTTTTGTCGACGTTGGTGTAGAGGAGTGGGGCTTCGCCTTCCCCTGCATCGTTGTACCGGTAGTAACCGTCGTAGTTGTACTGGTTCCAGGAAATGCGGCCCATAACGTCCAACCCGCTGTCAAAGGTCCGCCGGTATTTCAGGTCGAGAAAGAGGCTGTTGTCGGTGGTTTCGGTGCCGGAGTCGTTGAAAACGGTTCCCCAGGGGGCCGTGGGGAGGGTCTTGTCACGCTTGACGTACCCCCCTTCCAGCATCAGGTCCCGATAGGCCAGCTTCAGGAATACACTGCCCGATCTTTCACGGTCGCAGTCTCGCGCCCAGCCGGAATTCGTGGCGGGCGCATCGAATTCCGGGTAGTAGAGGTCCTGCCCCTGACTGTACAGGTAGGTACCGGAAACCAGCATCTCGAGGCCGCCGGCGAACTTCTTGCCGAAGCTCAACCGACCGTTGTAGGTGTCATAGCTGCCTGCCGCGCCCGATACCTCCACGCCGTTCATATCCCTGCCGCGACGGGTGCTCACGTTTATGACACCCAACATGGCATTGGCACCGTAAAGGGTATGGCCGGGTCCCCTGATGATCTCGACACGCTCGACCAGGTCGATATCTACGACCAGCTCGTAACCGACATACCCGGACTGGTATACGGTGTCGTTCTGACGAACCCCGTCCACCAGGAGGAGCATCCTGGTCCCGTAGTCGCCGGGCAGTCCGAAACCGCGGATACCGACATACTGGTAATTCCGGTCATTGATCACCGAAAAACCGGGAACGCTCTTCAGTATGTCGGCGAGGGTCCGGTAGCCGAACATCTTTATCTCCTCGGCAGTGACAATGGTTACCGATGCCGGCGCCTCGGTAACCGGCTGTTCATATCTCGAGGCGCCGGAGACGGTATCCACCTCGATTTCCATCAGCTGTTCGATGGTGAGGGTGGTGAGATCAGCAGCAGGGGCGCCGTCCGAGGTACTTTCTTCCGCATGGGCCGGCCATGCCGGGTACGTCAGCATTACGGCAATCGTGGCAATGAAAGCCAAGAGTCGCAGGATCGGGAAGGAAGCTGCAGGCCTCCTGCACATGAACATGAAGGGAGAGCGGCATGGAAGGGGCGTGCATGCGCGGTTTTTCATTGTTCGACCACCTCCTTTGCCAGTTTCAGCAGCTGGGAGCTGATCCTGAGCCCGGCGCGATGTGAGGCAGGCAGATTAATCTCAAAGCCGACCCGTTTGCGGACAATCACCATATTGATCATCACGCCCGAGCGGGCAAACCCCTGCTGGTCTCCGACCGTCAGGACCGGACGGTTGCGGAGGTTTTTGAGTATCAGCGGCAGCGACCTCTTTTCCGATGGGCTGATGAAGAGCAGGTCCGCGTTACGGGCCTCCTCCGGATCGTCAAAATACTTTACAAGCAGCTTCCTTCCCTTTACGGTTTTTCCCTTCAGCGCACCTATGGCACCCGCTGACGGGTCCCTCCCCAGGATGCCGATGGTGAATGAATCCGCAGAAAGTGCCGTATCCGGCCATTCAATGAAATTGATGAAGTTGACGATGAAGGCGGCCTTAACCTGGTATTCGTCAGCTTTCCCGTGTTCGACGCTGGCCGAAGAAAGTACCCCCGTTGACAGCATAATGGCCATGATCAAGAGGGCTGGGCACAAGACACGCAGGAACATCGCTCGCACTCCTTGACCACTCACGCAGCGGAAGAAATACGTTCCCAAGATTGCCGCCTTGCCGGCAAAAACCATGTGGCGAGCTTTCACCACGCAAACCCTTTCTTGATCACATGCACGATCGCAGAAGAAACAAGTCTTATCTCTCTTCGGGATGAAACGACAAAACTTCAACTACTTTTACAACTTCCTCATTTTTTCGTCACTGATTGTCCAGAAAAAGTATTTTCAAATCGGGCAAGTACGACTATTATTGAAAGGATGGCACACGTGCTTTCAACCACATCCCCATTCCCATTCGGCGCCCCTTATGTCCCTTGACCAGAAGCGGATCGCCAGGAGATCACCATTAGCGAATACTCCCGTCTTCTCATCTATCTGCGGGCATGCCGCGGTACCTACGTCAGCGGGATCATTTTGCTTGCGGCCGCCAACGGCATCGCACTGCTGATTCCATGGCTGCTCAAACTTGCAGTGGAAAGCCTGGAAAAACCCGCTGCGTCTGCACACGCTCCCGGTTACTACGGTCTCGCCATCATTGCCGCAGCCGCAGCACACGGTGTGGTGCGCATCTTCTCTCGTACGACCTTGCTCCATGCCGGTCGGAGAATAGAGTACCGAATCCGCCAAGATCTCTACGCCAGACTCATTTCCCTTGACCTCCCCTATTTCTCCGGGGAGAGGACCGGTGACATCCTCTCCCGCTTTTCCAACGACCTGACGAATGTCCGCATGCTGGTCGGTTTCGGAATCCTCAATGTCGTGAACACCATTATCGTCTACGCATCGGCCCTGTCACTCATGGGTCGAATCGACCCTGTCCTGACAATGTGCGCGGTCATCCCCTATCCTCTGATGATTCTCCTGGTCAAGAAGGTGAGCAGGCGAATCTTCCATCATTCGAAGCGGGCCCAGGAAGAGCTGGCAGCCCTTACCAGCCACGCTGAAGAAACCTTCGCCGCAACCGCGGTCGTCAAGGCATACCGGCAGGAGGAATCACGTCTCGCCTCCTTCAACGAGCTGTCCGGACGCTATCTTGCCAGCAGCATGCGCATGACCAGCCTGCGGGGCATCGTCATCCCCTTCATGGCATCCGTGGCAGGTTTGGGAATGCTGATCGTTCTCTTTGTCGGGGGCGGACGGGTCATCAACGGAGCCATGACTCTGGGCGATTTCGTCGCCTTCAACAGCTACCTGGCCATGCTCATCTGGCCGACCGTGGTGCTGGGCTGGATTCTCAACCTCGTGCAGCGCGGGGCGGCCTCCATGGGCCGGCTGAATGCCGTTCTCGATGCAAAGGCAACGGTTGTGGATTCCGCTTCTCCGATCGTCCCGGAAGACCTGTGCGGCGAAATAGAAATCAGGGGCCTTTCCTTCGGTTACCATGGGGAACCGCTGTTGAAAAATATCTCTCTCCGTATCAAGGCGGGAATGAGGCTCGGCATCGTCGGCCCGGTGGGATGCGGCAAGACCACGCTGGTACGGCTCTTAGCAAGGCTCTACCCCGTTGCGGACGGCATGATCTTCCTGGACGGGACAGACATCAACCATCTCCCCTTGAAACTGCTGCGGAATGCCATCGGCTTCGTTCCCCAGGAAAGCTTCCTCTTTTCGCGCACCATCGGGGAAAATATCGCCTATGGAAGGGAAGGGGCAACCGACGAAGAAGTGAGAGAAGCAGCACGCATGTCACGGCTGGATGGAGATGTGTGTGGTTTCCCCTCGGGATACGACACCACCGTGGGAGAGCGGGGTGTCACCCTTTCCGGCGGGCAGAAGCAGCGTACCGCAATCGCCCGCGCCCTGCTGAAGGATCCGGCGGTCCTGATCATGGATGATCCTTTGTCGGCGGTGGATGCCCGCACCGAAGAGGAAATTCTTGGCGGTCTTGCCCAGTATTACGGCCGGCGGACCGTGCTCCTGGTCTCCCACAGGCTCTCCGCGCTGCGGGGATGCGACCTGATTGTCATCCTTGATGAAGGGCGCATTGCGGAGCAGGGGACACACGATGAACTCCTCGCCCTCAATGGCCGCTATGCCGCCATTCATCGGGAGCAAAACCTGCGGGACGAGATCGAGAGGCTCTGAACCCCCATGCATTTCGGCGGAATATACGAAGACGAAATAGTCGGCAAAGCCTATGACCGGAAACTCCTGAGACGTTTCCTGGGATACCTGGCCCCGTACCGGCGGCTTGCCGTCGCCAGCCTTCTCCTGCTGCCCCTCATCGCCGCAGCCAAGCTGGCACAGCCCTGGCTCATCAAGATCGCCATCGACGGCCATATCGTCAGCGGCAAAATGGAAGGTCTTCCGCTGCTTGCATTCTGGTATTTCTCCCTTATCCTGGCAGACGGCTTCCTGACCTACCTTGAGATCTATCTCCTGCAACTCATGGGGCAGAAGGTGATGTTCGACATGCGCACGGGTTTGTTTGCCCATATCCAGCGCCTTTCGGCATCTTTTTTCGACCGTACCCCGACCGGAAGCCTCGTCACCCGAGTCACCAGCGATGTGGAAGCGCTCGGCGAGATGTTTACCGCCGGAATCATTTCCATCGTCGGCGACATCCTTGTCCTGGTCGGCATCGTCTCGATCATGCTCTGGATGAACCTGAAGCTGTCACTGGTCACCTTCACGGTGCTGCCGGTATTGATCTACTTCGTGTTCGCCTTCCGCAACAGGATGCGGACATCCTTTCGCGAGGTGCGGGCCCGACTTTCAAACATGAATTCCTTCCTCGCCGAAAGCATCGGCGGCATGGCGGTCATACAGCTCTTCAACCGCCAGGAGACCGAACAGCGGGAGTTCACCCGGCTGAATGCCTCTTACCGCGACGCGAACCTGCCGGTAATCACCTGGGATGCCGCTCTTTTCGCTGCGGTGGAAGCCCTTTCATCAATAGCCGTCGGCCTCATCATCTGGTACGGTGGCGGCGAGATCATCAGCGGCACCCTGACGTTCGGGGCACTGGTGGCATTCATCCAGTACATGGAAAAGTTCTTTTCCCCGATCCGGGACCTGTCAGCCAAGTATTCCATCATGCAGGGCGCCATGGCCGCTCTGGAGCGGATTTTCGGGTTGATGGACACGGAGGCGGCTCCAGGCAAAATCCCCCTCAATCCCCCTTTTTCAAAGGGGGAGGCTCCAAACGCAAACCATACGGTACTCCCCCCTTTGACAAAGGGGGGGCGGGGGGGATTTTCACCCATCGAAACCATCGCCTTCCGTGATGTCTGGTTCGCCTACAACAGCGCCGATTATGTGCTCAAGAACTTCAATCTGACTATCCGGAAGGGGGAGAAAATTGCGCTGGTGGGTGAAACCGGGGGCGGCAAAACCACCGTGACACGCCTGTTATCGAGATTCTACGAAGTAGATCAAGGCAGTATCACCATGGATGGTCGGGACATACGCGAGATGCCATTGCAGAGCTTGCGAAGAAGAATCGGGGTGATCCTCCAGGAACCGTTTCTGTTCTCCGGGACCATTGCCTACAATATTTCTCTCGGTGATGTGGCAGCACGGAGCAGAATGGAGCAGGCGGCGGCCATGGTCGGCGCCGACCGCTTCATAATGAACCTGCCTCAACGGTTCGATGAGGAAGTAAGGGAGCGGGGGGTAAACTTCTCGGTCGGCGAACGGCAACTCATCTCTTTTGCCAGAGCGGTGGCGTTCGATCCCGAGATCCTGGTTCTCGACGAGGCGACCTCAAGTGTGGACAGCGCAAGCGAGCGGCTGATCCAGGACGGATTGAAGGGCCTCCTTACGGGACGCACTTCCCTGGTCGTGGCACACCGGCTTTCCACCATCAGGGATGCCGACAGAATCGTGGTAATCCACAAGGGTGAAAAAGCTGAAGAGGGGAGCCACGAAGAATTGATGGCAGTGCAGGGACTCTATTACCGGCTCTACCAGCTGCAGTTCAAGGACTGAACGAAACGCAGTCGCGGCACAAAAGTACGGGGCTTGGCGGAAAAAAGTTATCCCTTGAAAATTTCAAACGCCTTCAGGTAGTTGAGCAGTACCCTGTTGCCTTCATCGTCGATTTCAAGGAATTCGATACCGACGCCGAAATATTTTTCGTCGCGTGGTTCCGAATGCCTCACCTGACCCTTCAGATCGACCAGGTCATCTTCGAGCCCGACGGTTATCATCAGGATCTGGCCGGGTTCAAGGTGGTTGTGGGTTTCCAGCAGAATCCCCTTTGCACTGATGTTGAGGGTTCTCCCCATAGCCCGGGTGACTGTTTCTCCCTTTTCATCGACCAGGACATAGTCAAGCAGGTTGAGTGAATCCATCCGTATGTAGCGGCGCATGCCGTTGTTCATCCTTCCCCCCGAAAAACGATAAAATCGGATATCCTCTAAATATTTCCTGGAGATATCGCATCCCATGGCCGGTAGCCGGTCAGCCGGTACGCAGCCCAATTCTATCTGTTAAAGATATATCACACTTTTCCCGCCTCGTCACCATATGTAATCCTTTGCCACGATTCTCTTGTCATGGCCGAAAAGCACATGAAACACCCTTATTTTCTTGAGTTTAAGGGGGGAGAGAGAGCCCAAGGGGAGGTAAACAATTTTTTTGCCCATTCTGGCGGCGATCTGGCGGAAACAACTCCGTGGCGGTCGGGCAGCCACGTAGACCACGTGCTTTTCCCAGGAATAATCGAGAGCGGCCAGCAACAGAACCTCCGCCTTACCCCGGGCAAACGAATAATCGCTGTCCTGCCAGACGTCATACATGCGGCGGGGCGGATAGGAAAGCATGAAGCCGCCGTATTCACAGCGGCAGATCCCCGGTCCCACGATGTTGTCCGCCGGGACGGTACCGTAGAAGGCCATGTCCGATTCCTGGTCGTGCTCGCCGAGCCATGTCATCGTGTAGGAATATTTTTCCTTGCCCTGATCCTCGTCGAACACCACCACGACTCCACCCACCCCCCCCTGGACCCGCCGGTTTTCCCGCACGTAGACTTTGCCTTCATGCAGATTGCGCAAGGTTTCCCGCATATCGATGCCGTCCAGGAGGGAGGCCGAAAAGGGCTCGACGCGGCTCTGTTCCTCCGACAGTTGCAGCGCTCCCTTTTTCTTGAGGAACCGGCCGTAATCTTCAATGAGCAGGTCTTCCGGGGGATAGGAGCAGATGGACGGATCGTCGAAACCTTCCAGCCATTCGCCCGGCCGCCGCTCCCGTTTCCCTTTCAGGAACTGCAGGTGGGACATGCCTTTATCCCGACGTTTGGATCTGGGCCGGAAGCGGATCCGCCTGCTCCCCGCCGCAATATCCTCGGGCCGGAGACGGAGGGTGGGCAGGGAAGACTCCTCCTTCTGCCAGGGATAGCAGGTGGCGAGCCGGAAAAACGCATAGGCGAAATTATCGTCCACGCACCCTCGGGCCGAAGCCAGCAGCTGGAAAAGATCGGGGAGGAGAGCCGCCCCGGTGAGCGCATAGTTGCGGGCAAAGCGAAAGAAGGCCCGTTTCTGCCAGACATGAACCGGTTCTCCCGTCTCCTGCCGGTAGTGCCGGGAAGCCTCCTGGAACAGCCGTAAAAACACCCGCTGCCGGTCAGGGCTTTCCCCCTCCCGGGCGCAATGATGGGCAGAACGGACAATCGCCTCGAACAGGACCTGCTCTTCAGGCACGTCCCGCTTTCCGCCCCTGATCAGTTCGAACGCGTCATAGCTTCTGCGGAGCGATTGGACGTCAGGCGCGGGCTCGGGAGGGAGCCGACCGCGACGGAGTTCATAGAGGGCCGAAAGAAAGGGGAATTCCCCCAGAATCTCGCGGCAGGAATCGGGATGGAGATTGACGAGAGAAAGCCCCTCCCTGACAACCCGTTCCAGGGGAGCGGCCTGGGGCTTGCCGAAAAAGCCCTTCAATCGCTCCACGTGAGACATGCCGCAGACCAGAAGTATCCGCTGGTACCGCTCTGCCAAAGCTTGCAGGCGATACGCCATTCCCTGCTCCCGCTGCAGGTCTTCCCTTCCCGGAACCATGTCCCCGCGAGCATTCAGGTATTCGCGATAGTAGGCCGCGAGTCCGATGCGCCGGACGGCATAGGAATCGGGAAAAGGCTCCTCATGGCGGGGATAATCCTCCATGTCCACATCAACGCAGGCAAGCGGTATGTTCCGCTCAAGCGCGAGGCGCGCCGCTTCCACCAACGGGTCGGCCGGTTCGATGAGGAGGCAGACGGTCTGGCAGCTATCGTCCTCCCGCTTCCGGTGTTTTCCCGTCTCGTAGCGAAGGACGGATATCCGGGGAAGACGGCTGACTCCCCGCTGGAAATGGCTCTGCAGGGTAGGGGGGAGCTCGATGGCGATGCAGTCCGGCTGCACCCGTTCAACTGCCTTGCGCACAAGTGCGGCGAACTCCATTTTGTAATGGAGAACGGGAAGGGCGTGGACCGGGCCGAATTTTTCCAGGTACAGTTTGTGGGGCATGGTCTTTTTTGTTCAGGGCATATCTTCAGGATTTTTTCAACGGTAATGCAGCGCCTCTTCGCCCAGAATCCTCACGATGGCCAGGTTGAGAAGCTCAGACTGATCACCACCGCCGGACTTCATCATCTTCAGCGCATACCGGGCGATGTTGATGCCGTCTCGCACCGAGTACAGCTCGTCAGCTGCATGGGCGCGCTGGAGGAATTCCACGACGTAACGGAGAATGGCATCGTCGGCAAAGGGCAGGTTTTCCCTGAGAATCATCAGCTCCTCGTCCGCTTCGGGAAAATCGATGTAGATCTGGGGCTGGAGACGGGAATGGATGTATTCGGGGATCTCGAAGGTGGAAGCATCCTCGTTCATCGTCACCACGATGCGGAAATCACGGTGGGCCGGGATGGTGAGGCCGGTGATGATGGATTCCACGTAGCGGCGGTCGTCAAGAAGCGGCGCCAGGGAAGCCCAGGCCTTCTCGCTCATCCGGTTCCCTTCGTCGAGGATCAGGACTCCTCCCTTGAGCATTGCGGTGACCAACGACGAAGCGGCATACTGTATCCGGTTGTCCGGTCCGATTACCGGCGTGACGATAAGGTCTTCGGGCCGGGTATCCATGGTGGCCTGGAACAGGTAAACGTCCCGGCCGAGCTCGCGTGCCGCGGCATAGGCGAGGGTGGTCTTTCCCACGCCCGGCTTGCCGATGAGCCGGGGACTGAAGGGAATGTCCCGCTCGTCGATGACCATCCAGGCAGCCAACAGCTGGCGGAGAATCTCCTCCTGGCCAATCCATTTCAGCGGCAGTTCCGCGGGGTGGCCGAGGGAAAGGGTAATGCCGTCGATCGTCACACGCTCCATACAACCTCCTGTTTCAGAGTATCTTTGTACCATACAGCGCCGAAGAATTGCAAACGCTCCGGTTTGACCTTATACTTGCGGTACCTTTCCCCGGAGGAGCCCCGCATGTTTACGATCGACGAACTGAAACGGCACTACCTCTTCACCGATGACGATGCCGCGTTGCTGGCGTCGCTCCAGCCCCTGGCCGAAGCCAACAAGCATGCCATAACCGATCGGATGTACGATTATCTCTTCGGCATCCCCGAAACAGCGGCCTTTCTCCAGGACGACGCCGTGCTGCAGCGCCTGAAGACCTCCCACCAGGACTGGCTGGTCGGCCTCTTTTCCGGGAAATACGACAACCACTACCTGCGGAAACTGGAGAAGATCGGCCTGGCCCACGTGCGGATCGGGCTGAACGCACATTTCGTCAACTGCGCCATGAACTTCATCCGCCAAGCCCTGGTGGACCTGATCCGCGAAACCAATGCGGATCGGGAAATGCGCCGCAAGCTGACCAATGCCACGGAAAAGATCCTCGATGCCAACCTGGATGTGATGAGCGCATCCTACCTGGAAGAGGAACTGAAAAAAGAGTTCGTCTCCCACCGCCTCGAATCAAAGCTGATCCGGGCCACGGAACGCTTCACCTACGGACTGAACCTGATCCTGGTGCTGGCACTGGCCGGGGTTTCCATCTCGGTAGTGGCCCAGTTCGGCTGGGACCTGGTGCACATATTCCAGGGAAATATCGAAAAAGGCGTGCTGAGCGCCCTCGGCACCCTGCTGATCCTGTGGATGATGATCGAGCTCTTGGGCAACGAGATCAAGAACCTCAAGGGAGGGAAATTCAACATTCTGGTCTTCATCGGCGTCATCATCGTGGCGCTGATCCGGGAAATCCTCATATCCACCCTGCGCCACGACGCACTGGAAACACAGGCATTCCTGGCAGGAACGCTCCTGATACTGGGCATCGTCTACTACCTGGTCTCAAGGAGCCAGAAGGATGGAACGGGACACTGATACTATTGCAGGCGTTCATCCAGGGCAGGGGTACCACCCGTGCCCGCCGAGATTAAGACGGGCACAGGGGAGGCGCTATTAATCGCATGTCTGTTCGACCGCTGACATGACCAAACCTGCAGGAAAGTCGAAGAACGAGGTAAGCGAGCGCGAATTCTGCTATGCAGCCTTGGGGTTCGGGCCGTACTCGTTATCGCCCGGATCGCTGTCCAGGCACAGGAATACCAGGTTGACAAAGGGAACCAACAGCCACCACCCGCTTCTTCCGGTATCATGCATGCGGCGGACCCCCACGGCAATCCCGGGAACCAGCACAGCCAGTCCGTAGATGACACTTGCAGGATTGCTCAGTGCCGTTCCAATACCGAGAATCCCCCCGATAAGTCCCAACACGAAACCCATGACAAAGGAAACGATGACGTTGAAGAGAAAAAACATCCAGTATTCTTTTCTCCTTGCCCTGCCGCAAAACACCGAATATTTCTTCAGCACTTCCAAATACCATTTCATTTTTTGCTCCTTTCCGCTGCGTTCATGTATTCATGCTGATGGCTTGATGCGGACCATTTGCCTTTTTCCCTACTTCGATTCGTCAGTTGCGCATCGTTTTATTGAAAAGATATTGGAGCCTCTCGGTGTCAACAGGAGCCGAGAATTTATCGCCCCGGTCATCCTGCAGAACCTTTGCCAGCCAGCAAAGCGCCACCGGTAGATAATCGAAATGATCCGCATGATGGACGACGTAACCAGTGTAAGGTTTTCCGAGTTCCCTCGCTCGCTTTTCCATCAGAGAGAATTCATCATTATCCGCATAGTCTTCACCTTCGAAACAATACAGCGGAGTCTTGATGGAACCTGCAAACTCCGCGGGATTGCGCAAGCGTATTTCGGTGCTGTTCAGCCAGTTGAAGGGTGTCTCACCGAGTATGCCTTTGACCCGGAAATAACTCCCGGCATTCAACTGTCCGCCGAAAGAGAAAACGGCGCGGGGTTTTCCGGAAACCATGGCAGTCAAAATGGCCAGCGTGCCCCCGGTCGAATGTCCCGCAATGTAAATCCGCTTCGGGTCCACATGCGGCAAACCTGCCAGGTAATCGTAAGCTGCGAGAACGTCATCAACCTCTCCGTAGAAACCCTCGATCCGCCCGGGATTGTCGTTTTCTCCCCGGAATGACGGACACATAACGACGAATCCCGCTTCACGGAAACACGTCGGGTCCTGCCCGGACTCCCGGTCCCACAGGAAACTGCCGATGCCGCCCCATCCTCCTTTCAACCAAATGACGGCTGGCCGCCTACCCCCGGGACTGCCGGGAGGCGGCGTAAGGTATGCAGCCAGTTTTCCGGCAGGGGACGTATAGCGAACCAACCGAAAAACCCCGACAGGCGGCTGCTCCGGCGGGCCGTCTGCCTTGATCCGGTTGGGGATGAGCATGGTTGAAAAACCCGCACGTGCCGCAACCAGGTCGGTCGAACCTGCGGCATTACGTGGTGAAAATAGCGTCATGGAAAAAAGTATGAGGCAGACCAGCAACGGAACCGCGATGATGCAAACGATAATCGTGCGGAAAATCTTCATGCGCACTCTTTTCGATGAATCATGTCAGGAAAAATTTCCTATTGGAAGCACATGACCGTCAGATCTCAACATTTAACAAAAATAGTTGATTGTTGAGACCTGACCCCATAACCTTATGACCCCATAACCTTATGACCTTTTCATCTTCCTACTGACTTGCTAAGCCTGTCGAGCAGGGCATACCATTCCTTAAACGAAACATCTTTAATATATATGTCGCCTAACCATTTTGGATGACACATACTCCTTATACTGTATGCAATTTCTCTTTTTTTCTCTAACGAAGAAGAATAATATTTAGAAGCTAGTTTCTCTAACTCATCAGCATCCGAAGTGACATTGTTGGCTCTTAACAATTCTATTATTCTATTGAGAGCATCATTATTCACAAAAGTCCTCCTTTATGGCGCAACAGCCCCAGTACGTCTACCACCATCGGTCACAACCTGCCAACCACCACCGGTTTTATTTGTCCCCCATTGTGGTTGAGATGCAACACGTCCTTCTATCAACAATTGGTCGCGTGTCAATGAAACAGGACTTTCAACTTGCGCTGTATTTGATGGAGGCAAAGCCAATCTCCGAATTCTTTCCGCAGGAGTCGCCCCTGCCGATCCTCTTGTTACGAACACACCCGAACCTCTACCAGGGGCAGACTCTGTAATAATAAAACCTTCTCCAGCACGTCCCTGCGTTACGTATATTTGTCCATCAAAGCTACTTGTTATATCGCGAGACTGCTGTTTTGAGAGACCGCGGCTTTTCAATAGTTTCCTGACAGAATTATTTTTTAACGGAATGCTATTTTTGTTTCCTTTACACAGCCCCCACGGATCAACCCACTGCACCGGGTCATGCACATAGCCGTGGGTCCTCAGTCCCCCTTCCAGTCCGATGGGGTCGGAACTCAGATACTGCCCGCTGTCAGGATCATAATACCGATTCAGGTTATAGAAAAGCCCTGTTTCCTCGTCTTCCCACTGGTTCTGAAATCGCAGGCTGCAGTCGACAAGCGGCAGATGACTGCCGGGCCTCGTCTTGTGCTGCTTTACGGTTGCTTTTCCCCACAGTTCATGTTCCGCCTGCCACAGGCATACGCCATCGGTGTCAAAAATCTTCTTCGGTGTGCCAAGATGGTCGGTGACAATGGGGTAAAAACGCGGCTCTCCCGCTTTTTCTGCTCCGACTCCAGGCGTGATCGTTTCCTTGGCAAGGGGGTTGAACGTCCCCGGCTCGAAATGCCAGCGGGTTGTCTCGGTTGCGCCGTTCGCTGTTTTCCGCTCCTCCGCCAGGGTCGCCCCCTGCCACAGGTAGCTGAAGCGCTGCAATCTGCCGGCTTCTCCCGCTTTGACGCATTCTTTCCTGATACGCCTGCCGAAAGCGTCGTAGGTATAGCGCCACACGCTCCCGTCCGGGGTCCTGGTTTCGACGAGACGGTCGAATTCGTCCCATTCGTATCTCCAGGTTTTGGGTCGAAATCCGTTTCGGTCAACTTTCTTCTCGATCACCCGGCCGCGGACATCATAGTGGTAGCTGCTCTTTCCGATTGCCCGGACGACGCCGTGGAGGTAGCGGTGGCTTTGCCCGGAGCTTGCGGTCAGGTTAAGCAGTTCGTCGTAGCTGTACGTCTCTTCACGTTGCTTGATGAGACCGGTCTGCCGGATTATGCCGGTGACTTGATCACGCGGATCATAATGATAGCTGCTTGAACCACGCTTGTTGTCGCTCAGGCCAACGAGCCTCCCGGACTTGTCCAAACGGTAGCGGCGCGAGACCTCGGCTAATTTTTCGTGGGCTGTGAGCTGCCGTTCCCGCCCGGCCTGCTGGCTCTTCAGCCTGCCGCACGGGTCGTAGCTCTGGTTCAGGGTGAAGGCGTCAAGCGGCGCTTTGCCTTGTTGCCGGTATTGTCTCCGGGTTTCCAACCCTCGCGCGTCCCTGGTGAAATCCAGCACATGGCCATTGCTCTCCAGGGTCTTGAGCTGGTCCAGCAAATCATAGCCATAGCGTGTTTCGCCGCTGGGAGTCGTGCGGCTTATGCAGCGGCCTGAAAGGCCGTAGGCGTATTCGACTTCCGTGCCGTTCTGGATCTCTTTTACCAGCCGCCCTTTGTCGTCGTAGACGATGATCAGGTCGCTTTCCGGCTCCGGGTTATCCTTGCTGAAGGTTGCGGCCCTGGTGAGGCGGTCGGCTTGATCGTATTCGTAGGTGATGCGCTGCTTCGCGGTTTCGACCGATACGATCCGGTCATGTTGGTCCCAGGTGAGATGCTGCTCGATGCCGTCGGGAAGCCGTTTGGTTGTTACCCGGCCGATGGCGTCCCGGGTATAGGTGGTTACCCGGCCGGCCCAATCGGTTTCCTTCACCAACTGCCCTGCCGGGTCATAGCTGTAGGTCCAGGTTTGCCCGGCGGCGTTGGTGATCTTTTTCAAGCGGGCGGCGCTGTCGTAGTCAAGTTTCGTGGTGTGACCTTTTGGATCGGTGATGCTGCGCAAAAGGTCGAAGGCGCCGTGGGTGTATCGTGTCGTCTGCCCCTCCTGGGCGATGTGGGTCTTCAGGAGCCCTTCATTGTCGTAGGCAAAGCGCTCTTCGCCATTGTCCGCATGGATGATGCGGCTGACATCACCGCGCGGGTTGTCGCCGGAATGGTCGTAGTGGTATCGGGTGCTGTTTCCGGAGGGGTCGGTGATCCGCAGTGGTCGTCCCCAGCGGTCGAGGTCATATCCGGTGGTCTGTCCCAGGGCATTGCGAAGGGAGGCCAGGCGGCCATGCTGGTCGTAGCCGAGCCGGGTTGCGGCGCCGTCGGGTCCGGTTTCCGAGATGAGGCGGCCGTGGTCGTCGTAGCTGAAACGCCAGACAGCGCCGTCCGGTTCCTTCGCTTCCAGCAGGTTGCCTCTATCGTCGTATTTCCACGAGGATGATGTGCCGTCTGGGTAGTCTGCTCCGGTGAGTTGGCCATTTCTGTCGTAGGTATAGCTGGTGGTGCGGCCGGTCCCATCGGTCTCTCCCATCAGGTTGCCGAAGGTGTCGTAGTCGAAGCGCATGACCCGGCCCAGGGCGTCGGTGGTGGACAGCCTGCGGTCGAGGCCGCTGACCTCGTGGATGGTAATGTTGCCGAGGGGGTCCTGTTCGCGGATGACCTGGTTGTTGCCGTTGAACCAGTACGTGAAGCAGCCGCCTACGGCGTCGTGGTATTCGGTCTTACTTTCAAGCGCATGGTAGACAAAACGGTCGTTGTACATGCCGTCCGGGGTGCGGGTGGCGATGACCCGGCCTGCGGCGTCGTACTCCAGATCGACAGTGGTAGCCCCGCTGTCATGCCAGTGGTTGAGCCAGCCCTCTTTGGTATATGTGTAGTGGAATTCTCCGCCGAACAGGCTGTGCACATCGGTAAGCGTCCCAAGGGAGTCGTAGCCGTAGCGGACAAGCGGGTCGTTGTCGCCATCTCTTGTTACTGTTTCGATGAAACCTTCCGGCGTGGTGCGGACGATGAAGACCTCACCGTCGCTGTGTTCAACGCGCCGCAGACGATTCTTCGCATAGATGAAGTCGATGCGGTTGTTGTTTCTGTCTTCGATTGCCGTCAGACGGCCGATGTCGGGATTCGCCTCCGTTGTTTCGAAGACCAGGGTCTGTTGGTCGCGGGTATCGAACAACCGCGCCTGCTCTTTTGTGCCGGTCAAATGATAGTGGGGGGCCTTGAGGTTGCGGGAGTTGAGTTCATTCCGCGAACCCAGGGAAAACTGCAGCACTTCTCCGTCGCCGTCTTCCAGGTTGACGGTTGGCTCATCAGTGTCGTACACCAGCCGCTGCGACCAGCTGCAGAGCCATTTGGTCCCAAGAAGTCCATCGACCCTGTCTTTGCCGGAGTAGATCCGGGTCAGCGCAAGGGACGGCATGCCGGAATACTCGAAGTCGGTGCGAAAGTCCACATATTCGCCGTCGGACGGGTCCACCGGATCGCCGAACAGCAGCTTGCCCAGCTTGGAGCTTCTGAAGCGCACGGCGCTCAGGCAAAGGGCCACTTCGGAGACGGAGACGATGGACTGCTCCAGGACGGACATCTGGGAGTCAACGGGACCGTACCGGGCAGTTGTGTTGTCGGCAAAAATCGTTGTGCACCCCTTCTGGATGACCGCGCCGCAGGTGATTTTATGCCCGATGCGGGCAAGGGGCAGGCCGTTGATGAAAATCGTCTCGCTCCCTTCAGCGATCTCGAGAGGGGGGGAATGCTTGCTGCAGATGACTTTGTCGGTAACCCGGGCAACGGGCCTACCTTCGAAGAAGACATCGGGCGATCCCTCGATGATCTTGCCGGTGACCGTGGCTGCTTTGGAAAAGAAGCCATTAACCAGCGAATGGGTGAACCCTCCTCCCAGGCCAGCGGCCGCGGCAATTATAAGTGGCGCGGCAAGACCACCCGTGCTGACAACCGCTGCCGCCGCTAGGGCGCATAAGGCGCCTACAGCCACACCCGCCAGCAGGCCGCCCAGCGCTCCGGAAAAGGGTGAGCTGTGGGCAATGGCATGGCCGATAGTGGCTGGTTGCGGGCCTTGCCCGGCCAGCCTGGGCTTGCCCATGAAATCAAGGAGTTTTTCATCGAGGGCAAAGTGATTGACCAGCGCTGCGCCGGCCATGGCGCCGGCAATTCCCGCGGCAAACGGAGCGGCGTAACAGGCCACGGCGCCGATGCCGCCGGCGCCGGCAATGCTGATGGCTTTACCACCGATGGCCAAGGCGGTTACTGCGCTGGCGGTGACATGCCCGGCGGATTCGATTCTCTCCACCTGCTCGGCATTGCTGCTTCGCTTCCCAAGAGCTTCCAGTTTTTCTTGGGAGCTCAATCCGTCTGTCGTGCTCATTTGGCTGCGCCTTCTTTGGCCCGCGGCACCGGGCCGGGTTTGAAGCTTTTCATGGCGGCCAGCAGTTCAGTGCGAGACATTTCGTCAGGCTCACCCGGCATGCTTGCGGTAATATTGAGAACATTGCCGCCTAAATCCACAACCATTATCATCTGGCGCATGGTCGTGCCCTGGTTTTCCCAGGAAAGCTCAAGGAAATGGGCCTGCTGTCCGTGCAGTGTCTCTTTGTTTTCGGTCAGAAGCGTATACTTGGCCAATTCTTTTGCCAGCAGCGATTTCTGGTTGATCAGGTAATCGGCATAGCCAATCCCGGCAGGCAACGGTTCACGGGTAATGACGATGTTTGCCCCGCGAACCGGCAGATGGTTCGCTGCCAGCATGTTCACGGACCGATCCTGCCAGTCACCTTCTCCCAATATCAAATAACCTTCCTGCATCTG
>DIFZ01000037.1 GCA_002419385.1 Geobacter sp. UBA5735
TCCCGCAGGGTCACGGCCGGGCTGGCCGGCCGCGGCAGGCTCTCCAACGTGGAGCCGGGCGGCATGACGAAGGCGATGACGCTTCCCGCCCCCTCCCCCTGCCGGAGGACCGGAGCGGTCATGGGAATCTTCGTCCCCTGCTGTTCGGACGAGCGGAGGACCGGCGCCGTCATTTTGATCTTCGAACTCCCCGCATTGTTGCCCGTTATATAGCGGAAGAGCTCGTTGAAGCCGTCCGACATGGCCGAGTCGGGGTCTCCTCCCTGTCGCGTCTCCGCCACTATGAAAGGTTCGTACCTGCGCATTTCGTAGTCCTGTTTTGTTGCAACTATAGTGTATGCGGGCATGGCGATGTTCCTTGTCGGAAGATAGCCGCTCAGTATCCAGAGCAGCAGTGCGGTTCCCAGCGCGACAACAATAATGGTCGTCATCCGCGACCCTCCGGTAGTGTTCACTTCGTCCGTTCCGTTCCGGCAAACCGGCTGCGGATCTCCTCGATCCGCGAGCGGTTCTTGCCCAGATCCGAATAGCCGAGGCGGGAGGCGGAGCGGACGTGGATGCACCTCCCGTCGGGATCCAGGAGGAATTCGCCGTCATCCACAAAGCCGAGCCGGGTACGGAACTCGACCCGCAGGTAGCTGCTTTCCTCCCGGACAAAGGTAGTGTCGTCCCGCTCTGCCAGGATTCTCCTCAGCCGGGCAAAGGCAGCACGCGGCTCATCGGTGAAGCAGAGAGGTGCGATGCGGTGCCGTTCATCGTCGGTACGACTGGACACGCAGTTGGGAGCCGATGGGCAGGGCGCCAAGGTTCCATCATGCACCCCCAGGTTGTGCGGCCGCTCCCCGGCACAGGCCGCCAGCAGGCTCGTCAGAATTGCCATTGCCAACACCTCTCGAATGATTCGTGTCATCATGTTCCTGATCCTGCTCGGTCGGCAGCTCTGGCTAATTGTGGGTACCGGATAGCGCAGGCAAGCACATCGACAATTGTCCGACCATATAATATCGTTCCTGTCGTGGTGCTAAGAAACAGTATAGCAGAAGCTCTTCCCCCCGAAACGTAAGCTCCCAGAAAATGTAGCTGTCGTTTGACAGTTTATCACGTCAGAATTTTAATTATGAGTTCTTATCCCTAAAAAAGGCTGATATTGGCTGGTTCACATTTTGGAGGCAGAAACTTTACTTTCAAACTGCCTTTTGTCGGGGAAGCTTACGTGGCGAATTTAATGTAATTGTTTATAATGGTGTGCATCGGCATCTAAATTTGACCCCACACCGGCGTCCAAGCCTGACCCAAATGTTTAATATATTAGCGAATGTTTGACTTGATGTGTTTGAGGTGGGTCGAGCCGGGTGCCGATTGTGGGTCAGGATTCAACGCTAGTCCACACGGAGATCTTCATCATGTCCATATTGTTCAAGCCCATATCGCTTGGAAGCCTGCAGCTCGAAAATCGCTTCGTTCACTCTGCCACATACGAGGCCATGGCCACGGAAGCAGGCAAGGTGACCTCAGATCTGGTTGAGCGATACCGGAGCCTGGCCCGAGGGCAGGTGGGTCTCGTCATTCCCGGATATCTCTACGTGCATCCGTTGGGACGCTCAATGAAATACCAGACCGGCATCCACAGCGACGATATGATTCCCGGCTTGCGCAAGCTCGTAGAAGCCGTTCACCAGGAAGGTGGCCGGATCGCATTTCAACTGGCCCACGCGGGGCGGCAGACCAAGTCGGCAATCATCGGCCAGACACCTCTTGGCCCTTCTCGCAAGGGACGTGATCCGTTCTTCCTTGTCCGGCCGCAGAAGATGACGGAGGCCCAGATCTGTGAGGTCATCCAGGCCTTTGCAGCTGCTGCCGGCCGTGCTGTCGTCGCTGGAGTCGACGGTCTGCAGATCCACGCCACTCACGGCTACCTGGTCAACCAATTCCTCTCACCGTTCTTCAACGATCGGGCCGATGACTGGGGCGGCTCGGAAGAGAACCGCTTTCGCTTTTTACGCGAGATTATCCTGGCAATCCGGAAGGTAGTGCCGGCAGGTATGCCGATTCTGGTGAAACTCAATGTTGATGAGCACACTCCGAAGACAGGAATAACCCCGCCCCTTGCTGTCAAGTATGCCCGTTGGCTGTGTGAGCTGGGTATCGATGGGCTGGAATTGAGTTCGGGCACCCTCGCATACTCTTTCATGAATGTATACTGGGGCAGTGTGCCGGTAAGCGCATTAGCGAGGACCCAGCCTTGGTATACGAGGCCTCTGGCCCATGTGATGCTGCGGCAGCTGACCGGCCGATTCGACGACCTTGAAGGGTTCAACCTGGAGGCGACCCGATCAGTCAAGTCAGCTGTGAAGAATGTTCCAGTCTTCGCAGTCGGCGGGTTGCGTCGGGTGTCACACATGGAGGGAATACTTTCGCAAGGTTACGCGGATCTCATATCCATGAGCCGGCCGTTCGTGCGGGAGCCTTCCCTCGTGAAAAAAATCAGGGAAGGCCGAACAGAAGCCGCATCGTGCAGTTCCTGCAACATGTGCCTTGCGGCCATAGCCAATGATATACCCATTCGGTGTTACAAGAATGGACTTCCCCATGTTGACAATAACCTGAATCCGTGACGGTAATTTGT
>DIFZ01000045.1 GCA_002419385.1 Geobacter sp. UBA5735
GCACAGACCAAACCGGAAGACACTGTGCCGGTTTTGGTTATATGAAAGCAACTGAACGCATAAATGTATTGTATACAGATATTATTAATGATTCTGTCGCCGAAGAAATTAAGTGCCAGGTACAACTGTTGAAATTACTTAAAACAAGCAATTATGATAAAGCGGAAAGACAACTTGAATCGTTTTTGGATGTAAATCTTGGAGCATTAACCCTGTATGTAAACAATCCACCGTTGCAGCCTAATGTTAGAGTTGTTGAGGCAATTACTGTTGCCAAAAGATACCGGGAGCAGCACCTTGGACATAAAATTAATCGGATTATGGAGAAATCGGTTAAAAAAACACTTGATTTTGTGAAATAAAGCTTTCATACAGAGACTGTAAAATAACCTTAGCCTTGTCAAATTGTCTCGAAAGAAAATTACTCGATTTGCAGGCAAATCATTCATTGATACATTCGACACTAGTCCGGAAAAACGCTCTTCCGTAATACCAGCGAAAGCCGGAATCAAGTTGTTTCAATAGGATATAAATCCTCTTGGTGTCGACTTTCTCCGGCGTGACGGCTGGTTGCGAGAGCATCATTAATGAAAGAGGAGGATGAAACATGACGAAAAAAACCGGAACAATCATGATTGCCGCATGCGTATCAATTGCCCTTTGCCACCCCGTCTTTGCCGGGTTCGATCTCGGCGGCATGATCAAGGCGGGGACGGACCTGACCAAGGCCGCGACCCTTACGGAGGGAGAAGTGAAACTGCTTGCTTCCGAGGCCAGCAAGGTTTCCGACAGTGAAAACAAGGTCGCCCCGACTTCAAGCCCCTATACCAAGCGGATCGACAAGCTTACCAAGGGCATGAAATACGAGGGCAGCACCAAACCCACCATAAAGGTCTACATGGTATCCGAAGTCAACGCCTTTGCCATGGCTGACGGCACGGTCCGTGTCTATTCCGGCCTCATGGACAAGATGACCGATGACGAGGTCCGCTATGTCATCGGACACGAAATCGGTCATGTCAACCTGGGGCACTCGAAGAAAGCGCTGCAGACCGCATATACCACATCGGCTGCCCGCAAGGCGGGTGCTGCAACCGGCGGGGTGGCCGGGAAGCTCTCCGATTCGGCACTGGGCGACCTTGCGGAAAAGCTGGTGCATGCCCAGTATTCCCAGGCACACGAGAACGAAGCGGACATGTATGCGCTCAACCTAATGAAAACCAACAAGTACGACCCGAAGGCGGCTGTAAGCGCTTTGCGCAAGCTGGAAAAAATGTACGGCAATGAAAGCAGCGTCTTTTCCAGTCATCCCGCACCGGGCAACCGGGCTGCTGCACTGGAAAAAGCGATGTGAAGAACAAGTATGTAGGCTGAAGACTGAGGGTAAAAGGAATTATTCACGGCAATCTTTAGTTTGCGGTTGACTTGTAAAGGGCCACAACGACTACCGAACCGTTGTTGATTGAAGATAAAGGATTTCGAATTATTCCCTTCAGCCTTAACCCCTTTTTTTCGAGGTATTTCCCTTCATGCACGAACAACGTTTGTCCGAGAGGATCCGCGCACAGGAGCGGCAGCCGGCGCGACGCGGCGGCAAGGACCGCAAGTTGTGCGTGGATTCGATAGTTGCCCACCTGCAGCGGATCCTCAATACCAGGCAGGGTAATGTCCTGATCGCGGAAGACTACGGGGTCCCCGATTTCCTGGATTTTCTCCAGACTTATCCCGATTCGGTGCGGCAGATCGAGGAGAGCATTCGCAGTGCTATCGACAGGTATGAGCCGAGGCTGTCGGGCGCATGCGTAACGTTCATTCCCCGGGAAGAGGATGACCTGGACCTGCGCTTCCAGATCATGGCTGTCCTGGCACTGGCAGAGGACCGGCAGATTCTGCTTGAAACGGTTGTCGGCACTGATGGAAGGGTTCGCGTACGATTATAAGTCGGTGGGACCGGTTGGAAGATCCAAAGCGTGCCGGCTAAGACACGAGAACACGAGCTTGTTCTGGGGATAGTTCTTGATCGGATCATTTGCCGTTGCCACTCGACATGGGCCTTTGCCGGGTCCTGCCCAAACGCTTCATGAGCTTCCACAGCGGCCCCTTGACCGGGAAACTGCGCAGCGCCGCCAGCATGGCGTCGCTCATGTTGATCTCCAGCCCGGGAACTACCCAGTTCCTGCGCTTCATGGCCTCGGCGGTGACCAGATCGCAGAGCGTGCCTCCCATGCCGGGTGAAAGGTAGAATACGGGGTCCAGCAGCGGTGTTTCCGCTGTTATGATGCCGTCCTCGACAGCTTTCCGGTAGAGGCAGGTGCCGGGAAATATCCGGATTCCCGTCATGCCGATCACGGCGGTCGGTTCCACTTCGTCCATCAGGGCAAAGCTTTCCATGACCGTGCCGGCCGTTTCCCCCGGCCCGCCGAACAGAATGTAGTGGGCAAAGTCCACGCCGGCTTCGCGGCACAGGGCCGAGGTGGAGCGGATTTCACCGGGTCCGAAGGATTTACCCAGGTTGCGGAGCATTGCGGGGGATCCGGAATCGGTTCCGAATTCCATTGCGTCGCACCCCGCTTCCACCATGAGCCGGATCAGTTGCGGCGTGATGAAGCCGGGATTGATAAAAGCCGACCATTTTACGTTCAGGGCGGCTGCAGTGATGGCTCTACAGAGGGATTCCGCGAAATCCATGGGGTAGTTGAAGATGTCGTCCACGAAATAGATGTATTCCGTCCCGAAATTTTCCACCAGATCGCGAATCTCATGAATGATGGCGTTGATGTCCCTCAACCTGACCCGGCTTCCCTCCAGAATGGGATAGGTGCAGTAGATGCAGGAAAACGGGCAGCCGCGCTTGGTCTGCAGGTTAGCCATCCCCCCTTCACGATTGTAGCGCTCCACTGGGAACAGGCGGCGGTCAGGCATGCCGATAAGCTCCACGGGCCGGGGGGGGAGGTATTCGGCTGCGCCTTTGGCCAGAACCCCCGGCAGGTCTCGCGGCTGTTCATTACGGGCAAGGCATGCCAGCAGCATGGGGAGGGCTTCCTCGCCTTCGCCCACCACCCCGTAATCACCGTCGAGGAACTCGAGAATTTCCCGTGGCATGAGGGAATAACCGGAGCCGCCCAGGATTACGGTCGTCCTGCCGCGACAGAGGTCGACGATTTGCCGTACTCCAGCCAGGTAGGATCGGGATCCGGGATAGGTGACGTTATCGATGTTGCGAATGGAAATGATGACTGCATCAGGGACCATGGAAGAGAACGCTTCGGAGATGGCCGTTTCCGGATCGTCCGCGAAACAGAGATCGATCGTCCGCAGTTGGTGGCCGGCAGTTGCCAAGGGGCCGGCCAGGAAGGCGAGCCCCAGGGGAAAAACCGGGTAAGGGCTCGTTTCGCGGTTTGCGGAGATGAGAAGTATGTCCATCAGACCTCCAGGTATGCGAGCAGCCTTTCGATCCTTTCGTTGATTACCGGCGGGAGGGCGAACTGGAGGATGCCGTTCAGGTCGGTGAGCACCAGGACACACCGCCCTGAAGCGCGGAGGGTTTCATCGGGGCCGAAGATTTCGCAGACGAATTCCATGGTCGCCGTTTCCGTTCGCTTCACGGTGGTCATGACCTTCAGTTCTTCATCGAAAAGAGAGGGTTTCCTGTACTTCAGCTGCAGTTCCACGACCGGCGCCAGGTAGCCCAGGGAGTAGACCTGGTCGGCGTTCAGGTCGAACAGCCCGGCCAGTTCGTTTCTCCCCACTTCCATCCATGCCACGTAGTTGCCGTGCCATGCCACCCGGTAGGAGTCCACTTCGTTGAACCTGACCCGTATCCTGGTTTCGTGGTAGTTCATAGCGACCGGGCTGCCTCGCTTTCTATCCAGCGGTTGTACTTCTTCAGCGCATCACCGACGCCAACTTCATGATACCTGGTGACACCCGCTTTGCGAAGAGCCAGGTAGCTTTTTTCCCAGTACACCGGCAGGAGCAGTTCGCGCAGCAGGAAGTCCGGCACATCGGCGGCTGTCAGAAAGCTCTGGTCGATGTGGTTCATGAGCGGCACGGCAGGTTCGCCATAACGGTAATCGGTGATAATTTCCTGCAGCTTGTCCCCTATGGCTTCCATCATCGGGGTGTGGAGCGGCGCGTCGCAAGGGAACAGCTTGACTGAGAATGCGCCTCTGGCCAGCGCTTCGGCCTCGAGCGATTCTATGCTCCGGCGTTCTCCGGAGAGAAGGAAGTGACGCGACGTATTGTGGTTTGCCATGAAAACGCCATTGTTTTCGGCAATGGAGATGACAATTTCGCCCGGCAATCCCACGATGCACCCGAGGGCATAGCTGCCTGTTTCAGACATGACGCTCATGCACCGGCCGATGCGGGCGGTCAGTTCCAGCGCGTCTCCTTCCGGCAAAGCGCCGCTGGCTGCCAGCGCAGGATAGATTCCCATGCTGTGCTCCGCAATGAGGCGCGGTCTGATTTCTTCGCGCACAAGCAGGCGCTTCCGGTACAGGCTCATGGCCACACCGTAAACCTGGAGCGCAACCGATCCTGTGGACGGAGTGCCGGTCCAGGTAAAGTCGTTCAGATTCAGCCCGGCCCGTTCGCGGGTATCTTGGGCAATTTGGCAGAAATCAGCATCGTCGGGGAGCGTGCCGCTGTGGGAAAGCGGCTGGCCCGGAAACATGAAGCAGTTCATGACAGAAGGTTACTCCGGAATTGATGTAATGCGGGTTGATGGCAGCGCGCCTTGTGTCTTTTCCGCTCTCCGGATGGCGCTGCGGAAGCCGAAGTTCATCGGTGCGAAAACCTGTACCGAGCGATGAGCCTTGAAAATTCGCCGGAACATGGAGCCAAACGAGTAAAACGATCGGTTGAGCCAGTCGTGCCCCGCCTGGAGCTCTTCACTGCTCATCCCGACCGGGCTGAAGGTCACGTGCCCCATATCATAGTCTTCCCAGTCATTGGAGACGATTCTGCCCTCTGCCTCGAGGCGAGCCCTGACTGCCGTGCCGGGGTAGGGGGTGAGGATGGGGAATATGGCTGCCTCCAGCTTTGCCTGTTCGCAGAAAGAAAGGACCTGTCCGAATATGTCGGGCGTATCGCCGTCATAGCCCAGGACGAAAGACCCGAGGATGCCGATGCCGTTATCGCGGAAAGCTTGTGAGTCTTCCAGGTAGCTGGCGGCACGATTGGTTACCTTGCCCATTGCTTCGAGGGACTTCTCGTTCAGTGATTCGAAACCTACGAACATGCCGACGCAGCCCGCTTCCCCGGCTGAACGAAGCAACTCGCGATCCCGCGCCAGGTCGATGGGCGCGTGGGAGAGCCATTTGAAGCCCATGCCGCGCATGCCGTCGAACAGTTCGAGGGCGAAACGCCGGTCACCGACCAGGTTGTCGTCGACGAAGAAGGCGAAGGAATTCTTGCGGCGCAGGGTTTCCAGTTCCCGCAGCACCGCGTCCACCGGCCTTTTCCGGTATTTTCTGCCGTAGAACGCCGTGACCGAGCAGAACTCGCAGTCGAACGGGCAGCCGCGGGTGGTCTGGATGGTGTTGGTGAAAAGATAGTTCTTGCCGCTGAAGATTTCCCGCCGGGCCGGCGGCAGTGCGCCCATGTCCAGGTGCTGTTCCGCCCGGTAGGTCCGTTCGAGGGCGCCCTTTTCGAAATCGGCCAGAAGACGCGGCCAGACCAGTTCCCCTTCACCGATCACCACGGCGTCTGCGTGGAGCAGTGCTTCGTCGGGCACGTTGCTGGCATGGAAGCCGCCGATGACAACGGGTACCCCCCGTTTCCGGAACGCATCTGCGATCCGGTACGCCCGGGGAGCCTGGGGAGTCATGGCAGTCAGTGCCACAAGGTCTACGTCGCGGTCGAATTCGATTCTCTCGATGTTCTCGTCAGCCAGTTCTACCTGCCAATGGCCCGGTGTGACAGCTGCGATGGCAGCAAGGGAAAGGGACGGGAACTTGAATCCCAGTTCGCCCCACAGCCTTCCCTTCGGCCAGCCGGGGGCCATGAGGAGCAGTTTCACTTCCTGTTTTCCGCGATATACCGGGCTATGCTGCGCACGGACTGGAACACGACCGTTCCGGTTGCGGCGTCAGGAACGATTACCCCGAAATCCTTTTCCATCGCCACGACCAGTTGCAGTGCATCGATGGAGTCCAGGCCGAGCCCCTCTCCGAAAAGCGGGGCGTCGGTCTCGATATCATCCGGATTCATTCCCTCGATCCGGAGACTGTCGATGATCAGCTGTTTTACCTGGTTTATCAGTTCTTCTTCCATGAAGTATCCTTTTCCCGGCCTTTCTTCAGTTCCCAGTAGTCGAACAAGTTGTACCACTGGTCTGGATAGGCCCTGATGTAGTTTTCAAAAACCCGCAGTATTTCCGCCGTTCCCGCCATGATGGCATCCCTGTGGCCGCCGTGCACGGCAGAGAACCGGACCGGCTCTTCCATGATCGTGGCGTAGCGGTTCCCCTCGAGCGGGACGAAAACCGGGAATACCGGTGCTCCGCTGGCCAGCGCCAGGTAGGCGGCTCCCAGGGGGATGTCGGTCTTCCTGCCGAAAAAATCCAGGGAGGCGGTGTGCGAGGAGCCATCCCGGTCTCCCAGAAGGGCAAGGACTTCATTGCGCCGAAGGGCGTTCACCGCTTCGATGACCGCCAGCGGCGACGTGTCGTGACGGTCCACGTAAATGAACCCGATACCCCGTTCGCTGCGCACCTTTTCCCGCAGTTCGTTCACACGCTCGTCAGGCTCTCTGAAGGTGAGGACGTTGATGGGGTATCCCATTTCCGCCAGGCCCAGGCCGCCCAACTCCCAATTGCCGAGGTGGGGAGAAATGAGTATGGCTCCGCACCCGTCTGCCAGTGCTCTGTCGAGATGCTCCTTGCCGACCCTCCTGCCGATCAGGGCATCGAGCCGTTTCCCACGGAGCCGCATCATCAGCATGACATCGGTCCAGTTGCGGGAGAATTTGTAAAAGGTGGAGACAACCAGCCGCTCTACATCATTCCTGCCGGTTATGATCCGGAGATTGGCCCGGATGATGCGCCTTTTCCCGCTCAGGAGGAGGTAGAACAGTCCTCCGGTGACGAAAGCGAAGAACGGGAAGCAGAACCTGGGCACCACCAGGGTCAGGAGGTTGATGAAGAACAGGCTGATGCTGTTGTACAATGTCACAGGGCACGACTCACCGGGAAAACGTGATCTGCAGTGTCCGTAAACGGCGCATGCCGTCCATTGGGGAACGAAGCCGGCTGCATCATGGCTTGTTCCCGCAACGGAGCTTCTTTTCCCGGGCGGCTGAACCGCAAAACTCCTTTTTCCAGGCCCGTTCGGCAATTTCCCCATAGCGGCCGGCGTAGCTGTCCATATTTTCCGACAGCCCGGTAAAAATCTGTTCAGCCCCGTTATGGGTGGCATACACGCCGGGGCTTTGAAAGAAGTCCCGCCCGATTTCGGGGTGATCGATGAGCATGCAGGGCCGCAGCAGGTTTTCATGCTGCCCCTGGCGTTCGCGGATGGCCTGGAACAGGGGGGACCTCAGTGCCTCCTTGAGGGATGTCCTGCGGATGTTGTCGACGGCAAAATGGCAGAAAACGCACGGTTCGATATCGCCATTGGCATTGATGTGGAAATATTTCCTCCCCCCGGCGATACAGCCGCTGATAATGGGGCCGTCATTCCAGAAATCCACTATGATCATGGGCTTGGAGGCGCGGAAGTCGACGGTACGCCGCCGCATCAGATCCCGTTGCTCGGGGGTCGGCATCAACGACAGGTCGGGCCTTCTTCCCACCGGCACATACGAGAAGAGCCAGAGTGCCGAGCATCCTTTTTCCACCAGCAGATCGATGAAGTTACCGTCGGTTATGATACCGGTGTTCCTGCTGGTCTGGGTGAACGAGCCGCAAAAGGAGAGCCCGGCATTTCGCAGCAGATCCATGGCGTGCATCACCTTGGCGAAGTGGCCCGCGCCGCGCCGCTCGTCGGTCTCTTTTTCGTACCCTTCGAGGGAAAAGGCGGGCATGACGTTTCCCACACTGATCAGGCGCTCCACCAGGTGCTCGTCGATGAGCCCGCCGTGGGTGAAGACCAGGAAGGCCATGTCGCTGTGCTTGGCGAAAATGTCGAAGATGTCTTCCTTGAAAAAGGGTTCGCCGCCGGAAATGACGGCAAAGTACACGCCCATTTCCTTCATCTGCGTCAGAACCGAGTCGATTTCTTCCCGGGTCAGTTCAACGGACTTGTCGTAATCGCCCGCATAACAGCCGTAACAGTCGAGGTTACAGCGCATGGTGGGGCTGATGACCACCGTCGAAGGCGGGTAATAGCCTTCCCGGTCCAGCCAGGCCTTCCTCTTGTTGGTCCCTGACAGCAGGTGGTTTACCGCAAGGTTGGATATCCATTTGTCGCGCTGGTTCGGATGGAGGTCACGCAGGATCCTCCTGGGGAACTCGATGCTGGGATGGTTTTCCCGGATGAGCTGCCGGATCCAGCGTATGCGCTCCCGGTAATAGTCCTTCTTCGGGATCAACTCCATGAGATAGGTCATGCGCACCAAGTTCTCATTGGAGGAATTCGTTGCCATCGAGAGGAGCAGCGATATGATCTTTTCGGTCGAATAGGTTTTCAGGCTCTGCAGCATGGTTCAGTATCCTTCTTCCGTCACATGAATTTCAGGAAGGTCATGCAGATGTTCCAGGTGTCACGCACCGGACGGAAATGGCTGGTGGATCTGCCGTCGGCGACCCTGGCCGCTACCGGGACGCTGCCGATGGCATACCCGCTGCGCCAGGCTTTCATCAGCACTTCCATCTCCAGGTCGTATCCTTCGGCCTCCAGGTCCACATTCCTGAGAAGCCGTGCCGTATAATACCGGAATCCGGACTGGCTGTCAGTAATTTCGAAACCGGTCCGCATTTTCATGCACCAGACGCCGAAACGGTTCCAGGAACTCCTGAGCCCGGCCATTTCTTCGAACTGGGTGGCCCTGGATGCTATCAGTATATCCAGTTTCCTCTCTGCGGCGCATTCTGCCAGGTAGGGAATGGCCGAGGGGTCGTGCTGGCCGTCCGAATCGATGGTCACGATGCCCTTGAAGCCTTCTTCCAGCGCGTACCTGAAACCGGTGCGAAGAGCCGCGCCCTTCCCCCGATTCGATTGGTGCCTGATACACGTCACGTCCGCCCCCGATACCAGATCGGCAGTTCCGTCGGATGAGCCGTCGTCGATCACCAGGACCGGATAGCCCAGGGTGACGATTTCCTCCAGCACGGGCGCTATGGTAGCCGCAGCGTTATAGGCGGGTATTACTATGCAGATTGCCACGATGTAACCAGTTGCTCCATTGTCTGAAATCGGAAATTTCCCAGCAGATTGCGCAGGCGTCCTCCTGCCTCTGCCCGTGTACCGTATGTCGCGAAGTTTCGAAGCGGCGGAAGTGGAAGACGGGGACCGTCCTTTTCCATCTCGCGGGGGTGGAGATAGAGGATTGACGCAGCTCCGGACAGGTTGTACCTGCTGATGGTCGACCGTATCATCCACAGGGGAAAGAACCGGAAGCCCCATCCGCCGCCGGTTGGAAGATTGCCCGCAGGTGTCGTGGTGACCATGGGGGGTATTTCCAGTACATCACCTTTTCCGGTCCTTATTCTGAAGGGAAAACGGGGGCCGGAACCGTCGCCGACGAGGGGGAGGGGATTCAAGCTGGAATCGTAAAGATATCCTTCTTCATGGAGGATATCGTATGCCCACGAGTCGCTCATTTTAAGTGACCATTGAGGAGCCCTGAATCCAACGGGCCTTTTTCCGGATTGACGCTCGATAATGTCACCGGTCAGTTGCAGTTCACGCTTGAATTCATCGGATCCCAACCGCGTCAGCAAACGATGGGAATACCCATGAGATGCGATTTCGTGGCCTGCTTCAGCGATCATCGGCACGAGCGCTGGATCGTTTTCGGCCAGGGACCCGAGCATGAAAAAGGTTGCCGCAACTTCAAATTCGCCCAGAAGGCCGAGGATCCTTTCCACATTCGGACGCACTCTTCCGGGGAGTCGGTCGGGCGGTGTTTCCGGTTCACATCCGCAGACATGGAACCAGTCTTCAACATCGATTGTGATAACATTCTTCAAATGGTTCGCGAGTCGATCCTGTAGCATTCTCAAAAAATCAACGCTACACTATTTGGCACGGCAAGTCAATATGACGGAACTCCGATCCCTCATGTAACAATTTATCGAATTGTAACGATTTTGGTTGACGGCAAACGCATGGGAACCATATTCTGAATCCACAGCGGCTTTGCGGATTACCTTCGCACCGCATGATATCACGTAAAGAGAGGCACGCGACAGATGGTTACGGCAAAGGTTGGTGACAGGGTAAGAATCGATTACATCGGAACGCTGGAGGATGGGACGGTTTTCGATTCCACCAGGGAAGAGGCGGATTGCGGATCAGAAGACTGCGGTTGCGGCGGACCCAGAGAACTGATTGTCGGCGAGGGAGAATTCCTTCCCCGTATCGAGGACGCCTTGGTGGGAATGTCTGCAGGACAGAAAACAACGGTCATCATTCCCATGGATGATGCTTTCGGACCCTATGACGTGGAAAAGGTTTTCTCCATCGCAAAAGCTGACCTCCCTGCCGATTTGCAGCCGGAGATCGGTGACGAGATCACGCTGGTCAATGAGGATGGTGATGAGTTGAACGTGACCGTGGCAGAACTGGGTGACGACGAGATAACCTTCGATGCCAATCACCCGCTGGCAGGAGAGGATCTGACCTTCGAAGTCGAGCTGGTCGAGATACTGTAGCGAAAACTGCCTGGTCGCAGCTGGTGCTTCCTCAGCCCCCCTCCCTTGACCGGAGGGGGGGGCTGCTCCGGGATCACAGGGATACAACTCCCGTTTCAGGTGTTTTGTGTGCCAGGACGACGCTGTTTTTGCCCTGTTCTTTCGCCCGGTAGAGGGCAACGTCTGCAGCATGGATCAGTTCGTTGATGGTTTGCCCGTCTTCCGGGAATGAAGAGATTCCGGCGCTGATGGTCAGCATGCCCAGCGGCAGCTGGTTGCAGTGCGGAAATGATTCCTTGGCGATCTCCTGCCGGATCCTTTCGGCAACGGGAAAGGCTTCTTTTTTCGACGTGCCCGGCAGTATGATGCAGAATTCTTCCCCGCCAAACCGGACTGCCGTATCCATGTCCCGTATCGATGATTTCATGATGACGGCAGTTTTTTTCAATGCGTCGTCACCCGCCAGATGTCCGCACATGTCATTGTATTTCTTGAAGTAGTCGAGATCCATGAGCAGTACGCTGAAGGTGAGGTTCTGGTGGGCGCTCCGGTTCAGTTCTTCTTCCAGCTTCCGTGTGAGAAAACGCCGGTTGTACAAACCGGTCAGTGCGTCCGTTATGGCAAGCTTTTCCAGTGCGGACGAGCGCTCGACCGCCAGGGAGTGATCAATCAGCAGCGTTGCCAGGTTGACGAACGAAAGTGCCAGGTTCATGTCCGACTCGGTAAATGACTCCAGATTTTCCTTGTCCGACAGATTGAGTACCCCGATTACTTTGTCACTATGTTTCAAGGGGATACAGATCAGGGAACTGGTTTTGAAGCGCGGGCGCCTGGTCATCGAGATCCTGTTGTCGCTTTCCAGGTCGTTTACCAGGATCGGCGTTCCGCTCTCCGCTACCTTGCCGGCTATTCCGTCCCCGATTCTTACGGCAACTATCTTGGCAAGCTCGCTCTTCATTCCTTTGGCAGACTTTATGCGAAGGCTCTTGCCGTTGTTGTCCACAAGCATGATGGACCCGCGGGAGGCGGACACCAGTTCTGACGCGGTTTCCAGAATTATTCTGTAGAGTTCGTCACGGGTTTCGGCTTTCATGAAAGTATTCTTCAGCGACAGCATGCGGTCCGAAAGCGCTTTGTCGTGAGAAAGTTTTTCATCTTTCTGCAGGTTGACGATTCGCGCTATCGCTCTCCCGGCAAGCAGTTCAATCATTGAAGCGGCAAGGGTCGTGAGCTTGCTGTCAAAGCACAGTATGGCTCCAAGAAGACCATCGTCAGTAATCAAGGGGAAACAGGCCACTTGCGATGCCTGCAGCTGGATGCCGTTTTCCAGGAGTATTCTTTCAACGCTTGCAGAACAGCCGGCTCCCCGCCCGGACAGCATTTCCTGCACGGATTTTTCAGGCAGCCTGCCCAGGTCCCTGTTGAGGTTGCCTGTCCCTACGAGATGCAAACCGTGATTTTTTTCGCTGCGCAGAGCAAAAACGGTTTTACGGATATTGAAGAGCCCTTCCAGGGTTGCGGCGCAGCTTGAGATCACTTCGTCGATGGATTTCAGCCGTTCGATCCGGGAAGACAGTTCTGTTATCGTTTGCAACACATTGATACAGGAGTGGTAGAGCGGCTTGTAGAGATTCTGCTCTGTCAAAGATGGAAGAATGCGTTGAATTTCGTTGACATCGCACTGGACTGCGTCAACAGTCTTTACCGGAAGATTTGCCAGGGTCTCGATGCATGACAGTACGTGGAGTTTTTTCCCTTTGGCCACGGCGGCAATCTGTTTGATATTCAGCTTCTCTTCGCGAACACCGTAGCCGTAAAGGCAGAATGTGGCGCCATGGAATTCAAACGGCACGGCAAAACACAGGATCCCTCCGGGACAGCGGAAGACCACGGGCTTGTTTCTTTCCAGTGCAGTCTGCAAATGTTTTTCCAGCCATACATCATAAATGGAATCAGTATACGACTGTTCACCCAAGGGGCTGCAGAGCTGGAGGAAATGTCCCTCTGCGATGACCGCCTCATTTTTTTCCCCGTAAAGCGACAGGGAATAGCCACTCATGGATTCGTAAGACTTAAGGGTTCTGAGAAAATTATCGAGTGTGACGGTGTCTTTCATAGGGGCACCATGGAGGCACCTGTTGCCAGGTGCCTTTGCTGCGGTTAACGGGAAGGCTGTCTACCGTTTCGCCGACACGAGCAGGATGCATGCTCAAAAATATTCCTCTGAGATATAATTATACGACTGGTTGCCACTGATGCTCAGGTTACACCCACTTTAGTTACTATAATAATATCGCAAAGAAATATTTTGTCAAGAAAAAATTGCACTGAAATATTTACTTGAAATGGTGATAGCGTGCACCCTGCATCCGAACTGACCCATGACGTATTTCAACACTCTGTCAGAGCTGCCTTCTTTGCCGAAGAAACTCGGCAGCAAGATCGCATGACAGGTTCTGTAATGTCGGTAAGTCATTGAAATAAAGAGAGTGTTTTCCGCTGAGAAGCATGGTTTTCAATGCCGGCGGCACGTTTTTGTCGATCCTGTTGTCAACGTGCCGGGAAAGTGATCGTTAAAAAGTGCACAGAAACCGGAAAGGGAGCTCTGAAGGTTTTCGATCTTGTGCGAAAAGGAGAATCTGACATGAAAAAGATTATGGTAGCCGGAGTGATGGCGGCAGTCATGATGGCAATGGGGGCCGGATCGGCACGTGCTGGGTGGGTTCACGACGGTGGGATTGAACGAAGGGAGTGGCGGCAGGAGCACAGGATTGACCATGGCATTCGCAGCGGCCGTCTCACGCCCTGGGAGGCGCGCAGGTTGATGGCGCAGCAGCAACAAATCAGGTGGGAGAAACAGAGAATGATTTCGGACGGACACTTTACGGCTCGTGAGCGGATGCGTCTGCATCAGCATATGAACATGGCCAGCCGCGATATCTGGAGAATGAGTCACAACGGCATGTTCCGATGACCGTTTGAGGTATGGTTTTGGAGTTCACCTTGATCGGGAAATGAAGGGGGGCGCATCGCCCCCCGAACATTCAACCGAATATCGCAGAGAAGGTTTCCTGGTAGATCGCATGGGCGGACTCGCTGAAGCAGACAAAAACGATCATTTCCAGGTCCGGGTATTCTCCGAGGGCAGTTCCGGCTTCCTCCATGGCAATCCGGCAGGCATCTTTCATGGGATAGCCGTATACCCCGGCACTGATTGCGGGAAAAGCGATGCTCTTGACATTGTTTTCGTGTGCGACCTTAAAGCAGTTCCTGTAAGCATTCCGCAGCAGGCCGGGTTCGCCTTTGCTGCCGCCGTGCCAGACAGGCCCGACGGTATGGATGACATGACGGGCAACGAGATCGTATCCCTTGGTGATTTTTGCGTCACCGGTCCGGCAGCCTCTGAGGGTTGCGCATTCGGCCACCAGTTTCGGCCCGGCGGCGCGGTGGATGGCCCCGTCAACCCCGCCGCCACCCAGTAGCGAGTTGTTGGCGGCATTGACGATGGCGTCGACGTCGAGTTTCGTGATGTCTCCCACCATGATGGTGACTTTTTCTTTCATCTCCCGCCCCCTTGCGACACGAGGTCGCGCAGTGTCCTGAGGTTTAACGCATCCATTTCGTTGTCGTCTCCCTTGGGGGTTTCGAGGATCTTGGGGATACGGGCGAATCGTTCGTCATTCATCAGGAATCTGAACGCGGACAGTCCCATGGCGCCCTGCCCGATGTGCTCGTGTCGGTCCACCCTGCTGTTCAGCCCTTTCTTCGAATCGTTGCAGTGAAAGGCCGCGATGTTTTCCAGCCCCAGAACCCGGTCGAACTCCCGGAAGACGTATTCATAACCGTGTGCAGTCGTTATGTCGTACCCGGCCGCAAATGCATGGCAGGTATCGAAGCATATGCCGAAGCGGTGCGGGAAACCGGAGCGGTCCCGGATATCCCGCAGATGCTCGAAACGGTAGCCCAGATTCGATCCCTGGCCGGCGGTGTTTTCCAGCAGGACGAGGCCGTTGAATTCGGGGACCTTTTGCAGCAGGCTGTCAAAAGCTTCGACGATCCTCATGATGCCGGTTTCTTCGCCATCTCCCAGGTGGGCACCGGGGTGCATCACGATTCTATCGATCCCCAGGCGGGCGCAGCGGGCCATCTCCTCGCAGAAACCTGCCAGGCTCTTTTCCCGTACTTCGCCGGGAGGCGCTGCAAGGTTGATGAGGTAAATGTCGTGGGAGACTACCTGGCGGATCCCCGATGCTTCCAGCCGTTCACGGTACAGGGAAATGTCTGATTCGGAGATGTTCTTTCCCTTCCACTGGTTCGAATTCTGGGTGAAAACCTGGATCACTCCGCACCCGGCCTCCAGACCCCTTTCGACAGCCTTGTGGAGACCGCCCGCGATGGACATGTGAGCTCCCAGATAGTCCGGTGATGCAGTCTTGCCGGTGTCTGTCAAATATCCATCTCCCCGGTGAAGACTTCCACCGCGGGTCCGGTCATGAATACCGGGCCGTTTTCCTGCCATTCCAGTTCCAGGTCGCCGCCGGAAAGATGGTTCAGTATCCTCCGCTCGGTGAGGCTGTTCAGCACACCGGCAACCGAAACGGCACTTGCTCCGGTTCCACAGGCAAGAGTTTCCCCGGCACCCCGCTCCCAGGTGCGCTGCCTTACTTCAGTCCTGGAAATGACCTGGACGAATTCCACGTTGGTCCGGCGGGGAAACAGCTCGTGGTTTTCAATGAGCGGCCCGTATTTCTCCACCGGGAAGCTTTTCACGTCATCCACGAAGATAACGCAATGGGGGTTGCCCATGGATACGCAGGTGATGGGGAACGTGGAGTGGAGGATGTTGAGCGGCTCGCTGACAACCCGCAGGGATCCGTCGCCTGTCATCGGTATCTCGGCACGGGTCAGCCGCGGTTCGCCCATGTTGACCCGTACCCGTTCCACCTTGTTGCCGTTGGTGAAAAGCTGCAGGGTCAAGATGCCGGCGCCGGTCTCGGCCGTGATCTCCTGTTTCGAGACGATCCCGTGGTCATACGCGTATTTGGCAACGCAGCGGATGCCGTTGCCGCACATTTCCGACTCCGAACCGTCGGAGTTGAACATCCTCATTTTCACATCAGCCACTGGTGAAGGCATGATGAGGATAAGCCCGTCCGAGCCGATCCCGAAGTTGCGGTTCGATACCCGTATGGCCACTTCTGCGGGGTTTTCCACCGTTTCCGCGAAACAGTTCACATAAACATAATCATTTCCTGCGCCTTGCATCTTGGTGAATTTCATTCAAGAGCTCCTTCTCGATCAACCTTAGTATTAATGAATCATCGTGCAGACCACAGACCTGCGGTCAACAAATCGCACACCAACTTGTCAAGGGGCGGGTCGGCCACCAGGAACATTCTCCGGGGCGACGATCTGCTGCTGAACATGACGCATGATGTCTCGACGGTCACGCTCCCGTCAGGAGTGGAAGTGAGGGTCCGCTTGCCGGATTTGGCCGGAAGCTGCAGGGCCTGCAGAAATTTTTCAGCCGTAACGGTCAATCCTGCCGTGGGGTCTACGGCAATTCTCCTGTAGCCTGCCAGTTCCACGAGACGCATCAGGGTTTCATGCTCAGCGTCCTGCCGCCCGAAGTCGACAAAATACCGTTCGCCCCGATCCTCAAAATACCGGTCAACGTTCACGCCGATTCGATACCCCTCTTTCTCGTTCAGCACCATTTCCACCGGATACGCTGCCCTCCACGTGAGGGAGAGCGCATCCAGCAGGGAGTCGACGAGTTTTTCCGGATCAACGGCACTGAGGGGTACAATCGTGTCCTCTGCGGGCGCCTGCTTTTCAGTCCTGCCGTTGCAGAACGAAACGAGCCGGAAGCCCCGGCTGGAGAGGAATGCCGACAGTGCTCCACCCGGGGGCGGACACCCGTTTTCTCCCGTGAAGACGAGGATCTGCTCGCGGGCATCCGTACCGGGGAGTACTTTTGTGATCGCGTAATCCGCCCGAACCGCAACTTTTGGATCGGCACCGAAACTGAAGGAAGCGTTTTCTGAGACTTTTTCGAAACCGGCACCCTTGAGGAGCGGGCCGGTACCCTGCCGGTCAAGGGACGGGACAACCACGACCTTTTCGGCATCAGCAGTCCGGGCTCCCGACATGTCGGTGAAAACCGGCAGCGACCCCTCGCGGGCAACGATGATGTCGGCAAGGTCCGCTCCTTTCACGACGGGATAGCGGCGGTTGCCGATGGTTCTTTCGCGGATTTCGCCCGCTGCCGGTCCCCGTTCGGGGAAAAGGCGCATCCACAGGTCCCTGAGCCACCCCAGAAGCCCGCTTTCCACAGCGGGGACGGGAGGCGTCACGGGGGAAGCGGATGCGTGGGGGGGAGGTGCCACGGCGCCGGATTCGACCCCGGCCGCCTTCCCGGTAGCCACCGCGGCGGCAGGAATCAGAATGACCTGGCCGATCTGCAGGCCGGCGATATTGGCGATGCCGTTGATGCGCAGAATCTCCGGTATCAGTTGTTCGGCCTCGGCGGAGGAGAGCCCGAAACGTGTTGTCAGGACTTTGTACACATGATCGCCGGGCCGGATGGTATAGTTCAGGTACTCTCCATCCCGTTCCACGGGGACAGGCTGCATCGTTGCGGCACGAGTCTTCCGGGAGCGCTTCGGCGCCGGGCGCTTCTTGTTCTCTCTGGCCGGGGGGGGCTTGACGGCTTTCTTTTCCAGGTCACTGATTTCCAGTTCGAACGGCGATCCGGCAGCGAAACATGTACCGGACAGCAGAATGCAGAGCATCGCCATGACAGGGATGAACGGACCGATGCCGGCGGTTATGAAGCGGATAGTTGCATTTCGATGGTTCATGGGCTGTATCTCCATGGCTGCCCGTTACAATCATGTCGTGCGGTCGGAAAGTTTGTTGCGACTGTCAGTGCATATCGATGACAAGCGCTTTCACCCTGTTGTCGGGCAGGTGCCGATAAACGATTATCTTTGCGCCTTGTGCAAGCTGCCCCTTTTCTATGAGGAAGGACCCTTTGCGTTCCTTTCCCTCCACCAGGTAGTGACGGCTCGAGGCGATCTCGTTGAGAGCGGACGTGAACAATCCCGGTGGCACTCCCTTCCCGCTGCGGTCGATTATCTGGATCGCCCGGACCGCCCCTCCCTGCCGGTAGACCCGGAACTCGGTGGCGGCAGTCTGGTACCGTTCCCAACCAGGGTGGCTCTTGCCGTATGCCGTATCCAGGGAACTTTGCGGAATGAATGACGGGACGGCAGACAATCCCCTGCCCGGGGTGAGGGATTCAGCAGGCGTTTTCAGGGTTCCTGGTGTGGCAGGGTTGCGGTCGCTCCCTGAAAATCCGGAATCCCTGTTCCGGAGAGTTGCTGTCGCACTGGCCAGAATCACGGCAATGACCGCAGCCGCAAGAATCATGGCCAGGGGTTTGCGTCTTGCAATCCGCGTGCATATCCGCTCTGCCAATGGCGCCTTGCCCCACGTGACCAGCAACGGAGCCGGCCTGCCTGCCCGATCCTCTGCCGCCTTCTGCGGTTGCGTCGGGCGTGCGGTGTCAGCAGTTTTGTCCAGCATGCTGTCAAGCTTTTCCTGGAAGCGCGATTTTTCCGGTACGCCGCCTGCGCTGCCATCAGCAGTTTGCTTCGCGGCCGGTCTGCCGTCAGGCTGTGCCGATGCCGTGCCGATTTTCACTACATCATCTACCGTTTCAACTGACGGTGGCGGTATGGCAACACGATCGGCAGCAGGATCCCTGCCGGCCTGATCCAGCGGCCTGATCCGGCGCTTTTTCGACGTGCGCTCTTGTCCTGCCAGATATTCCCGTGCTGTTGCGGCTATCTCTTCATCGCTCAACCCTGTGCAGTGAATGGTGTGAAGCTGCTTTCCGCTATGGCCCGCGTCCCTGTCATCACCGCCGAGCATGATTACCCGGGTTTGTCTGGCTGTTGACTCCGCTGCCATCCTGTGAGCCACTATGCGTCCCGAAAGTTCACCGAGTCGCTCCTGGATGAGAACAAACCGGTACCTGCCCTGTGCCAGCATTTCCAGTGCCTGTTCGATCGTCCTTGCCGCATGTACCGTGGCGCCAGGCACAAAGCCGGGGCTGGTGAGGATCTGGATCAGCCTTTCCTGGTCCGATATGAGGATGATATGTGCCACTGCTTCTCCGGAAGACATTTTCTGTAATGTACCCCAATCCGGCGGCAAAAAACAACCACGAGAATGTACCCGGGCCGGTAAAAGCCCGTCATCGAAGGCTGGGGCCGCTCCCTGCGAAGTCACCGGCACTCTTGCCGAAAAGCTGTACGTCCCATACTCTCCCTCAAATGCACTACAAAGTGCTGGAGCCATTGTCTTGCCATATTATGCCGGATAGTGGAGAATGGGCCGATGGAACTCAAAACCAGGATATGGATGAACGGCAACCTGGAATGGTTTGCCTATATCGACGGCGAGCCGGTTTTTCTCGGGACCAGGGAAGTGCCGTACCCCCTGCGCGAAGGGGACAGGTGGACGAACGGCAACGGGGATGTATTCCAGGTCGTAGGGGGCGAGGTACGTGCCGTGAAATGATCCCGCTCAATTCCGGAGGGTAAAGATGAAAGACTCCCAGGTCAGGCAGGAAAACAGGAAAAGAGTCTTTTCCTCGACGAGGGTGTTTCTCAGCAGTGTTTTCAAAGCGATACCGGACCTTATTTCCATTGTGGACAGGGATTACCGGATCGTTTTCAGCAACTGGAAAGGCGGCCACGACTATGCGGCCACCATATCCAGCAGGCACAAGGGACACTGCTATGAAGTATACTACCCTGGACGGACATCGAGGTGTGAACCATGCCACCTTGAGGCTGTCTTCGAGACGGGGAAGCCGCTCATAACGGAAAAGTTCAACCCCCGGGTCGGCTACATGGAGATCCACGCGTTCCCCCTGTTCGACGAGGAGGGGAACGTCATCATGGCCGGAGAATACCTGCGCAACGTCAATGAGCGGCGGCGCGCGGAAGATGCCCTGCGCGAAAAGAACCAGATGCTGGAGTCCATCATCAATTCCTCGCCGGCGGCTATCATCGTCATGAATGCTGATCACGATGTCACGCTCTGGAATCCGGAGTCGGAACGGTTGTTCGGCTGGAGCAGGGAAGAGGTCCTGGGGAAGCCCTATCCCATCGTTCCCGACGAATTCCGCGATGAATTCATTGCACATGTGCGCGATCTGAATGTGGGCGGCGCGCTCCGTTCATTGGAGACGCAGCGCATGCACAAGGACGGGTCGCTCATCGATGTGAGCCTTTCCACCGCGCCGGTCCTGAATCTTGACGGAACGACCATCGGCTACATGGCGATGTTCGCCGATATCCGTGAGCGGAAGCGGGCGCAGCAGGCTCTGCGCGAATCGGAGGCCAATTACCGGACCATCTTCGACGCGGCCAATGATGCCACCTTTGTCTTCGATCCGGAAAACGGCGCCATGCTTGACGTCAACCTGAAGATGTGCGAAATGTACGGCTATTCGCGAGAGCAGGTATTGCGGCTGAATGTGGAGGATCTGAGCGCCGGCGAGCCTCCCTACACCTATAATGACGTGCTCAAGAAGATCTGGAAAACAAGGTACGACAAGTCTCACTTGTTCGAGTGGCTGGCCAAGGACAGTTCGGGAAGGCTGTTCTGGATCGAGGTGAACATGAAGGGGGCGGTCATCGGGGGGGAATACAGGGTACTGGCGGTGTGCAGGGACATCGCCGAGCGCAAGGCCGCGGCAGAAAAGAACCGCAAAATGCAGGAGCGCCTCCGCCAGGTGGACAAGATGGCCGCCATCGGCACCCTGGCGTCCGGCATCGCCCACGAGATCAACAACCCGAACAATTTCATCCAGGCCAATGCCCAGTTCATCTCAGACATCTGGCCCGATATCAGCAGGATCCTCTGCCGGTATGCCGAAGACAACGGGGAATTCTATCTCGGCAAGTTGCGCTTTTCCGAGGCCGCATCCTATATTCCCAAGATGCTCACCGGCCTGGTGGAAGGATCGCACCGCATCAACGGCATTGTCACCGGACTGAAGGATTTCGCCCGCCAGGAAAAGACCCGGCTCGATCAAACGGTGGACATCAACAGGGTCATTGAAGCTGCCCTTTCCATGCTCCACAACGAGATCGGGAAGCATACGGACAACTTCCAATGCATACTGGCGGAAAATCTGCCGCCGGTGACGGGCAGTTTCCAGCAACTGGAACAGGTGATCGTCAATCTGACCCTGAACGCTCTCCAGGCGCTCACGTGCCGGGCCGAAGGGGTGTCTCTCGCAACCTCGTTTGTACAGTCTATCGGGGAGGTCATCGTCAAGGTCAGGGATGAAGGTGTGGGGATGTCGGACGAGGTGCGCCAGGCTATTTTCGATCCCTTTTACACCACCAGGCTTGACAGCGGCGGCACCGGCCTGGGCCTTTCCATCTGCTTCAGCATCGTCAAGGAGCATGGCGGAATCATCGAGTGCGAATCTGAACCCGGCCGGGGGACGACATTCTTCGTGAGGCTTCCGGTCCGGCATGGCGTGAAAGGGGGGGGCAGCGCATCATGAAAACCGCAGGGGTTTTTCCCGTTCTTCTGGTTGACGACGAACAGCATATCCTGCTTTCTTCCGAATCGGTGCTCCGATTTGCCGGCATCAGGGAAGTGAAGTCTGTCGACGACAGCCGCCAGGTAGTGCCGATTCTGGCGCAGGGAGAGATCGGGGTGATCGTTCTTGACCTGTTCATGCCCTACGTCACGGGAAGGGATCTCCTTGCGGACATAGCCCGCGAGTATCCGCACATTCCGGTCATCGTCATGACGGCTGCCAACGAGGTGGAAACGGCAGTCGACTGCATGAGGGCAGGCGCTTTTGACTACCTGGTCAAGCCGGTGGAAAATTCCCGGCTCATTTCCAGCGTGAAAAGAGCGCTGGAAATCTGCAGCCTGAAACAGCAGGTCACTGAGCTCAGAGATCATCTGCTCACCAACCGCTTGAAGCGGCCGGATGCTTTTTCCACCATCATCACCGCCAGCCCCAAGATGTCGGCGGTTTTCCAGTACTGCGAAGTCATAGCCGAATCCCTGCAGCCCGTCATCATCATGGGTGAGACCGGGGTCGGGAAGGAGCTGATTGCCAAGGCGATTCACGACCTGAGCGGTGTCAGGGGCAAATTCGTCCCCGTCAATATCGCCGGCCTGGACGACAACATGTTTTCCGACAGCCTGTTCGGGCACAAGAAGGGCGCTTTCACCGGTGCGGACCAGGCCCGCAGCGGGCTCATCACCAAGGCTGCCGGCGGGACTCTGTTCCTGGACGAGATTGGCGACCTGAGCGACAGTTCCCAGGTGAAGCTGCTCAGGCTGCTGCAGGAGCAGGAATACTACCCGGTGGGGTCGGATCTCCCGCTGGTCAGCGATGCGCGGATTGTTGCCGCCACCAACAGGGACCTGCGCGAGATGTCGGCGGCCAAGACGTTCCGGAACGACCTCTACTTCCGACTCTGTTCACATCAGGTGCTGGTCCCGCCGCTCAGGGATCGCGGGGAAGACATCCCGCTGCTGCTCGATTTTTTCTCCAGGCCGCGGCGCAGATTTTCCGGAAAGTCACGCCGAGCTATCCGGCGGAACTGGTGACCCTGCTATCAAGCTACGATTTTCCCGGCAATATCCGGGAGCTGAAGGCAATGGTCTTCGACGCCGTGGCCAGGCACGGCTCGGGAGTCCTGGCCCTCGAGCGATTTCGCGAGGTTATCGGCAGCATGCCGGCTCCTTCCGGCCATGAATCGCTCCTTTCGGAGCGTCTGAACGACTGGCTGCTCGAATCCCGGGGCCGCTTCCCCAAGGTTCGGGAGGTGGAGGAGCTGCTGATCGACGTGGCCATGAAACTTGCCAAGGGCAACCAGGGGGTGGCTGCCTCGCTCCTCGGCTTTACCCGGCAGACGCTGAACAAGCGGCTCAAGATCCGGAAAGAGAAGGGCGGCTGAACCCCGTCCACTCCGGTTTCGCCTTCCCGCGACTGTCCCTGACAGCTTTTTTCCCTCCCGGTGTGAAACATCCTCCATACGTGCACATTTTCACCCTGACAGCGCCCTGATAAGGGGAGCGCCTGCGGGTGAAAAAAACCAGCCATCTGTAAAAATGCTTTACAAGGTCCCTGTAGCATTAATTTACAGCGTGTTGCAACGCGACACGCGTTTCTGCCTGCAAATACCTTTACACCCGCCCGATTCCGGGACTCATCCTGAAATTCCACAACCTTCCAAAATAAAACGGTTTTTTGGAACTGAATTCTTTCGGCATGGCCTCTGCTATAGGTAAGGAAGAGTTTTCTGTACGCTGGCATGGCCGGCTGGCAGACTACGGAGAGGAGGGAGGTGATGGGAGTCTGACATTTTGTGTGAAAAACCCGGGTAGTACAGAGCATAAGGCTGCAAACAGGCAATGATGCCTGAAAACTCAATAATGGAGGAGACAGAAATGGCATTGGCAGAACAGGTTTTTGATTTCTTTATTCCGTCAGTTACAAAAATGGGTATCGGTGCGGTAAAGCAACTGGGCGCAACGGCGAAGTTTCTCGGGGGGACGAAGGCTCTGCTCGTCACTGACAAAGGCATGGTAAGTCTTGGCGTCGCCGAGCAGATGAAACAACTGCTGGAGGATGCCGGGGTTCCGACGGTTATTTATGGCGGGGCCGAGCCGAACCCCACCGATCTGAATGTTCGCGCAGGCTTGAAGATGTATACGGAGAACAAGTGCGATATGCTGGTCAGCCTGGGTGGCGGCAGTTCCCACGACTGCACCAAGGGGATCGGCATTATGGCCACGAATAACGGCGACATCCGCGATTTTGCGGGAATCGACACTGTTCCCAATCCGCTTCCGCCTTTCATCGCTATCAACACCACCGCCGGAACGGCCAGCGAGATGACCCGGTTCGCTGTCATCACCAATACGGACATCCACGTGAAGATGATTTTTGCCACGGCCAGAATTACCCCGACCGTTGCGATCAACGACCCGGTCCTTATGGTGGGGATGCCTCCCGCATTGACCGCATCCACCGGCATGGATGCCCTTACCCACGCAATAGAAGCGTATGTGGCTGCTCTTGCAAATCCGGTTACCGATGCCTGTGCACTGGCAGCTATTAAGCTGGTTGCCGATTATCTGCCCCAAGCCGTCGCCAACGGTGACAACCTGGAAGCCCGCGACAAGATGGCCTATGCCGAGTACCTGGCCGGCATGGCCTTCAACAATGCGGGTATCGGCATCGTCCATGCCATGGCCCACCAGCCGGGCGCCCTGCTCAACAAGCCCCACGGCGTTTGCAATGCCATCCTGCTGCCCCACGGCTGCGCCTTCAACCTGATCGCCTGTCCCCAGAGGTTTGCCGACGTCGCCATTGCCATGGGAGTGAATCCCGCGGGCCTTACCACGATGGAAGTCGCCGAGAAAGGCGTCGAAGCCATCCGCAAGCTGTCGGTATCGGTCGGCATTCCCGCAGGCCTCTCTGAAATAGGTGTCAATGAAAGCGATATCCCGGTTCTTTCGGAGAACGCCATCAAGGACATCTGCTGCCTGTTCAACCCCCGCAAGATCAAGATCGAGGATATTGCCAGGCTCTACAAGGAAGCGATGTAACGCTGCTTCACTGTCTGCAGGGGGAAGACGGGGGCGAACGTTTCGCTCCCGTCGAGCAGGCTATTGAAAGGATAAGGGAAAAGCATCTTTCCTTGTCTGCAATGCACTTGAATAGTAATGGCACAGGAGGAAGGAAGTGATGAGAAAGATTTTGATTGCGGCAGTCATATGTCTGAGCCTGGCTACATCTCAGGAATCATGGGCGGCAAATGCGCGCGATTACATCCCGCTGCCGGATGGAACCATGCTGTTTTGCACCTATTTCAAGCACATATCAGCCAGCACTTTGTATGCTGACGGCCATAAGGCTGCCAATGACCTCGGCCTCACGGCCAACCTGGGTATTTTCAGGCCCGTGTATTACACCTCGATCGGCAAGGCACTCTACGGTGACGGCGGCCTTATCGTTGACCCGCAGGCATTGATCGTCTTTGGTGAACAGTCCCTGGATGCGGCGAATACGAACGACTCGGGTTTCGCCGACTCTACAGTCCTTGCGACTTTCTGGTTCGTCAATGCTCCCAAAGAAAAGTTCTGGGTCGGGTTCTCCCCATATATCACCATGCCCATCGGCCACTACAACAAGAACAAGGCTGTCAACCTGGGCAACAACCGCTGGGCGTTCAAGCCTGAACTGGGAATCGTCAAGGGGTTTGGCGAGAAATTCTATGCCGACATCATCGTCAACGGCGAATTTTATACCGACAACGATGAGTACACTACCGGAGCCGGATTGGGAAAGCTTGAACAGGATCCGGTCATCGGCGTGGAAACCCACCTGAGTCTCGACATTACCAAGCAGTGGTTCGTGTCGCTGGATTACTTCTACAACCACGGCGGCGAGAAGAAGGTAGACGGCGTCAAGCTGGCGGATTCCAAGGTGGACAGCCATGGGCTGGGGGTCTCACTGTTCTGGATGATCGGCAGCAACAACCAGCTCATGATAGAGTATCGCAATGATTTTCTGGTCAGGAACGGTCCGGCAACCGACACCTTCGGCGCGCGCTGGGCATATTTCTTCTGACAGGCCGGAAACGGATCTGTACAATCTTTTGTCCCGAAAATCCTCCTTTTCGGTATGGGCGCAGCAGGAACCTGCGCCCCTTTTTTCCTTGCAATGACACGTACACTATGAAGCGCTGCAATGAGACATGCTGCGTACAAGGGAAATCATTCAGTCATGATTTGAGAGGGAGTCTACGATATGCATTACACGGAGTATCAGAAAAAGCTTGTTTCGGCTGCGGAAGCCGTAAAGGAAGTCAAATCTGGAGATTGGGTGGATTACGGAATATGCCTGGGCCATCCGGTGGCAACGGACAGGGCTCTGGCGGCCCGTGCGGCAGAACTTGCCGATGTCAAGGTCCGGGGCGGTATAACCATGTGGATGCCCGAAATCCTCACCGTGCCGGACCCGGGCAGGCACTTCACCTGGAACTCGTGGCACTGCACCGGCGTGGATCGCAGGATCATCGACATGGGCTGCGGCTACTACAGCCCCATGCGCTATTCGGAACTGCCCAAGCTGTACCGCGAAAACGTGGAAACCGTGGATGTGGCCATGTTCCAGGTTGCCCCCATGGATGAACACGGCTACTTCAATTTCGGTCCCCAGGCCTCCCACCTCATGGCGGTCTGCGAACAGGCGAAAAAGATCATCGTTGAAGTCAACCGGAACATGCCGCGTTGCCTGGGAGGATTCGAGGAAGCGATACATGTTTCGCGGGTTGATTACGTCGTGGAAGGGGACAACCCGCCTCTCGCGCAACTGCCGTCGAACGCCCTGACCGATGTGGACCGCACGGTTGCGCAGATGATCGTGCAGGAAATACCCGACGGCGCGTGCCTGCAGCTGGGCATCGGCGGAATGCCCAACGCTGTGGGGATGCTGATCGGCGAATCGGACCTGAAAGACCTGGGCGTGCACACGGAGATGTACGTGGACGCATTCGTGGATCTCACCGAACAGGGCAAGATCAACGGGTCGCGGAAAAACATCGACCGGTTCCGGCAGGTGTTCGCTTTCGCCGCCGGAACGCGGAAACTCTACGATTTCATCCATGACAACCCGAGCATCCAGAGCTGCCCGGTGGACTATATCAACGATGTCAACAGGGTGGCCATGATCGATAACTTCGTGTCAATCAACAACGCCGTTGAGATAGACCTGTTCGGCCAGGTATCCTCCGAGTCATCCGGAATCAGGCAGATCAGCGGCACGGGCGGGCAGCTGGATTTCGTCATGGGCGCCTACCTGTCAAAAGGCGGGAAAAGCTTCATCTGCCTGTCGTCCACCTACGGCAAAAATGACAGTGCGGGTTCGCGGATTGTGCCGACACTGACTCCCGGAAGCATTGTCACGGCCAGCAGGACATGCACGCAGTGGGTCGTAACCGAGTTCGGAAAAGTCAACCTGAAAGGGAAGAGCACCTGGCAGCGGGCTGAGGAGCTCATATCCGTGGCCCATCCCGACTTCCGCGACGATCTTGTCAGGGCGGCGGAGAAAATGAAGATCTGGAGGACAAGCAACAAGCGGTGAAACCAGCCCAGGTGCGGGGCCGGTGCTGATGTGCCCGTGCTCATGGTGCTGCTTGCTGCAGGATGTGGTTCCGGCAACCCTTTGAATGGTGATATACTGTTTTTTGTCCACATGAGGAGGTGTCTGAAATGCCGGGGAAAATCAAGCTGATGATCGAGAAGATCCTGTCGGAACGTTCAAAGGGAAATGAACTGGTGGAAAAGATAATCAGGACGAAACTGATCCTCAAAGGGATAGATCCGGCAAGATACACGGAATCGTCGGACGACGACCCGGTGATCATCGGGAAACTGGAAAAGATGATGCAGGACTTACCGCGCTGAAACAGGAGGGCTGCGCATGTCGATCAGCATCGCGAGTTCCGGGGAAGCCACTGTCGAGCAGGCTGTTCAGGACCTGTTCGGAGCATTCAGTTCCGTCAGTATTGAAATGCTGGTTTATTTCGCTTCTACCAGGTTCGACCCGGAAGAGATAAGCGCCAGGATGCATGCTGCCTTTCCGGGGGCGGCGGTTTTCGGGTGTTCCACGGCCGGCGAGATAGTGAGCGGCAGCCTGTTGAAGGGCTCCGTGGTTGCCATGGCGTTCGACAGGGAGTCCATGCTCGACGTCAAGGTAGATGTGGTTACCAACCTGAAAAGAAAGATCAATCTCAGCGAGTCCTTCCGCTCTTTCGAGCAGCACTTCGGCGAGGCAGCAAACGAAATGAAACCGTCACAGTACCTGGGAATCATCCTCATTGACGGTATGTGCGGAGTTGAGGAGAAAGTGATGGATGCCATCGGCGACAAGACCAATGTCATCTTCATCGGCGGTTCGGCGGCTGACGATCTGCGGTTCAGGAAAACCCACGTCTATGCCAACGGCAGGTCGTACAGCGATGCCGCCGTCCTCGCGCTCCTCAAGCCGGCCGCAACCTTCGACCTGGTCAAGACCCAGAGCGTCCGCGAGATGGGCGCCGAACTGGTCGTCACCAAGGCGAACGAGGGCAAGCGGGAAATCATCGAATTCAACAACAAGCCGGCTTCGATCGCCTATGCGGAAGCCCTGGGAGTGCCCGTCCATGAACTGGCAGCCTGCTTTCCCAGCCATCCGCTCGGTCTGGTTATCGACGGAGAGCCGTATATACGCAGCCCGACGCACATTTCCGGCGACAGCGTCCTCTTTCAATGCAGTTCGGTGAAGGGGATGCCCCTTTCCCTGCTCGAGCTGACCAATCTGATCGACGACACCAGGGATGCGCTGGAGCGGTCGAAGGCCAGGCTGGGCGGGATATCGGGGGTCATCGTGTTCAACTGCGCACATCGGGCCCTCGAGCTGGAGTACAAAAAGCTCACCCGAGCCTATGGCGAGTTGTTTGCCGACGTTCCAACCATCGGATTCAATTCCTACGGGGAACAGTGTATCGGTCACATGAATCAGACCGCTACGATGATCGTATTCAGGTAGCGTTCCTATTCAGCCGAGCTTCCCGCCGGTAAAGCCGTAGGTGCCGATCGCTTCCTTCAGGCTCCAGTACTGGGCGGCCTGGGGGCAGTAGGCAATGGGGCGCAGGAGTGATATGTCTATGTTCCCCTTGTCGTTCATCACCGCTTCATCCATGTGGACAGCCACGATTTCACCAAGGAACAGGTCATGGACGCCGAGGCTTTTCACGTCGATCACCCGGCATTCCAGGTTGACCGGGCATTCCTTGATGAGCGGGGCCGCTACCTGGCTGCCGGGGACGGGTGTCAAGCCCAGGCTGGCGAACTTGTCCACATCCCTGCCGCTGGCCGTACCGCAGCAGTCCAGTTCCCGGAGCTGATCCTCACGGGGAATGTTGACTACGAAGGCTCCGGACTCCCTGATCAGCCGGTGGGAATGGCGACCCGGCCTGACCGATATGCTCACCACGGGAGGTTCAGAGCACACCACCCCCACCCAGGCAAGGGTAATGATGTTCGGCGGCGTGCCGATGCCGGTGCACGACACCATTACGGCAGGTGTGGGAAACAGGTAGGTTCCCTTCTTTATGAGCTTTTTCATCGCAGTTACCTTTCTTGTCTGATAAATTTCAACATAGTACCAGATTCTTTTCCAGGGGACAACCCGCCGATATATCAGTAGGTCTATGAGGAATCAGCGGGCAATATCCATGATTTCTTGACAATAATGATATGAATCAGATAGATTATCCCTGGATAGCACCACGCCGGGCTCATGGGAACGGCTGGTTGTCCGGGTTCCGTTTCATCAAAGGAGTGCGCACATGAGGCTTTCCACCAAGAGCCGCTACGGCCTGCGGGCACTGTTCGACATGGCATACAATGCGGGGATGCTGCCTGCGCAGATCAAGGATATCTCCCGAAGGCAGGACATATCGCCGCGCTACCTGGAGCAGATTTTCCAGAATTTCAAGAAAGCCGGGATCCTGAAGAGCAAGCGGGGGCCCCAAGGGGGGTACTGCCTGGCGAGAAAGCCGGAACAGATAACCGTGCGCGAGATCCTGGAAGCGGCAGAAGGTGATACCCTGCTGGTGGAATGCTCTGGAGAGAAGAGGCGCGGGAAAGGGGAGTGCGTGCTGGACGGCAGCTGCGTGACCCAGGAGGTATGGAGAACTGCCGGCGACAGGCTCAACGAGTACTTTTCGCAGTTGACCCTGCAGTCACTATGCGAGCGTGGACAGGCACTGGGAATAAGGCGGGAGCAGGATCACCGATACACCTATTGCATCTGATTTCATTTGCCCCCCTCACCCGGCGCGCTGCGCCACCCTCTCCCTCAATGGAGAGGGGAACGGAAAGATTGCTGGAAGGAGCATGCGATGACGGTTTACCAGGACGACACCATACTCGGCCGGATCGGCGGGACTCCGCTGGTCAGGATAGGCAAGCTTGTCGAGGAGGGTTACGCTGACATTTATGTGAAAATGGAATCCCGCAATCCCGGCGGCAGTGTCAAGGACCGCATCTGCCGGGCAATGATCGAGGACGCTGAACAGAGTGGCCTCCTGAAGTCCGGCGCCACGGTCGTCGAGCCCACCAGCGGCAATACCGGCATCGGGCTGTCCATGGTCTGTGCGGTCAAGGGATACAAGCTCATTCTGACCATGCCTGACACCATGTCCGTTGAACGCAGAAGGCTCCTGGCCGCTTATGGCGCCGAGCTGATCCTCACGCCGGGGGGCCAGGGGATGCGGGGCGCGGTGCAGAAGGCGGAAGAGCTGGCGGCACGTCACGGCCATTTCATGCCGCAGCAATTCAAGAACCCGGCCAATCCGGAGGCTCACCGACGGACGACCGGCCCGGAAATCGTGGCAGCCATGGCAGGGCTCTCCATCGACGGATTTGTCGCCGGGGTCGGCACCGGCGGCACCATAACCGGCGTGGGCGAAGTGCTGCGGAAACACAACCCGGATATATGCATCGCCGCGGTTGAGCCGGCCGATTCGCCCATCCTGTCCGGAGGCGTGCCGGGCCCCCACAAGATCCAGGGGATCGGTGCCGGTTTCGTGCCGGAAGTTCTGAACACCGGCGTCTACGACGAGGTCATCCGGGTGGGGAACGAAGAGGCCTTCGAGGCTGCCAGGAAGCTTGCCCGGATCGAGGGGATACTGGTGGGCATCTCCGCCGGGGCCAATTTCATCGGCGCTCTCCACATGGCGCGGAAGCTGGGCACGGGCAGGAACGTGGTCACCATCATGTGCGATACCGGCGAGCGATACCTTTCCACCGGCATCTACGACTGAAACCGGCATAAATGGATCAGCTTCGCGAAAAATATGAAGCACTGCGGCACGTGCTTGCCGGTATGGAGTCCGTGCTGGTGGCTTTTTCCGGCGGAGTGGACTCCACCTTTCTCCTGAAGGTGGCGCATGACGTCCTGGGCGGCGCTGCCTGGGCCGCAACCGCAACCTCTGCCGTCTTTCCCGGATCAGAATCCCGCGAGGCCGGCCAACTGGCAGCATCGATAGGCGCACTGCAGATTGTCGTCAAGTTCAATGAGCAGGAGGTTCCGCTTTTTGCAGCCAATCCTCCTGACAGGTGCTACCACTGCAAGAGGGAGCTGTTCCGGCTTTGCCTGGAAAAGGCCGCCGAACTGGGCCTGAGGCATGTCCTGGATGGGAGCAACAGCGACGATCTCAGCGACTACCGACCCGGCCGGCGTGCTGTCGAGGAACTGGGTGTGCGCAGCCCGCTCATGGAAGCAGGGCTTTCCAAGCAGGAGATCCGGATCCTGAGCAGGGAGCTGGGCCTGCCCACCTGGGACAAGCAGCCCTGTGCATGTCTTGCCAGCCGCTTTCCCTACGGCACGGAAATCACTGTCGAGCGTCTCGGCCGGATAGAGAAGTGCGAGGAATTCCTCAAGAATTTGGGATTCCGGGCCTACCGGGTAAGGTTCCATGGAGAAACGGCCAGGATAGAGGTGGGTGAGTTGGAAATCCCTCGCCTGCTGATACCGGAGGTGCGGCAGACGATCGTGTCCTGCTTCAAAGCCGCGGGATTCACCTATGTCGCCCTGGATCTGGAAGGGTACCGCACCGGCAGCCTGAACGAAAGTCTGGCAGATAAAGGGATCATGCGGGGGGAAGGCACATGAAAGCGCTCCTGGTCCACCCTCACGGCAGCAACTGGATGGGGTCCGGAAAAGACATCACCACTATTTTCAACCTCATGCCCCCCATCGGGCTTTTGAGCATCGCGGCTTTTCTTGAGTCGAAAGGCATCGATGCGGATATCCTCGACTGCTACGGCGCACCGGCCACGGTGGAAGAGCACGCACGGGACATCCTTTCACGCGGTCCTGACGTGGTGGGCTTCTCCTGCACCACGTCCTCCTTTCTGGAGGGGTACGCCATAGCGGAGTGTCTCAAACAGATGAACGCAGATGTGCGGATCGTTTTCGGTGGCTCCCATGCCTGCTCGGCAGGCGCAGCACTGTTGAATGACTTTCCCGCAATCGATTTCCTGGTGATCGGCGAAGGGGAAATCACCTTCTGGGAGCTTTTGCACGACCGGTTCCGCAACCCGGAGTCGATTCCCGGCGTCGGCCTCCGCAGGGACGGCAAGGGGGTGCTCACCTCAACCAGGGAGAACATCCCCGATCTGGATGCCCTGCCCTTTCCGGCCTACGGGCGTCTGCGCGGTTTCCCCCGGCGGTACAACCTTCCGCTGTTCAGTTACCCGAAAGCCCCCAATACCAGCGTCATATCGAGCCGTGGTTGCCCCTACCAGTGCAGCTACTGCGACCGTTCCGTATTCAGCCGGGGATTCCGCTTCAACTCTCCCGACTACATCGTCGAACACCTGGAATACCTGCACCGGGATTTCGGCATCAGGCATGTTTTCTTCTACGATGACCTGTTCACCTTCGACCGAAGCCGGGTGGAGCGGTTCTGCATCCTCATGGAGAAAAAGCGCCTGCCGGTCGGCTACAATTCCATTGCCCGGCTGGAGCATGTGGACGCGGAGCTCCTGGCCCTCCTGAAGCGTTCCGGCTGCTGGCAGGTCAATTTCGGCATCGAGTCGGGGGATCCCGAAATCCTCACGAAACACCGGAAACTCTATGATCTGGGGCAGGTGGAACAGAAGCTCAACATGGTGCGTGAGACGGGCATGCGGGTCAAGGGGCTCTTCATGATGGGGTTCCCCGGCGAGACAGAGCAGTCGATCCAGCGCACCATCGAATATGCCCTGACTCTGCCCCTCGACGAGATCAACGTGACCAAGTTCACCCCCTTCCCGGGAGCGCCGGTCTACCGGACCATCAGGGAGCACGGTGAGTTCGACGAAGACTGGCCGTCCATGAACTGCATGAACTTCGTCTTCGTCCCCCACTGCATGACTCGGGAGCGGCTGGAGGAGCTCTACAACGAATTCATCAGTCGTTTTTACCGGCGGAGCCGGATCCACTGGGGGTACACGAAAATGCTCTGGAAATCGCCCCACAGCATGGGCGTTTTCCTGCGCAATCTTCCCGAGATACTGCGGTTCGAGATGAAACAGAAATGGTGAGGCCGGGCTGTGCCTGAGCCGGGCAGAGCGGGTGACGCCAGAGCTTCAGTCTTTGTCCGCAAGGAAGGAAAGTTCGTGTTTCACCTGCTCCGGGTTGACGCTTCTCGCTTCAAGGAGGCTTCGGAGATGGATCATGGTGTCCAGGTCCGTTTCAACGAATTTCACACCGGCAAGGGTTCCGCTGCAGTGGACGGCCTCTGTTCCGAACTGGAGGACTATGTCTGAACTGTTGAGGCGGAAAAGCAGCGTCCACCGGTCTCCCGGCTGAGCCGGGAGGTCTCCGCCATGGTCGATCAGTGCGCCTTTGAGCGATATGTCGAGCAATTGGACCTGGACGGTTCGGGAGTCGGTTTCCACGATGCTCTTTTCGATACATTTGATGCGGCTGAAGCGCCTTTGTTCGGACATGGGAATGCCTCCTGGTGGCGACAAGAGGAAATGGTTGCGCGATGCAACGGGATCCATTGTAGCAACGAGATGAAAAATAATAAAGGTAAACTTCAATTGTGGCGCCGCAGGTGAACGTCAAGGGAGGCAGGAATTGACAATCCGGAGCATTCGGGTTGCGTGCGCCGTTATCGAGGACGACGGCAGGGTGCTGGCGGCCCAGCGCAGCGAGAAAATGAACATGCCGCTCAAGTGGGAGTTCCCGGGCGGGAAGCTCCATGAAGGCGAAAGCGCCGAGGAGTGCCTGGTGAGGGAGATTTACGAGGAACTGGGAGTCCGTGCCGTAGTCGGGCGCCCGCTGCCCCCGGTCTTCCACCGATACGTCGATTTCGACATCGAGCTGCTGCCGTTCGTCTGCACCCTCGAGGAAGGCGAGATAACCCTCGCCGAACACCGCGCCATTGCCAGGGTCGCTCCCGATGAGCTGGGTGAATTCGACTGGCCCGAAGCGGACATTCCCGTCATTGCATCATACCTGGAAAGTCTGAAGGGAGAGAGAAAGTCCTGATCCGTTCCAACTGCCAAGTGCCTTCATAAGCGATTTTTGCCGATCTTGGAAACCATTATTTCGCCTTTTCCCAGAATCAGTATTCCCAAACTTTTTTAAAAACCCATCGGGGCAACTTGACAAAGTCGGATTGTTGACATGGAGGGTTGTTCAAAAGGCCCTCTATGTTGCCTAATTGCTTGATATTATAAGTCACTGTAAATGGCATAATGCTTGCTTGCTATGCTTGGGCTCTCCAAATTAGCGTCTCGTACAGGTTCCAAGATGAATTCACAACCTATTTTCGGTGGCGGCACTCTCTTCCCCCGGACGTCACCGGCACATGATGTGCTTCGGGAAAGTGGTGGCGCGTTCAGCGAGATACTGGATGCGTCACGATCGGCAGGCAAGCCCGCAAACGCAGGATTGCAGCCCAATCCGGTCCCGGCAGGCATGACGGACATGCTCGGACCTACGACGCAGCTGCTGAATCAATACTCATCACCTCCCAACCGGAAAGAACTGGCTGCGGCCTACGCGCAGCATAGCAGGCATGCAGAGGGCCCTGCCGTCCAGAGCGGATGGCAGAAATACAAGGACGACCAGCTCCTGCGCAATCCGGGCGGCGATCACTACTACCTGGACAAAAACATGGTGTCGACTGATCCCGGTGACAGGGAATCATTCTTTGCGCGGATGGGGAAGGATCTGTCGGATGTTGCCGCCAACGTCAAAAATTTTTTCGGCAACCTGTTCATGGGGTCAAAAATCCGTTACCGGGATGAAAACAACCAGATCAGGGAAGCAACGCAACGGGGACTTGTGGGCACCTGCGTCGATTTTTTCAAGGATCTGGGAAGCGCCCTGACGTTCGGGGCATGGCATCCGGACGAAGCGACAGGGCCGCAGGGTGTGATCGGACGCTTGTCCCATTTTTGCGCCAAACTGAAAAAAGCCTTTCTCGGTGACCTGGTGGAAGGAGTTCCGAAAAGCGTCAATCATATGGCAAAGAACCTGGTTCTGGCCGGGATGAACCTTGTTCAGGTGGTTCCTGATGCGACCATCGGCAACCTGGAGGGAGGCAGGAAGCTCACCACGACCCTGTTCGACAACGGGCAGGTACTGGTGGAATATCTGACTGATGTCATTCCTTCGGGAGATGCGTGGTTCAGGGTCCATGCCATGAACTTCTCGGGCGGAAAAGCCCCGGTGTTCTACAACCTTGAAATGCCGGAGCATGCGAAGGCAGATACCCGGTGGCAGTATGTGCGGAACACTCCCTTTCGCAAGACCATCGAAACCATCGGCACCCTCCTTGCTGACATTGCAACCGTCGGCCTGGCCGGGCAATCCGGCATATTGACGAACCAGCACAGCGAGAAACATAAGGCGCTGAACAGTTTTCTATCCACCACGCGGCGCTAGTGTCCCGTGCGGATCAGTACGGAGCAGGGTACTCGTAGTATTTCGGCATGGCCACACCGGTGCAGTCGAAGGCATACCCGATCATTCTGATCTGACCATAATAACCTCTGGTAGCTTCCCGCCAGAAGATGTGCGTTGCACCTGCCTCCTTGGCCCTCAAAGCGGACTGGTATTTGTAATCGCCGAGGACCGGAGGGGGGCCCCAATACCGGTAACCGTAAGGTCCTGGAAATGTTCCGACCGGGCGGCATTCCCGGACGCTCCATGGCTCGCTCACTTCCAGCGGAAAGGGTCTGTGCGGGCCATACGCAGTGCATCCCGTGACTGCAAAGAGTGTAACGAGCAGCATGATAATCCTCATAAAACCTCCAGGAGCGTGCATTGTGGCAAGCTTAACCGGAAGATGCCGTTGCATCTCCTGTATCAAATGATAGCAGATTGCACAGAAAATCAGACCGGAAAAATGGACGGAGCCGCCATGCCGCTTTCTCTGCATCATGCACGTGTTCCGGGCTCAGTCTGCTGACGGATTTTCTCACTCGCGGCACTAATCACGGGAACCCGGGCTCGCAAGGTGACTACATATTCAGGTGCACACGCGTTGGCAGTGTGGTAGTATGCTTCGTGCGCCGCTTCGTTTCGCTTCCGGTAGAACTGGGCTCCAGCACCCTTTTCAAAATTTCGTTAATCCTGTACAATAAAAAAACTCGGGCAGGATGTGCCTGACGTCTCATTTTCTTAGTGAACGGGGAGGGTTACCACGCAATGCTGATTCTTGTTGAGTATTTCGATGGGAATTTCGGATTTGTCGATCCCGGTCGCCTTGACGACTTGATCATGTCACGCAGGATCACGGGATTCAGGCGTGCAACAGAGTGGGTGCGGGTCCCTTATGGCCCTTTGCGGGGGCACGGAGGGAAGAGGTATGCGGGGTACGACAGAAGAGGAGCGACAGCCTGATTGACACCGCATGGAGTGCCGAAACCGCGCGCTCGGTCGTTTCACTTCGTTGTGGCTGGCGGCTGCAAGGTGAGGAGCTTTTCCCCCTTTGTTTCCGGGACGGGGGCATCGTACCCTGAGGATTGCGCTTGAGGAGAGCAGAAAAATGGGATGTTTGCGCACTGCACTGCTGAAGAGTGCCATCGCCATACTGCTGATCATTTGTTCATCTTGTTCATCGGCCATCCGCCCGGTCCATGGAGAAGAATCGGACAGCGACCTGGGAAAACTGCTGGTTCCGTATCTGCCCGAAAACACCGAGTGGGCTCTGACGGTGATCGACCTGGAAACGGGCAGACTGGTGGCGGAAACGGGCAATTCTTTGGGGGAACGGCTTGTCCCTGCCTCACTGATGAAGCTCCTCATTACGGGTGCAGTCCTCGATTACGCGGAGAAGGGCGGCTCGGTATGCAAAATCGTGACTGTGCGCAGCACCGTTACCGTCAAAGGGAAAAGGGGGCGCAAGAGCAGAAAAAAAACCTCTCTGGTTGCCAGGCAGTCCGTGGAAATCACGGATAAACGGGAACTTTTCGACATTTTGCACGACATGAACGTGCACAGCAGGAACGTGACGGCGCAAAACCTGGCGGATTCCCTGGGAGAACAGCGCTTCGGATCTCCCGGGACCCGCGCCAAGGGCAACAGGGCGGTGAGCAGTTTCCTCAGCAGCATGGGTCTCCCCTCCGGAGAAGCGATAATTGCCGACGGCTGCGGCCTGTCCAGGGAAAACAGGGTCACCGCGAATTTCATCGCCCACTATCTTTACCAGGCATCAAAAAAAACATGGTTCGACAGTTTCCGCGCGACCCTTCCCCGTCCAGGTTTGGAAGGAACCGTGAAGAGAATCGGCTACACTGACCCGCGCTTCCGGGTGAAAACCGGTCGTCTCAACAATGTGTTTGCGCTGGCCGGATACGGAGTCAACGCGGCAGGGAGCAAATTTACCTTCGCTTTCATCGTCAACGCGAAAAACGGCAGGATCTACGACCGGAAACACAGCAAGGGACAACTCCTGCGCCTGCTTGCGGAAGGCGCGCCGCCGCAAACCGTTGCTGTCCGGCAATAGCGGACTGCAAGAACCAAGTATCAGGTCTACACATTGGCAGTCTTATTTCTAAATCCATATATTTGTCAATGTGCAGGCCCGACACCCTCCTCCCTGACACCCTCCTCCCTTGTCTTTTCATGGCCCCTTTCAACCTCCAGAACGTGCAATTCCCTTGACGCTTCTCCGCCTGTTCGGATAATCTGTAAAAATGCCTGAAAAAACGAGATTACTCGCCAAAAAGCCTGAACTCCTCGCCCCTGCGGGCTCACTTGAGTCCTTTTTCGCCGCCATGGAGAAGGGGGCCGATGCGGTTTACGCCGGACTGTCGGATTTTTCCGCACGGGCGAAGGCCAAGAACTTCACCATCCCGCAGATGGAGCGGATCACTGCCTATGCCCATTCCCTCGGGCGCAAGGTCTACGTCACCCTCAACACCCTGGTCAAGGAGCGGGAGCTCCCCCGACTCGTAGAGTGTATCTCGGCCCTCTCCGGCATGGGAGCAGACGGCGTGATCCTCCAGGACATGGGGGTCTTCCGGTTGATGCGCGACCATTTTCCCGATCTCCCTGCCCACGCTTCCACCCAGATGACCATCCACAATTCCCTCGGTGTCAAGGAGCTCGAACGGCTGGGCTTCTCCCGGGTAGTGTTGGCACGGGAGCTTCACATCGATGAAATCAGGACCATAGCCGGCACGACTTCCATGGCACTGGAGTGCTTCATCCACGGAGCCCTCTGTTTTTCCTATTCCGGGCAATGCTATTTTTCCTCGTTCCTCGGCGGCTACAGCGGCAACAGGGGGCGCTGCGCCCAGCCCTGCCGCAGGCTCTACCGCTATCGGGGCAAGGAGGGCTACTATTTCTCCACCAACGATTTCTCCAGCATCGACATGCTGCCGGAACTGGTGGATGCAGGGGTTTCCTCGTTCAAGATCGAGGGCAGGATGAAGTCGGCAGAGTACGTGGCGTGCGTGGTGGGGGCCTACCGGTTGGCGCTGGATGCCGCACCATCGCGGCGTGAGGAAGCCGTTGCCGATGCCAAGGAGCTGCTCAAGCTTTCCTTCGGCCGGGTGCCCACCAGGGGGTTTCTCGCTTCCCACCATCCAACCGACATCGCCACCCCGAGCCTGCGCGGCGCCACTGGCCGCTTCCTGGGGGAGATCAGGTCGATCCGGGGGAACCGCATCACCTTCGAGACCAAGGACCGCCTGCACGTCGGCGACCGGGTGCGGGTCCAGCCCAAGAGCGACATGGCCGGACGAGCGTTCACCATCAAGGATCTGTCCGTCGGCAGGGAAAGCGCAAAGGCTGCACGCGGCAGGGCGCTGGTCAGCACTACCGCACCCTTTGCCTTCTCTGTCGGGGATGCAGTGTTCAAGGTTTCGTCGGAGACTGCCTTCACCATGAGCGAAAACGCCTGCCAGAGAAAGCTGGACAGCGTCAAGGGAGACAGGATCAGCTGCGACCTCGTGTTGGGGTTGGCCGACGAGACGCTGCAGGTTACCGGTCGTGCGGCAGGGATCGAGTGCGCGGCAGAATATCGCCTGGGCGCTCTGGAGCCTGCCCGCACCACCGACATGGAAGGGGTGCTGCGTGCCCAGTTCTCGAAATGCGGCGATACGCCGTTCACCCTGGCGTCCCTCTCGGCTGCTGGCTTCCCGGCGGTCCTCATCCCGCAGGCCAAGCTCAAGGATATCCGCCGCGAGTTCTACCGGTTGCTGGAGGAAAAGGCCCTGAAGGGGAAGGGTGAGCGGCTGCGGCTCGCACGGGAGGCGGCTTTCCGGTCTCTTGTGGGAACACGGCCTGCCGCGTCGGGCAGGAAAGATGATCTTGCGGTCCGGGTCGAGAGCATCAGGGACTTCCACCTGCTGCACCAGGAAGGTGTGGATGGACTGATCCTGCCGGTCAGTAGAGCCAACATCCACCAGCTTCCGGCGTTTGCCGCGAAGCTGAGGGGCCGGCCCGATACGGTGACCTGGCATCTGCCGTTCATCGTTTTAGAGGCTGACATCCCCTATTACCGGGAGGCTGTCAAGCTGATCACCTTGCACGGCTTCCGCAGGTTCGAGGCCTCAAACCTGGCCCATTTCCAACTGCTGGCCGGGTACGAGGTGGAGATATCCAGCCACTACCGGCTGTTTTCCCTGAACAGCCAGGCGCTTCTCTCCTGGCATGAGGAGGGGGTGAAGACAGCCACCCTCTATATGGAGGACGATTCGGAGAACATGGCGGACCTTCTGGCGGCCGACGTTCCCGTCAGCCGGCGGGTGCTGCTTTTTGCGCCGGTCCCGGTAATCACCTCGAAGATAACCATCAAGGGGGTGCGGGCCGATTCTCCGGTGGTGTCCGACCGCGGCGATGCCTATACGGTGACTGCTCGAGACGGCCTCACCACCGTCACGGCCGACCGCCGGTTTGCCATTTCCGGCTACCGCAGGCGGCTTCGGGATATGGGTTGTCCTTCCTTCGAGGCAGACCTGTCGCTGGAGTCGGGCGACGTGAGAAGGCAGGTGCTGGATGCCTGCATCAGGGGCGTGTCCATCGAGGGGACGTCGGAGTTCAACTTCACCATGGGGCTGACGTGAATAGGGTTTACGAATAGGAAACAACTGTAACCGGAGGCAAAGCCGTGACCACATCAACCGTGCTGTATTTTCTCGGCGCCTCGGTTGCGCTCACCATCGCACCCGGTCCCGACAATACCTTCGTCGTGGCCCAGGGGGTGTCCCGGGGGAGAAAGGCCGCTATCATAACGGCGTTGGGGATGTGCAGCGGTGTCAGCGTCCACACAGCTGCCGCAGCCCTCGGCATATCCGCGCTCCTGTATTCCTCGGCTACCGCTTTCATGGTATTGAAGTATGCCGGTGCTGCATATCTTCTCTATCTGGCATACAAATCTTTGAAAGAGCAGCAGATCCTGCTTCCCTCAGGCACGGTGGATGGTCAAACGTGGCGGGTGATGTTTCGCAGGGGCTTCATCATGAATGTGGTGAATCCCAAGGTGGCGCTCTTTTTTCTTGCCTTTCTCCCCCAGTTCGTCACCGGCCGTTCCGGAGACACCTCCTGGCAGATATTCATCCTCGGGCTGCTGTTCATGGTGCAGGCTGCCGTGGTGTTCAGCGCCATCGGCTATCTCTCCGGAAGCGTGGGCGACCTGGTTGCCCGGAAGCCGCGCGTCGCCCGCTATTTCGGCTGGCTGACCGCCGGCGTGTTCGCTTCCCTGGGGGTGAGGCTGGCCCTGGCAGAGAGGTGAATCTTTCATTGAGCCGCTGCACGTCAGCAGACCCGGCGCAGCATGACCCGCCGGATCTTGCCGGTGTCGGTCTTGGGCAGTTCGTCCACCCAATCCACCTGCACCGGGCACATGTACGCCGGCAGCTTCCCCACGGTGAAGCGCCGCAGTTCCCTCTCCAGCATGCGCTTCGGTTCGTATCCTTCCTTCAGCACCACGTAGGCGATCGGCCGGACCAGGCTCTCGACTTTCCGCCAGCTTACGGCGCACTCCAGAACCGCTTCATGTTCCAGCAGCACCGACTCCACCCGTGCCGGGGAAACCCATTGGGCATCGACCTTGAACATTTCGTCGCTGCGCCCCTGGAAGGTATACCAGCCGCCTTCCTGGATGAACACGTCGCCGGTGTTGAGCCATCCGCCCGGGAGCATGGTTTGTGCTGTTTTTCCGGGCAGGTTGAGGTAAAAGGGTGCGATGCTGGGTCCTTTGACATGGAGGTGGCCGGGGGTGCCGGTTTTAACCGGACGCCCCTCATCATCGACGATGCGGGTTTCGAAGGGCGGTATGATGCGGCCGGCGGTCCCGGGCCTGACATTCCCGGGGCGGTTGGAGATGTAAATGTGCAGGGCCTCGGTGGAGCCGATGCCGTCGATCAGCTCGATGCCGGTGGTTTGCTTCCACTCTCGATAAATGGGTGCTGGAAGCGGCTCACCTGCCGAAACGCACAGTCGCACCGATGCCAGGGGCGTGACGGTTTTCAGAGTCTTGAGCAGCATGTTGTAGGCGGACGGTACCCCGAAAAAAATCGTGACGCCGTATTTTTCCACCATCCGGAGAATGTCGGCCGGGTCCGGTTTCCCGGAGAAGAGTACGACGGTGGCCCCGAACCGGAGGGGAAAGGAAAAGCTGTTTCCCAGCCCATAGGCGAAAAAGAGCTTGCTGGCTGAAAAGACCACGTCACTGCCGGTCATGCCGAGAACCGACCCGGCATAGGCATCGGCGGAGGCCGGCAGATCCCCGTGCCGATGGGGTACGCCCTTTGGAGAGCCGGTGCTGCCGGAGCTGTAGAGAAGAAAGGCGATTTCGTCGGCGGACGGGACGTGGGGTGCGGTGTCTGCCGGTGCGGAGGCAATGGCGGATCGAAAGCACGGATCGTCGAGCAGCAGGGTGGTGCGGAGACGGGGCGAAATGGCTTGGAATGCCGGAGTAACGCAGGATTCGGTGACAAGCGACACGGCCATGGAGTCCTGCATGATGTAGCGGTATTCGTCCGCGGACAGGGCGGGATTGGTCAGGACCGGCACCGCGCCCCGTTTCAGGCATCCCAGCAGGGCGATGAAACAGAACGCGGAATCCCCCGCGGCAAAAATCACCCTCTCGCCCACCGCTGTACCGGAATCGCAGAGCATGGCGGCGAAGCGGTTCGACAGGTCGTCCAGCTGACGATAGGTCATGGCGCATTCGTCTGTGATGAGCGCAGTCTTGTCAGGATGGCTCGCCAGGTGGGGTGCGAGGAGGGCCACGGCGGCATTGGGAAATTGATTCATAGTGAGCGCAGCTCCAGCCGGTGGGGATGTTGAATTTTTATAATCCCGGCCATGTCGTTTGTCAAACAAAAGGTGCCCCTGCTTCCGAATCGGTAAGCGACAATGTGTGATTCCGTGTTCCCGGGCAGCAACTATTTATTTTCTCTCCCGTGCACAAAGTGTTATACTTCAACACTTACTGTCCTGCACGCCGGTCAGTCGGACGGGGCGCCGGACCGGACACGAAAACCGACAACGGGGACCGTTATGGATACCAGGGATCTTGCCCTGCTGCTGAACAGCGTGAAAACCGGCGGCACTACCGTCGAGGATGCCCTCGAGCGGCTGCGCCACCTCCCCTTCGAAGATATCGGCTGCGCCACCGTGGATCACCACCGCGGACTCCGGCAGGGTTTTCCCGAGGTGGTGTTCGGCGAGAGCAAGAGTGCAGTGCAGATAGGACAGATCGTGCATGCACTGCTGGCCAAGGGAAACAATATCCTGGTAACCAGGCTGGACGGTGACAAGGCGCTGCAGCTGCAGGAAGCGTTTCCGTCAGCTGCGTACCATGCCGATGCCCGCTGCCTTACCATGGAGCAGAAGCCTGTGGAAATGATGGGCAAGGGGCCTGTGCTGGTGATTTCCGCCGGCACCTCGGATATCCCGGTCGCAGCCGAAGCGGAGGTTACCGCCCGCCTCATGGGCAACCATGTTGACCATCTCTACGATGTGGGCGTTTCCGGTATCCACCGGCTCCTGGGCAACAAGGACCTTATCTTTGCCGCATCAGTCCTGATCGTAGTGGCAGGCATGGAGGGCGCGCTTCCGTCGGTTGTCGGCGGCATGGTGAACCGGCCGGTAGTCGCCGTTCCCACATCGGTGGGTTACGGAGCGTCCTTCGGCGGGATAGCGGCACTCCTGGGAATGCTCAATTCGTGCGCGTCGGGCGTAACGGTCGTCAATATCGACAACGGCTTCGGCGCTGCCTATGCAGCGAGCCTGATGAACAGGAAGGATTAGAAATCCCCCTCAGTCCCCCTTTTGCAAAGGGGGAAGACAAATGAGTCTCTTCCATTCAATAACGGGAAAGGTTGAAGAGAGCCCCTTTACGCAAGCGATAAAGTTACAAGAATATCCACAATTATTTAATGGGGTTGACTACGTTCTCCCCCCCTTTATGAAAGGGGGGCCGGGGGGGATTTCTTGAAGATGCCATGAAGATACTCTATTTCGACTGTTACGCCGGGATTTCCGGGGATATGACGATCGGGGCGCTGCTGGACCTGGGGGTGCCGCTGGATTATCTCAGGGAGAGCCTGTCCCATCTTCCACTGCACCTGCCCGACGGTGCCCTCAGCCTCGAGGAAACCAGCCGCCGCGGGATCAGAGCGGCCAGGTTCACGGTCCGGGCTCAGGAATCCCCCGGCCACCGGTCCCATGCCCGGATAGCCGAAATGATTTTCCTGAGTTCCCTGCCCGATCGGGTGAAGGACCTGTCGCAGAGGATATTCCTCCGCCTGGCCGAGGCCGAAGCCGCGGTCCACGGCGTGGCTGTGGATGACGTCCATTTCCACGAAGTGGGCGCCCTGGATTCGATCGTGGACATCGTAGGGACGGCCATATGCATCGATTGCCTGGGTGCCGCGGAGTTCTACACCGCTCCCCTGCCGCTGGGCGGGGGGTTCGTGGACACGGCCCACGGCAGGCTGCCGGTTCCCGCGCCGGCGACGGCAGAGCTGCTCAAGGGTCTGCCGGTGCATGCCGGCATCATCGAGGGGGAGCGGGTGACACCAACCGGCGCAGCCATCATCTCTTCCCTGTTTTCCGGAACGGGCTTGCCGCCTTCGTTCACCTGCCGGGCGGTGGGGTGCGGCGCCGGGGAGCGAGACTTCGCCGATGTGCCCAACATCCTGCGCGTTTTCATGGGGGAGCGATCGGGCTCCCTGGCGTGTGACGAGGTCAGGGTCGTGGAGGCGCACCTCGATGACATGAATCCCGAGATCCTCGGCTACCTCATGGACCGCCTGCTGGCGGCCGGGGCGCTCGATGTGGCGTTCTCCCCGTTGCAGATGAAGAAAAACCGGCCCGGCGTGCGCATTACCGTCATCGCCCCTGCCTCGGGAGTCGAGATGGTGGCGCGTCTGGTGCTGACGGAAACTTCCGCCATCGGCGTGCGCCACTACCCGGCGGCCCGCCTGAAGCTGGAGCGGGAAGTGGAGGAGCGGCAAACCAGCCTGGGCGCGGTGCGGGTCAAGGTGATCCGCGAAGGCGGGGCCGTGCTGCGCACCGTGCCGGAATTCGAGGAGTGCCGCCGCATTGCCGAAGCAACGGGCATCTCGTTGCAGGAAGTTTACCGGATCATCGACAGGGAGACGGGGAGCGCATGAGTCGGTTCATCAAGCTTGCTGCCACATGGTTCGGGACGGGCTTGAGCCCCTGGGCTCCGGGCACTGTGGGCACCCTGGGGGCGATCCCCTTCTACCTGGCCCTGGCGCAGCTCCCCCTCTGGCTCTATGGAGTCACTGTCGCGGCGTTCTCTGTTTTTTCGTGCTGGGTTTCCGGCCACGGGGAACGGGAATTCGGCGAACGGGACCCGGGCAAGATCGTGATCGACGAGGTTGCGGGATATCTGGTTGCCATGACGGCTGTTCCCTGTACCTGGAAGACCGTTCTGGCCGGATTCGTCCTGTTCCGCTTTTTCGACATCTGCAAGATTCCGCCGGCCCGGTATTTCGACCGGCAGATGAAAAACGGCTTCGGGGTGGTCCTGGACGACATCGTCGCCGGGATTTACTCCTGCGTGGCCCTCCACCTTCTCAAGGGGTTCTTATGAAGATTTCAACGCTTTCCATCGGTGACGAGGTCATTTTCGGCGAGATTGTCGACACCAATGCCCCCCATATAGCGGCGCGCCTGTACGACGAAGGCTTCAAGGTCCGGCAGCACCTGTGCGTCGGCGACAGCGAGCCTGACATCATCGAGGCGGTGGAGGCCCTGGCGGGCCACAACGATTTCGTCATCGCCACCGGCGGGCTCGGCCCTACGGTGGACGACCTGACTGCCCGTGCCGTGGCCCGGGCCACGGGCCGCCGCCTCATCCTGAACGACGATGCCCTGGCCCACCTCAAGGAACGCTACCGGGCAATGGGCCGCGAGCTGCTGCGGGCCAGCGAGAAGCAGGCGCTCCTGCCGTCCAAGTCCACCCTGATCCCGAACCCGCTGGGGACGGCATGCGGTTTCATCGTTCCCCACAAGGGAAGTTTTCTGCTTTTCCTGCCGGGTGTCCCGGTCGAGATGAAAAAGATGCTTGAGGAAACGGTCATCCCGTTCATCATTTCCAGGAGCAGACAGTCTTCCCTGGTGAAAACGCGGTTTCTCAGGGTTTTCGGACTCTCGGAGCCCCAGACCGAAGAGTTGCTGAGGGGACTTTCCCGGCCCGACGACGGGTTGACCATTGCGTATTGCGTCGATTTCCCCGAAATCGAGGTCAAGCTGCGCGGCCAGGGAGAGGACGAGGCCATGCTGCAGGAGGCTCTGCTCCTCATGGAGCAGCAGGTGAGGGAGAGGCTCGGCGACCATGTCGTAGCGCTGGGTGAGGAGACCATCGATACCGTGGTAGCGGCTCTGTTCCGGGAAAAGGGGGTGACCCTGTCTCTGGCGGAGTCGTGCACCGGTGGCCTCGTCGCCAAGAGGATTACCGACATGGCCGGCAGCTCCGCATATTTTCTGGAAGGCGCTGTGACGTATGGCAACGCGGCCAAGACACGGCAGCTTCAGGTCCCTGTCGAACTGCTGGAAAAGGAAGGCGCCGTGAGCGCTGCGGTTGCCATGGCCATGGCCAGAGGCATCCGCAGGGCCAGCGGGAGCGACATCGGCCTGGCCGTCACCGGGATCGCCGGCCCGGATGGGGGGTCGGAGGACAAACCAGTGGGCACCGTGTTCGTGGCCCTGGCCGGCCGTTCGGACTGCACTGCCAAGCGGTACCGGTTCAACGGCAGCCGGGACAGGATCCGCGCATTAACGGCCTTCACGGCCATGGACTGGCTGCGCAGGCATCTCCTGTCACTGCCGGACGTTGAGAAGAGTGAAGAGTGAAGGGTGAAAGGCGGCCATGGCCGCCGAAGCCGTTTTGTGGCGACGGATGAAAGGCCTTGGCCGCCGAAGCCGTTCTTTGGCGAAGGCGGCAGGGCAAAGATAAACTTGAAAAACCAACGTAAATTGTGCTATTTCTGGACCGTTGCCGCTTCGGGACATGGCAGTGGCGGTACCCGGAGACATGGCGACAGGAGGCGATATCCATGCTGGAGAAAGAAAAGGCGGTTGATCTCGCGGTAAGCCAGATCGAAAAGCAGTTCGGCAAAGGCGCCATAATGCGCCTGGGAAATGATGAACCATTGCCTGATGTGGCTTCAATTCCAACAGGCTCCATTTCCCTGGATATGGCCCTTGGTGTGGGGGGGGTGCCCCGGGGACGTGTCATAGAGATCTTCGGCCCCGAATCGTCCGGCAAGACCACCCTGGCCCTGCACATCGTGGCGGAGGCCCAGAAGCTGGGAGGCATAGCAGCCTTCGTTGATGCCGAACACGCCCTGGACATCGGGTATGCCAGGAAGCTCGGCGTACGGACCGACGACCTGCTGGTTTCACAGCCCGATACCGGCGAGCAGGCGCTGGAGATAGCGGAAATGCTCGTCAGAAGCGGCGCTATCGATGTGCTCGTCGTCGATTCGGTGGCGGCCCTGGTTCCCAAGGCTGAAATCGAGGGGGACATGGGCGACTCGCACATGGGCCTCCAGGCCCGCCTCATGTCCCAGGCCCTGCGGAAGCTGACCGGCATCATATCCAAATCGAACTGCTGCGTGATTTTCATCAACCAGATCCGTATGAAGATCGGGGTGATGTTCGGCAATCCCGAAACGACAACAGGCGGCAACGCCCTCAAGTTCTACGCCTCGGTCCGCCTCGATATCAGGAAGATCGCCACCCTCAAGCAGGGGAACGACGTGATCGGTTCGCGGACCAAGGTCAAAGTCGTAAAAAACAAGGTTGCGCCGCCATTCCGCGAGGTTGAGTTCGACATCCTGTATGGCGAAGGGATTTCCCGGGTCGGGGATATCCTGGACATGGCCGTGGACCGGGGCATCGTGGACAAGAGCGGCGCCTGGTTTTCCTACGGCAGCGAACGGATCGGGCAGGGGCGTGAAAACAGCAGGATATTCCTCAAGGACCATCCCGACATGCTGGCCGAGATCGAGGGCAAGCTGCTTGAACAGGCAGGCCTCGCGGCCGCAACGACTCGGGAAGAAAAGGCATAGCACATGGAACTGAATGATATTCTCACGATAGCGGTAAAGGCCAAGGGGTCCGACGTCCATATCAAGGCGGGACTGCAGCCGGTGGTGCGTATCGACGGCAGGCTGCGGCCCATACCCAACGCGCCCCGCATGCCTGCCGAGGCAATTCGCCAGATGGCTTATTCCATGATGAACGAGAAGCAGAAAGCCCATTTCGAGGAGTTCTTCGAAGTGGACCTGGCCTACGGGATTCCCGGCCTGAGCCGTTTCCGCGTCAGCGCGTACTCCCAGCGCGGCTCCGTGGCCATGGTCTTCCGTATCATCGCCTTCGGCGTGCCGTCCTTTTCCACCCTCAATATGCCGAAAATACTGGAAAAGCTGAGTCTCGAGGAGCGCGGCCTGATCCTCGTCACCGGCACGACGGGCAGCGGCAAGTCCACCACGCTGGCCGCGATGATCGATTTCATCAACGAGAACCGCACCTGCAACGTCATTACCGTCGAAGACCCGGTGGAGTACCTGCACAAGGACAAGAAGAGCATCATCAGTCAGCGGGAGATCGGCTTCGATACCCTTACCTTCGGCAATGCCCTGAAGAGCGCACTCCGCCAGGACCCGGACGTGATCCTGGTGGGCGAGATGCGCGACCTCGAGACCATCGAGACCGCCCTGACCGCGGCGGAAACGGGCCATCTGGTCATGTCGACCCTGCATACCCTGGACGCTGCCGAGACGGTCAACAGGATCATCTCGGTGTTCCCGCCCTTCCACCAGCGCCAGATCAGGATGCAGCTTTCCAATGTCATCAAGGGGGTCATTTCCCAGCGCCTCGTACCCCGGGCGGACGGCAAGGGAAGGGTTCCCGCGGTCGAGGTCATGATCGGCACCTCCCGCGTCAAGGAATGCATCGACGACAAGGAAAAGACCAAGCAGATTCCCGAGGCGATTGCCCAGGGCGTCACCTCGTACGGGATGCAAACCTTTGACCAGTCGCTCATGAGCCTGTATACGTCGAAGCTGATAACCTACGAAGAGGCGCTGCGCCAGGCAACCAACCCCGACGACTTCGCCCTGAAGATTTCCGGCATTTCCTCGACATCGAATCTTTCCTGGGAGCAGTTCGAGCACCAGGATCCCGAGGAAAACGGGGAGGAAAAGATTCCCGTCGACAAGTTCGGGAATGGGTGAGGAGCGCAGCGCTACTGCGTATGCTCTGAAGATTCTTGCCGTGTGCGACCGCAGCGAGGCCGAAATGCGCCGGAAGCTCGTAGTGAAGGGGTTTTCGCCCGTGACGGCCGACAGGGTCATTGAAAAGCTCCACCGCTCGGGTTACCTGGACGATGAGCGCTTTGCCTATGCGTGGGCGGAATCGGCACTACGCAACGGCAGGGGGTACGGCCATCGGCTGAAGGTCGAACTTTCCCGGCGGGGAGTGGTCGAGGACATCATCGATCATGTCCTGTGCAGGCTGGGATCTGAACATGATGAAATGGCCACGCTCGCCGGTCTGATGGCGAGGAAATTTGCGGGTTTCGATTACTGGCAAGCAGATGATCGGCAAAAACGAAGGGTCATCAGCTATTTCCAGCGTCGCGGCTTCTCCCTTGCGGCAATACTCAGGGTGCTGCGCGAGGCTGGTGAGTAGTGGGGATGTCCTTTTTCTTTTTTGCGGATTGGGCAATTTGCTGTTCACCCCTCACCCGGCCTGCGTTGCAGGTTTGAATTGAATACGATAATTTGTTTACCGACTACGTGCAGGAGAATCCATGACTGGAAAAGAAATTCGGGAAAGATTCCTGAAATATTTCGCCGAACGGGGCCATGCCGTCGTCCCCAGTTCCAACCTCATTCCGAAGAACGACCCGACCCTGCTGTTCACCAATGCGGGCATGAACCAGTTCAAGGACCTTTTCCTGGGGCTGGAAAAGCGCGACTACATCAGAGCATGCAGTTCCCAGAAGTGCGTCCGGGCGGGCGGCAAGCACAACGATCTGGAAAATGTGGGGCGGACGGCCCGCCACCATACCTTCTTCGAAATGCTGGGAAATTTTTCCTTTGGCGATTACTTCAAGAAACAGGCCATTGCCTTTGCCTGGGAATTCCTGACGGAAGATCTCAAGCTGGACAGGAACAGGCTCTCTGTTTCCGTCTACAAGGATGACGACGAGGCCGCCGATATCTGGCACAACCAGGAAGGCGTGCCCCTGGAGCGGATCTACCGTTTCGACGAGGACAACTTCTGGTCCATGGGCGACACCGGCCCCTGCGGCCCCTGCACCGAGATCTTCTGGGACAATGGCCCCGGGACCGGCTGCGGCAGCCCCGACTGCGCCGTGGGTTGCGACTGCGACCGCTACATGGAAATCTGGAACAACGTCTTCATGCAGTTCAACCGTGACGCCACAGGGGTCATGACCCCCCTGCCCAAGCCCTCGGTGGACACCGGCATGGGGTTGGAGCGGATCGCGACGGTCATGCAGGGCGTGACCTCCAACTACGATACCGACCTTATCCAGGGCATCATACGCCACGTGGAAAAGCTGTCCGGCAAGCGCTACCGCGAAGATGGGAAGGACGATGTTTCCATGCGGGTGATCGCCGACCATTCCCGGGCCATAACCTTTCTCATCTGTGACGGCGTCCTGCCCAGCAACGAGGGGCGGGGTTACGTGCTGCGCCGCATCATGCGCCGCGCCGCCCGCCACGCCAAGATGCTCGGCGTCTCGGAGCCGGTCCTCTACCGGATGGTCGATGCCGTCAGCTCGGTCATGGGAGACGCCTATCCCGACCTCCTCCAGCGTGAGGAGTACATCAGGAAGGTCGTCCGTGCCGAAGAAGAACGCTTTGCCGAAACCCTGGACAACGGCCTCAGGATCCTGAACGATGAGGTTGCAGCTCTGAAGGGCCGGGGTCTTTCCGTCATTCCCGGTGAAACTGTGTTCAAGCTCTACGACACCTATGGATTCCCCGTCGACCTGACTGCCGATATCGTCCTGAGCGAAGGCTTTACCGTGGACGAGGAGGGCTTCGAAAGCTGCATGGAACGCCAGCGGGAGCTTGCCCGTGAACACTGGAAGGGTTCGGGAGACGAGCGGGTGTCGGCTGTGTACAAGAGCCTCCACGGGGAGGGGCTCCGGACGGTTTTCACCGGCTACGACGAACGGACGGCTTATTCTGTCATCACAGCGGTTGTGCGGGACGGCGTGAAGGTTGCAGAGGCCGGTCCCGGCGAAGGGGTTGACGTGATTACCGAGAGCACGCCCTTTTACGGCGAAAGCGGCGGCCAGGCGGGCGACCGCGGTGAAATCTCCACCGGGAGCGCGCACCTGGAAGTCCTCGCCACCCTGAAACCCGTGCCTGACCTGACAGTGCACCGGGCAGTGGTGAAGGAAGGGACGGTACGTGTCGGCGACGCTGCCGATCTCAAGGTTGCCGATGCGGAACGGTCTGCGACGGCCCGCAACCATACCGCGACCCATCTGCTCCAGGCAGCACTGCGGCAGGTGCTCGGCGACCACGTGAAACAGTCCGGCTCCCTGGTGAACAGGGACCACCTGCGCTTCGATTTCACCCACTTTTCCGCGATGACAGCAGAAGAGCTCGAACTGGTTGAAGACCTGGTGAACGCAAATATCATGGATAATTCGGAGGTCACGGCGCGGGAGATGTCGCTGGACAAGGCCATGGAAAGCGGCGCAACAGCCCTGTTCGACGAGAAATACGGCGACCGGGTACGCGTGGTCAAGGTGGGAGACGTAAGCGCCGAGTTTTGCGGCGGCACCCATGTCCGGGCCTCGGGAGATATCGGTCTGTTCAAGATCGTATCGGAATCGGGCATTGCTGCCGGTGTCCGGCGCATCGAAGCCCTGACCGGCACCGGGGCACTGCGGTATGCACGGTGCCTGGAAGACGAGCGGAAGAAAATAGCCTCGCTGCTGAAGGCCGAAGGGGGCGACACGGTGGACCGGGTTGCCCGACTCGTTGCCCGCCAGAAGGAGCTTCAGCGGGAAATCGAGGCCCTCCAGGGCAAGCTCAACGCCTCGGCCTCGGCCGATCTCCTGGCCGGCGTCAGGGACATCGGCGGCGTCAAGGCGCTGGCGGTCAAGGTCGATATGGACGACCCGAAGGGGCTGCGGGAACTGTCCGACAGCCTGAAGGACCGGCTCGGCTCGGGCGTTTTAGCCATCGGCACGGAAAAGGACGGCAAGGCCACCCTGCTGGTGGCGGTGACGAAGGACCTGACCGGCCGCTTCAAGGCCGGAGACCTTATCAAGGGACTGGCGCCGCTCATCGGGGGGAGCGGCGGCGGCAAGCCGGAACTGGCACAGGCCGGAGGCAGCATGCCTGAGAAACTGGGTGAGGCGTTGGAGAAGTTGTACTCCTTGCTTGCCTGACGGCAAGCGGCACAAGGCACAAGGCACAGGGCACAAGGTAAAAATCGGTTTACAATCGGCTTTAAATCCCCCCCTGCCCCCCTTTCTCAAAGGGGGGAGACCCGATATGTGCCTCCCCCTTTATGAAAGGGGGATTGCAACTATTGAAGGGGCAACCCCCCGTGGTTGCCCTTGAAGGCAGGAAACCAATTTCATAACCACCCCTGCCCTTGCGGGCTTCCCCTCCTTGGCAAGGAGGGGGTAATCACCGCCGCTCCAATTGGCTCCCCCTCTTTGACAAGGAGGGGGCCGGGGGGTGGTCGAGGTAATCAACCATGCAAAAACTGATCGAAAAGGCCAACACGCTGCTGGAGGCCCTGCCCTACATCCGCAGGTTCAGCGGCAAGACCATCGTCATCAAATACGGCGGCCATGCCATGGCCGATGAGGAACTGAAAAAGTCCTTTGCCCTTGACATCATCCTGCTGAAATACATCGGCATCAACCCGGTCATCGTCCATGGCGGCGGCCCTCAGATCAACGAGACCCTCAAGCGCTACGGCATCGTTTCCGAATTCGTGCGCGGTATGCGCGTGACAGACGCGGCTACCATGGGCGTGGTAGAGATGGTGCTTACCGGGCAGGTCAACCGTGAAGTGGTCGGGTACCTGAACCAGCACGGCGGCAAGGCGGTGGGACTCTCCGGCAAGGACGGGGGCCTGCTCCTCTGCACGAAGCTTCTCCAGGAAGTGGTCGGGGAAAACGGCGTGCCGGAAAAAGTCGACATGGGATTTGTCGGCGAAATCGTCAAGGTAGATCCCACCATCATCGAAACCCTGGAAAAGGAGCGTTTCATCCCCGTCATCGCTCCGGTCGGGGTCGGGGCCGGCGGTGAGAGCTACAATATCAACGCCGACCTGGTTGCCGGCAAGGTGGCCGCGTCGCTCAAGGCGGAAAAGCTCATCCTCCTCACGGACGTGTCCGGCGTCAAGGACCGTGACGGGCAGCTCCTTTCCAGCATCAGGCTGGCCGATATCCCGTCACTTATTGACGGAGGAGTCATCACCGGCGGCATGATCCCGAAGGTGACCTGCTGCGTTGAGGCTCTGCAGGAGGGTACGGGCAAGGCCCACATCATCGACGGCCGGGTCGAGCATGCGGTATTGCTCGAGATATTCACCGACGTTGGCATCGGAACGGAGATACGATCATGAATTCCCAGCAATGGATTAAAAAATCCGACAACTATGTGATGAAGAATTACGGCAGGTACCCCATTGTGGCCGTAAAGGGCAAGGGATGCCGGGTATGGGATGCGGACGGCAAGGAGTACCTGGACTTCCTGGCCGGCATCGCGGTCAACAACCTGGGCCACTGCCATCCGCGGATCGTCGAGGCGCTGCGCAAACAGGCAGGGGAAATGATCCACTGCTCCAACCTCTACCATATCCCCCCCCAGATCGAGCTCGCCGAACTGCTCTGCCAGAACTCGTTTGCCCAGAAGGTATTCTTCTGCAACAGCGGAGCGGAAGCCAACGAGGCGGCCATCAAGCTGGCGCGCAAATACAGCCGGGAAAAGTACGGGCAGGAGCGCTTCGAAATCATTACCGCTTCCGAGTCGTTCCACGGCCGGACCATGGCAACCCTCTCCGCAACCGGGCAGGAAAAGATCCAGCGCTTTTTCGATCCGCTCCTGCATGGCTTCACCCACGTTCCTTACAACGACGTGGCTGCGCTGGAAAAAGCCGTCAGCTCCCGCACCTGCGCAGTCATGCTGGAACCGATCCAGGGAGAGAGCGGCGTGAACGTCCCGTCTCCGGATTATTTCCGCGAGATCCGGCGTATCTGCGACAAGAATTCCGTGCTGCTGATCTTTGACGAGGTTCAGGTGGGCATGGGCCGGACGGGCCATCTCTTTGCCTATGAGCATTTTGGGGTTGCTCCCGACATCATGACCCTGGCCAAGGCTCTGGCCGGTGGTGCGCCCATCGGCGCAATGCTGACAACAGACGAATATGCCGCGGCATTCACTCCCGGCAGCCACGGCTCGACCTTTGGCGGCAATCCCCTGGTCACGGCCGCGGCAGTTGCTGCCATGCGTACCATAAGCGAAGAGGGTTTCCTTGAACGCGTCATTGAGATGGGAAATTACCTGCGGGACAGACTCAGGGAAGTCGGCGCCAGATATCCGTTTGTCACTGAGGTTCGTGGTATCGGGCTGATGATCGGCGTGGGGCTCTCGATTCCGGGAGCGGACATCATCCGCAAGGGTCACGAGCGGGGCCTGCTGTTGAACTGTACCCATGATACGGTCCTCAGGTTCGTGCCGCCGCTGGTGGTGACCAGGGAAGAGATTGACGAGATGCTGGTGATTCTCGACGGGATCCTGGCGGAACTGTAGCTTCACGGACGCAGCCACTGCGTCCCATCATTGAAATGAACAGAGGGATACTCAATGAAAAAGGATTTTTTGTCGCTTCATGATTTTTCCAGGAAGGAACTGGACGGACTTCTCGAGCTTGCCCTGGAGTTGAAGAAAAAACAGAAAAAGGGTGACAAGCACCGCATCCTGAAGGGCAAGACCCTGGCCATGATCTTCGAGAAGTCCTCTACCCGCACCAGGGTTTCCTTCGAGGTGGGCATCTTCCAGCTTGGCGGCCATGGCCTGTTCATCTCGTCTGCCACGTCCCAGATGGGGCGGGGGGAGCCGATCAAGGATACTGCCCGCACCCTGTCCCGTTATTGCGACGGCATCATGATCCGCACCTATGGCCAGGAGATTGTCGAGGAACTGGCAGCCCACGCCACCATACCGGTCATCAACGGCCTGACCGACCTGTTCCACCCCTGCCAGGTCATGGCTGACATCATGACCGTCATGGAGCACAAAGGCAGCTACGAGGGGCTGAAATTCGCCTGGGTCGGCGACGGCAACAACATGGCCAACACCTGGATCGAGGCGGCCGCCATCTTCGGTTTCGACCTGGCCCTTGCCTGCCCCGAAGGTTACCAGCCGGATGCGAAGGTCCTGGAGTGGGCGCGCGCGCGCGGGAAAGCTTCCATCGTCGTGACTGACGATCCCAAGGAAGCGGTGAAAGACGCCGACGTCCTCAACACCGACGTCTGGGCCAGCATGGGCCAGGAAGAGGAGCAGAAGGCACGCGAGGCGGCCTTTGCCGGATTCCAGCTCAACGCCGGCATGGTCGGGCTGGCGAAAAAGGACTGCATCGTCATGCACTGCCTGCCTGCCCACCGGGACGAAGAGATCACGGACGAGGTCATCGAAGGGCCCCGTTCGGTGGTCTGGGACGAGGCGGAAAACCGGCTGCACATCCAGAAGGCCATCATGGCCCGGCTTATGGGTGATGCCTGACATACGATTGCTTAGTTGAGAGTTCATCATACAGACAAGGAGTTTGACAATGGCCAAGAAAGAAGTGAAAAAGATTGTCCTCGCCTATTCCGGCGGTCTCGATACCTCCATCATCCTCAAGTGGCTGAAGAACGAGTACGGCTGCAAGGTCGTGGCGTTCGCCGCCGACCTGGGCCAGGGTGACGAACTGACCCCGATCCGTGACAAGGCCCTGGCCACCGGAGCGGACAAGGTCTACATCGACGACCTGCGGGAAGAGTTCGTCAAGGACTTCGTGTTCCCCATGTTCCGGGCGAACGCGATCTACGAAGGGCAGTACCTGCTCGGCACGTCCATCGCCCGCCCCCTCATCGCCAAGCGGCAGATGGAGATCGCGAAGATCGAGAAGGCAGATGCAATCGCCCATGGCGCAACCGGCAAGGGCAACGACCAGGTGCGCTTCGAACTGGCTTGCTACTACTTCAACCCGGCCATCACCATCATTGCTCCCTGGCGCACCTGGGACCTGAACAGCCGCCAGTCCCTCCTGGATTACGCGAAAAAGAACGGCATCCCGGTGCCGGTCACCAAGAAACGCCCCTGGTCGTCGGACCGGAACCTGCTCCACATCTCCTTCGAGGGGGGCATACTGGAAGATCCCTTCGCCGAGGCGCCGGAAGAGATGTATGTGCTGACCAAGTCGCCGGAAAAGGCTCCCAACAAGCCCCAGTACATCGAGATCGAATTCAGGAACGGCAACGCCGTTGCGGTTGACGGCGAGAAGATGACCCCGGCCCAGTTCCTGGCACACCTGAACTTCCTGGGCGGCCAGCATGGCATAGGCCGCGTGGACCTGATGGAAAACCGCTTCGTGGGCATGAAGTCCCGCGGGGTCTACGAGACGCCGGGCGGCACCATACTCCGCGAGGCGCACATGGCGGTGGAACAGATCACCATGGACCGCGAGGTCATGCACATCCGCGACTCCCTCATCCCGCGCTATGCCGAGATGGTTTACTATGGCTTCTGGTTTGCGCCGGAGCGCGAGATGCTCCAGGCCATGATCGACGAATCCCAGAAAACCGTGAACGGCACGGCACGGGTCAAGCTCTACAAGGGGCACTGCCGTACCGTGGGCCGCAAATCGGACACCGACTCGCTCTTCAACCCCGAATTCGCAACCTTCGAGGCGGACGAGGTCTACAACCAGCAGGATGCCGAGGGCTTCATCAAACTCAATGCCCTGCGGCTCAGGATACGGTCGATGATGAAGGCGAACAGGAAATAGACGTTGTAGGGGCGATCCTTGTGATCGCCCTCTTAGCGGGCAAACACAAGGTTTGCCCCTACATCGACCACCCCCCCAACCCCCTCCTTGACAAGGAGGGGGAGCCCGCAGGGCGGGGGTGGTTTCGTTCCGCAACTATCTTCACAGGAGTTTCCATGTCCAAAGACAAACTCTGGGGAGGCCGCTTTTCCCAGCCCACCGACGCTTTCGTCGAGGAGTTCACCGCATCCATCGACTTCGACAAGCGCATGTACCGCCAGGATATCCGAGGATCCATCGCCCATGCGCGGATGCTGGGGCGCCAGGGGATCATTCCCCGCGCCGATGTGGATGACATTATCAGCGGCCTGGAGGCGATACTGGCCCAGATCGAGGCAGGGGAATTCGATTTCTCCGTTTCCCTGGAAGATATCCACATGAATATCGAGGCACGCCTTTCCGCAGCCATCGGCGAAGCGGGAAAGCGGCTGCATACCGGCCGTTCCCGCAACGACCAGGTTGCGCTGGACATCCGGCTCTATCTGAAGGAAGAGATCGGCGAGGTCGTCGAATACCTGGAGCGCCTCACGGATGCCCTGCTGTTCCAGGCGGAACAGAACCTGGATGTCATCATGCCGGGCTATACCCACCTCCAGGTGGCCCAGCCGATTCTTTTCTCCCACCACCTGCTCGCCTACGTAGAGATGTTCCGCCGCGATCTCGGGCGGATGGCGGACTGCAGGAAGCGGATGGACGTGCTGCCGTTGGGCGCCGGGGCGCTGGCGGGCACCACCTTTCCCATCGACAGGGAGTATGTGGCCGAGCTCCTGGGGTTTGCCGAGGTGACGCGCAATTCCCTTGATTCCGTATCCGATCGTGACTTTGCCCTTGAATTCATGGCTGCCTCGTCCATCCTGATGATGCACCTGTCACGTTTCTCCGAGGAACTGATTCTCTGGTCAACCAGCGAATTCAACTTCATCGAGCTGTCGGATTCGTTCTGCACCGGCTCGTCCATCATGCCCCAGAAGAAGAACCCTGACGTGCCCGAACTGGTGCGGGGCAAGACCGGCAGGGTCTATGGAAACCTCATGGCACTGCTTACGGTCATGAAGGCATTGCCGCTGGCCTACAACAAGGACATGCAGGAGGACAAGGAGCCGCTGTTCGATACCATCGACACCGTAAAGGGCTCCCTGAAGATTTTCGCCGACATGATCCGGGAGATGCAGGTCAATGCTCCGGCCATGCTGGAAGCTGCTGCGCGCGGATTTTCCAACGCCACCGACGTAGCCGACTACCTGGTGCGGACCGGCATGCCGTTCCGCGAGGCCCACGAGGTGGTGGGGAAGTCGGTCCGCTACTGCGTGGAGCACGGCAAACGGCTGGAAGAGCTCTCGCACGCTGAATGGCAATCCTTTTCCGAACGAATCGGGCGTGACATCTACGATGCCATTACGCTGGAAGCGAGTGTGGGTGCCCGAAAGGCCACCGGGGGGACAGCCGGTGAGCGGGTGCGGGCGGAGCTCGAGAGACTCAGGGCAGAGGCCGGAGGGCAGCGAACAGAAGTCGTTAGAAGCTCCTGAATCGGTGACTGCGCCACGGATTCAGCACGCTGATAACTGCAGCAGCCTGATGCAGGTGCGGCTTGACAGACAGCGAACCCAGTTTGATTACGGAGCGGGAATGAAAAAGACACTTTTCCTCATCATGGTTGTTTCCCTCGTTGCCTGCGGCAAGCGCGGTTCCCTGGTACCGCCCGAATCATTGGTGCCCGCGGCCATCAGAGACCTGAAGGTCGAGCAGAAGGGGAACCGGTTCCTTGTCTGCTGGTCTGAGCCGTCGAAACTCGAGTCAGGAAGCAAGCTTGAGGGCATTGCGGGCTTCCGGGTTTTCCGCCGCGAAGTGTTGCCGCCCGACCAGGATTGCGAGGATTGCCCGTCCGCGTATCTTCTCCAGAGAACTGTCGATCCGGAGTACCTGCAGGATGTGCTTCACATCGGTTCCCGTTACTGTTTTTCGGATACGGAGCTGACTGACGGCAAAACTTACCAGTATAAAGTTATCACCGTAGATGCAGACGGCGTTTCCGGAAAGGACTCCAACAAGGCCCGCAGAGAAAAGGCGGCACCGCCTGCGGCGCCCCGCCTCTACGCCACGACCATTCCCACCGGCGTGGTCATACACTGGAATCCGGCGCAGCATGCGACCGGCACAACGCTCGAAGGTTATGCGGTCTACCGGAAACGGGAGGGCGGCAGCATGCCCCTTTTCCCCGTGGCCACCGTAACTGCCGATGCAACCCGCTTCGAGGACAAGGAGATGGAGCATGGCGTGAAGTACGTCTATGGGATAAGGGCCATTGCCCGAACCGGGTCGGAAACCGTGGAGAGTGAGCTGTCAAATCTGGTCGACGGAATGTTCCTGGTGAAAGAGTGACGGCCTGCCGGTGTTTCCCCGGCCTAACCGCCCGTCAAAGGGCATTTTTTTGACATTTGCCCGTCCCTGTGCTACAAAAAACCTCTTATCATGAAAACGGCGCTGCGCCGGTACATCTATCGGAGGGTTGAATGCATCATTTTCACTACAAAGGAACCGAACTCTACGCTGAAGATGTCGCTGTACGGGAGATCGTGGAAAAAGTCGGCACACCGCTCTACCTCTATTCCCACGCAACCCTTGAACGGCACTACCGGGCCATGGACGAGGCTTTCGCGACCCTGCCCCATACCATATGCTATTCCATGAAGGCCAATTCCAACCAGGCCGTGCTGAAGACGTTTTTCGGCCTGGGCGGCGGAGTCGATATCGTTTCGGGCGGCGAACTGTACCGCGCGCTGGCTGCAGGAGTTGATCCCGGCAAGGTCGTCTATTCGGGAGTGGGCAAGAAGGACGACGAGATAGAATATGCCCTGAACACCGGTATACTGATGTTCAACGTGGAGTCGGAAGAGGAACTGGACAGGATAGACATGATCGCCGGACGGCTGGGTAAAAAGGCCGGTATAGCGATCCGGGTCAATCCCGATGTGGATCCCGAGACACACCCCTACATCACCACCGGGTTGAAGAAGGCCAAGTTCGGCATCAACATCGAGCGTTCCCTTGAGCAGTACCGCAGGGCTGCCAGCATGGCCAACCTGGATGTCATGGGGATCGACTGCCATATCGGCAGCCAGCTTATAAAGGTCTCACCCTTTGTCGATACCGTGAAAAAGCTCAAACGGCTCATCGAAGCGGTCAGGGAGTCGGGAATCAACCTGCGTTATTTCGACCTTGGCGGCGGGCTGGGCATAACCTACAGCGATGAAGCGCCCCCGCTTCCGGCCGATTACGGTGCAGCCATCACCGCGGAAACACGGGATCTGGGACTTCACCTCCTTTTCGAGCCGGGCAGGAACCTGGTGGGCAATGCCGGAATCATGGTTGCCAAGTGCCTCTATGTCAAGCGAGGAGAAGAGAAAAACTTCGTGATTGTCGATGCTGCCATGAACGATCTGGCAAGGCCTTCCCTCTATGGTTCATTCCATGGCGTCCAGGCGGTGAAGAATGATCAGGACGGCGTGATCGTGGCGGATATCGTCGGCCCCATATGCGAGTCCGGCGACTTCCTGGCCAAAGACCGGGAAGTGCCACGGTTCCGCCAGGGTGACCTGGTTGCCTTCATGTCGGCCGGTGCGTACGGATTTGCCATGAGCAGCAACTACAACAGCCGGCCACGTGCGGTCGAGGTAATGGTAAAGGGAGATGCCTTCGTCGTCGTGCGCGATCGTGAAACCTATGGAGACCTGGTCCGGGGGGAGAGACTGCCGGACTTTCTGTGACAAGCAAGGAGGATTACCAATGTTCAAGGGGAGTATTGTCGCCATTGTGACTCCGTTCACCAGGGACGGAGAGATTGATGAGGAAAGCCTGCGGCAGCTGGTCGAGTTCCAGATAGAGAACGGCACCGATGGAATCGTTCCCTGCGGCACTACCGGCGAGGCTTCCACGCTCGATTACGAGGAGCATGACAAGGTAATCGAAATCGTGGTCCATCAGGCGAAAAAGCGCGTTCCGGTCATAGCAGGCACCGGATCGAATTGCACCAAAGAGGCGATCGAGATTACCGAACATGCGAAGAAGGTCGGCGCCGACGGTGCTCTCCTTGTTACTCCTTACTACAACAAGCCTTCGCAGGAAGGGTTGTACCGCCACTACAAGACGGTGGCCGAGGCTGTGGCGCTGCCGCAGGTTCTGTACAACGTGCCGGGCCGCACCGGCATCAACATGCTGCCGCAAACCGTGGCCAGGCTTGCGGAGATCCCGAATATCGTGGCCATCAAGGAGGCGGCTGGTTCTATTCAGCAGGCATCGGAGCTGCTCTCGCTCTGCGGTGACAGGATCGATGTCCTCTCCGGTGACGATTTCATTACGTACCCCCTGCTTGCTTGCGGCGGATCGGGGGTCATCTCGGTGACCGCCAATATCATGCCGAAAGAGATCGCTGCCATGATTGACGCATTCGAGGCCGGCAACATGGAGGAGGCGCGTCGCCTGCATCTCTGCCTCTTGAAGATCAACAGCGCCATGTTCATTGAAACCAACCCGGTGCCGGTAAAGACCGCACTGGGTCTGATGGGCAAATGCAGCGGCGAGGTTCGCTTGCCCCTCGCGCCCATGTCCGAGGCCAATACGGAAAAGCTGGCGCAGGTTATGAAGGAGTATGAATTGATATAGGCGCAAGGTGATTTAGGCGCAAGGCACTGGGCACAGGGCGCAAGAATAAGGCAAAGGGCAAAAGGCATGAGAACAAGTCTTGATCTGTTTTCATGTGAATGAGGTTTAATTGTCGAAAGAAGGCCAAGCCAGGCATTGATTTGAAAAAGATTTTTCCCTGTGCCTTGAGCCATGGGCCTTGTGCCTGCATTGAGGAGGTTATCATGATCAAGGTTGCTGTCAGTGGCGCTGCAGGAAGAATGGGCGGACGGATAATCACTGCGGTCAAGGAAGACCCTGCACTGGAACTGTCCGGGGCACTGGATCGTCCGGAACATCCCTATCTTGCCATGGATGCGGGGCTGATGGCAGGTTGCGGTCCATTGGGGGTGCAGATTACCGACAACCTGAACGGGATCATAGGCGGATGCGATGTGCTCATCGACTTCTCTGCCGCTGCGGTATCGCTTAAGAACCTGGAAATATGCGGTCTCAATGGCAAGGCCATGGTTATCGGCTCCACCGGGTTCGCACCGGAGCAGAAAGCGCTGGCGCTGGAACTTTCACGAACTGTTCCGGTAATGCTGGCTCCCAACATGTCCGTCGGGGTGAACGTGGTATTCAAGATCCTCTCGGATGTGGCCAGGATTCTCGGTGACGACTTCGACGTGGAAATCGTCGAGGCGCACCACAAGCTGAAGAAGGACAGCCCCTCGGGAACAGCGGTCCGCATGGGAGAAATTATCGCTGAAGCCTTGGGCCGGGAGTATGGAAAGGTTGCCAATTTCCACCGTGAGGGCATCTGCGGCGAGCGGACCAGGGAAGAGATCGGCATGCAGACCATTCGGGGAGGGGATATCGTCGGTGAGCACACCGCGTACTTCATCGGCATGGGTGAGCGGATCGAGATAACCCACCGGGCCCATACGCGGGACATGTTCTCCCATGGGGCGATACGCGCAGCCAAGTGGGTCGTGCGCCAGCAGCCGGGGTTGTATGACATGCAGGATGTGCTTGGGCTAAGGTAGCTGAGACTGAAGGCTGATTTTTTATTTCCACACCGGAGGTGCTGCATCCTATGGCGTTTATCAATGACAATTATCTCAAGTTGAAGGCCGGTTACCTTTTCCCGGAGATCGGCCGCCGGGTCAGGACGTTTTCCGAGGCAAATCCACAGGCCAACGTGATCCGCCTGGGCATCGGCGACGTCACCAGGCCGCTTCCGCCGGCAATTCTCAAGGCTTTCCACGATGCGGTGGACGATCTGTCCCGCGTGGAGACCTTTGCCGGATACGGCCCGGAGCAGGGATACGACTGGCTGATCAATGCCGTGATCGAGAAGTCGTACAAGCCCCTGGGCGTTTCTCTCGCTACCACCGAAATGTTCATTTCGGACGGCTCCAAGTGCGATTGCGCCAATATCCTTGACATCTTCGCGCTTGACAACAAGGTCGCCATCGGCGACCCGGTCTATCCCGTCTACAACGACACCAACGTCATGATCGGCCGGACCGGGGAGGCTGACGACAAGGGGTACTACAAAGGGATCGTCTACCTTCCCTGTACTGAAGAGAACAAGTTCATCCCGGCTCTTCCGACAGAGAAGGTCGACATCGTCTATCTCTGCTTCCCGAATAATCCTACCGGAGCGGTTGCCACCAGGGATGAACTGAAAAAATGGGTGGATTACGCCTTGGCAAACGATGCGGTTATCTTTTTCGACGCCGCCTACGAGGCATTCATCACCGATCCATCCATTCCCCACTCGATCTACGAGATCGAAGGCGCAAAAAAGTGCGCCATCGAATTCAGATCATTCTCCAAGACAGCCGGGTTTACCGGTGTCCGCTGCGGCCTGGTGGTGATTCCCGAGGAGTTGACGGCACGGACCTCGTCAGGTGAGCCATACAGCCTGAACAAGCTCTGGCTCCGCCGCACAACCACCAAATTCAACGGTGCGTCATACCCGGTGCAGAAGGCCGCGGCCGCTGTCTATTCCGACGAGGGGTGGCGGCAGACCCGGGAAGTGATCGACTATTACATGGAGAATGCGAGGATCATTCGCGAAGGTCTTGCCGATGCAGGGCTCACGGTATACGGCGGTGTCAATGCGCCGTACATCTGGCTCAGGACACCCGGCGGCATGACTGCCTGGGATTTCTTCGACAAGCTCCTGACCGAGTGCAACGTGGTGGGCACTCCCGGCAGCGGTTTCGGCCCGAGCGGCGAGGGTTTCTTCCGGCTGTCCGCGTTCGGCAACCGCGACAATGTCATCGAGGCGGTTGACAGGATCAGGAAAAACCTCACGTAATGACGGGAGAGCAAATCCGGGGTGTGAACCGGCTTGTGAAACGAAAAAAGGGCACCCTTCTGGTGCCCTTTTTTGCTGAAAAGAAGCATGGAAGCCGGCAATGGCGGCCACGTTGCGTTTTTTGTGATTGATGATGTGAAGAATTCCCGACACTTCGTTCCGGCTGAAGAATCTCCGCTTTCTCGTGCGGATACTAAGATGATTGTGCAATAATTACAGTATTATATGTAATAATTAACAGCTCTGTTGCAAGGCCCCTATCGGGCCGAGGTTGAAGCCAACATGGCGCGAATGTAATCCTAAGACCCTAATACTTGTCGATAAAGTTTACATGTCTGCTGACATGTCATGTAAGACTATGAAAATACGGATAAAAATAATTGGCCTGAAATTTGCTTGTTTTTTGTCAGGAAGACGATGAAAAAATATTCTATTGAAAGGAGGATGTTATGAAAAAGATATTTTTGACAATTATGCTGGTTTTGGGAATCGCCTCCCTTTCAATCGCGGCTCCGATACTGAATACTGCGAGTGACGGGACAGAGGATCGATTTGATGGGTCAGTTTATGCCATGTATCAGAATTCCGGAGCACTGTTGTTTACGCAAATGGGCAACACGAGTGAAAGCGCCGGTTCGGTTGCAGACCTGCAAACATTGTTGAATGCTCAGGTAGGTTTCGGGGATGTTGTCCTGTCGGTTGCAAATGTCAACTACACGGCAGTTGGCGACGGCAGCTCCGGCACGTGGGCGTCTGACCCTGTTTCGAACACCATTGAATTCTACACGGTAAAGGCGGGCGACTATTTCGCCATGTACTACCTTGCTGCCCCGGACAGCACCGGGTCCTGGAGCACCTTTGACATCTGGAGTATCGGCGGACCCGGAACGGGCGGTCATCCCGCCAAAGGAGGCGGAGGCCTTGAAATTTCCCATTTCATTGGCTACAACCCTTCTTCGACACCGGTGCCTGAACCCGGTACGGTCATCCTCTTGGGAGCAGGTCTTGTCGGCCTTGGCTTGTATGGCCGGAGGAGAATGAGAGCACAGGGTTGATAAGATATTCAGCCCACAACAAACAAGAAAGGCGGTGCCCCGGCACCGCCTTTCTTGTTTGTTGTTATCGGGAAGGCGCGGGAAAATTCTGCACAAAAATGCTGTAAGAAGAATACAGGGGAAAAGCTTAATGCTGATGCAATGGAAATGTTTAATGTTTTCGAAAAAAATGGTACACTCAAGCCACTTTCGTCGACAGAAGCCGACACGGCGTAATCCGGTGGTATCGAGCCAAGGATTCGCAAGAGCAGACGGTTTTTCCAGCGACATGAATTTCCTTATTCCGCTGTTTGTTTCAGGAGCGTGGATGAGGAGTGTTTTAAACTTTTGGTATGAAGTATGCTTGTACGGTTTTGATCGGTCTTTAGACAAAGGGGGATTCCTGATGACCAAAACAACGGCTCTCTTCAGCATGCTGCTTTTCTGTGCTTTTCCTTCTGCCGCATCAGCAGCGTACATACCCGACACCGGCCAGACTGCATGCTACCAGGCTGTCAGCCCGTTTGGTGATATTTCATGCGCGGGAACGGGACAGGACGGGTTTTACGGCTATAATGCCATGACCTTCAATGACAATGGCACTGGTACGGTAACCGACAACAATACCGGGGTAATGTGGCAGAAGGAGGATGACAACCAGGTCTACAGTTTTTCCCAGGCTCAAAATGCCTGCGGTACCCTTGAACTTGGGGGCTATGATGACTGGAGGGTGCCGACGAAAAAAGAGCTGATGAGCCTTGTGGATTATTCTGTCGCGTATGCTGAATCGAATCCGCTTCCACAAATAAATCTGACTTTCTTTCCGAATACAAACGCTGCCAATTACTGGGCTTCCACAGACAGCGTCTCGGCACAAGGTGTCGATTTTGGCACGGGTCTTTACTCTCGCTCGCTCGATCCCTCTGCAGCAAATGTCTACTTAAGGTGCGCGCGAGGCTCATCGTCTGCGAACCAGTCGCTTGTCGATAATTCTGACGGAACGGTTACCGACAGTACAACCGGTTTGATGTGGCACAAGGTTGCAACTGAACAAATGACTTGGGCGGATTCACTTTCCTATTGCGAGGGGAGTGCCGTGGGCGGGTACGAAGACTGGCGCCTCCCTAACATAAAGGAACTCGAAGCATGGTTTGATGATACGAGAAGCAGCCCAGCCATAAACGCTGCCTATTTTCAGGCTGCCTTGACTGATGCTTACTGGACCTCCACTTCGCGTGCAGGCCGTCCTGATGAAGTTTGGGGTATAGACGTATCATCCGGCGCGGTGTCATCCTACTTTAAAGGCATGACGGGAAATTTGCCGCATAATGTCCAATGCGTTCGTGGCGGCGCTGTCGGTTTTCTGAGCATCAGTTTCCCTGGTACCGGGACAGGTGCCGTTACCGGCGACGGTGTCCGCTACGGCCTCCCTGTCAGCTTCTCGGCCAATACTGCCTTGACCGAAAAATTCGATATCGGGACGGCGGTGAATCTACAGGCATCGCCGGCTGAGTTTTCGCTCTTCTCTGGTTGGTCGGGTTCCTGCAGCGGCACAGGAGACTGCGCTGTTCTCATGGATTCAGACAAGAGCGTTGCAGCTACCTTTACACAAAATATTACGAATTCAATTGTCATTAACGGTACAACTACCTATTTTTCGAGCCTCCAAGCTGCCTACAACGGATCTCCCTCAGGGAGTCTGCTCAAAGTGTGGGGAACTGAGTACAGTGAAAATCTCAGCGCCAATATCAGCAACAAGTCCATAACTATCGAGGGCGGGTACAATAGCAACTACTCTGCCATTAGCGGCTACACGACCCTCCATGGGATTCTTGTCATCAGTCAAGGTTCGCTTACGGTCAGAAACTTGATAATACGGTAAGAGAGCTAAAACGCAATTTGTGGCTGTGATGGAAATGGCGGGGAAAAAGAGCGCACGCACGTTGCGCTCTTTTTTTGCCTTCTCATTCGATCTGGTGCTTGAAATGCTAAAGCTGAACAGTGGATATGCCGATTAGCAACCGTGCAGGATCTATTTGGTGTCCGTCCGGAAAGTCCAGATGGACACAACTGCAGTTTCCGGATGGAAACTGATTGACTGTTACAAGCACTTGCCCGGGAAAGCCGCCTGGTATGGGGTTTTCGGATGTTCATTGGCATGCGGAATAAAAGACTGAATGCATGAGGAGGAACAGGATGAAACGATTTGTTTTTGCAGTATGTATGGTCGGTATGTTGTGCGCCACTGCTTTTGCGGGAGGTGGCCTCGACGTGTTTCTCGGCGACCTGAACGCCCAGGCCCGTGTGGATCTTCCCGGCTTTTCAGCCAGGATCGGGGCCCAGTTCGGGGTTCCCGTGCCGCAGGTGCAGGTGGTGCTCGGCGCGGTTGCCGCGCCGGCCGATGCCTTCCTGGTTTTCCAGCTCGGCCACTGGTCTCACCGCCCGCCTGAAGAGGTTCTGGGTGTGTACAAGGCCAACCGGGGAAAGGGCTGGGGGGTGATTGCCAAGAGCGTCGGCATCAAACCCGGTTCCAGCGAATTCCATGCCCTCAAGCGCGGGAATCTGGCTCTGCAGGGCGCGCCGTACGGCGGACCGGGACAGGGCCATGGCAAAGGCAAGGGGAAAGGGCATAACAAATAGATTCCCTGGCAGGAAATGCCGGGGGGCAGGGATGCTTCAAACACCCTGTTCCTCGGCATATTCTTCAGTGATGATTTCCAGCGCCTCGGTTTGAACCAGGTCCAGGAGCAGCGCAACCATGGCTGGATCGAGCAGGCTCGGGTTTCCCACGATGTGGTTCAGCTGATAGAAGGTCTTTTCGTCCTTAATGAGCAATCTGCCGTAGAATGGCTTTTCGCGAGTATACATATCATAGGCTATGTTGGCGACATTGGCGAGGATCTCCATGTCGTCAGGACAGTCGATCAGCAGATCGGCCATGAAAAAGAGGCTGTTGTTCCTGAAATTGACACTGACGGTCAGTTCCCGGGGCTCATCGTCTATGTCTACCAGAATTCCGTAGTTGATGAAGTTTTCGCTGATCTGCCTGCAGGGCACGTATCTTCTGGCCAGTTCTTCCCTTAGCAGCGTGATGGGGCTTTTACCGACATCTTCCCAGCCTGGCGCCATTCGTAGTACCTCGCTATTTTTCTGAAATTCACCTTCCAGTTATCTTTGCACGTCTCATGTTCATGTCAGAATGAACACTTTACCGTACTTTGGGCGCTACGTAAAATAATAGACCTTGTTTCTCCTGATGCTATCTTTTCCTTTCGGGTGACCCGGCATATTGTGTATGATAAACAGCAGCATTCCCCTTGAACAGTCGAGGCTGCATAAGAGGGTGCGGGAAAGTACCGGCGCAACTCTGGACCGCGTATTTTATCAGGTTTCGAATAAGCGCCGATTAGCTTTGACAAACCGTTAAAATTAGTGTAGACACAAAAACTGCAACCACTGGCAAGTTTAATTAAATTATGCTCAATCAGCTGGTTTGGCAACGTTTTCGCTGCCGGCAGAGGGGCTCTTCAGTATGGACGGGTACAGGTTTGTTGTCGACAAGAATCTGGTGATCGTTTCCTGGGACGGAAAGGGCGAGTGTTCTCGCGGTCCTGCTGCGGAGAAGTGTCTTGGGGTGCCGTATTACGAGGTCGTTCCCAGGATCGTGCTGGGCGATGCAGATGTGGTCGAGTCGGTGCTTCGGGATGGCAATCCAAGATTGATCAAAGATTGCCGTGCTCTCTGCGTCTTCGGTTCCGCACATGGCGACATTGCGGTCAGCCCCGTGTTCGATGCTGATCGCACAATCATGGGGGCTGCGGTGAGCGTTGCGGCTTTTTCTCATTGCACTGCGGCGGATTCCCGCCGGGCCGTGCCGGACAACCTCGAAATCGCCAGGAAATCAGTAACCCTGGCCCATGGTGTCAGGAGCCCTCTCAATGCAATAAAGGGCGCTGCCGTTTATCTGAGAGGGAAATACCGCACGGAACCGGGCCTTGTGGAATTCATGGACATTATTGAAGATGAAATCTCGAAACTTGACAGGTTCGTGACGAAATTTCTCAGTACCTCCCTGGTCGAGTCTGAATTTGCCCTGGTAGATAGTGCTGCCATGCTGAGAAAGACGATGGCGCTGGTCAGTCTGCAGGCTGCCGTGAAACATATCGTCATTCACAGCGAGTTGCAGGAGTTGCCCTTGATCAAGGCTGACGAATATCTGCTGGAACATGCGGTCCTGAATGTCATCAACAATGCAGTGGAGGCCCTGGGCGACGGCGGGACGATCAAAGTGTCCGCGGAAATGGTCAGGCAGGAAGACCGGGAGTATGTCGCTATCGAAATAGCTGATGACGGCTACGGCATGAACAGTTCACGTCTGCGGGCCATTTCCAGCGGATCACCTGAAAGACGGGCTGCATCGGGAAGAGGATTCGGTCTGTTCATTACACGTGAGGTTGCACAGTACCATGGGGGGCATCTGGAAATCGAAAGCAGCAGGAATTCGGGGGCCAGGGTAAGGATTCTGCTGCCTGTTGCCGAACCAGGACCTTGAAGAGCATGCAGTTTCTCATCGGTTCGGATCATGAAGACACGAACGTTCAGCATGACCACCAGCGGAGCCGGTGTGCGGGAGGATGGTAATGGCTGGCGGCAAGAATGGCCGGATATTGATTGTTGACGATGAACAGAATGCATTGAGGGTGCTTTCCGCCATTCTGAAGGAGGAAGGGTACACTGTGCGTGAAGCCATGGATTATAGCGGCGCGGTCAGTGTCGTAACGCGTGACGACATTGATGTGGTGATCACCGATATGAAGATGCCGGACCGCGACGGGATGCAGCTTTTTGATTATATATCGGAGAACCATCCCGATATCCCGGTTATTTTCCTTACCGCCTACGGCACGGTAGACTCAGCGGTCCATGCCATAACCCAGGGGGCGTTTTATTATTTCATCAAGCCTCCTGATTACGCCAAATTGAAGGGCATTCTTGCCCGGGCCCTTGAGCAGCGCCTCCTCAAGCGAGAGATAGAGAGTCTGAAAAGCCGGCTGGGGATTGACGAACAGGAAGGCAGGATTATCGGCAAGGCAACCGAACTGGTCAAGATTTTCGAGACCATCAATGCGGTGAAGGATTCGATCAGCAGTGTGCTCATCTGCGGGGAAACGGGGACCGGCAAGGAATTGATAGCCCGTTCGCTTCATTATCAGAGCACGCGCAAGAGAAAGCCGTTTGTCGCGGTGAACTGCGCCGCCATGCCGAGCGGCCTGTTGGAGTCCGAGCTTTTCGGCTATGAGAAGGGAGCGTTTACCGGGGCAACAGCCCGCAGGATAGGGCGCTTTGAAGAGGCTGCGGACGGCACGGTTTTTCTTGATGAAATCGGCGAACTGGAGCTGCAGTTGCAGGCCAAGCTTCTCAGGGTGCTGCAGGAAAAGGAAATCGAGCGGCTGGGGAGCAACAGGAAAGTTCCGGTGAATTTCCGGCTCATAAGCTCCACAAACAGGGACCTGGCTCAGGAGATCAAGCTTGGACAGTTCAGGGAGGATCTGTATTACAGGATCAATGTGGTCAATATCAAAGTCCCTCCTTTGCGTGAAAGAAAGGATGACATACCTTTGCTGACCGCCGAATTTGTCAAAGAATACTGCGCCCGCGAAAGAAAATCACTCCAGGTGTCCAGCGAGGTGATGGACATTCTGCAGGGCTACGAGTGGCCCGGGAACATCCGGCAGCTGAGGAACATCATCGAGCGGGCAGCGGTTCTTGCCAGGGGCAAGACCATCACCGTTCGCGACCTTCCCGACGAGCTGCGAATCCACACGGTCCGCAAGGCCCGCGCAGACTCCATTGTCAGGCCCCTGCGGGAGGTAGAGCTGGAAGCGGTTCGGGCTGCGCTGCTGGAAGTCAAGGGGAACAAGTCAAGGGCGGCAGAATTGCTCGGCATCTCCAGAAAGGCTCTCTATAAGAGGCTCAAGGAAATCTGCTGACGCCCCGCAACCCCGGTTGTCGGCGGTCTGCGGCGATTTCCCCAGCATTTATCACGTGCAGGTTGTCTGGACAGGGTGATTTTTCTCCGGTCATATCTCAAAGTGTTTCCAAAGGACACACTACTTATTGTGTAACCCCTTTGAGTTACACCCAATACCCCTTGTTGTATCCAATGGATGCACTTACTTGTCCGTTGATGAGAGCTTTCTGTGGAAGAAATTGTTTCTTTTGGAAACAAAATGTTGCGGCTCTGCATCGTTTGCGTATTTTGTCCGCGAATATGACAAAAAATGACTGCGACGTCTTTTGCCAATGCATCACACTTGAATAAAGAGCGCCCTGCAGTAAACTCGGGTAAAAGGATTACCTCTGATGGTTGCTGATCTGTCCCCCCAAAAAATAGTTCTTTTTTGAGGTTGCTACCAGGCATTCGCCCCCCCCTCATCCGGGCTGCGCCCGCCCTCTCCCTTGATGGAGGGGGCTTCATAGCAACACCTTTTCAAGAGAAGGAGAAGATGGCCCACGTTTGCGTGCCGGAGCGCAGGTTTCCCGGCTGAGGGGGGGGCGAGAGCCGTCTTATGAAAAGTAATAATTGGATGATTGTAACGCGGCCGGATATTGTTGGACGATTTACATTAACCATGTTTCCGCATGGCATTAAAGTTGCTTTAAAAAATAGATATGCTGCCGCGCGAGGAAAAAATAGTCATCATCGACGAAGCCGGTTTTTCACAGGTCTGTTCCTCTATTCTCGAAATGGAGGGTTTCCGGGCCGTGACTCTCGGCAATGGCGACCCTGGGGTTTCAACGGAAAGAATGCATGATGCCGCTCTGGTCATTGCCAGTTATCCCTACGGAAAGTCGATAGTCAGCAAACTCAGAGGACTGACCCAGCCGGTCATACTGCTGTGCGACCATATGGGGCGGGATATCATCGATGTTCTTGAAGGCTTGAGCCATTCCTACTGCATGGTCAAGCCTATCGATTATTCAAGGTTTACTTCGCTCGTCAGGTTTTTGATGAATGAAAAGATTTATTGCAATGGAGGATACCGACTTGTTTAGGAGCCTTGTAATACTGCTTGTCCTCATCGCTTGTCTTGCCGCCTGTAAAGCCAAGACAAAAGAGGAGCTTTACGCCGAGGGATTGGAGCAGATCAAGCAGGGGAACCCTGGCGGAGCCATAGTGCTGTTGAAAAATGCGCTGGATAAGGACCAGAATTATCTGGATGCGCGATACCAGCTTGCCGTCGCCTACATGAATGCCGGCAAGCATGACCAGGCGGAAAAGGAGTTTCAGAAGATCCTGCGGCAACGGCCTGCCTACCCGGGGCTCAAGCTCAGCCTGGCAAAACTCTATGTCAGCCTGAACAAGCCGGACAGGGCGATTTCCGCCGCCCAGGATCTCCTCAAGGATAATCCGGGTTCGGCAGAGGCGCTCGAGGCTTTGGGCATTGCCTATATGGCCGGCAACAAACCCGCGGAAGCAGAGAGCAATCTGCTCAGGGCTCTCCAGTCGGAACCGGGGCGCCCGTCGACCCAGTTGGAACTGGCAACCCTCTACGCGGCTACCGGCAGAATGAAGGAAGCCAAAGGGCTTATCAACCAGGTTTTGCAGCAGGACCCGAAAAGCCAGAGGGCATACTATATCCTGGCGGCCGCGGAGATTTCCAGCGGCAATACGGATGCAGCGAATGCGGTCTACCAGCAAATAGCCCAGCTTTACCCATCCGATACCCAGGCCTTGTACAAGAGCGGCCTCCTCTACCTCGAAAAAGGCCGAACAGACCAGGCTGACAGGATTGCGGCATCGATGATGGAAAAGTTTCCCAAACAGGCGGAAGGCTATCGGCTGAAAGGAATCATCAACTACCGCGCGAGGAATTACACCGAAGCGGTGAACATGCTCCAGTCGTCCATCAAGCTGCGCCCGACAGTGGAGGCCTACTATTTCCTGGGCCTCAGCTCGTACGGCCTCGGTGACATGGAAAGCGCCCTCAGCCAGTTCCGCACGATCCTCGACCGGAATCCCTCGTTCGTGCGGGCCCGTCTTTTGACGGCCGTGATACTTCTCAGGCAAAAACGAATCGACGATTCCATTGCGGAAATCAACAAGGTGCTGCAGATCGACAGCGGGAATGCACCCGCTCACAACATCCTGGGTAGCGCTTACCTGGCAAAAGGCATGTACGAAGAAGGAATGAAGGAGCTGAACAGGGCCACTGAACTGGATCCCAAAATGGCGGATGCCCACGTGAAAAAAGGCCTGCTGCTGTTCGGCAAGGGCAAGGAAAGGGAGGCGGAAACGGAACTGACGACGGCGGTTCGCGTTGCCCCTGAAATACTGAACACCAGGCTCCTGCTCTCATCCTACCACATTCGCCGCAACGAGTTTGCCAAGGCCTTTGCCGTTACCCGGGAGGGGTTGAGCGGTACGAAGGGTGACGCGCCCCTCTACAACAACATGGCCCGGATCATGTTCCTGCAGAGGAAGCAGTCCGAGGGGCTCAACTATCTGGCAAGGGCGAAGGCGGCAGATCCGGCCTTTTTCCCCTCCTATTTCAACCTTGCCAACTATTATGCCGCGGCGGGTGACTACGGCAAGGCTCTGGCCGAGTACCAGGCGGTTCTCGCCAGGTCTCCGGGTAATGTGCGGGCGCTCCTCAGTTCTGCTGCTATCTGCCGGCTCAAGGGGAGGGACAAGGAGGCGTTGCAATTCTACGGTAGAGCCAAGGAGACCAAGGATCCGTCAGCCTATCTGGCCCTGGCCGGCTATTATTTCAGCAAAAAGGACGGCAAAAAGGCGATTGCCGTACTGGACGATGCCATCAAGTCCATTCAGCGCAATACCGGCGCCCTGGAGTTGAAGGGCCGTATTCTCTTGGACATGAAGAAATACAAGGATGCGATCAATGCTTTCAACGACCTGGAGTCGGTTGCGCCCGACCGGGGTCTGCCCCTGAAGATCGGCGCCTATGTCGCTATGAAGGATTATGCCAAGGCTGCCAGCGAGGCTCGGCGTGCCATCACCCTGAAGCCCGGCTCGGCTTCAGGCTATATCTTGCTGGCCTCGGTGTACGAGAGCCGGAACGATGTGGGGCGAGCCATCGAGGAAATGAGAACCGCGGTGAGGGTTGACGGCAAAAATCCCAATGCCCCGGTCATTCTGGGTAACCTCTATGCCAGGAAAAGGGATTTTGTGTCGGCCATGAACAGCTTTTCCGAGGCGGTGAGAAGAAGCCCCGATTTTGCGCCCGCCCATTTTGCCCGCGGCGTCGTGCTCGAACAGACGGGGAAGAAGCGGGAAGCGATCGGAAGCTACCGGGAAGCCCTGGAAAAATCAGAACATCACGTACCTTCCCTCAACAATCTGGCATACCTTTATGCAGACGGCTATGGTGACTCGAAAGAGGCCCTGACACTTGCCATAACGGCATACAAACTGGAGCCCGGCAGCCCCATGGTCATGGATACGCTCGGTTACGTGCTGCTGAAAAACGGCCGCCCGGCTGAAGCGAAGAAGCTGCTGGCAAACGCGGCCGCCCGGCTGCCGTCGAACCCGACGGTTCTCTATCATCTCGCCATAGCCTGTAAGGAAACGGGAGACCGGAACGGGGCGGCAGCGAATCTGAAGAAAGCGTTGCAGCTGGGAGGCTTTGCCGAAGCTGCTGCCGCACGGTCCATGTATGCCGGACTGGTTAATCCGAAAAGCACCAGGAGAGCACAATGACCAGAATGATACTGATTCTCATTGCAGGCGACATCGTTTGCAGTCTTTCAGCACTGTCGCTTGCTCTGCTTCCTGTGACGGGCAAGGTTTTCGGCCTGATGGAATCGTCCCCGGGAGGAAGCCTCAACAGGGTCATATTTGTTGCGGTGCTGCTGTTTTCCTCCTTTGTCGCCGAGGTCTACCGGGACGACCGGGAGATGGGGGGGAGGGAAATCGCGATCCGGATCGCTGTCGCTCTCTGCTGTTCCCTGATGTTTCTCTCTTCTCTTTACTACCTCCTGCCGTCGGCCAAATTCGGGCGGATCGTACTGGTGACGGCACTGGTCCTTTTCGGGATCCTCCAGTTTGCATGGCATGCTTTCGTCAGGATCCAATCGAACCTTCCCGTGTTCGCGAAAAGAGTCCTGATCCTCGGCGCCGGGCCGTTAGCCAAACGTATCGGCGGGTTGATCTCCGCCCGGAACAGCCACTATATCCTGACAGGATATGTGAACTGCACCAGCGAGTCCGTCAATGTGCCCTACCAGTCCATCGTCGGGGATTTCGAAAATCTCTATGAAACCGTCAAGAAGAAAAAGGCGAACAAAGTGGTTGTGTCACTGTCTGAGCGTCGTGGTGTCTTTCCTCTGCAGGATATGCTAAACTGCAAGTTGAGCGGTATCGAGGTGCTTGATGCCCCTTCGTTCTATGAAAAGGTGACGGGAAAGCTGCTGCTGGAGAACATCACCCCGAGCTGGTTCATCTTTTCCCACGGTTTCCGGAGCACCCTGCTGTTCCGGCTGGCAAAAAGAATGATCGATGTGGTGCTGTCCCTGGTGGGGCTGCTGGTGTTCCTGCCGTTTTTCCCGGTGCTGGCCCTGCTCATGCGCCTGGATTCTCCCGGCCCGCTTTTCTTCAGTCAGGAGCGCGTCGGCGAAGGGGAAAAGCCTTTTACTATTTACAAATTCAGGACAATGCGGCAGGATGCCGAAGAGGGGACCGGCGCCGTATGGGCGCGGAGGAACGATCCCCGGATAACGAAGCTGGGTGCGTTTCTGCGCAAGAGCCGGATCGACGAGATACCCCAGCTGTTCAATGTCCTGCTGGGTGAGATGAGCCTTGTCGGACCCCGGCCGGAACGTCCGGAGTTCGTGGAGGAGCTCAAGAAGATCATACCCTATTATTCCGAGCGGCATTTCGTAAAGCCCGGCGTAACGGGGTGGGCACAGGTCTGCTATCCTTATGGGTCTTCAGTGGAAGACGCATTGGAAAAGCTGCGTTATGACCTCTACTACACCAAGAATATTTCCTTCGGCCTGGATTGCCGGGTCATACTGAAGACTATTGGCGTGGTGCTGTTGAGAAGGGGAAGATAGAGCGCACTGAGTGCGCGTTGCATGCGTTGCACGCGGGGAAGCGAATGAAGCGGGGAATGCGGGGAAGCGTTGAAAGCGAGTAATGCGAGCAAGAGTGTTTTCCGCATGAACGAAGTGGCCGCTTGAATGGAATGATCGCTTAACCTCTTCTCCTCGATAGAGTGGCCGCTTGAATGGAATGATCGCTTAACCGCTTCTCCTCGATAGAGTGGCCGCTTGAATGAAATGTACCCTTTGCCGCGTTGCCTCGAACATAGTGAATGGAGACTCCTATGAAAAAATTTATCCTGAGTATCATGATGCT
>DIFZ01000049.1:0-3381 GCA_002419385.1 Geobacter sp. UBA5735
GAATGGAACGTGGCGATCAGCGGCGCATCTTCGTTCCCCAGGAGCTTTTCAACCCGCTCCTTCATCTCAGCCGCCGCCTTGTTAGTGAAGGTCACCGCCAGGATCTGCCACGGCGGCACCCCGGTTTCGCGGATCAGGTGTGCTATGCGATGGACGATGACCCGGGTCTTGCCCGNNCGGCGCCCGCCAGGATGAGGAGCGGTCCCTCGCCGTGGAGCACCGCCTCCTGCTGCCGGGGGTTCAGATGCTGCAGAATATTCATTGGTATTCCTTGGTATCGGTTTCGTGGTTTTCAGTTATATCACGACCGGAACGAGGAACCAGCTTTTTTTCAGTGATGCGTTTCAAGCAATCCTCAAATCCCCCCCGGCCCCCCTTTCGCAAAGGGGGTAGACTGTGCCGATCTTACCTCCCCCTTTATGAAAGGGGGATTGAGGGGGATTTCAAGAAGCCTTCAGCCTGGTCCTTGTGCCTTGTGCCCTGTGCCCTGTGCCGCGCGCCCCGCGCGCCTTATCACCCACTTCCCAGCCTCGATCACCGGCACAACCGTGAAAACGGAAGTCGCAAGGACCGCCCATTCCCCGGGAGACAGCCGCACCGTTCCGAACGCATCCGTGAGGAACGGCACGTTCATGACGAGAACCAGTACCGCCAGTTCCCACGTGACTGCCAGGTTGAGCCAGCGGTTGGCAAAGGGGCGGCTGAACGCCGAGCGGTGGTCGGAGCGGTAGTTGTATGCTTTGAGGAACTGGATCAGCACGAGGGATACGAAGGTCATGCTCATGGCCTTCTCCAGGGGGAATCCGGCATGCAGCGCCCCGGTGAATACAGCGACATTGACGATGGCCGACCAAGCCCCGCCCACTGCCATCAGTATGACCACCTGCCGGGTGAATATCCCTTCCCGCGGGTCCCGGGGAGGCCGCCGCATCAGGTCTGGTTCGTTCGGATCCACCGCCAGGGCAAGCGCCGGCAGTCCGTCCGTGGCAAGGTTCACATACAGGATCTGGACGGCTGACAAGGGGAGGGGCAGGCCCGACAGCACGGCCACGGCCATCAGGAGAATCTCGCCGATGTTGGAAGAGATCAGGTACATCAGGTACTTCCTGATGTTTTCGAAGATCCCCCGCCCCTCTTCGACTGCCGCGACGATGGAGGCGAAATTGTCGTCCAGGAGCGTCATGTCCGCAGCTTCCCTGCTCACGTCCGTTCCGGTTATCCCCATGGCGATACCGATGTCCGCTTTCTTCAGCGCCGGCGCATCGTTGATGCCGNNCCGTCCCCGGTCATGGCCACCACATGCCCCCTGGCCTGCAAAGCGGTCACCACCCGGAGCTTGTGGGCCGGGGAGACGCGGGCATAGACATCCTGCCACTCCACGTCCCGGGCCAACTCGGCATCGCCGGCCTCCTCCAGCTGCAAGCCCGTGACCACGTCGCCCCCGTCGAGAATGCCCACTTCGCGGGCCACAGCGCCGGCAGTGAGGGGATGGTCGCCGGTGATCATGCGCACCCGGATGCCGGCCTCCCGGCAGATCCGGACCGCTGCCGCAGCCTCGGGCCGCGGCGGGTCGATCATCCCGGCCAGACCGAGAAACGTCATCCCCTGCTCCGCATCACCGATTCCCCCCGCCGTTTTGCGCGCCACCGCCAGGACCCTGAGCGCCTTGCCGGCCATTACCCTGGCGGCGTCAAGGATGGCATCCCTTGTCTGCAGGTCCAGGGGCAGGCATCCCGCACCGCTCAGTACGCTTTCGCAGGAGTTCAGGATCACCTCGGGCGCCCCCTTGGCATAGGCAATAAAGCCATCCTTCGTCGCATGCAGTGTGGTCATGCGTTTGGTTTCCGCACTGAAGGGGATCTCATCCACGCGGGGGAAGCGTTCCTCCAACTCGCCCCTGTCAAGTCCGGCCTTAGCTGCCGCCACCACCAGCGCCCCCTCGGTGGGATCGCCCATGACCTGCCACCGCCCGGTCTCCGCTGCCGCTTCCAGTCGGGCGTCGGAAGCCAGGGCGGCGCCCCGCAGCAGCTCTTGCAGCAGCCGGGAGGGAGGAGCCTCGGCGCCCCGGTTGAAAAATGAGCCGGCCGGTTCGTAGCCCTCCCCTGACACCTCCCAGGCCTCTCCTGACGCATGGAGCTCCCGGACCGTCATCTCGTCCCTGGTCAGGGTACNNCCGGTCTTGTCGGTACAGATGACTGACGTGCTGCCCAGGGTTTCCACAGCGGGAAGCCTGCGGATGAGGGAATTGCGGCGCACCATCCGCTGCACGCCGATGGCCAGCGAGATGGTGACCACGGCAGGAAGCGCTTCCGGAACGACTGCAACGGCGAGGGCGATGCCGAACAGCAGCATCTCCACCAGGGGCTGGCCGCGCAGGAAGCCGAGGACGACAATGAGGAGTACCACCAGGCCCGCGGCCCATGCCAGCATCCGTCCGACCCTGTCCAGGTTTTTCTGGAGCGGGGTCCGTGCCGTACCGACCGTTTCCAGCATGCGCGCGATCCTGCCGAACTCGGTCTCCATGCCGGTCGTGACCACGATCCCGCGACCACGGCCATGGGAGACCGTGGTGCCCGCAAAGGCCATGTTCCGGCGGTCGCCCAGATTCAGTTCGGGATCGTTCAGGATCCCCGCATTCTTTCCTACCGCAACGGACTCGCCCGTAAGCGCAGACTCTTCGATCCGGAGATTTACCGACTCGGACAACCTCATATCGGCCGGAACGCGATTCCCTGCCAACAGCACAATTACGTCCCCCGGAACCAGGTCACGGGCCGGGATACGGCTCTCACTGCCGTCCCGGACCACATGGGCTTCAGGCGCGGCCATGCGGCGCAGCGCCTCGATGGAGCGTTCCGCGCGGAATTCCTGGATGAAGCCGAGGACCACCGCGAACAGCACGATGACCGTTATCACGACAGCCTCGGTGCCATGCCCGAGAAAGGCGGATACCACCGTGGCTGCCAGCAGGATTATGATCAGGACGTTTTTGAACTGTTCCAGGAGGATGGACCAGGGAGAAACGCGGCTGGTCATCTGCAGCTCGTTGGGGCCCTGCTCCGCAAGCCTGCGCTGTGCCTCCCGAACGCTGAGTCCCCGGGCAGTGTCGGTTTGCAGCTGCCGCGCGACTTCCTCAACCGTATGGGTATGCCAGGAAACCATGTCGTCCCTTCCCCGTCGCAAGGGCCGTGCGGAGCCGGCACTGCCATGCGCCCGCCCGGTCTGATTCAACTCTACTGCACACCTTCCCCTTGTTCAACCCGGAAAGGGCCGGCAGGGTGTTGTCATGTTCCGGCGATTTATGGTACTAAGGTGGCAGAAATTACATTCAGCGAGGAAACGAATCATGATTACGACGTCCGAATTCAAGAGGGGGCTGGT
>DIFZ01000049.1:3530-15081 GCA_002419385.1 Geobacter sp. UBA5735
AAGGGGCAGTTCCTCTATGCCGACGCCGCCAGCGGCATATTCATGGACCTGGAGAACTATGAGCAGTTCGAGGTCGGGGAAGAGCAGTTTTCGCCCCTGGCGCCCTTCCTGCTTGAGGGGACCGAGGTGGTCCTGGGGCTTTTCCAGGGAGGGCTGGTCAATGTGGACCTCCCCATGGTTGTGGAACTGGTGGTAACAGAAACTGCGCCCGCGTTGAAGCATGCAACCGCCCAGGCCCAGACCAAGGAGGCAGTCCTGGAAACCGGGCTGAAGATCCAGGTGCCCCCCTACCTGGAGGCGGGTGAAAAGATCAAGGTGGACACCCGGGACGGCAGGTTCATCTCCCGGGCATAACCGGAATCGGCGACGGGGAAAAATCTGTTGACAGACAGGGGAAATGGATATATAAGTTGAAGGCTCAATCGCCCAGGTAGCTCAGTCGGTAGAGCAGAGGACTGAAAATCCTCGTGTCGGCGGTTCGATTCCGTCCCTGGGCACCATTTGATAATCCAGCCAAATCCGGCTTGGCACGAAAAGCCCCTAGAAATAGGGGCTTTTTCTTTTAGGATTGTCCAATGCAATCCGCTTTGGTATACTGAAATCCGAGGTTTTTGGGGGCGTATGGGGAGCGATAAAGCCCCCATGAAAAATCGCAGGCCCCCAAACGGAGGATAAGGCCATGCCAAAGAGGATCATTCCTTTATCCGCCATAAAAATCGACAAGGCAAAACCCCAGGAAAAAGAGGTCAAACTGTATGACGGTGGGGGCCTTTTTTTGCTGATTACCCCCTCCGGCGGAAAGCTCTGGAACCTCAAATACAGGTATGGCGGCAAAGAAAAAAAGTTGGCTCTGGGCGCCTATCCGGTAGTCTCCCTCGAAGCCGCCAGGCTGCGCCGGGAAGACGCCAAGAGGCTGCTGGCAAACGGCGTGGACCCTGGAGCGATGAAAAAGCTCCTGAAGTCCGCCGCCAAAGACAAGGCCTCGAATACGTTTGAAACAGTTGCCAGAGAATGGCATCATAAATTTTCCTCCGCTGGCAAATGGTCGCCGACACATGGCGCCGATATCCTCCACCGTCTTGAAAAAGACATCTTCCCTCCCTTGGGCTCCCGCCCCATCTCCGAGATCAAGCCGCTGGAACTCCTCAAGGTCCTGGAACGCATAGCCGGTCGCGGAGCACTCGACACGGCTCACCGCCTGCGACACCATTGCGGGATGATTTTTTCGTTACGCCGTGGTGACGGAGCGGTCCGATCGCGATATCGCCGCTGACCTGAGGGGGGCATTGCCCCCGGTCAAGAATGGGCACCATGCCGCCCCAACAACTCCGGAAAAACTCGTGCAACTCCTCAGGGCAATAGATGCCTATGAGGGTAGCTATGTCGTCAAGTGCTCCCTCCAACTCCTTCCCTTGTTTTTCTGCAGGCCGGGGGAGCTGAGGGCCGCCGAATGGACCGAGCTCGAGCTCGACAAAGCCATCTGGGAGATCCCCGCAACCCGGATGAAGATGAAACAGCCCCATATTGTCCCCCTGTCCAAGCAGGCAATTGCCGTTCTGGAATCCCTGCGATCTCTCACCGGGTCCGGCAAGTACCTCTTTCCCTGCCAGCGTTCCGCACATAGATGCATGAGCGACAACGCCTATAACGCGGCCTTGCGCCGCATGGGATTTTCCAAGGATGAGGCGACCGCCCACGGATTCAGGGCATCGGCACGAACCATACTTGATGAAGTGCTGCACGTACCGGTTGTTCTCATCGAGCATCAACTCAGTCACTCCGTTCGCGACCCGCTTGGAAGGGCCTACAACCGAACCTCCCACCTCGATGAACGCAAGAAGATGATGCAGCAGTGGGCGGACTACCTGGACTGTCTCAAGAGCGGGGCCAAATAAACGACTTCGCCAGACTGGTGCCATGTTTCACGATGTCTCCGCTCGTCTCTATGCGTAAAACATTGAAATTAAACGACTTTTATTTCAAATAATCCTTGACGTTTCCATCCGGGATAGTATTATACGGTCTCACATAGATTGGTTTTCCCCTTTGACGGGGACGCGGGTCACGGCATGGGACTTGGCAACTTTTTGTACTCGGTTGCCGTTCTGAGAGAATCAGAAGTCTTCTTGGAAGTTCAAGAATGCAAAGGCCATTACCTTTATTGCAAGGGTGATGGCCTTTTTTGTTAATCCAACAAAGAATCCATGGAGGCGGTTCAAATGGAAATCCTCGAATTCAAACCCACCTTACCGGAAACGGGCTTTGTCCGGCTGCCCCACATTATTGGCAATCCCAAGGCCAATCCCCCGATTCCCCCAATTATTCCGGTCTCCAAGAGTACCTGGTGGGCCGGGGTCAAGTCCGGTCGCTATCCGCAACCGGTAAAGCTCGGCCCGAAGATAACAGCCTGGAAAATTTCAGATATCCGGGCGCTTATCGAAGGGCAGCCCACATAGGGGACGGCCTGTGAGTAAAGAGAATTTTCTCGACGCAATCCGGGAAGCAACGGGCGGCGCTCCTCGTCATTCCGACATCGTGCCGGGCAAAATGGTCAGGTTTGCCACCAGTGACCGGAAGAGCGACACGGCCGGCTGGTGCAAACTCTTCGATGACGGCACAGGCGGCGTGTTCGGCTGCTGGCGCTCCGGCATCTCGGAAACCTGGCAGGCCGCCACCGGCAGGAATCCGGAAGAGCAGGCCGCATTCCTGGTCCGGGTGAAACAGGCGAAGGAAGAGGCCGCCAAGCTGGAGCGGGAGATTCGGAAGCGATGCCAGGAGAAATCGGCGTATCTCTGGAAGAAAGGCCGGGACGCTGATGCAAAACATCTCTACCTTGTTGCAAAGGCGATCAAGTCCTATGGCATCCGGCAATTGCGGGAAGCGCTTCTGGTCCCCATCCGGGACACCGCCGGGATCCTGCACGGCCTGCAATTCATCCTGCCGGATGGGAGCAAGAGGTTCAAGGCGGGCACAGCCATAACCGGCTGTTACCACGCCATCGGCCAAGCAAAAGACAGGATCCTGATAGCAGAAGGCTACGCGACCGGCGCCACGCTCCATGAGCTTACCGGCCATGCCGCGGCCTGCTCCTTCACGGCTGGCAACCTGAAACCGGTAGCAGAGGCGCTGCGGCAAAAGTATCCCGACATGCTTTTGATCGTCTGCGCAGATGACGATCACGCCACAGAGGGAATCCCCGGCCTGACGAAAGCCACCGAAGCGGCGCTGGCCGTGTCCGGCCTGCTTGCCGTTCCCTGCTTTCCCGCGACCAGGACAGAGAAGGATACCGACTTCAACGACCTGGCCCGGCTGGCAGGACCGGAGGAGGTCATAAGCTGTATTGAGGATGCGACCGCTCCCGCACCTCCCACACCCGCCGGAAACGCATTCCCCGATTACCCCTTGGAAGCCGTTATCGAGAAACTGTCAAAACTCTCCCCCCTGCACTACGACCAGGTGCGCAGGCAAGAGGCAAGGGCGCTCGGCGTCCGGCCCGCGACCCTGGATGCCGCCGTCAGGGATGCCCGCAAGGGTCCCGTTGCCGCTGACCTTCCCTTTGCCGAGGTGGAGCCTTGGCCGGATCAGGTAGACCCGGCGCAACTGTTGGCCGACATCGCCGCCACGGTCCGGCGGTTCATCGTCTGCGAACGGGAGACCGCCCATACGGTCGCCCTGTGGGCCGCCATGACCTGGGTTATCGACGTGGTGCAGGTTGCGCCGCTGGCGATCATTACCGCACCGGAGAAGCGGTGCGGCAAGTCGCAACTCCTGTTTCTCCTGGGGCGGTTGTCTGCCCGGGCCATCACCACCAGCAGCATTTCCCCGGCGGCTTTGTACCGCACCATCGACGCCTGGTGTCCCACCCTGCTGATCGACGAGGCCGACGCCTTCATGAAGGACAACGAGGAGCTGCGCGGCATTCTGAACAGCGGCCATACCCGGGAGAGCGCCTATGTCATCCGCACCGTAGGTGACAGTTTCACCCCGACCAGGTTTAACACCTGGGGGGCCAAGGCCCTTGCCGGAATCGGCCGTGTCGCCGACACCCTGATGGACAGGGCAATCATCCTGGAATTGCGGCGCAAGTTGCCCCACGAAGAGGTTGACCGCATCCGCCATGCCGAACCGGGGCTGTTCGATGCCCTGCGGTCAAAGCTCGCGCGTTTTGCCGAGGATTACCGGGACCAGGTGAGGCAGGCCCGGCCGCCGCTCCCCCAAAGCCTGAACGACCGGGCGCAGGACAACTGGGAACCGCTCCTTGCCATTGCCATGACGGCCGGCAACGACTGGCTGCTGCTCGGCACTACGGCGGCACTGAAACTGTCCGGCAACGAGAGTGCTGCGCAGACGGTCGGCACGGAACTCCTTGCCGACATCCGGGAGATCTTCGGCGATGACCGGGACCGAATAACCACGGCCGAGCTGATTCGACTCCTGTGCGCCGATGAGGAAAAGCCTTGGGCCACCTTCAACCGGGGGAATGCGATAACTCCCCGGCAGGTGGCAAAGCGTCTCCGGGAATACGGCATCCTTTCCCATACCATCCGCATCGGAATAGAGACCGCCAAAGGGTACACCCTCGATCAATTCCGGGAAGCCTTTTCACGATATCTGACCTACCCCCCTGAATTATCCGTAACAACGTCACAAACCAATAACCATGCGGATTCAACCGTGACGGATCATCCGACACACTATCCGACACATTATCCGTCACGTTTCGCTTCGGACATGCAAAACGTAACAGGCAAATCGGCAACCGGTGCGGCTTGTGACGGTGTTACGGATAAAATCCCCGAAGAGAACGTAATATTTTTGACCGAGGATGGCCTGGAGATGCCGCCATGAAGGCGGGATACTATTGGCCACATCCGGGAATTGTAAGGGGAGCGCGACGCCATCATGACACATGATGACGGTTTGTCCCGGCGTAATGCGGAACACCAGGCGGCGGAACGTCTGCACTTGCCGGCGTTCCTGGTTACCCGCGCTGTGTCAGCATGCGCGGACACAGCGCGGGGACAACAGCGGCGCGGGTTTGCGGGGATCGATGCGACACAATGGGGAGGACAGCAGCATGAGCAAGGGGAACGAGACATTTGACGCACTGGCGGAGGTGGAGCGCATCCGCGCCCGCCGCGCCGAGGCAAGGCGCAAGCTCTACCGCAGGAGTCGCCTCGACAGGTACCGTGCCGAGCTGGTCGCAATGAAACGGGCAGGCGCCTCGTGCGCCGACCTGGCCGAGTGGCTGCGGGTGCAGCACCGCTGCAAGGTCAACCGCAGCACCATTGACCGGTATCTCAAAAAGCTGCCGGAACTGCATGATACCCAAACGGTCACGTCAGAACCGCCAGAGCCTTTGTCCGGAGACGAACGGTAACGGGGAAATACATGCCGAGCTTCCGAGCACCAAAATCCCAATCCGAACATGCCATATCCCAGAAGGTCGCCCTGGGTAAAGGACGCCACGATCATCGGGACGACGGCAGGATTCACAGCGTCGGCACGGCACGGAATTACGAGCAGGCCCTCAAGGGGGTTGCCGAATACCAGCAGGAGCACAGGCTGGGCGATCTCCGCAGCCTGAACGTCGAGATTGCCCAACAGTACCTTGCCGACCGGGCAGCAACGGTCTCCCAGAAGACCCTCGACCTCGACCGCCAGGCAATGCAGATGCACTTGGGGGTACGTATCGACGTGGTGAAGAGCGAACGGGAGACCCACCTGTCCACCAGGAGCTATACCGCCGCCCAGGTGGAACGGATCGCGTCCGCTCAGTCGGAACGAAACAGCCTGGCTACCCGCATTGCCCATTGTGCCGGTCTCCGTGCCCATGAACTCCTGACCATCAGGCCTGCGGAGGAAAGACAATCCTCCGGCCACCGGGAGTGGAGCGCGGAGCGCTTCGCGGGCCGGGAGGGTGAGCGGTACACGGTGGAGGGAAAAGGGGGCCTGGTGCGGGAGGTCATGCTGTCGAGGGAGCTGGCGCAGCAGCTGGAGGCGACCCGGCTGGATGAGCCGCGAGAGGTAACCGACAGGGAGGTGCATTACACCCAGCATTATGACCTGGCCGGCGGCCAGGCCTGGAGCCAGAGCTTCACCGCGGCGAGCCAGCGGGAGCTTTCCTTTTCCAACGGGGCGCACGGTCTCCGGCACAGCTATGCCCAGGAACGGATGGAGGAGCTGCAGCTGCGGGGGATCAATTACGATGAGGCAAAAGGGATCGTTGCCCAGGAAGTGGGCCACTTCGACAAGGACACGACGGAGGCATATCTTCGATGAATAAAGCAAGGATTGCTATGGTCATTCTCGTTCTGATCCTGTTCGCCCGACTCAACTGGTGGGTGCTACCCGACCTGGCAATCGTCCATTTCGCCAAAGAGAATGCGCCCCTCCAGGAGAGCGGTTATCTTCTCGCCCATCATGAACATTTTAAGCTTAAGGGGATCACGGTAATCGATTTCCTTGAGCGGGGATGGTCCGGAGTATTTGCGGCGTGGCCTTACGTAATGATAGGTATCCTGCTCGGTTGTGTGTCGGGTTTCTTCGCTGGGGACCAGGCCCGGCGGATACTGGCTATTGCTGTGGCATCAAAGAAGGCTCTGAAGGATGCGGCAAAATTAGCTACAGAAGCGGAGCGGCGGGATGACCAGGCACAGCGCAAACTGGCTGAAGCCGCCAAGATGAGACAAGATTCCATATCCCGCATGGAATATCTGGAGAAGATTGCGTATGCGCAGCAAAAGGAACGGAGCGAGCTTGAGAAGATGAAGGCAGGGTTGGAGGAAAAGGCGCGTCGTGCGGAATCGACCGAAACCGAGCTGAAAAAGGCCAGGAACAAGATCCGGAGGCTTGAGGTGAAGATTGGACGGATGGAAAACGACCCGATTGACGATTTCTAATAGTTCTGATACATTTTCTTCATATAAAGCGTACCGTGACGCTTCGTCTCCTTGAGACACACGGACTGGCCCAGCAGAGCCGACCACTATGGTGAATCTGTCCAGGTCCTACCCAGACCGGCACTCATTGCAAAGGGTAGCAGCGGCGAACAGTCCCACGCTGTAAAATCTGGGGGCGAATCGGGAAGGTGACTTCTCGCGGTGGTCCATGACCATCGGCCACGGCAGCAAGAGCTGACCGTAGGCAATCTAAAGCGGCGCGAAGACTGGCAGTCAAGGAAGTACAACCAATTCGACAATCTCTCGGTTATTCATAACACCACCAAAAGCCTCCCCTTAAAGGAGGCTTTTCTTTATTTAGAGCCTTCGCCGGTAATGATATTTGTGCCTCCTGCAATTTACCCAACCAGCAACCTGCTAACAGCAACTTTATTTTTATTCGCCGATTTCATGTTCACTTAATTTTTATGTTGATTTTTGTGATTTCACTTTATATAATTGCACCATGCTGTCCTAAGGAGGGTTTCGTCAATGGAAACGATTCAGATCTCGTCACTTAAAGACCTCGCCCCTTACCTCTCACAACATATTCTCCCCCATGTTAAGGATTCAGTTCAGGTATGCCTACTGGCGTACTCAGCTGACGCGTTCAACGATAATTGGACCTTTGGAACGCATCTTTGGCGGAACACCTGGAACAGAATTCGGTCAACCGCGGAAATCGAAGACAACCCTGTAACCCTTCCTGTCAAGGGGAATGAGTACTGCTTCCACATTGGAAACGCAACTATTCATCATCACCGTGTCGGTGGGGCCGGTCTCTTACCAACATCCGGCAAGGCGGTAAAAGGGTTGGTGGACGAAGCACAATTGCCCCTTTTCCCCCAGGCAAGAAAGCTTTCTCTAGACAACATCATCCTTGGAATATCAGCAGACCCGAAAGAAGGGTTGAGTGAAGTTTTTCTGGGCAAGCTTGAAAAAGACTCTTCCTCAGAACAGTACTTTTGGTCCGATAAGGTCTCTCTATACCACGGGTCTAAAGCAGAACCCGAAGATGTCGAGTACATCTTCGTTGACGAAGAGGAAGAAGCGGTACCAGTCCTGGCGTTTAGGCCAAAGACAGAAGAGATAGCTCAACCAGCTACGTAAGAGCAATTGAAAGGACCCCTCAAATGAGCATTCTCATCGATCCTGAAAGGATTACATTCGCGAGGGAGATGAAGGGCCTTTCCAAGAAGGAATTGGCCATGAAGGTTGATAAGACTCCCAGCGCCATTTCTCAGATTGAAAAAGGAGTAATCAGGCCCGACACGGAGACATTAACACGAATCTCCTTTGCACTTTCCGTCCCTCCCAATTTTTTCGCGAAAAGGGAAAGAACTAAGTATATCAATTTTGGTCACTGCCATTTCCGCTTAAAACGGGCTGTGAGCCAGATCAAACGAAAGCAGAGCGTACGCATAGGTGATTTTTTCATCGAATTAATCGATCGCCTGCAATCGAAAGGAGTGGTGTTTCCGGAAGAGAGGATTTCCGGATTCCATTTTCAGCCAAAATCTTTGGACGATATTGAAATAGCAGCGATGGAACTGAGAAAGTTCTGGGGGATGGGTCTAGGGCCGATCCCTAATATTACGAGATTGCTTGAAAGTAAGGGAATTATCGTTACCCCTATTCTAAATAGTTGCGAGGAGGTGGATGCGTTCTCCGTTTGGGATGGGAGCCGCCCATGGATCATGCTCGCTTACGGGGGAACTGCCAGCAGGGCAAGGTTTGATGCTGCGCATGAACTCGGACACTTAATACTGCATGAGGAGCACACGCCTGGAAGCTCAATTACCGAAAATGAAGCAGACCGGTTTGCCGGGGCCTTTCTGGCGCCAAGAGACGGGTTTATTCTGGAATGTCCCAGGAGATGGGATTATGATGCTTTTGCGAAATTAAAGTTCAGGTGGAAGTTGTCAATTCAAGCCCTTGTTTATAGGGCCTACAATTTAGGAGTTTTATCTCAGCACTCAGTGCGAAGAGCTTTTATAGATATAAATCAAAGGGGTCAGAGGAAGAATGAAGGAGAGGAGTGGGCAAAGGAGTTTCCGACATTATTTAGTCAAGCCTTGGAGCTTATTTGTGATAAGACTTCGTTGAATGAATTAGCTTCAGAGCTTTGCATATCCAAGGCAGATTTAATTAGTTACTTGGATGGTACGGTTACAGACGACCTGATTCGAAAACTTGACAAAAAAAATGACGAGTCAAATGGACAATTGGTTTTCTTGCGCGAGTGTTAGCAAATCGACAACCATTGGAGGGACTAAGATGACAAAGCCAAAAGTGACGGGACCAAAAGCGGCAACCAACGCATCTAAAACCATGACAAGCGGCAGTACCGCTCCGAAATCGAAAACGGCGGCAGCAAGTGCTTTATCTCAGACCAAGGCACCAGCAAAGGTCACGTCAACAACTGCTGCAAAGGCTGCTTCGAGTGTGTTGCGTGATGGGCGGACGAGTTCGACGTCAAAGACTGCTGCTGGGAGTGCTTTGTCGCAACGGCAAACGGGTAAAAAAACCAGATAATGATGAGGTAGGCAATGACGCTCCAATTCAAACCACCCATATCAGTCCATTTCATCTGGCAACCATCGGATAACGATCTGGTTAGCCCAATTCTCGAAACCGTATTAAAATATCTAACGAGAGACATCAACAAACCATTTTCCCGCAATCTTAACATCCCTCTTTTCTTTTATAGCTCTGCCAGTCCTTCCATAACCCCGGGTGATAATCCCCAAGAGTATGCCGAGCGGAATGTCATATTCGTTTTCACAAGTGTGAATACAAGGGGAAGAACAAACTGGAATGATTATATCGCCTCATTGCCCTGTTCATCAGGCATTCGGATAGTCCCGATAGCGCTATCACGGGATGGATTAGGGCATGGCACAGCAGGCAGCCTTAGGGACTTGAATTTTATTCGTGCGTATGAATGGCCCGCGACAACAATGGTCCAACAAGTCGTTCTTGCCATGGCCCATGAAATCTACCGGCATGGTTTTGTTGAGATTACCCAGGACGCTACCGGCAAGTCGTCGTCCATAAAGATATTCCTGAGCCATGCAAAAAGCGGCAATACCGGTCGTCTTCATGCCGAGGCAATCAAACGGTTCATTGAAAACACCAACATGTCCCATTTCTTTGATGCAATAACAATTTCTCCGGGATTCAAGTTTAACGAGGAGATAATCAAAAACATCAAGGAGTCAACCGTGGTGGCGATTTGTAGCGATGAGTATTCCTCCCGCTACTGGTGCCAACGTGAAATATTATGCGCCAAAGAGCAACGGAGGCCCATAATTGCGGTTAACTGTCTGGAGGAATACGAGGATAGAATCTTTCCGGCCAGTTCCAATGTGCCATGCATACATGTATTACACGACTCCCCGCTCAGTGAATCCGATATCCTAAAAATACTCATAGCTACATTATTGGAAACAATTCGTCATTGCCATGCCTTGGCGTCACTCAATTTTTATAAGAATAGCGGGTGGATTGATCGAGATTGCGAAGTTACTTCACGACCACCCGAAATTCGCCATCTCCTTGCACTAAAGCAAGCTGGTAGAACCAATAAACTTTGCTACCCCGAACCGCCGATATATTCCGAAGAAGCTGAATGGCACCGCCAACTCGACATGCACACGTTTACACCCCTTTGGTGCAGCTCTGAAAGTAGTGTTCTGCATGGGGTACGTGTCGGTATTTCCATTTCGGAAGTCCCAACTGACGGATTCAAGTCTCACCACATTCATCCTGCCCAATCAATTCGACTCGCTCAGGATATTGCTCGTCATCTGCTCGCCAGATCCGCTACGCTCATCTACGGTGGTGATCTGCGTAAGGATGGATTCACCGAATTTATCCTTGACGAGGCAATAGCACTCAAGAACCGTCTAAACACGGATGACATTCATGTTGAGAATCACTTGGCATGGCCGCTCTACAAAACGGATGAGCAGGTAATTGCGTGGCGCGCCAAATATAAGCCGGTGATGGAGACCGTGGAACATGCTGTCCCCGACGATATAGCTGCTGACGTCAATAGAGATGCTTTCCTACCCCCCAGCAATCCGCAAAACAAATACGTATGGTCACGTTGCCTCACGGAAATGCGGCGCACATCTGTTGCTTCCTCGCAAGCCCGAATTTGCGCGGGTGGAAAGCTCTCTAACTATAATGGAAAGATGCCGGGTGTGCTGGAGGAAATCGTAATTGCGATCCAGAAAAACAAGCCGGTTTACCTGTTAGGGGCATTTGGTGGCGTTGTTAGCGAGGTGTGCAAGGTGTTGCGAAACGAGCCATATCCAGCAGAATTGACAGAGGCATGGCAGGTTACGCATAATACCGAGTATGCAGACCTTCAGGCAATTGCAACTAAGAGTGGAAATCACGCGGATTACGAACAGGTGAAGGCAACTCTTCAAGGCGTCGTCATTTCGAATTTGTCAAAGTATGCGGGGCTGAGCAAGAAGGACTATTTGCGATTGATGGAAACTCCTTTTGCTGACGAATGTATTCATCTAATCATGCTTGGACTAAAGAATATTTGTATCAAGCGTTAATCATTAAATGTAAAGATCCGCACCCATAGGGCG
>DIFZ01000061.1 GCA_002419385.1 Geobacter sp. UBA5735
AAATCGTTTTTGCGGGACCATCAAAATTAGTAGAATGGCGCAAATGCATCGACCCCAAGGGAAGGGAAAACTGCTATAGGTGACCACCAAAATGGCAAAGCGCTCGGAATGAGTTATTTGCCCCACAAACACAAGAAAAGCATGAAACCCGGAAAGTAAAAAAAGTTTTCAGAACATATTATTACCCAGAGATATCTGTGTGCACAGAAACAAGCAGTCTCCGTTATCAATAATCGTAATTCAATACAATTACTAGAATTGTTCATCAAAAACGGTATATACATGGCGGTTTTAGCCATGAACTTTTATCTCAGGATGTTTTCCGCAGGCATCTTCTTAAAAATTGTTTTTCATTTACAATATCTTGCACATAATCTATTTAAAGCTCCGATGAGTCAATAATTTTAATGTTATTAATAGACAATTTATTTTATCTAATATTTACGCTCCCTGGATACCCAGTATTACTGTCTATGACAAAATATCTCTAGGAGTTTTTATATGCTAAAACGGATGGAATCATTAATAGCCTTATCAGGATAAATATACACCTCGTAAGCCAGGGGCAGACCTTCAAAGACCTCTGTCTGGTATAAGATTCCTGTTCATCAGGCCAGGACTTTGCCTGCGAATTCCTTCGAATTTGTCCTCACGACGGACACCTTTGCCGTACGGCTAAAGTTTCCTTCTATCAAGGCGCGTAAAAACCTTCACCCTCATATCGGCATTCGTCACCTCAGTGAATAAGACAGGGCCAATCACGCCGCTACGCGCCATCGCTGGCGCACCAAACAAGAAAGGCGACGCGCCGGCGTCGCCTTTTCCCGTCTCCGATATCGTAAAGTTTACCGGGTCAGCTGCCGGTACTTGATCCGGTGCGGCTGGTCGGCCGCGGCCCCCAGCCGTGCGTGGCGGTCTTCCTCGTACTCCGAGTAGTTCCCCTCGAACCAGGTCACCGCGCTGTCTCCCTCGAAGGCCAATATATGAGTTGCTATGCGATCCAGGAACCAGCGGTCGTGGCTGATGACCACGGCGCAGCCGCCGAAGTTCTCCAGCGCCTCCTCCAGCGCCCGCAGAGTGTTCACGTCCAGGTCGTTGGTCGGTTCGTCCAGGAGCAGGACGTTGGCCCCGTCCTTCAGCATGCGGGCCAGGTGAACGCGGTTCCGCTCGCCGCCCGACAGCATGCCCACCTTCTTCTGCTGGTCGGCGCCGGAAAAGTTGAAGCGGGCCACATAGGCGCGGGAGCTGACCTGCTGCTTGCCGAGGGTGATGGCGTCCTGGCCGTCGGAGATCACCTCCCAGATGGTCTTTTCCGGATCGAGGGCGTCCCGCGCCTGGTCCACGTAGGCCAGCTTCACGCTGTCGCCGATCCTGATGGAGCCGCTGTCGGGCTGCTCCTGGCCGGTGATCATGCGGAACAGAGTGGTCTTGCCGGCGCCGTTGGGACCGATGACGCCCACGATGCCGCCCGGCGGCAGCGCGAAGGACATGCCCTCCACCAGCAGCCGGTCGCCGTAGGACTTGGCCACTTTGTCCGCCTCCACCACCACCTTGCCCAGGCGCGGTCCGGGCGGGATATAGATCTCCAGGTCCCTGGCCCGCTTTTCGGCCTCCTGCCCCAGCAGCTCCTCGTAGGAGGTGATGCGCGCCTTGCCCTTGGCGTGCCGCCCCTTGGGGGACATCCTGATCCACTCCAGCTCCCGCTGCAGGGTCTTGCGCCGTTCGCTCTCGCTCTTCTCCTCGCGCCGCAGCCGCTCCTCTTTCTGCTCCAGCCAGGAGGAGTAGTTACCCTTCCAGGGTATCCCCTCGCCCCGATCCAGTTCCAGGATCCAGCCGGCCACGTTGTCCAGGAAGTAACGGTCGTGGGTCACGGCGATGACGGTGCCGGAGTAGCGCTGCAGGTGGTGCTCCAGCCAGGCCACCGACTCGGCGTCCAGGAGGTTGGTGGGCTCGTCCAGCAGCAGGATGTCGGGCTGCTGCAGGAGCAGGCGGCACAGGGCCACGCGGCGCTTCTCGCCACCGGACAGGGTGGCGGTTTTCGTCTCGGGGGGCGGGCAGCGCAGGGCGTCCATGGCCATTTCCAGACGGGAGTCCAGGTCCCAGGCGTCCAACGCATCCAGTTTCTCCTGCACCGCTGCCTGGCGTTCGCACAGCGCGGCCATCTCCTCGTCGGACATGGGCTCGGCGAACCGCTCGTTGATGCTGTTGAATTCGTTCAGCAGGTCCACCGTGGCCCGGGCGCCCTCTTCGACGATCTCCCGCACCGTCTTCTCCGGGTCCAGTGCCGGTTCCTGCTCCAGGAAGCCCACCGTCAGCCCGGCGGAGAGGATGGTCTTGCCGACGAAGTCCTGGTCCACGCCGGCCAGGATCCTCAACAGGGAACTCTTGCCCGAGCCGTTGAGGCCCAGGACGCCGATCTTTGCCCCGTAGAAATAGGACAGGGAAATGTCCTTCAGCACCTGCCGCTTGTCGTAGAACTTGCTGACACCCATCATGGTGTAAATGACTTTTTTTTCTTCCACACTCATCCCGTTATACGCTCCTCTAATGGTTGTTGCCCGCGACCGTTGACGGTTCGGGGCTGTGAAGATTGACTGTACACTCATTTGCTGCTATTGATAGGAAAAATTAACCGAAGGACCCCTTCCATGAACTATCCCGACATCAAGCCTTACATCTTCAAAATCGGCTCACTGGAAGTCCGCTGGTACGGACTCATGTACATCCTCGGATTCCTGTCCGTCTATTTCATGGCCCTCTCGGGCGCACGGAAGAAGAAACTCCCCCTCAGCAAGGACGATATCGGCGACCTGGTCTTCACCGCGGCAGTCGGCCTGATCCTGGGCGCCCGTCTCGGTTACGCCCTGTTTTACAACTTTTCCTTCTATCTTGCAAACCCGCTGAAGATCCTGGCGGTGTGGGAAGGGGGGATGTCGTTCCACGGCGGGCTGATCGGCACTGCCCTGGCCTTCATGTACTATTCCCGGAAGAAGAAGGTCGGGGTGCTGCAACTCGCGGACATCTGCACACCGGCAGCGCCCGTGGGCCTGGGACTCGGCCGCATCGGCAACTTCATCAACGGCGAGCTCTACGGCAGGGTGACGGATGTCCCCTGGGGCATGGTCTTCCCCGGCGGCGGCCCCCTGCCCCGCCACCCGTCCCAGCTCTATGAGGCGATTCTCGAAGGCCCGGTGATGTTCGCCATCATCTGGCTGGTGAGCAGGTCCAAGGCCCCGGTCGGGGTTGTTTTCTGGAGCTTCATCGCCCTGTACGGCCTGTTCCGCTCCTTCGTCGAGCTGTTCCGCGAACCGGACCAGCAGCTGGGACTGCTGGCGGGCGGCCTGTCCATGGGCCAGCTGCTGAGCATCCCCCTCTTCGTCCTCGGCGTCACCATGGTGCTGGTCTGCCGGCGAAAAGGACATAACTAGCGCCCGCGCAAGCGTGATGGCGTCATGGATTCATGATCTCCGCAGCTTCTTATGCATCTCCAGCACATTGTGCTCCCTCAGCCTGCGGTAGACTACCGTGTCCATCAGGCAGCGGATTATGTAGATGCCACGACCATGCTCCTCCAGGCGATCGAAGTCGGGCATGGAAACAGCGTTCAGGTCGAATCCCTGCCCCTGGTCGAAAACCCTGATGCACAGCTCGTCATCCGCCATGCTGATGGAAATGTGAACGGTCTTTTCCGGGTCGCCGTCATGGGCGTGCACGATGGCATTGGTCATTGCCTCGGTCAGTACCGTGTTCAGGTGGCGGGCAAGGGTTTCTCGCCGCCCCCCCTCCTTTTCCAGCTCCCGCGCCAGGTCCTCCCCGATCCTGCCGATCAGGCTCAGATAGCGCGTCTGGTTGGGAACCCTGATGTCCAGTTCTATGCTGTTTTCACCCATGTCGGCACCCGTAGACCGCTCACTGCCCCGCGAAGGAGCCAAGCGCAGCCTCCGCGTTTTCGTAGATGTCGAACACCCGGGTCAGGCGGGTAAGATCGAACATTGAGCGGGGCTGGGTCTGGAGCCCCGAGAGCACCAGGCGCCCATGGTGGGAAACTGCGTTCTTGAATCCCGAGACCATTGCCCCGAGGCCGGAACTGTCGATAAAGCGCACTTCGCTCAGATCGACGACCACGTCTTTGGCGCCGGATTCGAAGACGTCCCTGAGCCTGCCTTTCACCAGGTCGGAATTGTGGGCGTCCAGTCTGTCATTGGCCAGCATCAGGAGTGTCACGCCATGTGTTTCCGTAACCTCGATCTTCATCGCACAGTCCTCCGCTCATCTCCCGGTTGCCTGACCCGGCCTCCCTAAAAAAGGGGTCAGATCCGGTCAGTCAACCTTCATCACCACCAGCGAAATGTCGTCAGCAAAGGAAGCTCCCCCGGCAAACTCCGCCAGGTCAGACAGAATCCCGTCGATAATCCCTTCCGGCGGGGCGCCGCGATGGCGGTAAACCGACCGGCACAGCCGATCCCTGCCGAACAGCTCGCCGGTTGGGCCGTTCACCTCAGTGATCCCGTCGGTGTAGAACAGGACGAGATCTCCCTCCCTGAGCCCGATGGTCTTCTCCTCGAACGATGCCCCTTGCATCACGCCCAGGACCATCCCGTCGCTGTCGAGGAACATGCACCCCTCTTTGCCGCAGCGATACAGCAGGGGCGGCTCATGACCGCCATTGGCATAGGAGAGGAGACGGTTGTCGATGCTGTATTTGGCGTAGAACATGCTCAGTATGAGCTCGGTGCTGGTCAGGTCGTCGAACAGCAGCTCATTCAGGACCGCAAGGGCATCGCGGGCGGTTCCGGAACGGTAGGCATTGGCCCGCAGCATGCCCCGCGTCGCCACCATGATCAGCGCGGCGCCCAGGTCATGCCCCGAAACGTCGGCAATCACCACGTCGATCGTGTTCTCGTCCCTGCGGAAAAAGTCGTAGTAGTCGCCTCCCACGAAATGGGCCGGCACGCTCCGGCAGCTTATCCTTACGCCGAGCAGGTGGGGGGGCGCCTGGGGCAGCAGCGAACGCTGGATCCTGCGCGCCGTTTCCATCTCCCGGTTGAGATCCTCATAGGTTAGAAGAAGCCTCTCCTGCTCCATGTGGTGCTCCCTTCACTCCCCAGACCGTCACACCACGCCCAGACGGCGCAGGATGCACGTGACCGTTTCCCCCGGCGGCACGCACGAGGTGTCCACCTCGATCCAGGTTCCTTCGCCGGGAGCAGGTGGTTGAAAATCCACGCGCTGCCGCAGCATCAGCTCCCAGGTGCCGTCCGAAATGGCGGCAGGGTCTTCCCCTCGGGCCGTCAGCCTCCGGCGCATGGTCTCCTCGTCGCACACCACATGGACGAAAACGCAGCTGGTTCCGGCGCTGGCTGCCATCTCCCTGACCCGCTCCCGGTCCTCCCTGCGAAAAAAGGATGCATCGGCCACCACCGTACACCCGGCTGACGACTTCCGCTCTATCCTGCGGAACAGCTCATGGTAGGTTTTCCGGGTGAAGCTGCCGGAATAGATACCCTGGTTATACTCTTCACGGCAACGCTCCGTGGGCGCCAGCCCGGCAAGCTCCTTCCTGACCATGTCCGAAACCAGCAGATCGGCGCCGAGTTCGAAGGAAAGCTCGCGGGCAAGCGTGCTCTTGCCCGTTCCCATCAGGCCGCAGAACACGATTGTTGACAGCGGCAGGCTCCCACGAACCGCATAACCCCGTGCCAGCCTGAAGTAGCGCCTCGCCATGGACGCGGCAGCTTCTTTCTCCTGCTCCGGAATCAGCGGGTCACGGAGCCGGAAAGCCGTGACCTTGCCCCTCACGAATGCCCGGTATGCCAGGTAGAAGTCCAGCACCCCCCTCAGACCCGCGTCACCGGTGGTCCGGCAGTACTGGTCGAGGACGCATTGCGCAAGGTCGCGCCTGCCGTGGAATTCCAGATCCATCAGCAGGAAGGCGATATCAGCCGCCGTATCGGAAAAGCGGAACCGCGGGTTGAACTCGATGCAGTCGAATATGTAAACCGTGTCATTCAGGCAAATGTTCTCGCTGTGTATGTCGCCATCGCAATCGCGGATATATCCTCCCGCGACACGGTCGGCAAAACTGCCGGCGTGCTCCTCCATGAAACGCTCGACCCAGCGCCGCACGATGTCCCGGTCTTCGCCATGAAGACACCGCGGGATGAATTCATCGACCTGCCGGAAATTTTCCTCCCAGTTGCGCCGGATGACGTCCATATCTCCATAAGCGTCTATTTCCCGGCTCCGCCCGGCTGCCAGATGGAATTCGCCGATTGCCCGCGCAATGCGCCGCACATCCTCATCCGTCACACTCCCCTGCTCCAGGAGCCGGTCCAGCATCCTGTCCTCGGGCAGCCGTTTCATTTTCACCGCATACTCGACGACCCGGCCGGGCCCGCAGAAGGAAAGCTTCCCTTCAAAGTCACGCACCTCTACGACGCCACGGTACATGTCGGGACAGAGCCGCCGGTTGAGACGGACCTCCTCCTCGCAATAAAAACGGCGGCGGTCCAGGGACATGAAATTGAGAAAGCCGAAATCGACCTCCTTCTTGATCTTGTAGACATGGCTGTCCGTGAAAAAAAGGAACGACACATGGGTCTGACGCAACTGCACCGTCGAGGTTGCTTCCTCGTACGCTGCAGGATCAAGCAGGGATTCGAGCTGTCTCTTTTCCACAGCCGGCCTTTCTTCGGGGCCCCGGGTCACGATGGCCCGTGATGGCGGTTGGGCCAACCTCCCGGATAGCAGATATTCATTTGACGCTCATGGCTATTTATGATAACTTTTCTTCATAGTTGAACAGATCCGGAGCCTGTGCCTCACGTTCAATTGTACAGCATTTTTTCCCGTGCTGGTCTTTTTCGCAGCGCGTTGCCGAAACTGGCTGCGGCACGGAATCACCACCGGATCGGATGACTTCTCGCCCCGAAAAAAAACATTCAAAGAAAGCGCCAGACAGCGATACAGTGACCCCCCCATGACTTTGTACCGCCTGTCTGGTTTTTTTGCCGGATCACCCAGATGAACATCATACAAGGTATCGCGACACTCGGCCTGTTACTGCTGCCCGCCTGCTCCTTCAGCGATACGGCAAAGACTCCGGCCCTCACCGCTCCCTCGGCGGACATGATCTCGACGAAAAAGGCTTCCAGGGGGCTCTATACGTACGCGCTCGCCCGTCTCCGCTTCCTGGAGGGTGACGCCGAAGGCGCCCTGCTCCATCTGCAGGACGCGATTGCCGAAGACCCGAAATCCCCGTTCCTGCACAAGAAAGTGGCTGAAGCGTACCTGAAGCTCAACCGTCCGCAGGAAGCCGTCGACGCCTGTGAAACGGCGATCCGCTTCGACCCCGATTATCGTCCGGCGCACGTTCTGCTGGGAATGATCCTTGCCGCCACGGGAAAGGACCGGGAAGCGATCCCGCACTTCGAAAAAGCGATACTGCTCGACCCGGAGAAGGAAGACGCCTATGTCAACCTGGCCGTTTCCGATCTGAAAGTATACGAATACGAAGGGGCGGTCAAGACCCTCAAAGAGCTGCTGAAAAGATCTCCCGAGTCTCCGGTCGCCTACTATTATCTCGGTAAAACCTACGACAGGATGAAGCTCCACCGCGAAGCCGCCGGCTACTACCGCAAAGCCATCGAGATCAAGCCGGACTTCGAGCAGGCAATGATCGACCTCGGGATCTCCCTGGAAGGAGAAGGGCTGTACGATGAAGCAGCCGGGATCTACCGGGAGGTGATCTCTGTAAACCCGGCCAACATTCCCGTCACGCAACACCTCATACAGCTCTACATACAGCAGGAGAATCTCGAAGAAGCCCTCGCCCTGCTGAAAACCCTTCCGGACCAGGGGATCGAAGGCAAGGAAGTCCGCCGCAAGATGGGCCTCATCTACCTGGAACTTGAACAGTATGACGAGGCTATCCGTGCGTTCACCGCAATTCTCGCGCAGGAACCGGAAGCTGACACCATCCGCCTGTATCTGGGTACGGCTTATGCTGAGAAGAAAGAGTTCAGGCAGGCCATCGACGAGTTCGGCAAGATTCCCAAGACATCGCCCGTCTATTTCGATGCCGTGGGGCAGACCGCTTTCCTCCACAAGGAGCAGGGCAACCCGGGGCGCGGCATTGCCATGCTGCAAGAGGCCATTGCCGAAAAGCCGGACAAGCCCGAGTTGTATCTCTACCTCTCCGGGATTCACGAATCACTGGAACAGCCGAAAGTGGCCCTCAAGGTCCTGACCGACATAGAGGACAAATTCCCCAAGGATTCCGCCATCAAGTTCCGCATAGCGGTCCTTTACGACAAGACCGGCAACAGGAACGCGAGCATCGCCCGCCTGAAACAGGTCCTGACCCTGTCGCCCGAAGACGCACAGGCCCTCAACTACCTTGGCTACACTTACGCCGAAATGGGCATACACCTGGAGGAAGCCCTCGGCTATCTGAAGAAGGCAGTGAGCCTGCGTCCCGATGACGGCTTTATCCTGGACAGCCTGGGGTGGGTCTACTTCAAGATGAAGCGCTACGACGAAGCCATCGCAAAGCTCGAGGCAGCGGTAAAACTTGCCGATGACGACGCCACCATCATGGAGCACCTGGGAGATGTCTATGCGGCGAAAGGGGACCATCGCCGCGCCCTGGCAACCTATCAGCGTGTGCTCAAGATCGATCCCGGCAACCGGACGGTCGCTGAAAAGATCAAGAAAATCAAGGCGGAGATGGGCACAAAATGAACCGGGGGGGAATCGCCTTCCTGGTCATGGTCCTGCCCCTCCTGCTCCTTGCCGCCTGCGACAGGGAAAGGGGCTCCTCCCCCCCACCCCGAAAGGGGCCCGGGATGCCCGCCTATGGCGACGCCATCGTCGCCGGCTCCATCGGCGAACCCTCGACTTTGATCCCGATCCTCGCTACCGACAGCGCCTCCAGCGACATATCCGGTCTCGTCTACAACGGGCTGGTACGGTACGACAAGAATCTGCAGCTCGAAGGTGACCTTGCGGAACGCTGGGACATTTCCCGGGACGGCCTCACCATAACCTTTCACCTCCGCCGCGGCGTCACATGGCACGACGGAGGCGAGTTCACCTCCCGCGACGTGCTGTATACCTATCGTGTCACCATCGACCCCAAAACGCCCACAGCCTACGCTGACTCTTTCAGACAGGTCTTGAAAGCGGAGGCCCCTGACGACTACACCTTCCGCGTGACCTACGCCAGACCTTTCGCCCCAGCGCTCGAATCGTGGGGCATGCCGGTCTTGCCCGCCCACCTCCTGGAAGGGAAGGACATCACCAAAAGCCCGCTCTCCCGCAACCCCGTGGGCACCGGACCTTACATTTTCAGGCAATGGGTGGCCGGGCAGAGGGTTGTCCTGGAATCCAACCCGAACTACTACGAAGGACGCCCCTATATAGGACGCTACATTTACAAAATCATCCCGGACAGTTCCACCATGTATATGGAACTCAAAGCAGGCGGCATAGACCAGATGGGAATATCGCCGATCCAGTACCAGCGCCAGACCGGGACCGCCAAGTTCGCCTCGAAGTTCAACAAATACCGCTACCCCGCGGCAGCGTATACCTATCTTGCTTACAATCTCCGCAATCCGCTCTTTGCCGACAAGCGGGTGCGGCAGGCCCTCACCTCGGCGATCAACAAGAAAGAAATCATCCACGGCGTGCTGCTGGGCATGGGCCAGGTCGCCCACGGCCCCTTCAAACCGGGCACCTGGGCCTATAACCCGGACGTCAGGGACTTCGATTACAATCCCCAACGGGCACAGGCTCTCCTTGCCGAGGCTGGATGGCGGGACAGGAACCGTGACGGCATCCTGGTGAAAAACGGCAAGCCGTTCCAGTTCACCATCCTGACCAACCAGGGAAACGACCAGCGCCTCAAATCAGCAGTCATTATCCAATACCGGCTGAAAGCCATCGGCATAGACGTCAAGATCCGGGTCATCGAATGGGCATCGTTTCTGTCACAGTTCATCGACAAAGGAAATTTCGACGCAGTGCTCCTTGCTTGGACCATCACGCCGGACCCCGACATCTTCGACATCTGGCATTCCAGCAAGACCGGGCCCAAGGAATTCAACTTCATCCGCTACATGAACCCTGAAGTCGACCGCCTCCTGGAGCAGGGGCGCAGCACCTTCGACATGGACGAGCGCAAGCGCTGCTACTTCAGGCTCCAGGAAATCATGGCGGAAGACCAGCCATACACCTTCCTCTATGTGCCCGATGCCCTGCCGGTGGTCAGCGCCCGTTTCCGCGGCATCGAACCGGCGCCTGCGGGGATTGGCCACAATTTCATCAAGTGGTACGTTCCCAAGGAAGAGCAGGTATACTGAAGGCGGGCACGAGGCACAAGGCACAGGGCACAGGGAAACCTACAATCTGAAGGCGGGCACGAGGCACAGGGAACAGGGAACGCATGATGCTTGAACAGGCACAAGCCACGGGACACAAATCATGATCGCGTATCTGCTAAAACGCATTCTGCTGCTGATACCATTGATGCTCGGCATCACCCTGATCACCTTCACGGTGGTCCACCTGGCGCCCGGCGAACCGGTGGAAATGCAGATATCCATGAACCCCAAGGTGACAGCCGAGGCGCGGGAACGGCTGAAAGAATTCTACGGCCTGGACAAGCCGCTTCATGTCCAGTATGCCGTCTGGGTGAAGAAACTGGTCATGCTCGATTTCGGCCGTTCCTTCGCTCCCGACAACCGGCCGGTGATCGACAAGATACGGGAACGGATCCCCATTACTCTTTCCCTGAACGTCATTTCCCTGCTCATCGAATTCGGCCTGGCCCTTCCCATAGGCATTCTGGCCGCAATCCGCCGGGACACGCTGTTCGACAAGGGCATGACCGTTTTCGTTTTCCTGGGCTTTGCCGTGCCCACGTTCTGGCTTGCCCTGCTGCTCATGTACCTGTTCGGCGTCACGTTGGGCTGGCTTCCCGTCTCGGGCCTCCACTCCCTGGGCAGCGAGGACTACGGCCCGTTCCTCTGGTTCTGGGATATGGTCAAGCACCTGCTCATTCCGGTCTCGGTAGCCGCCTTCGGCAGCCTCGCCGGACTTTCACGCTATATGCGGTCGACCATGCTCGATGTCATCCGCCAGGATTACATAACCACCGCACGGGCAAAAGGTCTTCGGGAACGGACGGTGATTCTCCGTCATGCCCTGCGGAACGCACTGCTGCCGGTGATAACCCTGCTGGGCCTGTCAGTGCCGGGATTGATCGGGGGGAGCGTGATCTTCGAGACCATCTTCGCCATTCCCGGAATGGGCCAGCTGTTCTACGGCGGCGTCATGGCCAGGGATTATCCGCTGGTCATGGGGATTCTCGTGATTGGTGCAGGGCTCACGCTCATCGGGAACATGCTCGCCGATATCGGGTATGCCTTCGCGGACCCGCGCATCAGGCACGGGCAGGGGAGATAGCCCGGGTGGGAGGGGCAACCGCAGGTCGATCCGAGAACATCGAAAACGAGGTTTAATCAGTGAGAAACAGTTTTTTCCGTCAGGTTTTCTGGAACAGGTTCCGCGCCAACCGGTTCGCAATGGCAGGCGCCCTGCTGATCGTCGCCCTGTTTCTCGTATCGCTCCTGGCGCCGTTCATTACACCGTACGGGCCGGACGAACTCGATCTCTACCACGTGCTGATGCCGCCGTCCGCGGCCCACTGGTTCGGCACCGACGACCTGGGGCGCGATGTCCTGACGCGTGTCATCTATGGCGCGCGCATATCCCTGAAAGTCGGCTTCGTGGCAGTAGGGATCGCCGTGGCGATCGGAACGGTTATCGGCCTCGTCTCAGGCTATTATTCCGGTCATCTGGACAACATCCTGATGCGCGTCGTCGACATCATGCTCTGTTTCCCGACGTTTTTCCTCATTCTTGCCGTCATTGCCTTTCTGGAGCAGTCCATCTGGTACATAATGATCATAATAGGCCTGACCGGCTGGATGGGCGTGGCGCGACTGGTTCGCGCCGAGGTGCTCTCCCTGCGCGAACGCGATTACGTCATGGCAGTCAGGGCACTGGGAGCCTGCGACGCCCGCATCATCTTCCGCCACATTCTCCCCAATGCCCTGTCACCGGTGCTGGTTTCCGCCACGCTGGGCGTTGCCGGCGCCATCCTGACCGAATCGGCCCTCTCGTTTCTCGGTATCGGCGTGCCGCCCCCCACACCGAGTTGGGGCAACATCCTCACCGCGGGCAAGGAATATATCGAATTTGCCTGGTGGCTGACGCTCTACCCGGGCCTGGCGATCACCGTGACGGTGCTTGCCTACTACCTGGTCGGTGAAGGGATCAGAGATGCCCTCGACCCGAGACTGCAGCGCTAGGGAAACAAAATCCAGGCGCGAACGCAACGCGTCACCGTGTGGTACACTTCATCGTGCCGCGTCTTTCTCACGAGCAAGGGTTCTTCCATGACACCACTAGACAGAAAACTTTTTCGCATCATGTCGGACGAAGACGAGCTGCGGGTCGACGGCCTCTGCCGGGACCTGCTGAAGGATTTCCATCGCCGCCTGCTGGACCGGGGAACACGGCCCCACGAAGCCGGCAGCCTCGCCCATGGCGCCGATTACTTCCTGCGTGACTATGTGGTCTCGGCCCGGCGGGAAACCGTACTGGACGAGACACCGGGGCTGATCAGGCGTTTTGCCGCCACCTGGTACGTCATCACCACACTGGAACCCTCGCTGGATGAGTTGGCGGGGCATCTGCGGGGAGTCCGGGCGTTCTACACCTTTCTTTGCGAAAAGGGCCTCATCACGCCCTCCTGTCTCGCACAGGCCGAAAAGGAATGCGCGGACCTCGACTATTATGAAAAGCGTATCGAATCCTTCTGGGATATCAAGGATGACGGGTATCTTGCCTGGGAACGGGAATGCACCTTGAAAACCGGCGCGTTCCGCGCAGGCGTGGAGGCGTCACGGATTCAGGACTGATAAAAGCAAAAGGAGGCTATGGCTATGGGAACCAGAATTGTCATCGTTATCATGCTTCTGATGGCCGGATTGTCGGCAGGCTGCGCGGTCAACCAGGAAAACATCCACGGTTTCAACCTGATCTCGCTGGAAGAGGAGAAGCAGCTGGGCGACAGGTTCGCCAGGGAAGTGGAAAAACAGCAGCGGGTCGTGGCCGACCCCCTGGTGCAGGCATACATCGACCGGTTGGGAAACCGGCTCCTTACCGGGGTTCGCGCCCGGGAATTCGACTACACCTTCAAAGTCGTGAAGGATAACAGCGTCAATGCCTTCGCCGTTCCCGGAGGGCATGTCTACGTCCACTCCGGCCTCATCAAGGCGGCCCAGAACGAAACGGAACTGGCGGCGGTGGTGGCCCACGAGCTCAACCACGGCGTGGCCCGCCACGGCACGCAGCAGCTCACCCAGCAGTACGGGCTTGCGCTGGTCACCCAGCTCGTGATGGGACAGAACCAGAACCTGCTGGCCCAGTTGGCGGCATCACTGTTCGGCCAGGGCGCCACCATGACCTACAGCCGCGGCATGGAGAACCAGGCCGATTACCTGGCCGTCGAAACCATGTACCGTGCGGGATACGACCCCCGCGGCATGGTCAGCTTTTTCAGGAAGCTCGATGCCATGGGCCAGAGATCGCCGGGATCGCTGGAACAGTTCTTCTCTTCCCATCCGTTGACCGAAGAGCGGATCCAGCGGGTCCAGGCCGAAATCGCCAAGCTGCCGGCCAAGCAGTTCAAAGACGAATCAACGGAGTTCAACCGCATCAAACCGAAAATGTAGCCGCAGATGGGGACTTGTTATGAAAACCGATGGAACGAGGCAATGGCAGGGCATCATCGACAGGGCGGAAAGCCTGCTGGAAAAGCTGGACGGCATCATCAACGCTGCCACCGCTGAAATTGAGTTTGATGCGGAGCTGTTCGAACGTTTCGTGGCGTTCCGCTGGGACAGGGGCCGGGGCTCCGGCGCCCTGTCCCCCGTGGAACACCCGCACATGATGGATCTGGACGACCTGGTCGGCGTTGACGAGGCCAAGGAGGAACTGCTGAGGAACACCGCCCAGTTCGTGGCCGGCTTTCCGGCCAACAACGTTCTCCTGTGGGGAGAACGCGGCACGGGAAAGTCCTCCTGCATCAAGGGCCTTCTCAGGCCCTTTGCAGCCAAGGGATTGCGGCTGGTGGAAGTACAGAAGGGCGACCTGCTCCACATTACCCGTATCCTGCGCTTCCTGCGCGGCAAGCCGTGGCGCTTCATCCTCTTCTGCGATGACCTTTCCTTCGACGAAGGGGACGTGTCCTACCGGGAGCTGAAAGCCATCCTGGAAGGCGGGATCGAAGCCAGGCCGGACAACGTTCTTCTGTACGCCACCTCCAACCGCCGCCACCTGATGCCTGAACCGATGAACGACAATCTGGGCAGGGAAATCCACCCGGAGGAGGCAATTTCGGAAAAGCTGTCCCTGGCGGACCGTTTCGGTCTCACCCTCAGCTTCTATTCCTTCTCCCAGGATACCTACCTGGCCATAGTGGAACACTACGCCGACAGGATGGCTCTCCCCATCGACAAGGCGGAACTTCACACCGAGGCGCTCCGCTGGGCCCTGTTCAAAGGCCAGCGCTCGGGCCGTTCCGCCCGCCAGTTCATTGATGACCTGGCAGGCAGGCTCGCCATGGCACAGCGCTCCTGAGCAGCGAGAATGCCTGTCATGCCCGGATCATGACCAGCAGCATCTTGAACCTTTCCACAGCCCGAAGCGCGTGGGGACGGTCCGCCGGCATGATGATGATCTCTCCCTCCCTCACCGTATGTGACGTCCCCGAGATGGTTATCTCAGCTTCGCCGTCCACGACCTGCACAAAGGCGTCAAAGGGCGCCGTATGTTCACTGAGGCCCTGCCCCTTATCGAACGAGAAGAGTGTAATGGTTCCCTTGCCCCGGTCGATCAGGGTCTTGCTGACAACCGATCCGTCCTGGTAAGCTATGAGCTCCTTCAATTCGATTGCCCGGCCAATGATATTCTCGTGCGTCGACATGGTTTCATCTCCTTTCGGTGTGCCGCGGGACATGGGGGTTCGTAATTCCCGCCGTGTTACCATTCACTACCATAACGGCTTGCGTCCGCACATGACCCAGGTCAAGAACGCGGCATTCGGCTGGCGGCATCCGCAACGGCTTCTCTTCAACCTGCCGAGTTGTGCAAATGAACGTTATACGCTACTATTGTCTGCAAGAGCGTGGCTACAACCCTTGAACCTCGGAGCCCCTGATGAGCACAGCACCCGTCGTCCTCGGCATCGACATAGGCGGAACGACTACCACCTTCGGTTTCGTCGCGCCTGACGGGACCTGCCTGGCTGAAACGGAACTGCCCACCAGGGCGAGCGAACCGCTGTCACTGTTCATGGAACGTTTGACGGAACGGATACGCGACGCTTTTGCACCAATCTCAGTCGGCCATGATTTGAAGGGCATCGGCATCGGCGCACCCAACGCAGACTACCGCACCGGTAAGCTGGTCAATCCGCCCAACCTGAAGTGGGGTTCGAACGTGGACCTGGCAGGTCTTTTCCGTCGGGCTTTCGGCGTTCCGGTCGCCGTCACCAACGATGCGAATGCCGCGGCTCTCGGTGAAATGGCATACGGCGCAGCACGGGGCATGGAACATTTCATGGTGGTGACCCTCGGCACGGGAGTCGGCAGCGGGATCGTGGTGAACGGCGAAGTGCTCTATGGCGCCGACGGCTTTGCGGGAGAACTCGGCCATACCGTCGTGGACCCCGACGGCCGCGTCTGCGGCTGCGGCAACAGGGGATGCCTGGAGGCGTACGCCTCTGCCGGCGGCCTGTGCCGGACGTTTTTTTCCCTGCTGGCGAATCATGACGGAGACAGCAGCCTCCGAGCCGTCCCGTTCTCCGGACTGTCAGCCAGGCTGGTATATGAAGCCGCACGCCAGGGGGACCGGCTTGCCTGCGCTGCTTTCGAAGAAACCGGCCGGATACTGGGCATCAAACTGGCAGACGCTGCGGCCCTTTTGAGCCCTGAGGCCATATTTCTCCACGGCGGTCTGGCAGCAGCCGGCAATCTCATCTTCGATCCTGCCCGTCGTTCGCTTGAAAAACATCTGCCGGGAATGAGCCGGCAACGGGTGAAGCTGCTCCCTTCGGGGCTCGGGAACAGGAGCGCCGCGGTCCTGGGTGCGGCAGCACTGGTTCAACGCCACCTGGAAAAGGAACAGCCCCCTGGTTTCACCACGCCGTCAACCAGGTGAAAAAGGAAACCGTTATGGAAGACAATGAACTGGACTTCACCGTCGAGCAGCTCGGCGAATGCCACATCCCCTCTCCCATCTCATTCGGCCGGTTCGTGAACGACAGCGACCGGATTCTCTACCATGGTCGCGTGGAGGAACTGCGCAGCCTGCAGTCACGCGGCGCCGAATTCCCCTCCTTCGAAGCGGCAGGCCCACGGGAACGGATATTTTTCGACCCCCGGCATCTCGTCTGCGGCATCGTCACCTGCGGGGGCATCTGCCCCGGCCTCAACGACGTGATCAGGGCGATCGTCCTCAGCCTGTTCCACCACTACGGCGTCAGGACGGTATTCGGCTTCCGCTACGGTTTCGAAGGAATTACGGGCCGCCACAACCATTTCCCCATGGTGCTCACTCCGGAGACGGTGGAAGGGATCCATCAACAGGGCGGCACGATCCTCGGCAGTTCCCGGGGTCCGCAGGATGTGGGCGAAATGGTGGATACCCTGGCGTCGATGAACGTGGGGATACTGTTCGCCATAGGTGGCGACGGCACCTTGCGCGGCGCGCACGAAATCGCGCTTGAAATCGGCCGCAGAGGGCTCAGGACGTGCGTCATCGGCATCCCCAAAACCATCGACAACGACATCCTGTTCGTCGAAGAATCCTTCGGTTTCCAGACTGCCATCTCCGAGGCGCGCAACGTGATCTCGGCCGCCCACTGCGAAGCGAGCGGCGCACGCAACGGCATCGGTCTGGTCAAGCTCATGGGCCGCCAGTCGGGTTTTATCGCTGCCTACGCCACGCTGGCGAACAGTGACGTCAACTATTGCCTCGTGCCGGAAATACCGTTCACCTGCGAGGGCTTTCTGGAAATTCTGCGAAAAAGACTGGCCGACCGGGGACACGCGGTCATCGTCGCCGGCGAAGGCGCAGGCCAGGACCTGATGGAAAAGGTCTGCACCCGGGACGCTTCGGGAAATGTGCGTCTCGGCGACATCGGCGCCTTCCTGCGGGACAGGATCTGCGAGTTTTTCTCCCGGGCCGGCATTCCGGTCAACCTGAAGTATATCGACCCCAGCTATACGATACGCAGCACACCTGCCAATGCCCGCGATTCGGCATTCTGCCTTCTTCTCGGACATAACGCGGTTCATGCGGGCATGGCCGGCCGCACCGACATGGTGGTCGGCACATGGAAGAATGAATTCACCCATCTCCCCATCAGGTACGTGATTTCCGGAAGGAAACGGCTGGACCCGGCAGGCCGCCTCTGGAGCAGCGTCCTGGGCTCCACGGGGCAGGCCGGCGAGATGGCCTGAAACCGCTTTTTCAGGCCGCCGGAAACCGCCTCACGACTCCGGCGCCATGCAGCATGTTGTCATGAGGCATTGAACAAAGACGGCTATCAGTGTATCATGGACACCATTGAAGAATAACGGGATACTCAAGCACGTCCGTATTTATTGGAAATGGAGCATTGTTATGGAAAGTGAACAGAGAATTCATATTGTCGAGGAAAAACTGACCCCCCTGGGAATGTCGATCAGTGAATGGGCAAAAAACAACGAACTGGATCACCGGATCGTCAATGACCTCATAACGGGCACGCTGCGCGGCACCCACGGAGTTGCGCTCAATGCCCGGAAAAAAATGGAAGATTTCTTCGGCCCCATCTTCGATTCATGAAGCTGCCCGCCGCGGCAGCTATCGCTTCGATGCATTCCTGGACGGCAGTCGGTAGACGCCTTCCAACGCCACGTTCGTCCCGGCATGGCACGTCCCTTTGTTGAAATTCTGCCTGACCGCTATCAGGTCACGTTCAAAGGAAAAATCGAGCTCGCATTCCTCGGCGACATACCTGCCGGCGCCGTTGCTGACGCTCATGACCCCCTGCAGTTCGCCGACATGTCCCTGATGATTGATGACAAGCAGGCGGAACGCGATCTTGCCGTAGCCGAGGTCATTGATTTCCAGCTCGCCGTCATTGCTGAAGTAGGCTCTCCTGGAACCCCTTTCATCCGCTCTCCGGGAAGTCTGAGATGGATCTGCCGCGCCATTTTTCAGTTCTGCGATTCTCTGTGCATAGAGCGCCCTCAACTCGGGCAGGTCAACCGCGGAATTGCGTTTTCTCACCCAGGAACGCTGCGCCGCATTCAGGGCTTTCCTGTCACGCGTCCTGCGGTACGCCGCCCGATAGGCACGGGCAAGTTTTTCGTCCGCAGTTGAAAGCTCTTCATGGGCGCATATCATTTTGTCTATCCCGGAAACCGCATTCAAACAGTCAAAGCTGGCCGGATACCCATCTGCCGGAGCAAGCGTGACGATCGTCAGAAAGAACAAGACGGCAAGTACCCTGAACATTTGTGCCTCCTCCCGTGCGATGCTTCCTGAAACCCAGTCGGCCCTGAGCAGCTGCGGATGATCGAATTGCAGGGCAGGCGCCTCTGTGGAACAAGTTTACCACTGTCGGCAGGTATTGGAAAAGGGCCACCCTTGAATGCCGCTGCAGCGCATTACCCCGCTGAACGTACACTGTTCAGACTGAACTCGTGCAACACGGGACGTCCGCGAACGGGAAAAGGCAAATGGTTACTATTTTCTGTTTTATTCCGGATAGTTCAGATGTATAATCCCGTCCGTCAGAACAAACGGCAACAACCAAAACTCAGTTCAACACAGCACAGGAGGCATCATGAGAAAAACCATAGTGAACATGTTGCTGGCAATCGCGGTAACAGCCTGCGCCATCATGCCGGCATTCGGTCAGGAACCGGCCATTGCCAAACCGGACATTCTTACGGAAGAAACCATTCTGACCACCGCCAGGCTCAGTTCCTACAGCACCCTGGTAATCCGTGACTTCAACTCCGAGGGAGCGGAATACTCGCGGGTGGACGATGAAGAAAGAGCCAAGATCGATGCAATGAAGCCCCGATTCTGTCGAGAACCATTACGGACAACGTCGAAATGCAGCTGAAAATGAAGAAGCTTTTCAGCACTATCCTGATAAATGCCGAGCCAACGGAAAACGCCGTGATCCTGGAAGGCGCCTTCACCGAATTCAATGCCGGGAGCCGCGCATTGAAATTCTTTGTCGGATTCGGAGCAGGCAAGGCCTATCTGAAGGTAAAGGGAAGACTCATCGATGCCCAGACAGGCCAGGAACTGGCAGTGTTCGTCGATCGGGAAACAGGCTACCGTGGAGCTATCGGCATGGAAAGCTACCTGGACCTCTTCCCCCACCAGGCAAAAAGCCTCGGCGAAAACATCGCCCAGTTCATCGAGCAACTGTACTGACCGGCACTATCCCCCCCCTTGCGCTCAGCGCCGGGGGGGAACATCACCTGTCCAACTCCTGCCTGACCGTCCGCAGGAGTATCCCCGGTGGTACGGGCTTCGCCAGCAGATTCATCCCCTCTTCCGGTATCGCCCTCTGCTGGAAAACCTCGGCGGTATACCCGCTCATGAATATCACCCGGATGTCAGGCCGTATCTTACGGATGGCATCGAAGACTTCCCAGCCGTTGCGCTTCGGCAGGATGACATCCAGCACCAGGAGCCTGATGTCATCCGCCAGTTCCATGAATTTCTGCAAAGCATCCTCACCGTTGACCGCCTCGATTACCTTGTAGCCATTTTCCTGGAGCAGATTCTTGGTCAAGAGCCGCACCGTATAATTGTCTTCGGCAACCAGGAGCATTTCCGAGCCGCCCGGATAGATGTCCCGACAGGCCACAGGCAATGCCGCTGCCCCTTTGGCTGCCTGGTCCGGGGTCCAGGGCACCGTTGCATGAAAAGGCGAGGCATCAGGGCACTCTGCTGCGCCCTTGAGACTGATCGGCAGATAGATCCTGAACGTCGTGCCGCTGCCGAATTCCGAGTCCACGGCAATGAAGCCGCAATGCTGGTTTATGATTCCGTACACCATCGACAGTCCCAGCCCCGTGCCCTTCCCCACTTCCTTTGTGGTAAAAAAAGGCTCGAAGATGCGCTCCTTGGTTTTACGATCCATACCGATGCCGCCATCGGTAACGGTAATGACCCCGTATTTCCCGGGTTGCGCCGTACCGTGGGCATGAACGAACTCCCGCTCGGTCTCCAGGAGGTTGGTTGCCATGGAAAGCACGCCACCCTGGGGCATGGCATCCCGGGCGTTGGCTGCCAGGTTCACGAGGACCTGGCGGATAAGCACGCCGTCCGCCATCACATTGAGACGGCAATCGCACGGAGCGACCTGCAGTTCGATATCCTCTCCGATCATCATCGACAAGAGTGACTCGGCTTTCTCCAGTACTTCGTTGAGATCGAGGAGCTTGGGCTCGATCTTCTGTTTCCTGCTGAACGCAAGAAGGTCTTTGATCAGACGGGCCGCCCTTTCTCCGGAAACGATGATGTTGTTGACATAGAAGCTGAGGGGGTCACCGTCAGTCATGAATTTTCTGACAAGGTTGGCATAGCCGAGGATTGCAGTAAGAATATTATTGAATTCATGAGCGATCCCCCCGGCCAGCTGCCCCACGGCTTCCATCTTCTGGGACTGGAACAGCTGGGTCTCCAGGCGCAGTTTTTCCTCCTCGGCCTGTTTCAGGGGTGTTATGTCAAGAATAACTCCAAGCGTCCCTGCGGCATTTCCGTCGATGTCCCCATAGGTAGCCCTTGAAAAAATCACTGAGCGGAGCGTACCGTCGGCATGACGGAGCTGCAGGTCAAAGGAATCAGATCCCGAATCACTCCACTGGTCCTGCTTTCTCTCTGGCGAGAGGCCAACGAGCGATGCCAGACAGACATCCGAAACGGCTTCGCCGGCAATCTCGGCAGTGCTCCTGCCGATAAAGACTTCATACGCCTTGTTGCAACCGGCATAACGGCCATTGGCATCGGTGTAGAAAATCGGATTCGGCATCGTATCCAGCATGGTATGGAGAAATTTCATCTGTTCCAACACAGCTGTTTCCGCCTGTTTCCGGTCAAGGATTTCCTTCTCCAGCTCGTTGTTCGCCTCCCATATCTGGACATTGCGTTCCTCGACGATACGACGCAGCAGAAATCCGGATCGGATGTTCTGCTCCACTGTATAACACATATACATCCCCGCAATAGAGAATGACGACAGGATGAACGTATTACTGAACAATACCTTTGGAGGAATGCTTGCGTCCCAAAGCGCGATGACCTCATAAAGAATCATGGTCGCCACAGTAAGTACCGACGCGCTGATGAACCGGAGACGGAAATAGAAGAGGAGGCACAGGAGAAGCCCCGCATACGACATGTAGTTGCCCGGCGGCTCTGCCTTCACGATCATCAGGACAACGCCCGCTCCGGCGGAAAACGCTGCCACGGCCTGCGACACCTGCATGAATTTGCGTATGTGACGGCTGAAGGTGAAAATGTAGACCGCAATTACCAGGGGACAGACAAATGCGTATCTGACAAGCCAGGCGAACTCCTTGATGTCCGGGATCACCCAGTAATCATGAATCCCGAAGGAAGTGTAGAGAATGAGACCTGCCAGCAGGTCGAGGCGAAGATGGAGAAGCCTCCTGTCGCAGTATTCATCCCGGAATGCAGCCTCAAGTTCCTTGTCCAGGTAGGACAGAGTAAAGATGTTGTATGCCGTGTCTTTGGCAGTGTGCATTCGTGGCATCCATGACTGTCGCGGGAAAGAGGGCGGCATGAAGTCGCGACACGCAGTTTTTTATTGTCAGGGTTTAACCATTTACCGATCAATTAACTGTGGAAAATTATCCTTTTTGCATACGGCTGTCAAGAAAATCGTAGGGAACGCTACAATCATTCACGAGACACACAACGCAAGAAAAGGATTGACTTTCCATCGCGCATCCATTATGAATCGCATTTTCTTCAATTTTAATTAAACCGATTGATTCATACGACTCACACGGTAATTGTGAACCCCGCTAAAGTTGTCAAGATATCTGCCGATAAAGGACACTGTGCCATCAGAGGGACGCAAGCTAATGACAAAAGAACCTGGAATATCGAAACAAACCAGCGCCGGCCCATCCATCGACTGGAGCATGCTCGACTCGCTTGCCGCACTGGGGAGACCGGGAGATCCGGACATGAGGATACGGCTTCTCGATGCATTCCTCTCGTCTGCACCCCAACTAATGAAAGACTTGAGAGTGGCGGTTGCCGGGTCGGATACCGCGGCCATCGCGAAAGCAGCCCACTCCCTGAAGTCAAGCAGCATGAACATGGGGGCAACATCACTCGGGAACCTCTGCTCGCACCTGGAGCGGCACGGACGGGAAGCATGCCTCGATCGGGCGACTGGTCTTCTGGCAGAGGCAGAAGATGAATTCAGGCTGGTCCAGGAGGTTTTTGCAGACCTCCTGGAAAAACTCTCCAAAAAGTGACAACAAACCTCAAAATGACACGATATTTCACGACACTGTTTCTGGGAAGAATGCATGCGAAACCATCCATGCGTGATGGTCCCCACGAACCAAGAGAGTATAATGAACCGTAAAAGCTACACAACCAAACGAAAGATGCAGCCATTCATCACCTTCCTGAAGTTTCTGCCATGTGCCGTGGCGACTATTGTCGCTGGAATCGCCGCAGGCGCATCCGCAGAGACCGCATCCCCACCTGCTGGTCCGTCAGCGCCGCTCAGCCTGCAGCAGTGCATCGACATCGCACTGGAGAAAAACCATGGGCGGGCAGCGTCCCGACTCAGCATTGAAATAGCCGGGGCCCAGCACCGGCAGGCATTGTCGGGCTACTGGCCGCAGATCGACGCCACCGGAACCTTCAGCATGCTGGACGAAGACCCCAATTTCATTTTTCCCGCACGATCCATGCAAACACCGGCATCGACCATTATCGCCACAACACCCATGGGACCGATGCCGATCACAGTTCCTGCCGGCTCCTACAACATTCCCGAGCAGGATGTAAAACTGATGGACCGGAAAAATTTCGTCGCAACCCTGAACATGACGTTGCCGATATACACCGGTGGCAAGGTCAGCGCAATCGTCCGGCAGGCGGAACAGGGCATGAAAGCCTCACGCGAGGAAGCCCGCCGCACCGATCTGCAGGTTGTTTACGACACCACCCGCTACTACTACGGTGCGATGCTTGCCAGGGAACTGGCCCGGATCGGCAGGGATGCGCTCTCCCGCATGGAAGTGACGCTCGAACTGACGGAAAACCTCTACACCAAGGGTTCGGGCAGGGTCAAGAAAACCGACTACCTGCGCAACAAGACCGTGGTCGAAGGGCTGCGCGGCGCCGTCACCGCGCTCGAGGCGAATGAGCAGCTGGCAAGGGCCGCCCTGACCAACACCATGGGGCTGGGATGGGAAAGCCCCGTCGAGCCGGCTCTCCAGGAACTGCCCTTCACGCCGGTCGATGCCGACCTCAAGGAACTGGTAAGCGGGGCCTACCGCTTCAACCCCGACTGGGCGCGGCTCGAGGCGGGGCTGGAAGCGGCAGCCGCGAAAATCGACGAAGCCCGGAGCGGCCACCTCCCTAAAATCGGGCTGTTCGGCAAGGTGACGCGGATCGAGAATTCTTACAACAGCGGGATCGTGACACCGGAGAACAGGAATTCCTGGGCCATCGGGGTCGGGATCGAACTCCCGCTGTTCAACGGATTCCGCACCACCAACGAAGTTCGCGAGGCTAGGGCGCGACTGGAAAGGCTGAAGGAGCAGCAGTTACTCCTCAGGGAGGGCATTGCCCTGCAGGTGAAACATATTTTCATCCACATGATGAGCGCCCGGGAGCAGAAGAAATCTTCCGAAGCCGCGGCCCTTTCCTCCGAGGAAAACCGGGCGCTGAACGAGCGCGCCTACCAGGAAGAGCTGGTTGAAACCAAGGACGTGATCGAAGCCCAACTGGTGGAGTCCCTGATGAAGGCCCAGTACCGCAAGGCGCTCTTTGACAATCTCGAAGCCCGGGCAAACCTGGAGTTCGTGGTGGGCAAAGAGGTCGATGCTTTCATGAAGGTTGCACACTGATGTCAGGCACGCGTGGTCAGGAAAAAGAACTTCCATGAAGGCAGCTTTCAGACGAATACTGGCAACGATGCCGAAGAGAATACCGTTCGTGCTGATTGCACTCGCGGCAGCAGGCGCCCTTTGCGTCGCCAGGCCCACCACGTCCGCCGACCAGGGCGGCATCGAGAGCATGAGGCTCAAAGTGGGTTTCTCAGCGGGGACGTTCACCAGTGTGGACCAGCGCGAAGCGCAGGCGGCCCTGCAACTCTGGACCAGGCAACTGGCCCGCGAAATGGGTATCAGGACACCCCCCGAAACCGTCGTCTTCACCCGTACCCAGGACCTCCTCGCCGCGGTGAACAGGGGGGAGCTTTCTGTCGTCAATCTCCCGGCAATCGATTACCTGGACATCCGCACGTCCGCCCGCATGTCACCTTCGCTGGTTGCGGCAGGATATCACGAAAACAAGTACCGTTACCTGATCGTCGCCCGTCGCGACAGCGGCATCACTTCGATTCCCAAACTGCGGGGCAGGTCATTGGTGATGGCCACCCGAAAGATATACACGGTCGGCTATATTTGGCTTTCAGTGCTCCTTTCCAAGAAAGGATGCGGTGAACCGTCAAAATTCCTGGGGGAAATCAAAGAGTCCATCTCCCCTTCGAAAGCCCTTCTGAACGTGTATTTCAGGAAGCACGACGCTGCCATGTTGAGTCGCGGCGCCCTCGAAACGAGTATCGCCCTCAACCCGCAGCTCGGCAGGCAACTGACCATTCTGGCGGAATCGGAAAATTTCCCCGGAGTCATAACCTGCATACCGCACAACGTGAGCAAAAACCTCAGGCACAGGATTGAAGAAAAGACGACCCGTCTTCACGAAAGCAGCGTCGGCAAGCAGATGTTCACGCTGTTCCAGATGGATCGCGCCGTTCCGTTCCAACCTTCCTATCTTTCGGGATTGGAAGACCTGGTCCGCGACTGGAACCGGCTGCCGGCAAAGCGTGGCAGAAAATGAGCATGAAAGAACCGCTACACTCCAAGAGAATGGATACTGCCGCAGTCACCGGGAAACTGCCACGCTGTGCATGGTGTGCCCTCGTCTGGCTGCTGGCAATCATTGTCGTGCTGGCGCAACCGCTTCCCGGGCAGGCCGATGCAGGCGTCAGCCTGCCGAAGGTACTTCATGTCGCCTTCTCGTCAGGCGCGTTCCCGGAAATTGACCGTTGCGACGCCAGGCTCGCCATGGAGCTCTGGGCCAGGGGATTGTCCCGCAAAGTGGGAATACAGAAGGCAAAGGTTACCATATTCGACAAAACCGAAGAAATACAGGACATGATTCAGCAGGGAGAAATCCACCTCGTCACCATGCCGGCCCTCGAATATCTGAAGTATCGTCGAGGGTTGAAAATCGTTCCGGCATACATCGCGGCAAACAAGAAAGGTCGTGAAGTCGAGCACCTGATTGTTGTCCGTCGTGATAGCGGCATTCGAAGGTTCCGTGACCTCCGGGGCAAGACCTTGTCCACGTCCACGGCAACAAAACACGATGCGAGCCTGCTCTGGCTCAATGTCCTCCTCATGAGGGAAGGCGCCAGGAAATCAACCGGCTATTTCCGCCAGCAGACGGAATCGAAAAAACCCTCCCAGGCTGTCATGGGCGTGTTCTTCCGCAAGTTTGACAGCGCGCTCGTCAGTCGCGGTTCCTTCGAAACCTGCAAAATCCTGAACCCCCAATTGGAAACGCAGTTGATTGCCATAGCAGAATCTGACAGTCTTGCAGGATCCATCTCGTGCATTCCTTACAACATCAGCGAGAGGCTGAAACGAACAATGGACAATACTGCGACAAGTCTGGACAAAACTACTGTCGGCAAACAAATGGCAACACTCTTCCAGGTAGGGACCATCGTGCCTTTCAACCCTTCCCACCTGTCAGGATTGGAAGAGCTGCTCAGGGAGCAGGAGCGGCTGATGGTCGCACAGGCTAGAAAACGATGAAAAAACCAGTACGGCGACTATCGGTCGCCACTCATTTCGTAAAACCGGGCAGACTGCTTCGCCGGTTCATCCTCCTCCTGCCTGTCGTACTGCCTTTGGCAGTGTTACCGAATACTTCCGGGGCAGCCGAGGCAGTGCATACCTCCGTCGGGTTTTCCGTCAGCACGTTCCTCGATGTGGAAAAGGAGCGCGCCCAGGCAATCACCTCGATCTGGAGCAATCTCGTTGCCGCGAAATGGGGCGGCACCGCGAGCACCACAGTTTGCAAGTCGCTCGATGATCTGGAAAAAAAGCTGCGGTCGAAGCATCTCGATCTGGTGGTGCTCCTGCCGGAGGAATACCTGCAGCTCAGGAACAAAGTGAACCTGGAGCCACTGTTCGTCTCGGCCAGGGATAAAGATATCTTTGACCGTCTCGTCCTTGTGGTCAGGAGAGACAGCAACGCCCGATGCATTTCCGACCTGAAAGGCAAGACGCTTATCCAACAGCATACGCTCTGCGCGAAAGGCCGCAATCTTTGGCTCGATACGATTCTGATGCGCACGGGCGTGCGGAAGCCGGAACGTTTCTTTGCGCAATCACGGAACGTGCTGAAACCGTCAGCCGCCATCCTGCCGGTATTCTTCCGCAAAGAAGACGCCTGCGTCGTCACGCTCCGCAGCCTGCAGGTCATGGCGGATCTCAACCCCCAGCTCAAGCGGGAACTGCTGGTGCTCGAGGAATCCAGGCCGCGCCCCAGCGCCATCATCGCAACCCGAAAGGGCCTGCCCGCTAGCCATCGGGAAATGCTGCGGGACGTGCTCCAATCTTTGGACCGGACCGTTCAGGGGAAACAGCTCCTCACCCTGTTCCGCATGAACAGGCTCGTCCCGTTCCGCCCCGAGTACCTGGCCCGGATGGAAGAACTTTTCAGAGAACACGATATTCTCAGGACACGACTTGCAAAAAGGAACTGACATGTCGACGGAACAGGGGAAAAGCAGCGGCATAACACGATTCCGGAACATGGCCGACATCATCTGGCCGAAGCGCATCCTGCTCCGCGTGGCCATCATTTCTTCCATTCTGATCGTCATAACACTCGGACTTTTCATCATCGCAACCATGCCCTTCCAGCGCACTGCAATACTCGATGCAATGGAATCTGAAGCGAAAAGTACCGTCACGTCGATCGACCAGGTGACGGCAGGCGCGATCATCACGGAAGATTTCGGTACCGTCGTGGAACACTGCCTGCGGGTCGTCAATGACAGCCCATCAATTGCCTACCTGGTCGTCACCAGGAAGGACGGTTTTTCTCTCGTCATTACAAAACAGGGCTGGAAGCAGGAAAACCTGAAGGGAATCTGGGCGCCCGGGCACGACCGTATCCAGAGCAGCCGGTTTCTCAAGAGCGCAGTGTCGGCCGAAGAAGTATATCACTACACTCATTCCTTCCGGTATTCCGGCATCGACTGGGGATGGATCCACATCGGTCTGTCCCTCAAGAAATTCCATGCCGATATCCGCGCCATGTACCTGCGCACCGCACTGCTGGCGCTGCTCTGCCTCAGCGTCGGTATCGGCGTCTCCGCGATTTTCGCCCGCAAGCTCACCAAGCCCATCTACACACTTGACGAAACCACCCAACTTGTCGCGAGTGGAGACCTTACCGCCCGAACCGACATCAAGACAGGCGACGAACTGGAACGGTTGGGACAATCGTTCAACAAGATGACCGAAACACTGCGCAAGACTCAGAGCGAAATCAATGCCGCCCGTGAATACACTGATAATATCATCAAGTCAATGAATGACACCCTTATGGTCATAACCACGGACGGCGTGATACAGCGAGTGAACACGGCGACACTGGCTCTGCTTGGATACACAGAAGAGGAACTCATTGAACATCACATCGGGAAAATACTCGACTTGCCCAGTGTCCCCGGCATCGTAGGAATGGACGTATCCAAAATCTCGGCAATTCTCCCACAGGGATTCATCAGCAATGTGGAAACGTCCTATCGGGCAAAGAACGGCGACATGATTCCGGTGATATTCTCCGCCTCGGTCATGCACGGGGCGCGGAGTACCGTCCAGGGGATTGTCTGCGTTGCCCTTGACATCACCCAGCGAAAAGAAGCGGAAAAGGCTCTCCGGGACGCCAAAGAAGCTGCCGAGTCGGCCAGTCGGGCCAAATCCCAGTTCCTGGCCAACATGAGCCATGAGATCCGCACGCCGATGAACGGAGTGCTCGGCATGCTCGACCTCATGCTAGATTCTCTCAGGGACGAATCACAGGCGCGGCTTGCCCGCATGGCCCACAGTTCGGCGGAAAAGCTGTTGGCCATCATCAACGACATCCTGGACTTTTCAAAGATCGAAGCAGGCCGCCTCGAACTGCAATCGTGCGATTTCAACCTGCATGAACTGGTCAAGGACGTCACCGATTTCTTTTCCGTCAAAGCCCAGAACAGAAAAATCGAACTCTGGCATGACATCGCTCATGATGTGCCCCGGTTTCTGATGGGAGACATGGTTCGGTTGCGTCAGGTTCTCATCAATCTTCTCGGCAATGCGATCAAATTCACCGAAAAGGGCGAAGTTGCGCTCTCCGTTTCCATCGTCGCCGACGAAACCGACCAACTGGTGGTGCGTTTCGATGTTCGCGACACCGGACCGGGAATCAGCCATCACATACTCCCGACCATTTTCGAGGCATTTTCCCAGGCCGACGATTCCATGACCCGGCGCCACGAAGGAACCGGCCTCGGCCTGGCAATCTCCTGTCAACTGGTGGACATGATGGGAGGCACGCTCAGCGTGGAAAGCACTCCGGGCCAGGGTTCGCTGTTCTGGTTCACCATCCGGGCTTTGCGAGGCAATGAGCTTCCGGAACAGGTCGTTTCACCGAAGGCAACCGCATCGGTGGATGTTCGTGCTACCATCAAACGCGAACTGCGCATCCTGCTCGCCGAAGACAACCCGGTGAACCAGGAAGTCGGCAGACTCATCCTGGAAAGCCTCGACTGCCTGGTTGACGTGGTGGCAGACGGCAACCTTGCCGTGGCTGCGGTTTTTACATCAGAATACGACGTGGTTTTCATGGATTGCCAGATGCCGGTTGTCGATGGATACGAAGCAACGAGAATTATCCGTGAACGTGAACGGAAATTCGACGGGGTGCGGAGGCGCATACCGATCGTCGCCCTTACAGCCCATGCCATGGAAGGCGACAGAGAATCCTGCCTGCGAGCCGGGATGGACGACTATCTGCCCAAACCGTTCAATTCCGCGCAGATGACCGCCATACTGCAGAAATGGACCGCGGCTCCCTTACCGTCTTTCCCATCTGCTTGACAAAACCCCACGCTTATGGCAATGAATCCATAGTCATTGCGCCATGAATCCAGCCCAGTGATCCAACAACCGCCAGAATCGGGAGGGACAACCACCATGAAAAGCGTCAAGGGAACCAAAACGGAGCAGAACCTGCTGAAATCCTTTGCCGGCGAAAGCCAGGCGCGCAACCGCTACAATTATTTTTCCTCAGTGGCCAGGAAAGAAGGATTCGTGCAGATAGCGGACATCTTCGACGAAACAGCCAACCAGGAAAAGGAGCATGCCAAGCGATTCTTCAAATTCCTTGAAGGGGGCGACCTGGAAATAACCGCCAGCTTCCCGGCCGGGAAAATCGGCACGACAGCCGAAAACCTCCTGGCAGCAGCAACCGGCGAACATGAGGAACACACCGTGCTCTACCCCGAGTTCGCAGCCGTTGCGGAAAAGGAAGGCTTTGTCGAGATAGCTGCGGCATGGGATGCAATTTCAGTGGCTGAAAAGCAGCATGAGAAGCGTTATCGTGACCTGCTCGCCAACCTGCAGGCGAATCGCGTATTCACTCGTGATGCAGAAGTCGTCTGGCGCTGCCGCAACTGCGGCTATCTTCACACCGCCAAGGACGCTCCCGAACTCTGCCCGGCCTGCGCCCACCCCCGGGGCCACTTCGAACTGCTGGGAGAAAACTGGTAACAACGACCTCCCTGCCAACTGAGAGCCCCTTGGAGCGCGTGTTCTTCAAGACAGACTTGTTTTGCAAACCGTGCGCCCGGCAACAGACCTGCCGGGCGCTGCCTTTTCCCGCGCTTGCCCTGCCCCGCCCGGAGAACGCGATGGACTCGAAAAAAACAGCCGCCTCACCGATACCGGTCGGGACCCCTCCTGCCGAAACCATGCCGGGCTCGTTGAAACCACGCATCCTGCTGGCGGAAGACAATCATGTCAACCGGATGATAGCCTCTGAAATGCTGGAATACCTCGGGTACGACGTTGATCAGGCCATCGACGGGACGGAAGCTGTCCTGGCAGCCGAGCAGCGAATCCATGTGCTGATACTCATGGACTGCCAAATGCCCAAACTGGACGGGTACGCAGCTTCCATGATGATTCGCGACCAGGAGTCGCAGCGTGGCCTGGCACGCATGCCCATAGTGGCATTAACGGGAAACACTGCAGAAGGAGACCGGAAAAAGTGCCTGGACTCCGGAATGGATGACTTCCTCTCCAAGCCCTTCACTGTGGAACAGCTGAAGGAGATGTGCGGGAAATGGATCAGGCACCCGGAGAATCCGGCCTGATCAGCTGAAGGAAGGTTTCTTGACAAGCTGATGAAATCAGCACGCAACCACCCGGTTCCTGCCGCTCCGTTTGGCTTCATAGAGAGCATCATCGGCTTTTTTGAGAAGAGCATGGCAGGAAGAGAGCCCCGGGGTCAGAGCTGCGACCCCCAGGCTTATGGTAACGTAAATTTCCTGGCCCTGGTAGATGTGCTGCGCTTCGGCAACCCTGCTCCTGAAGCGCTCTGCGATCATTTGGGCGGCAGGAAGGTCGGTTTCGGGCAGCAGACAGCAGAACTCTTCCCCCCCATAACGCGCCAGGAAATCGGTAGTCCGGATCATTGCCGCAATCTCACCGGCAATGTCCTTCAGGATCAGATCACCGCACAGGTGGCCATAGCTGTCATTCACCTTTTTGAAAAAATCAATGTCGAACATGACGACGCTCAGACTCCTGGAATAACGGACATGCCTGTTAAACTCCTCCTCCATGCGCTTTTCCAGGAATCTCCGGTTATATGCGCCGGTCAGGCCGTCCCGCATGTTCATCTCCATCAGACGGTGCTCATATGCGGCAAGCTCGGTTACGTCCTGCACCGTCAGATACAGGGCGGAGATTGTAGTGTCATCATTGCGCAGCGGGCCCATCGTGCAACTCTGCTGCATCTGTTCGAAGCGCGACTCGAAAGAACTGTCAGGCCTGAAAGGAAACAGGAATCGGTGGAGTTTCTGCGAGAAAAAAGAGAAGTTGCCGAACGTCAGGACGGACTTGCAGCTGCGGATGAACGCAGGGGTTTTCAGGGAAGGGAAGAAATCGAACAGAAGAGCGCCGGCGATCCGTTCAGCAGCTATACCGCTGCGGGACTCCATCCACCGGTTCCAGTACCGAACTCTCAAATCGGCATCAAGGATGACGAGTCCCAGATTCACTGAATCCAGTATCTGGGAAAATTCATTCATAGTGTTCAATAAATGCCGCCAAGGCTTTCTTCAGCCAGACGATCGAATCATGGGTGGTAACCAGGAAGAGAAACCCTCTCACGTCACGTTCTTCAAAACGGAAGACTGTCCTCATGACTATGGCCGTGTACTCCGGATCGAAAAGATTCTTCGGAATGATACCGCGAGGTTCGTTTTCGACCACGACTTTGGGCGGGGAATAGGTCACCACATCGCCCAGCAACTCGCTCATTTTGCCGACGCAGGCACCGATCAGAATATTGCCGACTTCCATGAGGGTCTCCTTTTCCAGCACCTCGAAGGTTCCGGATTCGAAGGTGGCCTCATGCTCGGGGTCCAGAAGACTTATGAGAGCCTTCCCTGCCCCGGCCGGGAAAACCAGGAACGCGCTTCCCTTGAACCTGCCCCAGAAATTCTGCTCGACAATGCTGATATCGGCAAAGTCCCTGATTTCTTCCTGCAGATACTCGGGTAGCTGAGCCGCTTTCAACACTTTGATACTGGGGACACTCAGCACGACGAAAATGCTTATCACCTCGGCAAGCTCGGCCGCGGCCTTACCGAACGCGATATTCATCAGCTCCTGCAGGATATCTCGTTCCTCGTCTGCAACCAGGAGAGACTCGTTATCCATGGTGCGCTTCCCGGTATTCGCCGACCTTCAGCAGAGCACTCCGAACGCTCTCTTTCGTCGGCGGCTTTTTGAGAACCATGAAGGCGCCAAGCCCCATTACCTTTTCGATCGAACCTGTCTGGATGTCTGCAGTTGCTACAATTATGACGGCGTCACGACAGTGCTTTTTCATGTGCTCGAGAGCCTGAACCCCGTCCATGACCGGCATGGTCAGGTCCAGAAAGGTGATGTCAGGCCCGATTTCCCTGAACTTCTCGCATCCGTCCAGACCATCGCCCGCTTCATGGAATTCAAACGTGGCATCCTTGGGGAAACAGCTCTTCAGCATCTTGCGGGAAATTGGCGAGTCGTCGACAAGCAAAATCTTCATGGCCATGCACCACATCCTTTCCGTGAACCTGAACGCCATTGCCGGACAATGGCTGATGCACACTCCTCAAACGCTCATAAATTAACAAATATGATCAAGCAGAGTCAATTGAAATAAGAGTGAATGTGTGTTTCGTGGTGATCCCCGCTCAATAAGAAAACCAGCTTCAAAAGCTACCAAACCGGTGGTGAATGAACCGGCCGAGCAATAATTCATTGCGTCCTGTTGCACTGGTTTGCTATGTTAGTTTCCATCCGGAAACGGTCTTTTTTCGCCCTGGCGGTGTCAACCTGCGGGCTTGCTTGTGCGACATACTCCAGTATGCCTCCGCGCAACCCCTTGGTTTCCTTGCCAGAACAAAAATATCCTCGTTTCCGATCTGGAAACTGCGTTTGTGTCGATCCGGAGTCACCGGATGAACACCAGGTACGGAATCTCATGGAAGCAACCACAGAAAACAACCATTCCCTCAAGATCAGAGCAGCACGGATTTCGGTCCTCTCCAATTCCCTTCTGGTTGCCCTCAAGCTGACAGTGGGTTTTTTGATGGGCTCGGTTGCCGTTCTCTCTGAAGCGATGCACAGCGGGCTCGACCTGATTGCTTCCGTTATTGCCTTTTATGCCATCAGAAAAGCAGAGCAACCGGCCGACGAGCGACATCCCTACGGACACGGGAAATGGGAAAACTTCTCCGGAGTGGTCGAGGCGCTCCTGATCCTGTTCGCTGCGGTTTACATCATTTACGAAGCGATTCACCGGATCCGGCACGGATCAGCGGTAACGCACCTGGGGCTGGGAACCGCAGTCATGTCACTCTCGGCTGCGGTCAACTGGTTCGTCTCCGGTTACCTGTTCCGTGTTGCCCGCCAAACGGATTCCATAGCTCTGGAAGCGGACGCCTGGCACCTGAGGGCAGACGTTTATACTTCCGTCGGGGTTGTTGCCGGTCTGGCGCTGATTGCAGTCACCAAGTTCACGATCATCGACTCCGTTGCGGCAATTGCCGTTGCCGGGCTCATCATCAAGTCATCAATCGATCTTACCAGAAATGCGGCTGCAGACCTCTTCGACGTGCGGCTTCCCCGCCAGGACGAGGAAAGAATCAGAACAGTCCTCTCCCGTTACCAGGAAGGGTGCATAGACTTTCACCGTCTCAGAAGCAGGAAGTCCGGTCCCATGAGGTTCATTGATCTGCACCTCGTAGTGCCCCGAGACTGGACGATTGAAAAAGCCCACCAACTGAGCGACAGAATCGAAAAAGAAATCAGGGAAACGTTGGCCAATACCCAGGTCATCATCCACATCGATCCCTGCAACAAGAGCCTGAACCCCTGCACGTCCTGCAGACGTGTGGAAAAAACCGGAAAAACCGGATTCATACCCTGATCAGCGCTACCTGTAAGTTCGTTCAATCAACACAATGCGTTTTTCTCTTGCACATCGCAATAAATTATTGTATATAGCGTTATATTTTCTTCCCATTCCTTGACCGCCCCGCGGAACTGCCACCGCGGGGCGGCTTCTTTTCCCTCCCGGTAAACCCGGCACCAACCGGCGGAGCAGAAAACCCAACCATAGTCTCGTCCGCTACACGACGGCAGTAGCAATCGATAATCTGCTGTGGGCGGTCACTTGACTTTACGCATTTCAGTGCAACCATGAATAGCAGCAACGCATTTTTTGCGGGAGGTGTGCTGTGCGAAACATCATGAAGATTGCAATCATTACCCTGTTTCTGGCTGGGTGCTCCCATGCAATAAGCCGTGAATCTCTTGATCTTGTGGATCAGAACATCACCTATCGCCAGGTGAAGGAAAATCCGGGTGGCGTGGTCGGGAAGTACATCCTGCTGGGCGGTATCATTGCCGGTGTCGAAAACTCCGCTGCAGGCGGTGAGCTTGAAGTTGTCCAGGTAGGCCTCGACTGGCTGGGCCGCCCGGCTGACGGCGCTCCATCCGAAGGAAGGTTCATTGCCAGAAACGAGAAATTCCTGGACCCGGTGGTATTCGCCAAAGGATTGACGGTTTCCCTTGTCGGCCGGGTGGACGGCACGAGGAGCAAACCCCTGGGAGGTACGGACTATATCTATCCCGTTGTAACAATACGGGAAATCCGCATCCTGCAACCGGACCAGTACTGGAATTATCCCACATTCCATTTCGGCATCGGGATCGGGCACTCTTTCTGAGCGGGGGAGCGCACGACTTCTCAGGTTATTGGACCGAACAGGGATAGAGGGCGGGCTACAAACCCGCCCCTACCGCAATAAAATGCACAATGTTATAGACGGACCTGGACGAGCGTCGGAAATCCTCACGCAAAGTGATCTTCGAATTGTGCAAACCCGGAGGGAAAAACTAGTCCAGGTTCGGCAGGTTGTCCAGTATCTGGCGGGTAATGATCTGCTTCAGGGAAGTATAGGCCGGTTCAGGCGATATCAGTCCCAGTACATAATGCTCCTTCTTGTCTGATGGCGGTATAAAGCCGACAACCCTGCGTTTGTCGTAATCCAGGTCGATCCAGACCAGTTTCCCCGCATCCGGATCTATCCTCTCAAGCTGCTCCACCGAACAGATGAGCTCCGCTCCAGTGCCGTCGAACCCGTGGCCGGGGACACGGCCCCGGCTGGCAATGACGAAACCTTGCGAATCAACCACGAAAGCTGCTTCGGAACGCGTTATGTTCATGCACCATGAAATGCAGCTTTCCCACCCGGGAAACTGCTGCGGCGGCACATCAGGAATCACGGCAGGCGCTGTTTCCGGAGCCGGCTCCGGTGCGCGCCGCGCTTCGCCGCGCGCCGTCGAATCATCCGACAATCGCAGATATAGCGGCGATTCCGGCTTTTTCTCCTCAAGAACAGCAGTTGTGCCCGACACGAGACTGTTCAGAATCTCACGTGCCTGCTTCAGATCATATGAGTTCACGCTGTGGTCTTTCATCGATGTCTCCTGTCATGCCACCCAGTCCCTGAATGATACCTTTTATCTCTGTCGCGAGCAGCTCGAACCTGATTGCCTCCGGCGGATACGTGCCCGGGAGGAACGCCACCGGCAAACCCTTCTCGCTGGCAACAGTGAAAACATCCGCCCTCGGAATATGGGTCTCCAGAACGCCACTCAAGGATGACCAGACTGCGTTCATGATATTGAACGAAACATCCTTGTTCATCTGAACCATTGTCGCGAGGATCCCCAGCAGGTTCAGACCCGGGTTTTCATGCTCCTTGACATGCTGCAGCACCCGGAGCGTCTGGCTTATGGACCTCAAGGCCAACGGTTCCGCCTGCATGGGAATGAGCGCGAAGTTGCTGACTGCAAGGGCGGCTCTGGTGACGAGCCCCAACCCGGAAGGAGTATCGATGACAACATAACGGAATCTCTGCGCGACAGCATCGATCACGTCTTGCAAGGCTGAAGACGAATGGAGCATTTCTTCATAGACCCCAACGTCCAGCGGGTCGAGCCGGCCACGTGGCAGGATGGAAAGGGTGGGCAGCTTCGTCTGGATGACAGCTTCCTCCAGGGTAGCCTGCTTCATCAGGTATTCCGCCAACCCTTTCCATTCGGTGTCGCTCCGTGCAAGGGAAAAGCCGATTGCCCCAAGAGGGTCGACATCCATCAGCAGGGTTGGCTCGCCGCTTTCAGCAAGGGCAACGGCCAGATTGAGAGCAACCGTTGTCTTGCCGGTGCCTCCTTTGGAACTCACCATGGAAAGTATATTCGCCATTTCATCTCCCCGACCTGGGCACACCGGATACGGAACCCGTGAGCAGCACGAGCACGCCGGCTCGTGTGTTTCAGCACCTAACGTTTCCGGTTACACCCCATGCTTGTTGAAAGGTCCACAACCGTTGCGGGACTACGCAACAAAATTTCGTACAAGGGGCATGAGTTCCGCCACCTTGTGCATGACAACCCCCAGCTTGCCGCCCTGATCGAGCGAAACCGCCAGGAAGGAACGGCCGTCGACACCGGTCAACTGGACAAACAGAGATCCCGATTCATACTGGGTGAACGAAAACAGGACCTTCCCCATGGCTATCCCGTCGGACCCCAGCACGGATGCGTTGATCCAGGCAAGCACCGCGGGAACGACATGCTCTGCATGCACGGTAACCTCGTCGGCACTATGGAGAGCCAGCACCTTTCCCTCTCCGTCCGCGACAAAAGCATACTGATACCCTGAAAGCGACGATAACCCCTTCAGCATGTCGGAGGAGCTGTCCGGCAAGCAGCTGTCTTCACCGTGAACCGCTTCGGATTCAGGTTCCAGAGCGGGCGACATATGCTCCGGCTCGACTCCAGCGGCGGCATCAGGCATGACCTCGTTGACCATGAAGATCAGGCCCGCATCCACGGCCATCTCGCCGTTTCTGGCAAGGAGCCGTATCCGCGGGTCGCCGGCCATTGAAGCGAGGGCGGCCGTAACGTGTGCACGCAGACACTCCCGCAAGGTCCCGTGGGAGATGAGTCCGGCTTCTTCCAGCAGGGAACCGAGCTTTTTCGACTTGCCAAGAGAGCGGTATTTTTCGACGACCTCGTTGAGCCGGTCTTTGGGCACCATGCCGATCCGTTCCAGAAAAGAACCGAAATTCTCGGTCTGGCTGTTGCTCACCGCCCAGGCAATGTGCCCGTCGCGCATGACCACCACGCCGACCTGGTCTTCTCCTTGCATGGCGCGCATGATGCCGCTCCATTTCATCTCGCCGGCGCTGCGCAAGGCATCGGAAAAGGGTCGCCCTTCAATATATAACAAGACATCGTCGTCCACAGATGACTCCCCGTGCAGTGAAAACACACGACAGAACGGTAGTGCTCCTGCCGCAAAAGGACCCGTGCTTCAGAAAGGGAACCGCGCGGTCAGCTCTCACCCTGAAGTGACCAGGGCGAGAAGTCGACAGCGGATGTTCCGCTTCCCGGTGGCGGCTATTTCTTCGTTACGACAAATTCTCCGTAGGGATCTCCCACCTCGATGCCTTTGGTCTGATGACAGACATAGGTATCCATACCGTCAGGGTACGGGTCGGCGTAGGCCAGATCGAAAAAAGCCTGGCTCAGGCCCCGCAACATATAGGCCCTGAGGCCTTCCCCACCACTGTCGGCCTCGTAGTAGTCGAAGGCGCGGATGATCATCTTTTCGCCTTCCTTGAGCTGCACGATACCCGACTTGGCCCATCCCCAGGCCGTAAAGGCGGCGTACGCTCCACGCAGAATGTCCTTTTCTCCCTCCGTAACCATCGGCATGACCACGTCATTGAAAATTTCTGATGTTATGATGCCGCACCCCGTATGGTAGCCGCATTCGTAGGCAGCCCTCACCAGGCCCGCCTCGACTTCGGCTTTCCTGTCCGCCGGCGCAGCCGCCATTATTCTCTCCGTGAACGTATTGAGCAGCGAAACGGGAAGAAGATTGACCAATACTTCGTATTCCGGTATCAGACCGTTCTCGTCTCCCTGCACATTGATCTTGGCCAGGGATTTCACAACGGTATCGCGCATTACGGTCATGTATAATTCCTCCTCTGTCAGGATGCCTTGACGATGAACCTGCTTTCCGGCTCACCCATGGCAATGCTCGCTTCCTCGGTTACGGCATAGCTTTTCAAAGGCCTGCTGAATGCAGCCCCGAACATTGCCGCCACATAACCGCAGGTAAAGTAGTTGAGCGGTTTGTCGTTCTGTCCCCATTTCATGACCCATCCCTGATCCAGGTGGGAATTGACCAGGCGGACCTCGCCGCCGTTTTCGTCACCGGTAATGACCATCTTGCCGAGGCCGAAAACCGAATAATATTCTCTTCCCACATTGCATCTTTCCTGTGCGGAAGTTATACCGTTCTTCTGGATGTAGTCGTCGAAAACCGCCCGCATCGTCTCCTCGACGACATCCTGCAGGATCCCCGGTCCTCCCAGATCGCCCATATCCTCGGCCAGCTTGGTTATGAGCGACAGGTAGTGATGGGAATGCATGACAACAGGATGGCCGTTGAGAAACTGCCGGTTCGTTTCGGCATCCATGGTGAAATTCAGTGTCAGCGGCATTTATGGCACCTCCTAGAATGTCTCCGTCCGGAACCCGGACGAACAGACTAATGGCTTCGATTCGGGAACGTTTTTTTGATCTGGCAAGGAAACCAGGGGGTTGCGCGGAGACAACTCGGGAACTCCGCACAAGCAAGCCCTCAGGTTGACGCAGCCAGGGCAGAAAAGCCGTTTCCGGATGGAAACTAGAATGAATGGGAAAGCTCTTCGAAAAGCTTCTTCGTCTTGTGCCGGATAATACCGAGTTTGGATGCATCCGGCGTTATGACCGCTGCAACTGCGTCACCGACGGGTTTGCACAAGATGACGGCACGACCGTATTCTATGAACATGTCCTGGAACCTGTCGACGTTCAACTCGCTTCCCATCTCCTCGATACCGTTGATCGCATGGGCCAGCGAGGCGCCCAGTTCATCGATGTTGACCCGGGCACTGCTGCCGGCGGATTCAATGACGAAACCGTCCCTGCCGACCACGACGACAGCATCTATGCCGGATATTTCCAGCAAATCGTTGAGCACTTCGTTTGATCCTCTCCCACCCTGCATATCAAGACTCCTTTCTTCGACTGCCTTCGTCGGGTTCGACTGATTCTCCTTGACCTGTTTGTCCAAAAGGACCACCGCTTCCATGATGGCATGCTGGACCGAAAGACCGACATTTGTCTTCGACGCGACGGCACCGGGCTGGAAGTGGAACGTCCCCTGGTCCCATGCAAGCAGATCCGCCAGCCCCTCCAGTCCCGCCAGATCCCCTGAAACCGCGGAAACGAGTTCGCCGGCGACGAAATGTATCTTTCCTTCCTGCCCACCCGGATGCCTGACCAGCTGGATCATGCCGCTTTTGGCGCTGGAGGAGAGAAACTGGAGGAGATCCGTTATATTGGTCAGGGACAGATTGCCTTTCAGGCTGGTGTCGCCTTTACCCGCCGCCATGCTTTCTTCATACTGAACAGGCATTGTAGTACCCTCTTGAGGAACCAGCATCACAGTCCATTGGCGTTTTCGTATGCGTGACTGGTGAAATCAGGACACTACGGAATAGTTCCGCAGTGTCTCTCGGCCCACATGCAGGCACGGCTCTTTCACGGTGCAGGACTCGTCCGCAGCCGGCACCGCAGAGCCCGAAACCTACCCGAAAACAAGCATGGTCGCGGTCTGGTTGATGTGGCCTATGTATTGCTCGCCGTAGGTACTGAATCCTACCGTCTGATACGGCGCAAACAGCTTGCCGTATTCCCCGGCCAGGTTTTTCTGCTTCAGTTCAAGCGTCCTCAGAATGCAATTGAAATTGACAATGCCGGATATGCTCCCCAGCTCTTCCCTGGCCTGTTCCAGCGCCTCCCTGGTGTCGCCGATTATGTCGGTCGACTCGAGGATCGACAACTCCATGCCCTCCTTCACCCCGCAGTAGAAACGCATGGCTTCGCCGGAAATCTGCTGCGGGCTCCTCACATACGGCTCATCATCGATCACCAGGCCGATGGGGTTGTGCATGAAGTGTTTCGGCGCCTCTTCGGGGGGGACGCCCAGCAATTCCGCGTAGGCCGCAGCCGCGGGCATGTTGTTGAATTCGAGCACTTCGCGCTTTTCCTCGTCTGCCTTGGTCACCTCGAGATTCTTGCCCAGATCCCGGAAACTCTGGGTCTTGATGAAGGTAAAGCCGATCCCCGGTTTCAAGAGCGCCAGGACCGCGGAACCGGAGTGGCTCTTGCCGTGAGCGTAAAGATGGGTAGCGGCAAATTTCAGATCGTCACCGGCCGAGCCGCCGATGAAGGTCACATTGGTCAGGTCGCCGATCGTCTCCATGAGGCCTTCTTCAACGCCGCTCAACCCATCGACCAGGATGATACCTACATACTCGCCGGGATCCATCTCCGCCATCGACACCTTGAAATAGCTTTCGAAGGATGAAAATGCCGCGCGCACCGAGTTCTCGTCCCTGAGATTGCCCACCACCTCGATCTTGGCATCCTTCATTGCCTGACCGTCCCATGCCATGGCAACGATCGAATCGTTGAGCATGGCACCGGAAGCAATTTCCCCGGCGGTAGAGCAGCCGAATACCTGCGCCATGGGAAAAGCGTCCTGCATCTTCTTGCTGACACTATCGGGCACATATTTCGTGGAAGCGAAAAAAAGCACCATTTCCGCTTCAAACAAATCCATCTGCTTGACGATATCCGCTACTGCCGCATCCACTGTGTCCATTGAAGAACACGCCGTCCGTATATGCATGATTATCCTCCTTATCTGTAAAAAAGTAACTCTACCTGAGGTCCTGCATCATCTTCTCGAGCTTGCCGATGACTGTCGGGTCGTCGTCCGACTGCAGCGTGTACCTGTTGGGATTGATACCCTTGAGGATGAGCTTGGTCTTGATCACCCGCTCGAGCATGGGGTTGTCCTTCGCCCTCTGGTTGATGATGGCGTCTATCATCTGCCTTATTTTCCCTGCCATGAATCCACCCCCTAATGATGATATTTTCTGGACGTTGCAAGTTCCGGAACCTGAGGTCAATGGTCTGTGGCGGACGGTTGGTGTTTCCGAAAAAGGGCAGGAACGAGTCCACCATACTTGACAGCGTTGGATGACGAGCTGATATTCTGGCAATTATCCTTTCTTCATCCATATTTTCGTCTTTATACTTCATTAAGCGCTTCAATGTCAATACATTAATAATATTAATTTCAACGAAATATTGATATTATTTTCAATGTCTGTTTCTTCGCATAATAAAAACATTTTCAATTAGTATTACGAAATAAAACAAGAAGCTGTGACAGAGATCACCATAACATGGATATTTATCCCGGATACAGGAACTGGCATTGAGAAGACAAAAACTTTCAGGAAGTAATGAAAAAATCAAGGAATTGCATGCGGAAGGGTAAACGGCACGGGGAAAAAGGGTGGGAGCTCACCCCCCCGTTCTCCCCCTGGCAGCCTTGACTTCGGCCCAGTGCCGGACCCCCTTTTCCCGCGTCCGCTCGAATCTCATGACCGGCACACTCAGGCCGCAACCATTCTCGACCCCTTTCACATCGAGCCGGATAACCTGGCGAACGATTTCCGGATCGCCATCGGGAAAGAGAGCTACCGACTCTTCGAAACGGGGATCCCCTTTGCGGATCAGAGTCCCGGTGCAAAATACTTTCATGATGCGCGGTTCTTCATCGAAGGAACAGAACATAACCGTCACGCTCCCCCCGGCCTCAACATCCAGAGCGGTCCGGTTTGTGCTTCCGGGATAGTCCAGCATCAGCACGGTGGAACCGTCCGGGAAAATGATACCACCCTCGCCTTTGGGCGCCAGATTCACCTCCCCGCCACTGGAGCTTGCGACAAAGAACATCCTTTGCCGTGCCGCAAACTCACGGTCTCCCTCCTTCAGCGATGCATACTGCTTTGACATGAAGTCCTCCTTCCGGGACAGGGGTCATTATGAATGCCTCCTGCTTCCAGCTATTTTCGTGTACTATATCTGATTGACGCACACAATCAAAAGCAACTCGTCAAACTATAGACATCCGAAATTGCTTCGTCAAGCCGGAAGCAAAAAGTGCCGGAAGCAAGGAAAATAAATCATTTCCATGCTTCTCCCGATATGGTACATTTTTTTGTTGTAGCGTCTTTGTCCGCAAACCCGGACCGGCAAACCATTGGTCATCTCATGCAAGCACCCCATAAGCCATGCAAATGAAAAAATTCGTCTCCAAGGCCCTTGAAGTCAACCTTGCCGTAACCCGCTCCAAGATCGAAATCCCGCCGGACCACCAGTGGTTTCAATCGCTTTCCGGTTCCCATTTCGGAATCAACAAACGGGCCGGCGAACTGCTGAACGAATACCACCACCCCTACTCCAATCCGGAACTGGTGGTGGACCTGCTCCGCAGGATCGCACTTGATGATCTCTGGTTCTACCTCTCCCTCCCCGAGCATGAAAGGGCGCTGGGAATCCTGGCAGACATGTTCGAGGACCTGCTGCGCCTGCCGCTGCCGGACCTGCACCAGGAGAGGGCGTTCCAGACCCTCTGCGAACTGGCCGATTCACTGCACCGCCAGAAAAAGTATCCTCTGTCCGTCATGGACCGGATCATGGCCCTGATCAGGGAAATCCTTCCGCTCAACCGTTTCGTCATGGTCCGTTCATCCGGTTTCATGAAGGAACGGCTGAATAACCTGGCCACAGACCCCAGATATGCTGCGACTGCGCTGGAGTCGCTCCGCATGGCACTGGAAGAGAACATCAGCTTCTGGGAAAAGAGCACATCCATCGAGTCATGGCTGGCCAACAAGAAATCCCTGTTCCGTTCCGACATGAACGAACGGATAGCATACATAGGCGGGCCTTACTTCTCCAGCCTGAAGGGCCAGCTTGAGGCCGCCCGAACCTGGGCAGAGCTCCGGCAGGTGGCGGATTTCTCCTCCATCGCCAACCGTTTCCGCAGCTGCCTGGATGAAGAAGAGCCTGCGCTGGACCGTATCTACTATCTCTTTTATCTCATGGGCCTGCCGGGGATGTCACATCTGAAAGACCACCTCCTCTGGGACCTGAACCGCATGCTCCGCATCGTGAAGAACGCCTGCAGCGAAAAGGAAATGAAGATGTTCCTGGAGAGGATCTTCCACCTCTTCGAATCCCAGAAGGCCGGGCATATGGGGACGCTGCTGGACTGCATCCTCACCCTGGGGAAAGAGGTCATCGACCTGGGGAACCCCCCTATAATCAATCACTTCGTGGACCGGCTCATAACGTTCGGTTTCGTCCCGGGAAATGTCTTCGGCATCAACCAGGACTGGCAGGTATGCATCGACAAGAACCATATCAAGAACATCAGGGTCTGGATGGAACTGATCCAGTGCAACCCCGGCAGGATGATGAAACTCCTGTCAGCGCTGGTCGTGAACCTCCGGGTCGGTGGGATCTTCATCTCCGACACCGACCTGTTCCAGCGCGACATCACCAAGCTGCTCAACTCCGATGTCACCCCCAGCTACAAGATGATAAAGCAGCTTGCCAGGATATTCCCGGTCTACTACAACGAGATCGGCGCCGAGGGCGATCTGCGCGACATAACCACCCGGATGGACGAGGTTTCCTTCCGCCAGGACCGCCTGATCCATTTCCTGCGGAAACAGGTCCACACCGAGAGCAACAATACCCATATCGAGCTGACGCGCCGGATCCTCCGTTTCTGGTTTGACGGAAAGATCGAATCCCTCTCCGGACTGGTGCCACAGGACGTCTATGCATCCCTCCTCAACTCCGGCGAATGGTTCGAGCCGGTCCATGGCATCGTTGCCTCCCTGTGCGACAAGTACAAGCTGGAGCCCGAAGAGCTCCTCGACCTGGAGGATCTGAACCTTGCCAAACACCTCAAGGGTTGCCCGAAGCGGGACCAGGTGCGGTTCAAGGGGCTCGTGGACCTGCACCGGCTGCTGAAGGTGAAATATACCCTCGACTACCGGAACATCATACCGGTAATGCATCAGCTCCACATCTTCCCGGATGACGAGATCGAGGAATTGCGGAAGTATCTTGACGAAAACAACGCCGAGGCCGCGCTGAGGCGGGTATACTGCTTCATGGAGAAACTGCGCGAAATCATCCTGAATCCGGAGACATCGGAGGCGTGCGAGGATATCTATCTCAAACGGCACATCGCTGCCGGCATCCCCTCCATGTACGGCAAATACCATGAACCCAAGTTCGAAGCCCTGGGCCTCACCTTCCGCCTGGAAAGACTGGCCTCCGCACTGATGGCGCAGCTGATCGGCCAGGTCAACATGAGTTACATCACCGCCAAGTCACTGCGTCGGATCGCCCGTCTCATAGAGCTTTTCCGCCACGGCCTGGCACTGGACGGCATAACCAACCAGGGATTAGACTCCAACCTCAAAATGTTCCAGTACAGCCTGACCTCGGCCAGCTTCAGCCTGGAACAGTTCGTCAACCTGTTCCAGTTCATGGCCCAGAACATCAGGGAGATCATCCACGAATATTTTCTCAGGAATTTCGACACTCCCCTGAAAATCGTGGCATTGCAGCAGACCAGGCTGTCCCCTCTGGCAGGGCCGCCTGACCAGCAGGAAGTGCACAAGATCTCGGAAAAATTCTACCGCGAGGTCCTCTCCTCCGCATTCCTGGTCCAGCAACTGGACAACTTCATCTCTGACGTGCTCAATACGCTGCGCAACATGGTGGGGAACCTGACTCCCGACGTTCTCCACAATGTCATGAGCTTTGACCCGGACCTGATCATCAGCCCCATCTGCCGCCCCACCCCGGAGATGGACAACCAGATATTTTTGGGCGCGAAAGCCTATTTTCTCAAACAGCTCTACGCCAGCGGATTCCCTATCCCGCCAGGATTCGTGCTGACCACGGAACTGTTCCGCCACCGGCGTGCCATTCTCAAGCATCCCGAACTCACCGCCGAGATCGAGGAACTGGTCCGGCAGAAAATCCTGGAACTGGAAGAGATGACCGGACTGAAGCTGGGCGACCCCGAGAAACCGCTCCTGTTCTCCGTCCGTTCGGGGACCGCCATCTCCATGCCCGGCGCCATGGACACTTACCTGAACGTGGGAATGAACGACCGGGTTGCCGAGGGCTTGAGCCGCAAGCCGGGAATGGGGTGGACCGCCTGGGACTGCTACCGCCGCTTCCTGCAGGGATGGGGCATGGCACACGGCATTCCCCGGGATGAATTCGACCGGAGAATCTCCCATTTCAAGCACCTCTACCAGGTGTCGCGCAAGGTCCAGTTCACCGAAACCCAGATCCGGGAAGTGACGCTCTCGTACCGGGGCCTGCTGAAGGAGCACCGGGTGCATGTGGAACAGGATCTGTTCCGACAGATCATGCAGGCCATCCTGTCCACCATGGATTCGTGGTATACCGAACGGGCCAAAACCTACCGCCGCCACCTGCAGATTGCCGAGGAATGGGGTACGGCGGTCATCGTCCAGCAGATGGTGCTGGGCAACCTGGGCGCAGACTCGGGGACCGGCGTCCTCTTCACCCGTGACCCCCTGGAAGAGAAACCGGGAGTGAACCTCTACGGCGACTTCACCCTGTACAGCCAGGGAGAGGACGTGGTCGCCGGCCTGGTTCATACCCTGCCCATTTCGGAAAAACAACGCAAGAGCATCCCGGGCAATATCAGGATCTCCCTGGAAAAGGATTTCCCCGCGGTCTACCAGGAGCTGCTCTACCGCTCCCGCCTCCTGGTGGAGTCCTACGGCTTCAACCACCAGGAGATCGAGTTCACCTTCGAATCGCCGCGCAAGGAAGACCTCTACATCCTGCAGACCCGCGACTACACCACCAGCGAACCTGAGAAGCTCCGCGTGTTCGCCGCGGACCAGAAATCCATGCAGTTCCTGGGATCGGGAATCGGCATCGGCGGCGGCGCCATGAACGGAGTCATCGTCTTCGACCGGGAGGACCTGAAAAACGCGGCAGACACGTTTCCGGACAAGAAGAAAATCCTGGTGCGTCCGGACACCGTGCCGGACGACATCGACATGATATTCGAGTGCGACGGCCTGCTCACCGCACGGGGGGGGGCGACATCACACGCAGCGGTCACGGCGGCGCGCCTCGGCAAGATCTGCATCGTCAACTGCAAGGTGCTCCAGGTCTCGGAATCGGAGAAAAGGTGCACCATCAGCGATGTGGAACTGAGACTGGGCGACGAAATCGCTATCGACGGAAGGCTGGGCAACATTTACCGAGGCAATTACCCGGTGGAGTATACTGAAGGCTACTAGCAGGCCGGCACCGGGATCATTACTACCGACAACCAAGGAGGGCTAGTTTATGGGCGCAGGTGACAAGGCATCACAACCGCTGGGCATCAACGGTCTGGGGCGTATCGGCAAACTCACCCTGTGGGACCACCTGTTCAGCAAGCGGTTCGACAAGATCATCGTGAATACCGGAAGGGAAGTGGGGAAAAGCCTCGACGACCTTATCCAGGTCATAGAGACGGACTCGACGTACGGCACCCTCAGCAAATTCCTGTACGGCTACACCCGGAAGTGCGACATAAAGGTCGTCGATGCCGACCAGGCGGTGCTGGAAATTGACGGCACTACGGTGAAGGTCCTGCGGGAAGCGAGAAATCCAAAGGACATCGCCTGGAGGAGGGAAGGCGTCCGGCTGGTCGTGGAAACCACCGGGCAGTTCCTCGACCCCACCCTGCCTGCAGACTACAAGACCGGAAGCCTGCGCGGGCACCTTGAAGGAGGCGCGGAAAAAGTCATCGCGTCCGCCCCCTTCAAGATCAAGGACAAGACCAAGAGCCTGCCGGACGACAGCCTTCTCGTGGTGCAGGGGATCAACCACACCGATTTCGACCCTGCAAAACATCACGTAATTTCAGCCGCCTCCTGCACCACCACGGGCCTCGCCCACATGATCAAGCCGCTGATCGAAGCAGAGCAGACCTCCCGGATCCTCACCGCATCCATGTCCACGATCCACGCGGCAACCAACACCCAGAGCGTCCTTGACTCGGTCCCCAAGACCGGGGCCGCCGACCTGCGCAAGAACCGTTCGGTCATGAACAACATCATTCTCTCCACGACCGGGTCGGCCAAGGCGCTGGAAATGGTCATGCCGGAAATCAAGCGGGTCGGCTTCATGGCGGATTCGGTCCGCATCCCGACCAACACCGTTTCGCTGATCATCCTGAACCTGACCTTCCACACGCCGCTGGACGACGCCGGCGAACCGCTGATCAACCACCTGCTGCTGAACGACATCTACCGCACGGCAGCCGAAGGTTCCCAGAAAGGGATGCTGGTCTACAGCGACCGCCAGAACGTCTCTTCCGACCTGATCGGAACGCGTGCCGCCGTGGTCATCGAGGGACACGAAAGCCACACCCGCACCGGCTTCATCAACCTGCCGCCCGAAACCCTGGCCGGTTTCGGCGTCCCGGCAAGCGCGGAAGTCCAGATCCCGGTCACCCATGCCAAGCTGTTCGGCTGGTATGACAACGAGTACGGCAGCTACGTCAACTGCCTCGGGGAGCTGACCGCCTACGTGGCCAAGAACATGGGCTGAGCACCCTGTCAAAACGTCCAGCAATGAAGGGGGCAGCACCCGCACGGTGCGGCCCCCTTCTTACATCTGCAGACTCGCCGGATCAGAGCCGGTTTTCAGCACTCCTCATCAATCAATCCACCTTGACATCTATCCTTCTGGGTTTTGCCGCCGCTGCCTTTGACAGCGACAGGGTAAGCACACCGTTCTTGAACTCGGCCTTCGCCGTACCCTGGTCGATGACATCGGGAAGCTGGAACTGGCGAAAGTAGTGCATCAGCTCAAATTCACGGTAGACAAAAGGTCCGCGGGCCGTCCGCCTCACCTGCCCCTGGATGGTCAGCACTCCCTTGTCCATGCCGATGTCCAGCTGGTCTTTTGCCACACCCGGCAAGTCGGCCCTGATGACAAGGCCATCCCCGGTTTCCAGTATGTCCACGGCCGGCCGGAGGTAGCGCTCGCTGGAGCGGGTCTCTTCCATAACATCCTGATCCTGCCGTTCGCCGGAATTGGTTATGCTTCTGTCCGCCATGGTAATAACCTCCTTGTTTCCTGTATTCACTTTCAGCAACAGTTCTTCCGCGTTGCAGATCCGGTCAGGAGACGCCGACCGTGATCTTCTTCGGCTTCGCCGACTCTGCCTTTGCCAGGGTCACCATGAGCAGCCCGTCGCGGCATTCCGCCGTCACCTTGGCGGCATCGATCTCCGCGGGCAGCTCGATGGTCCTGCTGAACTTGCCGTACCCCCGCTCGTTCCGGTGCCAGACCTGGTTTTTGACCACTTCCGGCGCTCTCCGCTCCCCCGCGACGGTCAGCGTGTTTCTCAGCACGCTTATCTCCAGCCCCCCGGGGTCCACGCCGGGCAGCAGCGCTTCAACACGTATTTCACCCGGGTCCTCACTGATAGTGACCAGGGGGAAACGGCGCGACTGCCCCCCTGCCAGAAAGTGGGGGACCACTGCCCGTCCGGCGCCGATGCCCCGGAACGCCTCGTCGATCTCTCTTCTCAGATTGTCCAGTTCCCTGAACATGTCCCAGTTAGCCATAGCTGTCAGCCTCCTTCCTGTTGATTCCGCCTTCCGCAGGAAAGATAATGTCGATTCCCGCAAAGTCAAGGATGGGTGTTCGACAAAAGCTTCCTGCTGGATCAAGCAAAATTGAAACACATGTCCTTTTACACGCTATTGAATTCCGCCAGAAAAACGCCCATTGAGAAGTCCTCTTGCTCTTGCGGTAAAAATACTTGTGGTTATTCAAGATCGGTATAAAATGAATACACATGGATGAGGGGCAAATATACGGAATAATCCACAAAAAAAGTAAAGCTAAAACATGCTGCCAGCGACAAAAGTCAAGCCGGGTTCGGCGTCTGGATGCCTTGCAAACGGAATGCCGGGGTTCAACGCCGCTTACGTTGTCATGTCGGTTTTACACCGGATGAACTCCAGCGGCTTGCCACATGCCGGCGGTATTGCGAAAACAGAGGCGTTCAACGCTCGTGAAGGCGTCACGAATCCGGAGATACATTGTTTGAAGGAATAGTTCTGCAAATGTAAGTTTTAGATGAACAGGGTTTATGAAGAGTTCTGTATCTCGCAAAATGGAAGGGAATGATAAATGAAAAAAACTACAACTTTTTTTGCATTATTCATGTTGTTGTTTACTATTGACAGCTATGTGCACGGCAAAACTATCATACTGAAAATAGGTACCGGCATCAAAGCGGGAATGACCCCTCCCGCAAACCAAATTGGAGGAATTGATTCCCAGATTAATGTACCTGTCGGGGCGACTCCTCGTCTGGTTGAAGAAGGACTGCCCGGACAAGTCGACATAACGTCGTCGGGAGTTGCCGTCGGCATAAATCCTATTATCGGAGCATCCTATACAGCTGGTTCAAACAATACAGGCGGAACAATTCGCCTGATTCTCGTGGCACAGGGGCAGAACAACATCACTTTCGGTTTCGGTGAATTCGCATCGATTGTTTTCAATGTTTCCGACAGTTCGACCATAAAAGACTCTGATTTCACCTATGAGCCAATAGATATCTATGCATCCGACGGAATTACCGATTTAATGAGCAGCATCGGCATCGTTACAGCCAAAGAAAAGGACTTTAACAGCAACAGCAAGACCGACATTCTCTGGAGGAATTCTTCCACGGGCCAGAACGCCATATGGCTTATGAATGACACCTCCATAAGAAGAGAGTTTCTTTTAGTATCTCATGCCGCCACCAGTTGGGTGATAGGGGGTATCGGCGATTTCAATGCAGACGGAAAACCGGATATCCTCTGGAGAAATTCTTCCAGCGGACAGAATCAAATATCACTAATGAACGGCACGAGCGTCACAAGCGACGTGAGCATACAATCTCTTTCTGGAACCAGTTGGAGCATTGGAGGCATAGGCGACTTCAATACCGATGGAAAACCGGATATCCTCTGGAGAGATTCTTCCACTGGCCAGAATCAGGTATGGCTCATGGATGGCACGAGCGTCAACAGCACCATCACCATCCGGTCACTTGCCAGCGCCAGTTGGAGAATTGGGGGGACGGGCGATTTCGATGCCGACGGGAAACCGGACATCCTCTGGAGAAATTCTTCCACTGGTCAGAATACGTTATGGCTCATGGATGGCACCATTTACAAGATCAGCGCATCCATTCCCTCTCGTTACAGCGCGAGTTGGTCCGTAGGCGGGATCGGTGACTTCGATGCCGATGGAAAACCGGACATCCTCTGGAGAAATTCTTCCACGACTCAGAACGACATATGGTTCATGAACGGCACCATTATCAAGAGCGGTGCACTGATACAATCACTACCTTATGCCTATTGGAACATAGAGCTTCACTAATAAGCTGTAGCCATTCAGACCATTTACAGCGCCCTGCCTCAACTTGCCAAATCACAAACACTGATGGCCGGCAAGGTCTTGGCATCACGTTCATCTCCCGACCTCACCTGCGGACAAAGATCTCCCGGGCCATATTGGTGTCTATGGCGAACTCCGAAAAACCGACGATGAAGATATAGGAAGGGAATGTCTGGGTGAGGCGGATCCGGTTGCCGGGGAGCACGCCCATGGCCATGAGTTTCTGCATCTTCTTGTTGTCCTCGGTCTGGATGTAGGCGATCTCGCCCTCCTCGTTGGCTTTCAGTTCGGTCAGCGGCACCACTCCCAGGTTGCCGCTCATCCTCGCCTCCAGGCAGCATTGGCCCGGCGGGATCGGCTTGCCGTGAGGGCAGGTGGAGGGATGGTTGAGCAGGGTGCAGACCTTGGTATCCACCCCCTCGTTGAGCAGGTGCTCAAGCTGGCAGGCCTTTTCCCTGGCCGCTTCGCCGCGAATATTGAAGACGTCCATCATGAGCCGTTCCGCGAGACGGAAGCGGCGCACGACCTTCAACCCTTCTTCCTTGCCCTCGGGCCGCAGGCTGACCTGGCCGTCCTTCATTTCAATGAGCGCCCAATCCGTCAATTCGTGGAATACGGGATCATCCGGCGTGAGCGGGATCTTTTCCATGTCCATGAAGAAATTCCCCTCCTCTTCCACCTCGATCCACAGCTTCTCCAGGATTTCCTCTGCTTTTTCAGACAGTTTACCGTTCATGTCATCTCCCGATTCTTTTCAAAAGTTTCTTTATTTTTTGCACCAGTGCGGGCTCCGGAGGGTTTTCGTAATTGCAGCGCGGACATTTGAGCTTGTTGCAGCCGGAACTCAGGGGACAGCTTACGCATCCCGAATTTGCATCCTCTTCGTCGAACTCATAACCGCAGAAACCGCATTTCATCACAGGATACCGGTAAGGAGCAGGAACTTGTTCAGGAAGTAACCGCAACTGAACGCCATCGCACTGACGAACACAGCGATGGCAACAGCGACCTTCGTGCCCCGCTCCTTCTGCATGATAAGGAACTGGGCAATACAGGGGACGAAGAGGGTCAGGGTCACGGCAGCCACGGTCAACTGGCGGGCATCGAGCAGTCCGGTGGTCTGCAGGTCATAGAGGCCGGCAGCTCCGTAGTCACGCCTGAAGAAGCCGAAGATGAAGGCAATGGCCGTTTCCTGCGGCAGGCCGATGGCGGCCATGGCCGGTTTCATCCACAACACGAGAGTCTGGAAAAAATTGGTTACCTTGCCGAGCCAGAGAAGGACCGAAGCCAGGATGAAGAGGGGGAGAATCTCCACCAGGTACCACTGCACCCGGGAATAGGTCTTGGTCAGGACATTGGAAAACTGGGGAAGGCGCATGGGCGGAAGCTCCATGTAGAACATGGGAGACTCGCCCGGCACCACGCGGGAGGCCAGCAGGCCTACCAGCAGAAAGATGAGGACCATGCAGACACTCCAGACGGCCAGGGCGCCAGGGAACCTGGAAAGAAGGGCGAGAATGACCCCCAGTTGGGCCGAGCAGGGAATCGCCAGGGCAAGGAGCAGCGTTGCTATGATCCGCTCACGAACCGTTTCCAGGGTCCGGGTCACCATGGTGGCCATGGTGTCGCAGCCGAAGCCGAGCACCATGGGAATGACCGCCCGGCCGGTGAGTCCGATCTTCTTGAACACGCGGTCCACGAGGAGTGCCAGGCGAGGGAAGTAGCCGCTGTCCTCCAGGATGGAGAAAAAGAGGAAAAAAGTCGTGACGATGGGCAGGATGATGCCGATGGCATAGCGCAGGCCGAGGGTGACGATCCCATACTCTCCCACGAACAGTTCGCGAAGGATATCCCACGGAATGATCCAGTTGAAAAGGGAAACCATCCAGGGACTGATGTATCCCTCGAAAACGGTTCCTTCCAGAAAATCAACCAGTGTCCCGGCGCCGAATTCGCCGACAAACTTGTACAGACCGAAATAGAGCGCAGCCAGCAACAGCGGCACGCCGGTCAGCGGACGTACGGCCCAGGAGGAGAGCCGCTCCCCGATGACCGGTTTCCGTTTTGAGAAGGTGTGAAAAACCCCTTCCATAAGCCCCTTCACCACAGCCTTGCGCTCCAGGGAAAGCTCAAGGTGGAATGAACTGCGCCGGGCAAATATCTTCTCGCGAACCTTTTCCTCGATGGCGGCAAATGCCGCGCCTTCCGTCTCGCGTACTATCCCGGCAACCTCCTCGTCCCGCTGGAGGAGCAGGAGCGCAAGTGACTTTTTGGCTATCGCATACCGGCCGGCAAGCAGCGCCATGATTTCCATGAGATCCGCTTCCAGCCGCTTGCCGTAACAGAACACGGCGCGTTTCGAGCGCACGTAACCGGCAATTGTCTCCTTCAGGGCAGGCAGCCCGATTTTCTTTGCGGCGGCCGCCCCGATCACCGGGATGCAGAGTTTTTCCTGAAGCAGCGGAATATCGATGGAAAGGCCCATCCGCTCTGCCTCGTCCATGATATTCACCACCAGGATTACCGGCAGGCCCGCTTCGATCAGTTGCAGGGTCATTGACAGCATCCGCTCCAGGTTGCGGGCATCCAGCACATGGATGACCACATCGGGCGATTCGTGGAGGAGGATCTCGCGGGCGACCCGCTCCTCCTCGGTAATGGGCAGAATGGAGTACATGCCGGGAGTGTCGATGACCTCGCACGGAACACCGTTTATGGAAACGCTTCCCCGGGCAACTTCCACGGAAGTGCCGGGATAATTGGAAACCGTGACGTAGGCGCCGGTCAACGCATTGAACAGGACGCTCTTGCCCACATTCGGGTTGCCGACCAGGGCCACTTTCCTGGCACAGGTTCCGCAGCCGTCGGCTGAAGTTTTACAGGGTGGAGTGCGTTTGAATTTCAGCATGATGCTCCCACATTCTCATTGTAAATGATATTCACTTTCATCTTTTCGCCAAAAAAAGCCTGCGAAGCTTGTTCGTGCCCATCCGGAAATTCCGGATCGACACGAATTCAGTTTCCAGATCGGAAACGAGGATTTTTTTGTTCTGACTAGGAAACCAAGGGCTTGCGCGGAGACATACTCAGGTATGTCGCACAAGCAAGACCGCTGGTTGACAACGTCAGGGCGGAAAAAGACCGTTTCCGGATGGAAACTTGCTATTTCCTGCATTTCGGACAGATGCCGTACAGTTCAAGCTTGTGTTTCTCCACCACAAACCCGAACTGTCCGGCAATTTCGGACTGAAGACGCTCAATCGTTTCGTTCTCGAACTCGGTTACCGCACCGCAGCGGGTACAGATCAGGTGATCGTGGTGCTCCCCCTCTGCAACGTGCTCGTAGCGCGTCTGCCCGTCGCCGAAATGGATCTCGCGCGCAATGCCGGCTTCGGCAAAAAGCTTCAGCGTCCGGTAAACGGTGGCGTAGCCGATGTTGGGATTCTTTTCCCTGACCTTGAGATAGAGATCTTCAGTGCTCATGTGATTGTCTGACGACAGGAAGCTCTCGAGAACCGTACCCCGCTGGCGGGTGGATTTGAGCCCTTTCCGGGCAATGAATTCCTGAAAGAGTATTTTTTTTGAGCGTTTCACATTCTGCCTCAGTTGAAAATGATTATCAATTTAACCTGACACGACAAGAATGTCAATCAAAAACCCGGGCCCTGCCAAAATCGTAAAAAAAGCTTGGTCAAGAGTACGCCGCCGTCAGCTGTCCAGAATCTCCCGAACGCTCCTGAGAAACTTCAGGGGCTTGAACGGTTTCATGAGGAAGTAGTGACCGTCTTCCGGAACGCCCTTCCGGAGCGCGATATCCTTGGCATAGCCGCTCATGAAAAGCGCCTTCACCCCGGGCCGGAGCTTTCGTATCTCTTCAAATGCCTTCATGCCGTCCTTCTTGGGCATGACGACGTCGAAAACCAGCAGATCGACGCGTTCCGGGTTCTCGGCAAACCTGCGCACGGCATCTTCCCCGTCAACAGCTGCAATCACGGCATAACCCGCGGATTTTAATGCGAGCTCATTCAGCTCTCGCACTACGGCATCATCTTCGGCCAGCAATATTGTCTCGTTTCCTTGAACACTCGGCCGGTCCTCGAGCTCCTCCTGGCTGCTGACGACGGTCTGAGTGGCAACCAGCGGCAGATAGATGAGGAAAGTCGTGCCGGCTCCCCGCTCACTGTCCACGATTATGAACCCGTTATGCTGCTTGACGATTCCGTAGACAATGGCAAGCCCCAGTCCGGTTCCCTTGCCCGTTTCCTTGGTAGTGAAAAAAGGCTCGAATATCTTCTTCCTGGTCTCCTCGTCCATGCCGCAACCGCTGTCCGAGATCGATATGCATGCGTAATCTCCGGGAGTCGCGAACTTGTGCGTCTCGATGAATTTTTCACCAATGTAGGCCGGAGAGACGCACACCTTGAGCCGTCCGCCCTCTGGCATCGCGTCAACCGCATTGGTCACCAGGTTTATCAGCACCTGCCCGATCTGTCCCTTGTCGGCATTGACCACGAGGAGCGTGTCTCCGATGTCTGTCGTGAACTCAATGTCCTCCCGGATGAGCCTGGCAAGCATCTTCCTGATGTCGCTGACGATTTCCCCCACATCCACCGGCCTGCTGTTCAGCACCTGCTTCCTGCTGAAGGCAAGCAGGCCTCTGGTCAGTTCAGCGGCCCGCATGGTGGAAGACAGTATCTGTTCCAGCGGAGCATAGAGCGGGGTGTCCCGGGGCGTTTTTGACATCAGGATATCGGCATACCCGCAGATGACCGTCAGGATGTTGTTGAAGTCGTGCGCAACCCCTCCTGCCAGCTGGCCGATGGCCTCCATCTTCTGTGACTGGAAAAGCTGTATTTCCAGGGCCTGCCGTTCTTCCTCAGCCTTCGTCCTCTCAGTCGTGTCCCTGATGGAAGCGATATGGACGGGGCGACCGTTCCAGCAGAAATGGCTGGCAGTGATCCCGACCGAAAAGACCGTACCGTCTTTTTTCTGATGGAAGCGAACCGGTATGCTGGCAAGCCTGTCGGCGGTTGCCAGACGGGTCTTGTCGGGTTCGGCTGACAGCTGCGTGTTTTTCATGGACAGCAGCTCTTCCTTCGAATAGCCATAGAGCTTTGTGGCCGCTTCATTGACCTCGATGATAGCGCCGTTTTCCGAATCGATGAGAAATACCGCATCGGACTCCAGCTCGAAAAGTTTGCGGTATTTGCTCTCGCTCTCCCTGATTTTGTCCTCGTAATTCCTGCGCTCGGTTATGTCCACATGGGTGCCCACCATGCGGGTGGCCCTGCCGGCCACGTCCCGGCTCACTGCTGTGCCCCTGCCCAGGACCCAGCTCCACTGGCCGTTCTTGTTCAGCATGCGGAATTCAACTTCAAAAGATTCAGTCCTGTTCTCGATGCAGTCGCTGTTTTTTTTGAAGGCGCCTTCCCGGTCATCGGGATGCACGAGATCCAGCCATGCCGTGCTGTTCATGGGAAACTCGTCAGGTACATAGCCCAGCATGCGGTAATATCCAGGGCTGAAATAGCCCTCATTCGTCGTGATGTTCCAGTCCCACAAGCCGTCATTGGTCGCACCCATCGCATAGGCAAAACGCTGCTCGCTTTCAAGGAGGGCTTTTTCAGCGCGCATGCGCCGGTGCCGGGACACCATCAGCATGCCCAGGAGGGCCGTGGCCACGGGGTAGATCATGATCACCGCCAGCCCGATCTGGTTGAGTGTTTTCACGATGACCGGTCCCGGCAGGAGCAGCATGAGAACCAGCATGACGAGATGGACGACGATGCCGAAAAGATAGAGTTCGGACAGGGATATGTCGGACAGGGCGTTTTTCCTCTTGGTATGCCAGAGAACACCGATGCATCCCGATGCGATTATGACGCTTACCCCCATCAGCACGCCGCCCCCGCCCAGGTAAATCCTGTAGGCACTGGTCAGCGCCATGGCCACGACAGTGGGCGCCAGGCCGAAGAAAAGCCCCGAAACAGCCAGCAGAATCGAACGGGTGTCGAAAACGACTCCCGGATACCACGGCACGGTGCTGATCATGACGGCGACACCGATTACACCCACCAGGAAACCTGTTGCGAGACGGTTGAGTGATTCCCACTCCGTTTTCCGGTTCAGGACCAGCACGTCGTACACCAGGCAGATGGAAAGCAGTAAGGCCGCATTGTTGACCAGACCGGCAAGAATATGCAGATCCATGTGTATCTCTCCATGACGGATTCAAAGGTGTAGTCTTGCGCTCTACTATAATGAATTAGCGACGAGGGGGGAAGTCTCTTTTACGCTGAACATGCCGCAGGCACGGTGCGCATAGTATTGGTTCGCATCATGACATCGTACCTTTTCCCGGATCGCGGGGCACGGGACAATCTGCTCCAGGTGACCTGCCCCTCGCTCCGGGGCAGCCGTGCGCTGCATTTTCCTCTGCCCCGGAACACGTGATTGACTCACTTCATCTCTTGGAGTAAGCTATTTTCTATACCATCTATACCAATTTTTCACCTTCAGCGGGCTGTTAGTTCTCTACCGGACGGGTGAACGTCATGGCGGGATATAAATGAAATCACTGCGTAATTTTTTTCCCTACGAAATCCCGATTACCGGGGAAATGCTGGACAGGCTCCAACTTGCCGGCGCCGCGCGCAAGCTCGCCAAGGGGGAGGGGATGCCCCTGATCCTGTTCTGCAGGCATGCGGCGGACCGCATCGATCAACCCGAGGGAATGAAGCGCCGGCCGGCGAAGGCTGCCGACCTGATACAGTTCGCTCTCCTGTCAAAGATCTTCAACCATCTGCTGGATCACTACCTGGAAAACCTCTACCCCGGCATCGAGCAGTCAGTTGTCGAGCATTCCAGCCTTGACTATTCCGCCGGACAGCTGTCTTCCGTTCTGTCCCGCTTCGTCACTCTCTATCCCTGTGCCGACATCCTCTGCGAAAAGGCCGCCGACGCCGACGCATACCTGGCGTCAGACACGCCGTCCCTGGCAAAGAGAAGAAAAGCCACCCGGGAACTGCTGCTGCTCAAACTGGCTCTTGAAAACCCCGCGGCAAGGGTTCTCCGGATACTGTTCCACAGCCGGTCACTGGACGAGGAGACACCATTCATCCCGGTGACCGACGCCCTCGACGCGGAATTCCGGAAAGCCCCCCCCTTCATCCCGTTCGACCTGCCCATCCTGGAGCTCCTGCGGATGCCGGCCAGGAACTGCCCCGATTCCATCTCGGCACAGCTCGAGTATATCAGGGACAACTGGAAGGCCCTCCTCCCCCCCCGGTTTCTTGAGGAGATCCTGACTGCGTTCGACCTGGCACGGGAAGAGGAACGGACGCGGGGCGGCGCTCCCGGCCCTCCCGAAGTGCTGCGGTTCGGACGCGGGGCGATGGGCGACGATGCGACCGCCGTCGACTATCCGGAGCCCGAGAGGTTTTCGCCCGACCGGGACTGGATGCCCAACGTGGTCCTGCTGGCCAAGATGACCTATGTCTGGCTCGACCAGTTGTCCTCCACGTACCATCGATCCATCACCCGCCTCGACCAGGTCCCTGACGAGGAACTGGACACCCTGGCGAAATGGGGCTTTACCGGCCTCTGGCTGATCGGCGTCTGGGAACGCTCACCAGCCTCGCACACCATCAAGCAACTGAGCGGCAACACGGATGCCATTGCTTCGGCCTACTCGCTCTACGACTATGTCATCGCTGCCGACCTGGGCGGTGAGCAGGCGCTGGAAAACCTGCGACAGCGCGCCCTCAGCCGTGGGATACGGTTGGCAAGCGACATGGTCCCCAACCATACCGGTCTTGATTCCCGCTGGACGCGGGAGCACCCCGAATGGTTCATCCAGCTCGAATACCCGCCGTACCCCGGGTACCGCTTCGATGGGCCCGACCTGTCAGCCTCGCCGGACATCAGCTTGCGGATCGAGGACGGCTACTGGGACAGGAGCGATGCGGCCGTGGTGTTCCAGCACCGCGACAACCGCAACGGCAGAGTCCGGTATGTCTACCACGGCAACGACGGCACCAGCACCCCGTGGAACGATACCGCGCAATTGAACTACCTCCTCCCCGAAGTGCGGGAAACCGTGATCCAAACCATTCTCCACGTGGCGCGAAGCTTCCCCATCATACGCTTCGACGCGGCCATGACCCTTGCCAAGAAGCACTTCCAGAGGCTCTGGTTCCCCCAGCCAGGTTTGGGCGGCGGCATACCGTCCAGGGCCGGGCACGCCCTGTCCCGGAAACGGTTCGATGAACTCTTCCCGGTGGAATTCTGGCGCGAGGTGGTCGACCGGGTTGCGGCGGAAGTTCCCGACACGCTCCTCCTGGCGGAGGCATTCTGGCTTATGGAAGGCTATTTCGTGCGGACCCTGGGAATGCATCGCGTTTACAACAGCGCCTTCATGAACATGCTGAAGATGGAGGAAAATGCAAAATACCGCCAGACCATCAAGAATGTGCTGGAATTCAACCCCGAGATCCTGCAGCGCTTCGTGAACTTCATGAACAATCCGGACGAAAAAACAGCGGTCGAACAGTTCGGCAGAGAAGGCAAGTACATCGGAGCGGCAGTCCTTCTCGTAACGATGCCGGGCCTGCCCATGTTCGGTCACGGGCAGGTGGAGGGATTTACGGAAAAATACGGCATGGAGTACCGTCGGGCCTACTGGAAGGAAGAAGTGGACCGCCGCCTGGTGGAAGTACATGAACGGCAGATCTTTCCCTTGATGAAGCGGAGAAGGCTCTTCAGCGGAGCTGCGAACTTCATTCTCTACGACTTCTTTGCCGGAGGCCGGGTTGACGAAAACGTGTTTGTCTACTCCAACTCGGACGGAATCGATCACGCTGTGATCATGTATCATAACAGGTTCGCCTCGACAGCAGGCTGGATCCGCACATCCTGCGCTCGCTCCGTGAAGGCCGGCTCCGGCGGGACACGCCTGGAACAAACCGATCTTGGGCAGGCGCTGCGCGTGAATCGCGACGGCAGGTTCTATTACCGGTTCCGTGATTACGCCACAGGACTCGAGTATCTCAGGCACGGGCCGGAACTGGCCGAAAAGGGGATCTTCGTCGAACTGGAAGCCTATGAATACCACGCCTTTCTCGATTTTCGGGAACTGTGCGACGATGACTACGGAACGTGGGGGAAAGTGTGCGCCGCACTGGAAGGACGACCGGTGGCAAGCCTGGATGAAGAAGTCAAGCAGATCCGCTACGCCGCCACGATAGGTGCTCTGACCGCTTTGGGCGGCCGGTTGCCGGACGTGCTCCCGTCGCTCATGGTTCCCGCACCACCGAAAAGCTCGCGGGCAGCGGTATCGCGCGAACTGCTGACGCTGATCCTCCCTTTCATTTCCAGTCTGAATCGCGAGTCGGGAATGACCGTGGATGCCAAGCTCGTTGCAGACTCGCTTTACCGTGGCCTGGAAGCCATTGCCGGGATGGCGTCCCTGAAAAGCCGCAACAAAGGAATGCAGGGGCTGCGCGTAACCCTGGAAAGCCTGACGGGGATGCCCGGCAGCTTCAACAGCCTGTTCCTCGCGCTCTTCCTGCTGTTTGACACCATGGCCACAACGGATGGGGAGGCCACCGAACCCGACCGCCTGCCAGCCGATCTGGGGCTCTACCGGGCTCTGTCAACCGTATGTGAAGCGGCAGGGCAACGCTCTTCCGTGCTGGCCGCGCCGTGGGGAGCCGATGGCGCGGTGCTCCTGATGAAAATCCTGCTTTCGGGACGGCCGGCACGTACCCTGGACGATGCGCTCCCGGAAAGCCGCCGCGCAGCGACGCTCCTGCAGAACCATGATGTGCGGAAATTCATACAGGTTCATCACAGCGAAGGAGTGGAGTGGTTCAACCGCGAACGCTACGAGGACCTGGCCTGCTGGCTTTTCCTGTCCACTGCGGCCAAAGCTCTCGTACGCACGAAAAACAGGCAGGCCGGAACCGACCTTCTGCTCCGGCTCCACGGATCACTCATGATGCTCGTCAAGGATGCGGAAAAGGCTGGATACCGGACAGAGCTCCTTGCCTGAAGCACTCGCGCGAAACCAGGTCGAACGGGGAATTGTACTGCTTGAAGACACCTCTGTTGAAATTTCCTATAGCGTGTTTTCGATCTGTATGGTACATACGAAGTCTGGATAAACCTGGAACCGAAAAGGAGAGTCGAGTATGAAGGTAACAGTCAAACTGTTCGCCACTTTCCGCGCCGGCCGCTTCGGTGAGCAGACAAAAGAATATTCTCCCGGCACCACGGTGGGAGATATCCTGAACGAACTGAGCCTTCCCCTGGATGAGATCGGCGCCACCCTGATCAATCACCGCCATGTGGAAGAAGACCAACTGCTGAAAGATGGTGACACACTGTCCATATTCCCCCTCGTCGGTGGGGGCTAGACATGGAAGAGGTACGAACGTTTCTCCTGAAGCATGCGGAGGAGGACCTGCTGCCCTGGAAACATCAGTCTTTCGCCTCCACGCATTTCGGCCTGTCCATCGGGCAGGTTGAACGGATCGCTCTCGAGGCCGGACTTCTCCCCTCCCGTTACCAGCGCAACCGGAAGACCATCTCCCTCGCCAACCAGCTGCGGCTTTTCCGCAGCCATGCGGCAGTCATCGGCTGTGGCGGTCTGGGAGGCTATATCATCGAGCAGCTGGCCCGTCTTGGCGTGGGGCGGATCACCGCCGTCGATCCGGATGTTTTCGAAGAGCACAACCTCAACCGGCAGCTCTATTCTTCCCCCGCCACGCTCGGCCGGCCGAAAGTGGAAGCAGCGCACAAGAGGGTCCTGGAGATCAATCCCGCCGTGACCCTCTACCCCCTGAAGGTTGCCTTCAGCAAGACCAACGGGTTCGATATGCTCCAGGGAGTGGATGTGGTGATAGACGCCCTGGACAGCATACCGGTGAGGCTCGAACTGGCCGAAGTCAGCGCCGAGGTCAATGCTCCCCTCGTGCATGGCGCCATCGGCGGCTGGTACGGCCAGGTTGCGACCCAATTCCCCGGGGAGAACACCCTGCGCAAGATCTACAGCAGGAACACCGACGGCAAGGGAGTGGAAAAGGGGCTGGGCAATCCTTCGTTCACACCGGCGGTCATAGCAAGCCTGCAAGTTGCCGAAGCCTGCAAGGTCCTCATCGGCCAGGGGGTTCCCCTCACCAACCGGAAGCTGCACGTCAACCTGCTGGAGATGGAAGTCAACGAAATACCCTACTGAACCTCGGGCTGACATATCGATCTGGTACAAGGAGTGTATATGACAGCAGCCAGAGTTGACAGCCATGACAACCCACTATCTCATGCCATTCTACAGACATTCTGTTTTCTGATTATTTGCATGGTGCTGATATGGTACAATCCGGCCACTGTGTTGAGCGCGGATTTGGCGATCACTTCAGCGCATCCTCCAGCAGCGAATACAGGAGCGGCCTATTCCTTCACGTTCACTGCCTCGGGCGGCAATCCGCCTTACACATGGGATGCTTCGCTTGTTTCTCCCGACTTGACCCAAACAACCTGGTGGTTTTCTTCCTGGGGCGGGACAATCAATGGCATGACGTTTGACACGGCGTCCGGTACGTTGTCCGGGATCCCTGTTTTCACCGGAGCATTGCCGTTGCGGGTGAAAGTAACCGACGCATCCTACCGCAGCGTCACCCTGGTCTACGATTTTACGGTCAACGGTTCGGGCAGTCCCCGACTGATCACCAATGCACCGCCGCCAGGAACCGAGGGCAGCCCGTACAGCTTCAGGTTTGCAACATCCTGGACCTCCCAACTTGGTTGTGATCCAGGCATCTATTTCATCGACGGCTCCCTCCCGCCCGGGCTCAGCTTGAACCTGATAAGCGGCGATATCGGCCAGCCGCCGGCAGCATACGGCACTCCTCTTGCCGCGGGAGTCTATACCTTTACCGTATCGGCCGCGTCTAACATTTATTGCATCAGCGAGCCGACGGAAACAAATGCGCATACATTCACCATCTCGATAGCACCTTCCTCTTCAACAGCTTCACCACCCGGTTCTGCCAATTGGCGAAGGTACGCTGGCAACCCTGTTCTGGCTGCCGCGGCGAACGGATGGGATAACGGGCAGATCGCCTCTCCATCGGTCCTCAAGGTCGGCAGCAGTTATTTGATGTATTATGAAGGCCAGGACACTGCCACCCATACCTGGCAGATAGGCCTCGCAACTTCGCCCGACGGGACGACCTGGAGCAAGTCGGCTTCCAATCCGGTTTTGGCGAAGGGGAGCGGCGGTGCCTGGGATGCTTTCGAGGTGCGCTATCCGTCGGTACATTATGACGGCTCACTATATCGCATGTGGTATTGGGGACGCGGAGCTATCGACGATATCGCCAAAATCGGTTATGCAACCTCTCCCGACGGAAGGAACTGGACAAAACGTCCATCCCCGGTCCTGGGTACGGATTATGGGGGAAGCGGTTACATTCCGGGGAGCGTCATCAAGTCAGGCGACACTTTTATCATGTGGTATGCAACACAATATGGGGATATTCAACGCACGACTTCCAGCGACGGCATAGTCTGGGGCACCCCTCAGGAAGTGCTTTCAGATCTTGGGCTGAAGCGTCCCGTGGTCATTCTTGACGACGGCGTTTACCGCGCCTGGTTCGGCAAATGGGATACGGGTGAAAACGGTGGGTTTGCCGGCACCGTGAGCGATGAGACAAGGATGGACATCGGATACGCTACATCACCGGATGGAATTACCTGGACCCCTGTTCAGCAATCGACATCGTTGTGCAGCTATTGCATTTCAACGGACAGCATTGTCGCCAGCCTGGCCCAGGGTGCGCTGGGAGCGTGGGATCGTCCGGGTGTCGGACAACCGTGGGTAATCAAGGACGACAGTCAATATAAGATGTGGTATGCCGGTGGACGGATTCACCGTCCTTATATGAGTTCCCTGAATAATGTCTCGTACGTTGAAGGGGCGATTGGATATGCCTCATCCGGCAGCCACCTGATAAGGATAGCGCAGAGTTCCTCGTATTACCCATCCATTCAGGCTGCCTGCGATGCAGCGGACAGCGGGCAGACCATACAGATGCAGGCAGAGTCTTTCAACGAAAATCTGAACCTGACGCATGATGTCATTATTTCGCTCGTGGGGGGCTATGACGCCGATTTTTCCATGAACCCAGGCATGACCATGGTGACCGGCCCTCTGATCATCAGTCGTGGGACGTTGATCGTGGAGAATTTGATAATAAAGTAACCTGGAAAGAATGGATCTTCGCATGCATTTACCTGCATGCCTATGAGACCGACAGCGAAGTCCGCAAGGGTCTCAAAGAGTCGGTAGCCCCCTCGCTTACCAGCTCATGCTCAACGGATGAAACCGGAAAAAGGAAAAGCCGGGTCACCCCGGCTTTTCCTTTTTGTCGTACAGATTGTTATTTCCCAGCTATCAGAGGCTTTCCATGACCTTCTGTGTCTTCACCGTCAGCCGGTTGAGGGCATTGATATAGGCCTTGGCGGAGGCCTCGATGATGTCGGTAGAGGAGCCGCGCCCGATAACCGTCCGGCCGCCTTCCGAGAGCCGGACGGTCACTTCGCCCTGGGCATCGGTGCCCCCGGTGATGGCTTCGACCATGTACTGCAGCAGCTTGGCCTTGTTCTTGGTAAGTTTCCTGATCGCCCTGAGGGTCGCGTCAACCGGGCCGTCCCCCAGTTCGGCGGTCCGGACCGGCTCGCCGTCAATCTCCATCTGGACCGTCGCTGTGGCAACCGCGAAAGAGCCGCAGGTGACCGTGATGTGGCTTAACTTGTACTTATCCGGAACGCGCATCACCTCATCGGCAACAATGGCATCCAGGTCTTCGTCGAAGATTTCCTTTTTCAGGTCTGCCAGCGTTTTGAAACGCTGGAATGCCTTGTTGAGCATGGCGTCATCCAGCTCATAGCCCAGTTCTTCCAGCCTCATCTTGAAAGCGTGGCGTCCCGAGTGCTTGCCCAGCACCAGCACGTTCTCCTTCAGGCCGACGGATTCCGGCGTCATGATCTCATAGGTTGACTTCTCCATCATGACCCCGTGCTGGTGGATGCCCGCCTCGTGGGCAAAGGCGTTGGCGCCGACGATAGCCTTGTTCGGCTGTACCACGATGCCGGTAACGGTTGAAAGGAGGCGGCTTGCCGGAGTCAGCTGCTCGGTCACTATGTTGGTGCGGTATGGGAGGATGTCATGACGGGTCTTGAGAATCATGACCAGCTCTTCCAGCGAACAGTTGCCGGCACGCTCACCGATGCCGTTGATGGTGCATTCCACCTGCCCGGCGCCGGCCTGGATGGCAGCAATCGAATTCGCAACCGCCAGACCGAGGTCATTATGGCAGTGCACCGAGATAACGGCTTTATCGATATTCGCCACGTTGTCCTTCAGGTGTTTGATGATGTTGTAATATTCGAGCGGGATGGTATAGCCGACCGTGTCGGGTATATTGACAACGGTTGCCCCCGCATCGATGACCGCGGCCACGACCTCGGCCAGAAACGGCAGCCTGGTGCGCACCGCGTCCTCGCAGGAGAACTCCACGTTCGGTGTATAGGAGCGGGCATGCCGAACCGCCTTGACGGCAGTTTCGAGCACTTTTCCCGGCTCCATCTGCAGCTTGTATTTCATGTGGATGTCGGATGTGGCGATAAAGGTGTGGATGCGGCCCTTCTCCCCGGCATGCTGGAGCGCTTCCCACGCCCGGTCGATATCCTTGAAATTGGCCCGGCAGAGACCGGCGATCTCCGGCCCCTTGATGGTCTGGGCAACTTTTTTCACCGCCTCGAAATCGCCGTCCGAAGCAATGGGAAACCCGGCTTCGATTACGTCGATGTTGAGCTTCTGCAGCTGCTTGGCAATCCTCAGCTTCTCCTCGATGTTCATGCTCGCGCCGGGCGACTGTTCGCCGTCCCTCAGGGTTGTGTCGAAAATCTTGATCGTCTGTGCCTGTGACATGGAATACCTCCGTTGTAGTACCCTGAAATAAAAATGCCCCCGCCCCTACAAGGGGCGAAGGCAATCTTCGCGTTACCACCCTCTTCATCCGCTGGTGCGGACCTCGTTTATCCCTTCACGCGGGAAACGGCTCCGGATACGATGCCTTAAAGCATTTTCACCGCAGCGGCTCCAAGGCGAGTTCACCGCACCTTCCCACCGGTTCGCACCAGCCACCGGCTCTCTGGAGAAAAGGTTATCGGTTACTACTCCTCTTCACAGCCTTTCGTTGTTGTTTGTACAAATACTAATCAAACCGTCGACCGCTGTCAAGCCTCTTTGTCGGACTTTTCCTTCTGGGCCTTGTGCAGGGCCTTTTCTAGCCGGCGGCGCCGCGGATAGGTCATGATGTAACCGGCCGGCCCGGAAAAGATGTAGCAGATGAAAAGTATGAAGAGCATTTCCACCGGACGGGCAGCTATGACGATGAGCAGCAGCACCGCCAGCACCAGGAAGGCAAACGGCTGGCGCTTGATCAGGCTCGGATCCTTGAAGGAATAGTAGCGGAAATTGGATACCATCAGGAACGCCAGGAGATAGATCAGCAGCAATATGGCCAGCTTCTTGAAGGAACCGGGCCAGCCGAAGTGGTGGAACAGGAGGACCGTGGCGGATACCATGCTGGCTGCCGCGGGAATGGGAAGCCCCACGAACCGCTTGCTCTCCACGGTATTCACCTGGACATTGAAGCGGGCCAGGCGCAGTGCGCCGCAGGCGACAAAGAGGAATGCAGCAAGCCAGCCCAGCCTGCCGAAGGGCTTGAGCGCCCAGCAGTACATGAGCAGCCCCGGAGCTACGCCGAAGGCCACCAGGTCCGCCAGGGAATCGTATTCCACGCCGAATTTGCTGGTGGTACCGGTCAGCCGCGCCACTTTGCCGTCCAGGCCGTCGAAGATGGACGACACCAGTATCCAGAGCGCCGCCACATCGTAATTTCCGTTTGTCGTGGCAACGATCCCGTAAAAGCCCGCAAACAGGCTGCCGGTGGTGAAAAGGTTGGGCAGTATGTAGATGCCCTTCCTCATGCCTTCAGTCGTATCGATCTTGTCGCCGTTCATGAAAAGTATCCCAGGATCGTTTCACCCGCAACAGTCCGGTCACCATGGGCAACGCAGGGCGCCATGTCTTTCGGCAGATAGACATCGACCCTGGAGCCGAAGCGTATGAGGCCGTACCGCTGGCCGCGCAGCAGACGATCTCCCGTTGCGGGATAGCTGACGATCCGCCGTGCGATCAAACCTGCAATCTGGGTGAAGACTATCTTCGGGCCTGCATCTGTTTCCAGTATGATACCGCTCTGCTCATTTTCGAATGTAGCTTTTTCGTCTCTCGCATCCAGGAATTTCCCCCTGGTGTAGAACGTTTCCAGGACCCGGCCTGAACAGGGGACGCGGTTGATGTGAACATTGAATACCGACATGAAGATGCTGATCTTGAGCATCTCGGTCCCGAGATGGGGTTCACGGGCTTCTCCCAGGTACGTGACAACACCATCGGCAGGCGCGACAACTGCCTGTTCCCCTTCGGGCGGAACTCTGCGGGGATTCCTGAAGAAGCTGATGATGAAAATCGTAAGCGCCAGGAAGACCAGCGCAGGGGCAATCGTCAGCTGCCGGTGAAAGAGCGCGGCGATCAGCGCCAAGGCTCCAGCCAGTGCTATGAAGGGCAGTCCCTCCATGGCTATCGGGGTCTGTTGGTTGCGCATCCGGCGCCACCTCCATTGATACTGAGTTTCCATCCGGAAACGGTCTTTTTCCGCCCTGACGGTGTCAACCGGCGGGCTTGCTTGTGCGACATACCTGAGTATGCCTCCGCGCAATCCCTTGGTTTCCTTGCCAGAACGAAAAAAACCTCGTTTCCGAATTGGAAACTACCCTCGTGTCCATCCGGAGTTTCCGGAATGACACTACTTGGTTTGACAAAGGCCGGGCAGCGGAGAAACGCAACAGCGCGTTTCCCCGAACCCGGCCTCTCCCGTTCGGATTCCGAACTTTCTCAGTTCTTCGATTTGTCCACGATCTTGGACGCGCCGATCCAGGACATCATGGAGCGGAGGCGTGCGCCCACCTCTTCGATGGGGTGCTCTGCAGCATGACGTCTGAGAGCGCTGAAAACCGGCTTGTTGGTCTTGTTCTCAAGCATCCATTCCTTGGCGAACTCGCCGGTCTGGATCTCCGCCAGGATCTGCCGCATCTCATCCTTGGTTTCTTCGGTGATGACGCGCGGACCGCGGGTAAGGTCGCCGTATTCCGCAGTATTGGAAATGGAGTACCTCATGTTGGCGATACCGCCTTCGTAAATGAGGTCCACAATGAGCTTGAGTTCGTGAAGACACTCGAAATAGGCCATTTCCGGGGCATAGCCGGCTTCCACCAGGGTTTCGAACCCGGCCTGGATCAGTGCGCTGACTCCGCCGCAGAGCACAGCCTGCTCGCCGAACAGGTCGGTCTCGGTCTCTTCACGGAACGAAGTCTCGATGATGCCGGCACGGCCGCCACCGTTGGCTGACGCATAGGCAAGGGCCACGTCACGCGAGTTGCCGGCCGGATCGTGATGAATGGCGATCAGGCTGGGAACCCCCCCGCCCTTGAGGTACTCATGGCGCACCAGGTGCCCCGGGCCCTTGGGTGCGATCATGATCACGTTGATGTCGTGACGGGGAACGATCTGGCCGAAATGGATGTTGAAACCGTGGCTGAATGCCAGGTACGCGCCTTTCTTTACAAAGGGGCCGATCTCCTCGCGGTAGACATCTCCCTGGATCTCGTCGGGGAGCAGGATCATGACCACGTCGGCGATCTTTACCGCTTCCGAAGTGGGTAGAACGGTGAGTCCGGCATTCTCGGCCTTCTTGACCGAAGTAGAATCGGACCTAAGCCCCACCACCACATCAACGCCGGAATCCTTAAGGTTATTGGCATGGGCATGGCCCTGCGAACCGTAGCCGATCACGGCCACTTTTTTGCCCTTCAGCACACCGAGATTACAGTCTTTGTCATAATAAATCCGCATTATTTCCTCCTGTATTAGAGTCCAACTCAAATTGCCCGAAGCTGGTTGTTCAGCTTTGCCTCTATTCTGACTCCTGACTCCTGAATTCTGAATCCTGAATTCTGGATTCTCGATTCCGGATTCCGGCTTTTCCCATTCACCCTTTCCATCCCTTTGCCCCCCTGCCTATGGCGACAGAGCCGGTCCTTACCAGTTCCTTGAGGCCGAGAGGGCGCAGGAGATCAAGGATGGCATCGATCTTGGACGGAGCTCCCGTAACCTCGACGGTGAAGCTTTTCGGCGTGGTATCGATGACCTTGGCCCGGAATATATCGACAATGCGGAGCACTTCCGCCCGGGCCGCATCCTCGGCCGTAACCTTGATCAGGGCCATTTCCCGCTCGATGGCAGTCTCATCGGTGAAGTCGATGACCTTGATGATATCGATAAGCTTGTTCAGGTGCTTGGTGATCTGCTCAAGGATCTGCTCGTCACCGCGGGTGACGATCGTCATCCGTGACATGTCCTCGTCATTCGTGGGAGCGACCGACAGCGAGTCGATATTGAACCCCCTGCCGGAAAAGAGCCCGGCCACCCGTGAAAGTACCCCGAATTCGTTTTCCACAAGCACTGCGATGGTGTGTCGCATGGAAAAATCTCCTCTCGATGCGCAATGGCATGTTCCGGCCTGTGCAACCGGAAACCCCAACCTGTCAGGAAGCAAGCACCATCTCGTCGAGGGAGGCGCCGGCGGGCACCATGGGGAGCACCTTTTCCTCCCTTGCGATCTTGAACTCCATGATGACCGGCCCCGGTGCGGCAAACCCCTTGCGGATCGTCTCTTCAACTTCGGAAGGTTTTGCCGCCACAAAGCCGACAGCGCCGAACGCCTCGGCCAGTTTGACGAAATCGATAGGCAGATCAAGAACCGTCTGGGAATAGCGCTTACCGAAGAACAGCTCCTGCCACTGGCGCACCATGCCGAGATAATTGTTGTTCATGATGCAGATCTTGACCGGCAGCCTGTTCTGGACAAGGGTGGCGATTTCCTGGAGATTCATCTGGAATCCGCCGTCGCCGCAGATCGCTATCACCTGCCGTTCCGGGAAAGCGGCCTGTGCGCCCATTGCCGCAGGCAGGCCGTATCCCATCGTGCCAAGTCCGCCGGAACTGAGCAGCGTCCGCGGCCTGGTAAAGGAAAAATACTGGGCCGTCCACATCTGGTGCTGCCCCACATCGGTGGCAATGATCGCGTCCGGCCGGGAAAGCTCGCGCAGCTTGCGGATGACCGCCTGCGGCTTGATCACCTTGGAGGATTCGACAAAGGTCAGGGGATGCCGTGCCTTCCAGCCGTCGATTTCCGCCAGCCAGGGTTTCACCGCGGTCCTGAAGGACTCGACGGCATCGCCGCGGTCTTCGATAACCTTGAGCAGCTGCGACAGAACGTCATTCACCATCCCGACGATAGGCAGGTCCACGCGGACATTTTTCTTGATGGAGGTCGGATCGACGTCGACATGGATTATCTTGGCGTGGGGCGCGAAAGCAGCTATCTTTCCGGTTACCCGGTCGTCAAAACGTGCGCCGACAGCCACAAGGAGATCACAGTTGGTGACCGCCATATTGGCATAGTACGTCCCGTGCATGCCGAGCAACCCGAGGGAAAGTGGGCTGTCCTCGGGGAACGCTCCGAGTCCCATCAGCGTGGTGGTCACCGGTGCATGCAGGGTTTCCGCCAATTCACGCAGTTCAGCGGCCGCATTGCCGAGAATGGTACCGCCACCCACATAAATGACCGGCTTCTTAGCGGCGAGCAGCATGGCCGCAGCTTTCTCGATCTGCTTCGGATGGCCCTCGATGGTCGGCTTGTAGCCCCGCAGATCCACTTTTTCCGGATAGCGGAACTCGGCAACCGCAACCTGGACATCCTTGGGCAGGTCGATCAGCACCGGCCCGGGTCTCCCCGTCCGGGCGATATAGAAGGCCTTCTTCACGATGCCTGCCAGTTCCCTGACATTTTTCACCAGGAAATTGTGCTTGGTGCACGGCCGGGTGATGCCGATGATGTCGACTTCCTGGAAGGCATCGTTGCCGATCAGGGCGGTCGGGACCTGACCGGTGATCACCACGAGAGGAATGGAATCCATGTAGGCCGTTGCAATGCCCGTCACCGTATTGGTGGCGCCGGGGCCTGATGTGGCGATGGCCACACCGACCTTGCCGCTGGCCCGGGCGTAACCGTCAGCAGCATGCACCCCGGCCTGTTCATGCCGGGGAAGTATGTGCCGAATGTCCGGAAAGGAGTATAGCTCGTCATAAATGTTGATGACAGTGCCGCCGGGATAGCCGAAGACAGTGTCGACGCCCTCCTGCTTGAGACACTCCAGCAAAATTCTCGCACCCGCGAGCTTCATACTGCAACCTCCTTCCAGCCGGTTTCGGAATATGGAAGCATGGCAAAGGCCGCGGACCAAAGCTTTCAGCCCCAGGTAACGCTCCACCCTTTGCCCTTTGCCCTTTGCCTAGTTTCCCCCTACGGTAATTGCCCCGGTATTGGCCGAGGTAACGACCGATGCATATCTGGACAGCCATCCCCGCTTGATCTTGGGCTCCGGCCGTGTCCATTCAGCACGCCGTTTCTCCAGCGTTTCATCGTCCACCAGGAGTTCGAGCCTTCGGTTGGGAATGTCAAGTGATATGGTATCTCCATCCCGGACAAAGGCAATCGGACCGCCTTCAGCCGCTTCCGGCGATATGTGGCCGATACAGGGACCGCGTGTCCCCCCTGAAAAGCGGCCGTCCGTGATGAGTGCCACCGAATCGCCCAGGCCGAGCCCCATGATCGCAGCCGTCGGCGCCAGCATCTCGCGCATTCCCGGACCGCCCTTGGGACCTTCGTAGCGGATCACCACCACGTCGCCGGAGCTGATCCTTCCCTCCATCAGGGCAGCCATGGCCTCTTCCTCGGAATCGAAACAGCGGGCTGTGCCCGTAAAGCGCATCATGACATCGGAAACCCCCGACTGCTTGACTATGGCGCCATCGGGAGCAAGATTGCCGGCCAGGACCGCTATCCCCCCTTCTTTCTTCACCGGGTTGTCAAGGGGATGAATGACCGTTTCGTCAACTTTTTCAATGCCGGATACGATCTCCAGCGTTGAAAGGCCGAAAACCGTCTTGCTGTCCTTTACCTTGCTGCCAAGCTGCTTGAGGACACCGGCTACTCCTCCCGCCACGTCCAGGTCTTCCATGAAATGACCGCCCGCCGGGTTCATCGACGCCAGTTGAGGAGTCTCGCGCGAAAGGATGTCGAAGAGGTCAAGCGGCAGATCTACTCCGGCTTCGTGAGCTATGGCCAGCAGGTGAAGCACCGTATTGGATGAACCACCGAGGGCAAGATCGACGCGGATGGCATTTTCAAACGCTTCACGGGTCAGGATTTGCCGTGGAGTGACATTGTTCCTGACCAGGTCCACTATCTTTTCCCCTGAAGCAAAGGCTATCCGGCGCTTTAGCGCGGAAACCGCGAGGGCGGTGCCGCAGCGGGGAAGGCTCATGCCGAGAGTCTCCGTAAGGATCGCCATGGTGTTGGCGGTAAAAAGCCCCTGGCACGACCCCATGCCGGGGCAGGCATTGTCCTCGCACACCTGGAGTTCTTTCCCGTCAATCACGCCGGCCTTGTAGCGCGCCATGGCCTCGAAGGTGTCGGTTACGAAGGAATAGCGCCTTCCTTCGGCGCCGCGCCCAGCCATCATCGGTCCGGCAGTGACGACGATGGATGGAATATCGAGCCGTGCTGCGGCCATGAGCATGCCGGGAGTGATCTTGTCGCAGTTGGTCAGCAATACGAGCCCGTCAAGACGGTGGGCCTCCGCTATGGACTCCACCATGTCGGCAATCAGTTCGCGGGTGGGAAGAGAATAGTGCATACCCTTATGCCCCATGGCTATGCCGTCGCACACACCGGGAATGCCGAAGAAGAAAGCATAGCCTCCTCCCGAATGAACGCCTTTCTCGATGAAACGCTCAAGGTCGCGCATCCCCACATGGCCCGGGATAAGGTCGGTGAAACTGGTAGCCACGCCGATAAAGGGCTTCTCCATCTCGCTCTGGGGCACACCGGCGCCCTTGAGCAGGGCTCTGTGGGGGGTGCGTTCGATTCCTCGGGTTATGGTGGCGCTGCGCATGTGTCGATCCTCTCATCAGATCGGGAGAAGCCGTGGCCGCAAGAGGGGGCCATGGTCCCGCATTCAAAAAGTAAGTTTTGCCGGGAACCCCCGGTTTACCGTATAAGGATCCACCATAATACATTCGTGTATATCTGTCAATACGGAGCACCACCTTCTCACCATCAGCTTTTTTGCGTCTTCCGGGCCAATTCCGCTTCCGAAAGCCTGAGGTACACCGGGGCCAGGTCTTGTGCGGCGATCACCTTGCCCTTTGCAAGGAGGTCAGCGGCAAGAAGCGCCCCCGCGGATGCCCTGGGCTGGTGGCAGACGGATGGCGCAAAGTGGGCACTGGCCCCGAGCTTCTCCACTATGAGATCCCGATACCGGAGAGCGCCGCTTCCCAGGAAAAGAGTTTCTCCCCCGATCTTCTCCAGCAGATCCGAAGGCCGCGCGACCGTGTCCCGGATAGTTGCTTCAGGAACAGCGCCACAACGATACAGCGCCCCATACACTTCGCTTTTCCTGGCATCCAGCAGGGGGCAGACCTGAAGGGACGCATGGGGGAGGTTCATGGCAAGCATGGCAAGGGAGGAAAAACCGACCACCGGTATGCCGGTCGCAAGAGAAAGGCCTTTTGCCGCAGCAATACCGACCCGCAGGCCGGTGAAGGACCCCGGCCCGAGGGTCACGCCAATGGCATCCAGCCCGCCGGCGGCTATTCCTGCGCTTCGGAGCACCATGTCGAGACCGCTCATGAGCGACGCCGAATGGGTCGCTTCAGGGTTGACGAGCAGTTCTGCCAGCAACCGGCCGTTTTCAGTAACCGCAATGCTGTGTGCAGTCGTTGATGTATCTATGACCAGCAGTTTCACATTATCCCTGTTTCACTACGTAGCGGATGATATCATTGTAAAAGGCCAGGACCATCAGGCCCAGCAGCAGGAGCAACCCTACCTGCTGGGCGATCTCCCGGGTTTTCAGCCCGACCGGCTTGCCGGAAACCATTTCCCAGAGGCAGAATACAATGTGGCCGCCATCAAGTATCGGGATGGGAAGAAGGTTCAGGATACCCAGGTTGATGCTGAGGAACGCCATTATGGCAAGCAGCGGGACCAGACCGGCTTTTGCCTGCTGCCCGGTTTCCTTGCCGATCATAATCAGGCTGCCCACATTATCGAGAGGGATGGCACCCGTTATCAGTTTTCCTATGACGACGACTATTACTCCCGCAGCGTCACATGTCTGCCCGAAGCCCTTGACGAGGGCGTCGACAGGTCCATACCGTTCCGTCACGAACTCCCGGGAAGAGCCGATTCCGATCTGGGAAGTTTCGACGGTCTCTCCAAGGGGGCTTTTCACCTTCCGGACTTCCGGCACGACCCGGAAAGACAGAGGAATTCCGCCTCGGTTCACCATGATGTCGATGGGTTTTCCGCCGCTTGCTGATATCACACCGGCTATCTGGTCAAATCTGTCGACCGGTTTGCCATTGACAGACGTAATGACGTCGTCTTTTTTCAGCCCGGCCTGTGCAGCAGGCTTGTTTTCCAGCACGTCGCCGATTCGGGAAGTGGGCACGGGGAAACCGATCATCAACGTGAGCACGAGGATGATGAAAGCGAAAACGATATTGAACAACGGGCCTGCTGCCACGATAGCAATACGCTTGTGGGGTTCCTTGGCGGCAAAGGAACGTTCCTGGTCTTCAGGAGCAAGCTCGTCATCCCCCCCTTCGCCGACCATCTTGACGTAACCGCCCAAGGGAAAGGCGGAAAGCCGGTAATCCGTCTCGCCGACTTTTTTTCCCAGCAGGCGGGGGCCGAACCCCAGTGAAAAGGTCTCGACACCAACCCCGAGCAGTTTGGCGACGAGGAAATGGCCGAGCTCGTGGACGAAAATCAGAATACCGAGAACAATGATTGTGGACACTATAGTCAGCATAAGCGAACCTTTCTTTTACGTGGAGAGCAGTTCCCGTGCCTTTACCCTGCCCCAGCGATCGGCCTGCAGCACATCTTCGATCGTACCCAGATCCCGGGGCTCGTGGGCATCCATGGTCTTTTCAATAACTGATGCGATATCCATGAACCTGATCCTGCCGGAAAGAAATGCCTCCACCGCCACTTCGTTCGCGGCATTCATCACCGCAGGCATGCTCTCACCGGCACCCGCGGCCCGGTAAGCCAGCTTGAGCGCCGGGAAGCGCCCATAGTCGGGGTCGAAAAATGTCAGCGATCCGACGACGGACAGATCAAGCCCGCGCACTCCGGATGGGACGCGTTCCGGATAGGTCAGGGCATAGGCGATAGGAGCTTTCATATCCGGTACGCCCATCTGCGCCATCACGCAACCGTCAACATATTCCACGAGTGAATGAACGATGCTTTGGGGATGGATAACCACCGAAATCCGTTCAACGGGCATTTCGAACAGCCAGCTCGCCTCGATGACCTCCAATCCCTTGTTCATCATCGTAGCCGAATCGATGGTTATCTTGCGCCCCATGCTCCAGTTGGGATGATTCAATGCATCCTCTATTGAAACCTCTGACAGTTTCTCCTGGGGATACTGAAAGAACGGCCCCCCTGACGCGGTAAGTATGATCCTCTTCACATCGTCGTTTCTGTGCCCCAGGAGTGACTGGAACACCGCACTGTGCTCACTGTCGACAGGATAGAGACTGATCCCTTTTTCCTTCACCAGGTCCATGATGAGACGGCCCGCGGTGACCAGGGTCTCCTTGTTGGCAAGGGCCACATCCTTCCCGGACTTTATGGCGGCTACGGTCGGAACGAGCCCTGCGGCCCCGACAATGGCAGCCACCACCATCGTTGCCTCTTCCGCGCAGGCCGCGGCGATCATACCCGGCACACCATGCAGTATTTCAGTTTTCGTTCCACGCACCATTTTACGGAGCTTTTCCGCCGACTCTTCAGAAATTACCGCTGCTATCCGTGGGGAAAATTCCTTGATCTGCCGGCTCAGAAGTTCCAGGTTCCTGCCGCCGGTCAAGGCCGCGATACTGAATTTGTCCCGATGCGATGCAACCACTTCGAGAGTACTGACACCGATGGAACCGGTGGAACCGAGAATGCTCAAAACTTTCATTGTTGTTCCTTTGATAGAACTCTTCAGCTGCACCTTCTTGTGGGGGATCGGTCCTTATCCTTATGCCTCGTGCCCAGTGCCTTGTGCCTTGTGCCTTATGCCTCGTGCCTCGTGCCCTGCGCCTTGTGCCTCGTGCCTTATGCCTCGTGCCCTGCGCCTTGTGCCTCGTGCCTTATGCCTCGTGCCCAGTGCCTTGTGCCTCGTGCCTTATGCCTCGTGCCCAGTGCCTTGTGCCTGCCTCTAATAAATATTAGAGGCATATATATACAGCGTCGGTGCAGCGAACAGAATGCTGTCGAGACGGTCAAGCATACCGCCATGCCCGGGAAAGATGTTCCCGGAATCCTTCACACCGAAACTGCGTTTCAGCAGTGATTCAAAAAGGTCGCCCAGCTGGCCGGCAAGTCCGACGAGAAGAGCTGTCGCCAGACAATCCACCGGCGTCAGACCCGGAAAAAAAACCGCCCTGGCAATGAAGGCGCCGAGGATGCTGCCGACGAACCCACCCAGCATTCCCTCTATGCTCTTGTTCGGACTGACTACCGGGTAGAGCTTCCTCCTGCCCAGGGTGCTGCCCACATAAAATGCGCCGGTGTCTCCGGACATGACAATGAGCAACATGAGCAGGATCCAGTGTTTTCCCTCCGCCAGGCCGTGAAGGAGCGTCAGGTGGCTGAGCAGGAGCGGAATATAGAGCACTCCCATCAGCAGGAGCGCAGCCTCCACCGCGGAATGCTTGATGTCCCGGATTCCGAGTAGGGAAACAAGGCCGTAAAAAAGCATGAGAAACGTAACGGGAAAAAGAATCGGCATGTCGGGAAGCATGAAGAAGAAACAGAATGCCGTACCTGCCACAGACGCAAAGACTCCCTTGCCGCGCGCCGCGGGCAGCGCCATGCGGTAGAACTCCAGAAGGCCCAGGAATGCCGTGACCAGCACAAAGCAGGAAAAGGCGATCGTGCCTGCTTTCAGGATGAACAGTATCAGGAGAGGAAGGGCGATGAGCCCGGTAACAAGCCGTTTGATGATTACCTCCTGTTCCTGACCTGATCGCTGACGAGACCATAACGGCGTTCTCTGGACTGGTAGCTTTCCAGAGCCCGGTGCAATTCGTCCTTGTTGAAATCAGGCCAGTTGACTTCGGTAAAATACAGCTCCGCATACGCGATCTGCCAGAGGAGAAAGTTGCTGATGCGCATCTCGCCGCTGGTACGTATCAGGAGGTCGGGATCGGGAAGGTCTGCGGTGTAAAGGTAGCGGGCGAAAAGCCCCTCGTTCACATCTTCGGGACTGATCGCCCCTGCTGCAAGATCATGGGCAAGACCGGCAGCGGCCCGGGTGATCTCCTGACGAGCTCCGTATGACAGCGCAAGTGTCAGCATCATGCCGCTGTTCACACACGTTTTCCCGACGCTCTCCTCGATCGCACTGTTTACATCATCGGGAAGTTTCGACCGGTCACCGATGACGTTGAACCTTACATTCAATTCGATCAATCGGGGAGTTTCTTTTTCCAGGTACCTTTTCAGGAGCGCCATGAGTGAACGGACTTCACCCTTCGGGCGAAGCAGGTTTTCGGAGGACAGGGCAAAGAGCGTGAGATAGCCGATGCCGATGCGGGAGCACTCCTCAACAACAACCCTGACCGTTTCCACACCCCGCCGGTGACCGACGATCCTCTTCAGCATGCGATCCTGCGCCCATCGTCCGTTGCCGTCCATGATAACGGCAAGATGTCTCGGCAGTTTTTCAGGAAGAATTTCGTGCATACCTGTCCCTGAAACAAAAAACCCCTGCATGGGAGGGGTTGCGGAGATGAATTGAAACTGTCCGGTTTCCCCTGCGGGGTAACCGGATGCTGAAAGAAAGAACGGCATGCGGCCGGCTCAGACTTCCATGACCTCTTTTTCCTTTGCCGCCAGTACCTCGTCTACCTTGGCAATGCAGCCGTTCGTGACATCCTGGACATCTTTCTCTGCACGCTTGAGGTCATCTTCAGCTATTTTTTTGTCTTTCTCCAGCTTTTTCAGGGAATCGATGGCATCCCGCCTGATGTTGCGAACAGCAATCTTGGATTCCTCAGCCATCTTTTTGAGTTGCTTTACGATTTCCTTGCGGCGCTCCTCTGTCAGGGGAGGTAGTGAAAGCCGGATCAGCTTGCCGTCATTGGATGGAGTAAGACCGATATTTGCGTTGAGTATTGCTTTCTCTATGAGCGGGAGCAGCTTTGCTTCCCAAGGCTGGATGGTTATGACCCTCGCCTCGGGCACCGCAATGGCAGCTACCTGGGTAATGGGTGTGGGAGAGTCATAGTAAATGACTTTGATGTCCTCCAGCAGAGCGGTACTGGCGCGTCCTGTCCGGACCTTCTGGTACTCTTTCCGGAGGGAATCGATGGTCTTTTCCATGGTCTTCTTCATGGAAGCGATTACATCTTTTGTCATATTACTCTCCTTTTACAATCGTACCTATTTCTTCACCAAGCACGACCCGCTTGATGTTTCCCGGGGTGGTGACGTTGAATATGATGATGGGGAGGCTGTTATCCATGCAGAGTGACGTTGCGGTTGCATCCATTACCTGCAGGCCTTTCTTCAGGACATCGATATAGCTCAGCCGCGAATACTTCAAAGCGTCCGGAACCTTCATCGGGTCGGCCGAATAGACCCCGTCCACTTTGGTAGCCTTCATGATCACTTCGGCGTTGATCTCCATCGCCCTCAGGCTGGCCGCGGTATCGGTCGTGAAATAGGGATTTCCGGTTCCCGCTCCCAGGATGACCACCCGTCCCTTTTCCAGGTGCCGTATGGCCCGCCTGCGGATGTAAGGCTCCGCGACTTCGCGCATCTCGATGGCTGACTGCACACGGGTATCGACGCCAACCTTCTCCAGGGCATCCTGCATCGCCAGAGAGTTGATCATGGTGGCCAGCATTCCCATATAGTCTGCGCTGGCCCGGTCCATGCCTCTCGACGATGCGGCGAGGCCACGGAAAATATTGCCCCCGCCAATGACCAGAGCCATCTGGACGCCGCACTCCACGACCTCTTTGATCTCTGATGCGATGGAGGTTATGGTATTCGGATCGATACCGTACTTCTGCTCACCGGCAAGGGCCTCCCCGGAAAGCTTGAGCAACACCCTGCCATAACGTCGCTTCTCCATAACGTTCTTACCCAATCCCTCGCGGCATAACCTCCGCAGAAAAAAAGCCGGTGCGGAGGGAGCGCTGCCGGCAGCGCCCCTCCGCCTTCCTGTCTTGCGCCACTAGTTCCCGGCAGCCGCTGCAACCTCTGCGGCGAAGTCGCTCTCTTTCTTGGCCAGTCCTTCTCCGAGCACGAATCGCGCGAAACGGCGGATGGACATGTTTTCACCGATTGAAGCAATGGTTTCATTGAGATAGGTCTGGATGGTCTTGTCCGGATCCTTGACAAATGCTTGTTCCATGAGGCAGATGTCACCGTAGAACTTGTTGATCTGCCCTTCCACGATCTTCTCAATGATGTTGTCCGGCTTGCCGGTATCCTTTGCCTTTGCGCGATAGATGTCCTTTTCCCGCTCGAGGAGTTCCGCAGACACCTCTTCGCGACGGACGAACTGCGGTGCGGCAGCCGCGATATGCATTGCGACGTCTTTCACGAAAACCTGAAAGGCTTCATTCTTGGCAACGAAATCGGTTTCGCAGTTCACTTCGACCAGAACCCCGATTTTGCCTCCGGCGTGAATGTATGAACCGACGACTCCCTCGGAAGCGACCCGGCCCGCCTTCTTCGAGGCAGCGGCCAGACCCTTTTTCCGAAGATAATCGATAGCCTTCTCGTGGTCGCCCCCGGTCTCGGCAAGAGCCTTCTTGCAATCCATGAGACCCGCGCCCGTGGATTTTCTCAAATCACTTACCTGTGCAGCTGTAATCGTCACTGTATCCTCCCTCTACCGGCAGGCACGGAGAGCGCGCCGAACCGTGATAGCGTTTATTCCATTCAATTCAGGCAGGGACCGGGGAATGAATGCATCGCAGCCTGTCCCGCAGAATCCCGATCTCAGGCCTCAGGGGCAGTAGCGGCTTCCGGGGCTTCCACAGTCGTTTCGTCTTCCATGGCTTCAGCCTCGGTATCCTTTCTCAGCTCCAGCTCCCTGGCCTGAGCACCCTCCAGAACAGCGTCGGCCATTTTGCTCGCCAGCAGACGGATCGCCCTGATGGCATCGTCGTTGCCAGGTATTATGAGGTCGATGGGATCAGGATCACAGTTGGTATCCACTACCGAGACAACGGGAATGCCCAGCTTTCTCGCCTCGCTGACAGCAATGGACTCGTTTTTGGGGTCGATCACGAAAATCGCACCGGGCAGCTTGCTCATGCCCTTGATCCCGCCAAGCGATTTCTCCAGCTTTTCACGCTGTTTCTCAAAGCTGAGAATTTCCTTCTTGGTATATGCTTCGATGGAGCCGTCGGCAACCATTGCGTCCAGCCGCTTCAGACGATCGATACTCTGGCGGACGGTGGCGAAGTTGGTGAGCATGCCGCCCAGCCAGCGCTGATTGACGTAGAACATGTTGCAACGCTGTGCTTCCTCGGCAATCGAATCCTGGGCCTGCTTCTTGGTGCCGACGAACAGGATGCTCTCACCTGCCTGTGCGGTATCCCGGACGAAACTGTAGGCATTTTTGAACAGACGCACGGTTTTCTGCAGGTCTATGATATAGATCCCGTTGCGTGCGCCGAAAATGTACGGCTTCATCTTCGGATTCCACCGCTTGGTCTGATGGCCGAAATGTACCCCTGCTTCCAGAAGCTCTTTCATCGTAATGTTCGACATGTGACTCTCCTTTGGTTTTTTCCTCCGCACCCTAAACTCCTCCGGAATCCGCCCGGGGCGGAAACCACCGAAGGTACAGGGTGCGTGCGTGGTAGAAATAGCATTTCTGTTTACCATACCAGCCCTTTTTTAGCAAGGGCATTTTTTCTCCGCACACCAGGCATTGCCGCCGGATCGAAACGGAATCAAGCACTTCCGGCGCAGGCGGTTGCTATTTGACCTGCGCTCATGTATCATTCCGCAATCATGAAGACTTTCCACGTTTACATTTTCAAGGAAATCATCGTTCCTTTCATTCTCGGATTCGCAGTCTTCACCTTCGTTCTCCTCATGGGGCGGCTCATCAACCTGGCGGAACTGGTTATCGCCAAGGGCGTGCCCCTGGCAGACATCCTGCGTCTGCTGAGCTACATGCTGCCTTCTTTCTCGTCCATTTCCGTTCCCATGTCGTGCCTCCTTGCTGTGCTCCTGGCCTTTGGAAGACTTTCGTCCGACAACGAGATCACCGCGATGAAAGCAGGCGGAATAAGTCTCTACGGCATGCTTCCCCCCGTAATCGTCTTCGCAGCCCTGACCTGTCTGATAACTGCCGCAATCACGGTTTACGCTCTTCCCTGGGGCAACACGTCCTTCAAGTCCCTGCTCTACAACGTGATCAATCTGAGAGTCAATGTCAGCCTGAAAGACGGGGTTTTCAACGACGACTTTCCGGGCCTGGTGATCTATGTGGCAAAGCACGACCGGGAAAGCCACCTCGTTTCCGGCGTGCTGATCTATGACGAGCGGAAGCTGGAAGAACCCGCCACCATCTTCGCCCGGAACGGACTGATTATGACCGACCCGTCCCGAAAGTCGCTCAGGCTCAGGCTCATCGATGGAGGAGTCCACCGCAGCCGGGGCGAGTCCGGCTATCAGCTCATGAAGTTCGCCACCTACGACGTGAGCATCACCTTCAGCAAAACACAGCAAATCATGCCCGCTTACAAGGAATCCGATTTGAGTTTCAGCGAATTGAGAACCGCCATGAAACAGAAGGATACCGATGTCAAGGAACTGAGGGAACTGGCCATCGAGTACCATCGTCGACTGGCCTTTCCCTTTGCCTGCTTCGTCTTTGCCTGTATCGGCATTCCCCTCGGTCTCCAGAACCGGCGTTCCGGCAAATCCTCGGGCTTTTCACTCTGCATCGCGCTGCTCCTGCTGTACTACATCTTTCTCTCGGCCGGCAAAACCATGGGGCAGAAAGGAACGGTCACGCCGATGCTCGCCATGTGGCTGCCGAATCTCGTCTTTATCGGCATGGGCATCTACCTGTTCAAGAAAACGGCTCACGAAGAAAGAATTCTCCTGTTCGAACTGCCTGCGATGCTCCTGGCATGGGTGCAGGCAAGAGTAAAAGCCTGGAGGAAAGCCCTGTGACAGTGTTAAGCCGTTACATCACCCTGACCTACATGCGAATACTCGGCCTGTCCGTCAGCGCTTTCGTAACGATCTACCTGCTGATCGACTTCCTTGAGAAAATCAGCAAATTCACCCAGGCCCACGCGGCTCCCCTTGATATCCTGCTGTTCTTTCTGTACAAGACACCGTCCATTGTGAATCAGGTCATCCCTCTGGCTGTCCTCATGTCAACCCTGCTCACACTTGGCATCCTTTCCCGTTCCAGCGAAATAGTGGCTATGCAGAGTTGCGGCATCAGCCTGCGAAAGATCGCCGAACCGCTGCTCTGCATTGCTTTCATCCTGAGCCTCTTGACTTTTTTTTCGAATGAGTCGATCATCCCGCAAACATCCCAACGCATGAAATACATCGAACAGGTAGTGATCCGCGGCAAGAACCCCAACACCTTTTTCCGTCTGAACAATATCTGGTACCGGGAAGCGAACTATATCCTCCAGGCCCGACTCTTCATCCCGGAAAAAAGGACACTGAAGGGGATTACTCTCTGGCAGACATCCGACGACATGCAGCCGGTTCGCCGCCTTGCAGCGGATGAAGGCACCTGGGACGGGACCGGCTGGACGCTGAAGAACGCGGTGGAAGTGGATTTCTCCGGCGGGGCCGCCACTGCATTCAGAAAACTGCCGGTTACGGCAGTACGGCTCAACCTGCAGCTAAACGATCTCAAGGTGTGGGACAAGCATGCTGACGACATGGGTTTTTTCAACCTGCGGCGCTACACCGAAAAGCTCAGGAAGGGGGGATATGACGCAACCAGATTCCTGGCCCAGATGCACGCCAAGATTTCCTTTCCCTTCGCATCTCTCATCATGGCCTTTGTGGGAATACCCTTTGCCCTGCGCGGAGGACGCTCCAGCGGGATCGCAGTCGGCATCGGTCTCAGCCTGGCAATAGGCTTTGCCTATTTCATTCTGAATGCAGTTCTGCTCTCCTTCGGGCAAACCGGCATCCTGCCTCCGGTTGTGTCAGCCTGGGCGGCCAATTTCATCTTCGCCCTGTCCGCTATCTGGCTGACCTTGACGCTGCACCATTGACAATTCACCATCACATGATTTATTTATGTATACCTTGCCTGACCTGCAGGTATTGATTCGGGGTATACCCAGACAAGCCATCCATGTGCCCGTGGCGTTACCGTACCATGCCTTCACGAACAGAGAGGGCGGCAGGAGGAACACTCACAGGGACCTTTCGTTCTTCCTTCCACTTCTCTTTTTTCAATGAAACGGATCAGGGCACATGCATGGCAAGAACGATTCGGTTGCTGAACCGAGAGGGGTGATCATCGATGCTACGAGCATTGACAATTGTCATACTGGCGGCATGGCTCTCTTTGAGCCTGAACACCAAAGGCTTGACGGCGGAAAACAGCTCCAAGGCCCAGAACGGGCGGACCGTCCCCGTGACGATTCTCAGCATAATACCGTCCCAGGCCGAACCCGGCTCATCCGTGACCCTTTATGGCTCAGGCTTCAACGACAACCTGCGAGCCTTTCTCGGCAACACTGAAGTAACCGCGAGAGTCATGGGCCCCCGGCAGCTCGTCTTCCAGATCCCGGCACTTTCCCCCGGGCTGTATGCCCTTTATATCCGCAGAGGAGACGGCATGACCAGCAAAGTGTACAATTTTTCGGTCATCCCCCTCAAGCCGGTGGTCGACGGGCTCTCTCCCGACAGGGTTCTGGCCTGCGCGGAAGGACAGGACCGGGAGGTGGAAATCATCGGCAGCAACTTCCAGGAGCGCTCCCGTGTCCTGTTCGACGGCGCGATCGTCAAGAGCAGGAATCTGTCTCCGGAAGCCATCTCCGTAGCAGTGCCCAAGGTTGCCGGCGGGCTCCACAACATACAGGTCAAGAACCCGGGCGATGCACTGTCCTCGGTCATGGCCCTGTTCATTGACTCGATGCCTGAAATCACCTCCGTTTCCCGGGGTGAGGAATCCGTGAACTACTATAACCTGATAATTGAAGGGAAAAACTTCCAGACGACGTCTGTCGTGCTCGTTGACGGAAAACGACTTTCCGCTTCATCACCGAACATGTACGAAAGGGAACGGGTGGTCTTCAAGGACTGCACCACGCTGGTCTATGAACGGCACCCGTACGACACCGCCCCCAAAAGCTTTACCGTTCAGGTCCTGAATGCCGACGGGCAGGAAAGTTCGGTCGTTCAGGTAACCGCCCCATGACCAAGCATGAAATAAACCTTCGTCCGCGAAGCATGCGGAACAAAAAAGAAAGGAGGAACTCGCCGGAACCAGGATGAGTTGTCACCGCAACGGGAAACAGCCCGTTGATCCGGCAAAGCCGAAACAACCGACAAAAAGGTATGAAGATCACAACCATCATGATTGCAGCAGTAACTCTGTGTACCGTCTCCTGTGAACAGCCACAGCTCAGGCATGAGCCGCCCGTCATGCTCAAGACCGAGACGGAACTTGACAGGGAAGTTCGACGGATTGCGGAAAAGGGGTTCAAAGACGACGAGAGGGAGCGCCAGTTACCGGCGATTGTAACCGTTTTCTCGAAGCGGACCAATCTGAAGCGTGCCCGATACCTGGGAATGCTCTGTTACCTCAAAACCAAGGGAACTCCTTTTACCCCCCTCGACATGGCCGAGATAGCACTGACCGAAACGGGATCACACGGTCTTTCATCCAGCTCGGTATCGTACAAAGGGGCGCTCGGCGTCTGGCAGTTAATGCCGAGTCGTGCCAGGAGCCACGGCTACTCGCCGAAAGACATGAAAAACGACGAAAAATGCGCTGAAGCAGCGGTGCAGGAGCTCTTCACCAAAATGAAGATCGCCAGGGGAAACCTGAAACGGGCGAAAAAGCTCTATTGCGGAGTCGGGCCCCAGGCCGACGCCTACGAGGTCAAAAGGATGCGCTTCAGGCGCGAGATCGTCGAGGAGATGAACAGGTACCGTTCGCTCTGGGCGGAAAACGGCACCTGCGAAATGCTCTGTCCTTCATGATCACCAGGGTCGGGCAGGCTTCCTGACCGGGAGCCTGCCCGTCACTTATTCCCCTATGGAGTCACGCCATGAAAAAGTTGTTGTGCGTTGTCGTGCTGCTGCTCTGCAGCTGCTCTGCGTTTGTGGAAAAACCGCGGGTGGACCTGAAAGAGGTCAGGGTTGCCGGAGTGGATGGAGAGGGGATCGACATTGACTTCCTGCTATCGGTGACCAACCCGAACTCCTTCGATCTGACACTCAATGAATACACCTATGATCTCCGGCTGCTCGCCCTGCCGCTCACGCATGGTTCGTCGCAGCAGCCCCAGCGCTTTCCCGGCCAGACGACGACGGACACCCTGATTATCGCCAAGGTCCCCTACTCGTCACTCATCGAAATCATCAAACGCCGGCCCGGCATGACCTCCATACCCTATCAGTTTGACGCTGACCTGAAAATTGGCACATCATACGGCGACTTTTCCGTGCCGGTCAGCAAGACGGGGCTTCTGGATGTGCCTGAACGTTACCGTCCCAAGAACCTCCTCGACAGAATTCAGGAATTTCTGAAGGGCCTCGGGGACAAGTAGCCGCACGGCAGAAGCCTGAATGGAGGGAAACCTGTCAATGTCACAGCTGCTGCCCGTCCTGTTGATGCTGTTCGCGGGCGCCGCGGTAGCGCTCCAACCATCCATAAATGCCCGCCTGGCTGAGAAGGTCGGATTTCTCGAGAGCGCCTGCATCTCCTTTGCAGTCGGAACAGCCGCGCTGCTCGTGGCAGTGTTCTGCTCGGGGAGGGGAACGGTCCGGGGATTGTCGGGAACAGCATGGTGGGAGTGGACCGGCGGGGTCCTGGGGGCGTTCTTCGTTTCGGCGACCATCCTGGCGGTGCCGCGGATCGGCACCGCCGCCGCGATGGCAGTCGCCATCTCGGCGCAACTGCTTACCGGTCTGATTCTCGACCACTTCGGCCTGCTTGGTTTCGGCGGCATCCAGACAGACCTGAGGCGAATGCTGGGCGCCACGCTGCTCCTCGCGGGCGCGGCATTGATCGTCCACCGCTGACAAAAAAAGAATGGGGCCGGCAACACCGTGCCGCCCCCTTTTTCTTCAATAGCTTTTCAACTGCTGCCGGGTGCAGTTTTTCCACCCGCCCACTTCACTCCCATCCCCGTCGGGGACCACCAGGAGCACCATCTTCCCACCACGCAGCACGGTCTTGACCTTGTCGACCAGCCGTACCCGTTCGGTCTCCCCAAGAGCACAGCCATCCATGGTCCTCACTTCGTCCACCCCGGCATGGGAAAGTATATCGGCTACCGTCGTCGTGCCGTTCTCGGATGGCAGGCTGAGGCTGCCGCGCATTCTTCCGTCATTCCCCCCGAGGCGGAGCCCGACACCGGCAAGTGCGCCGATGATCCCCTGCCCGGTGCCGCCGTGGCAGGAAAGGTGGATGCCCAACCGATCGGCAAGATCATAGGCTTCCTGCATGGTAATCACGCTCTGCTTGGCCCTGATCCCGAACTCGATGAGCGGATCCGGAGCGGACAGACTTTCGTCCGTTGCGATGCACAGCCCAGGGTCCGAGCCTGCGGCGCTTTCTTCCGCCAGAAACCTTGCCGCATAGTCACGGAGCGAATCCAGCTTCCCCTCTTCCAGGCGGGTGGTGAAACACATCGAGCTGTTGTGGGATGTATAGGGAATATCCGGATGGACATAGAGCTGATGCCTGGTCACGGAACTGCAGAACCCCCAGTTCCGTTTTTCCACCTCGCGGGCCAGCAGATCGGCAAGCTCGCCCGTACCCCTCGAATCAAGCGAATCGGTGTCGTCGATGCAGACGTAGACGTTCATGGCAAACCTCGAAGCACGTATTTTGATCCGATAATAGCAGATTCTGAATGCTATAGTCAACCAGATATAGCGTATGGCAGCGCAGCCTTCCTGCCATCGTGACCGGCATTCAGCTTGTCTCGGCGTTCAGACGTCACGGATCCAGGCATAACCAAACGACTTGCCATCCGCAGCTGCAGACCTTGTTGCCTGCACGCATCCAGCCAAAATTTCACATTAAAATTTAACTTGCCATGTGCTATATAATCTGATATATGACGCAAGCCTTGGTACTATACACACAAACACACGCATTATCTTCTGGCGATAGTTTCAGTTCTTTCATGTGCTCCCGACACCGCATCATCACTATCAAACAACAAGGAGGAATCCATGGTTTGGAAGACACGGTTTGGCATACTGCTGGTCTGCGCGGGATTGGCCGCGGCAGTGCCCGCCTCTGCAGCGGAACAGGCACCCGACGAAGGTTTCGAGAGCTACTCCCTCGGTGAAGTCTACGTCAAGGGCGCAAAACCGACAGTCGTGAAAGATACGACCGTAACAACCGTCATCACCGCAGAAGACATCAAGGCAACGAACAGCAACACCGTTTCCGAGGCGTTGAGCCACGCGACCGGCGTAAGGGTTACCTCCGGCACGAAGGACGTGCCATCGGTAACCCTCCGCGGTTTCTTCGACCAGAACAGGGTCCTGGTGCTCATCGACGGCGTTCCTTACTACGAGACGAAATACGGGGGTCTGGACCTTAACCAGATTTCCACCGACAGCGTCGCCAAGATCGAGATAACCAAGGGCGCAGCTTCCGTGCTCTACGGCGCCAACGCTTTGGGTGGTGTCATCAACATCGTCACGAAACAGGCAACAGGAAAACCGACCTTCATAGTGAATGGTGAGTATGGCGAAGTCGATTACTACAAGGCGTCAGTCAACCACGGCATGAAAAAGGGGATCTTCAATTACTGGCTGAGCTACACCCACCAGCAGGCCAACGGCTGGCGCATGTCCGATGACTTCAACCCCCGCATCGGGACCATCGTCAACAGGCCTGGCCCTACCACCCAGGCCATTCTGGAAAACGGCGGCACCCGCAATCAGTCCGATTACTCATCGGACAGCGTCTGGGCAAAATTCGGCGTCGAACCGTCGGCCGGTTCCGAGTACTCCGTCAACTTCCACTACATAAACAAGGAACACGGCAATCCACCATCGGTCGACTCAGTGAGAGTCATGTCCACATTTTCCAACTTCTTCCGCTACAGCCGGTACGACGACTGGGGACTCGACCTGAGCGGGCAACAGAAGCTGGGAAGCAACTGGACCCTGAAAGGCAAACTCTTCTACCACAACCATGTGGACGATCTTGACTCCTATCGCGACCAGACCTATTCAGAGAGGTATGCGCGAAGCACTTACAAAGACTATATAATCGGCGGTTCGCTCGTCGCCGAGTGGCAACCGGCAGCGTGGAATACCACGCGGTTTTTCTTCAACTATCGCGGCGACTCCCACAAGCAGCGCGACGACACCGGTCTTCCCTACGATGATTATTTCGCGTTCACCGGCTCCACGGGTATAGAGAACGAAACGACCTTCATGAAGAACTTCACCGTCGTCCTTGGCGGCAGCTATGACTGGTTCAAAATAACCGAGGCAAATGGTGAACCAACCGGTTCAGCGACGACCGACTTCAACCCCATGATCGGCGCAACCTACCTGTTCCCCGACAAAACGAAACTGTTCGCATCCGTTGCCAGGAAATCCCGTTTCCCGACACTGGACCAGCTCTATTCAAGCAGAAGTGGCAATGAGAACCTGGAAGCCGAACACGCCATGAATGCCACGGTTGGCGTTTCCCGTTCTTTTTCCAAGTATCTCTGGGGAGAACTGGCGTTCTTCTATAGCCAGATCACCGATAAGATCGACCGCCCGTCTCCCGATGATTTGAATGAAAACATCGGCAATATCGAGCTGTACGGCATCGAGGTCAGCGCCGAGGTCTATCCGGTGGAAAACCTGGTCCTGAGGCTCGGCTACAACTTCAACCAGGCAACGGACCAGAGTGACGACCGGGTAACCTCCCACGTCCAGGATGTTCCGGCGCACAAGCTGGACCTCGGCGTCCAGTACACCGTGCCCTACGCGAAGACGCGCCTGAACCTGAACGGCATCCTGTTCAGCCACCTCTACAGCCAGGTACCCACGCCATCGGCGCCAGACCTGGAAGAAATCAAGTCGTCCGGTTTCTTTGTCATGGATCTGCGACTGACCCAGCCGTTCCTGAAAAACTTTGAAGCTTACCTGGCAGTCAACAATATCTTCGATCGGGACTATGAACCTGAAGCAGGCTTCCCCGCACGGGGCCGCAACATCTTCGGCGGCGTCACCGCCAGGTTCTAGCCCGCTCCGCCACAGGGAAGGCTTTTCATGAATTTTGCAGCATCCTTCTTCTCATTGTTCTTCCTGGCTGCCGGCGCCTATGCCGGCAGCCTTCTTTTTATGCTTCTCAAAGCCCGCAGGACCGCCTGGGTCCTGCTTGCCTGCGGATTCACCGTCCACAGCGCCAGCCTGCTGGCCAGAGGCTGGCACTTCAGCACGTTCCTCCCCCTGAACATGATGTCGGAACAGTATTTCCTCCCCTGGTGCCTGGCCGCCGCAACCCTGGCGCTCAGGCAGAGCCCCCACAGCCGTGATACAGCGCCGACGCTCCTGGTGCCGCTCTGCTCGCTGATGGCGCTTGCGGTTTTCCTGCCGGCGAGCGCAATCCCGCCGGCGCCCCAGACCGCCACCGTCTTTGCGCCACTGTTCTTTTTCAGCGAAGTCATCGCCCACGCCATGTTCCTGGCGGGAGGCTGGCTGGCCGCGCTGTTCCTCGGCAACCGCACCGCCCACGCCTCCTTCAACACCTGGGCGGTCTGGGGCTTCATCATCTTCAGCTTCGCCCAGGTGACCGGCGCTGCCTGGAGCTGGCTGGGCTGGTCGCTCCCCTTCCACTGGAGCGAACGCCACCTGCTCTCCGCGGCGCTCTGGTGTTTCTATTGCGCCTACCTCCACCTCCATTTTTCCCAGCGGTGGAGCGTGCGCGGCAAAGCATGGTTCGCGATCGCCGGAGCGGTCATGGTGTTCGCAAGCAGCTATTACCACTCGTTCGTCATGCTGGGGGTGAAGCATGGCTAGCATCCTCTGGAAGCTCCTGGGCAGCGTCAACCTTACCATATGGCTGCTGCTTGCCATCACGCTGAACCTGATTATCGGCAGCCAGTACGCCATGCAACTCCCGAAAGTCTACGGTCGCCTGAACGACCTGCGTTTCCAGGAATGGCTGCCCTTGAACGGTACAGCCGAATCCTGGTGGGTCTGGTCGCTGTTCTGCCTCCTCTTCCTGTTCGGCATCAATACTGCGGTCTGCATGGCAGACCGGCTGCTCTACCTGGCCAGGATACGGTGCGACTACCGCTTCGGCGCGTTTGCGGTCATTGCGGCGCCGTCAATCATGCACGTCTGCTTCCTGCTCATCCTCGGCAGCCACGCGCTCAGCCAGTTCGGCGCGGAAATCCATCGGGTTCCGGCAGCGACGGGATCGGAGGCTGTCCTCCCTGCAGCCGCATCAGTTGTCGTGGCTGCGGTAAAGTGCAATTTTCACTCAGAGCCGGGACTGAACGGGCAGGTGAAAAGCTGTACCGCGTTTCTGAACCTGAAATCCGCTGCAGGCGTCACCAGGCAGGACATCGGGGTTCTCGAGCCCGTGCTGTGGAACGGCTGCAGCATCCACCTGGTGCCGGCGGGAAAAACCATGCCGGGCCAGACCCCGGCCCTGGAGCTGGTCGTTAAGCGGGACCCCGGCCTCCTGCCGATCATCATCGGCAACGCCATCCTCTGCATCCTGATGCTGTGGTATTTTCCCATCATCTTCAAGAACCGCAACGGAGGTAACACATGAAGTTCAAAGCGCTGTTTCCCGGCTTCCTGGCACTGGCGCTGATCGCTGCTCCCCACGCGGCCCACGCCTGCCAGCAGACCTTCACCATCGCCGGACTGGTGAAGCGCCCCCTCACCCTGACGATAGAAGATCTCGCAAAATTCCAGTCGACCACGGTGCGGATCAACCACATAACCCAAAAGAAAACATTCCACGGCGTGTTCAGCACCCAGGGCGTTCCCCTGAAAAACCTGCTGGAGACGGCGCTGGTGGAAAAGGAAGTCTCCGGCTACAACAAGCCCGTCGACCTGGCGATCGTGGTCCGCGACAAGGACGGCAGGAAAGTCACCCTGTCGTGGGGCGAAGTCTTTTACCGCAACCCGTCCGACGTCACCATCGCCTACCAGTCGACGCCGGTCATGCCCCACCACCAGAACTGCGGCAGCTGCCACTCGAGCGGGTTCACCAAACCCGTAATGGAACAGCTGTCCCGCCCGGTCTGCCTGCCCAAGCTGGTCATGGCCAACGATTTCCACGCCGACCGTTCCCTGGAGGGGATCGTCAGCATCGAGGTCGTCGACCTCCACCCCAGGGTCAAGACGAAAAAGAAAGATGAGCTTGTCTCCACCCGCCTCGTCATAAGCGGCGCGGGTCCCACCCCATTCATGATAACCGACCTCTCCACCCTGCCGAGAACGACGGTTACCGTGAATGTCGTGGGAGACGGCAGGGGATTCCATGGCCGTTCGACTTACGAGGGCGTCCCGCTGGCAGAACTGTTGACGGCGGTGGGAGCAAAGCCCGACCTCCGCAGCGTGGTAACCGTTTCAGCGGTCGACGGCTACCGCTCGCTGGTTTCGTGGGGCGAGCTCGTCCTGTCACCCGAAGGCAGAAACATCATCATCGCAGATACGGAAAACGGCCAGCCCCTGGAAAAGAACGGCAAGTTCATCCTGGCGCTGCCCGGTGATCTCGCAGCTGACCGTGACGTGAAGGCCGTGGACAGGATCGAAGTCCACACCTTCAATGATCCGGGGAAGATCTACGTCATCGGCCTGGGGCCCGGCGACACCGACCTCATGACCCGCGAGGCCGTCACCTACCTGGGGAGAAGCGACCTGGTCGTAGCGCCGGCCAAACTCTACAAGGACTTTTCCAGCCTCCTGGCCGGGAAGCCGTTGCTCTTCGATTCCATGAGCCTCATCCACAAGAGCTTTTTTGCCGAAAGCCACCCCGAATCCAGGGGGAGGGAGCTGGACGAGAAATTCGTCGCTGAACGGGAAAATGCGGTGAAACAAATGAAGGAGGAGCTCAAGGCGGGCAGGAGCATTGCCTTCCTGGACTGGGGTGACCCCATGCTCTACGGCAGCAGCCGCTGGATCAGGACCCATTTCGCCGACTACGAACTCGAGACGGTCCCCGCACTCAGCGCATTCAATGTCTCCAATGCGCTCCTGGAACGGGACCTGACCTGCCGGGGCTCCCTGGTCATGTCAGTACCCAGCGCCTTGAAGGCAAACCAGGCGCTGCTGAAAGCGGCGGCGGAACACGGCGACACGCTGGTGATCTTCATCGGGCTGAAGGAATTCCGTGAAATGCTCCCCCTTTTCCGCACGCACTACCAGGGGTCTACGCCCGTCGTTATTGTCTACAATGCGGGCATCAGCAGCGCGGAACATACGGTGCGGGGAACACTTGACGACATACTGGATAAGACCAAGGCTGAACAGGAGCAGTTCCTCGGCATGATCTACATAGGCCCCTGCCTCATGGAAAAGAGCGGCGAATGTCACTGAAACGCCAACTCTCTCTGTACGATGCCACACTCCTGATCGTCGGCAATGTCATCGGAGCGGGAATTTTCACCACCGGCGGCTTTCTCGCCGGTGAACTCCCCCACCCCCTGCTGTTCATCGGCATCTGGCTGCTGGGTGGGCTCCTCACCATCTGCGGAGCGCTCACCTACGCGGAACTGGCCGCCATGTACCCCCTTGCCGGCGGCGATTACCAGTACCTCAAAGCCGCCTACGGGCGCTGGGCGGGGTTTCTGCTCGGCTGGCTCAGCTTCTGGATCATCGGTCCCGGATCGAGCGCCGCGCTCTCCCTCGCCGTGGCGAGCTACGCAAAACCGTTCCTCTCCCTGGGCGGCGGCCTGCAGGAAAAGCTGTTGGCAGTGGGCCTGATCGCCCTGTTTTCCGTCATCAACATCCGCGGCATCAGGCCGGGAGGCACGACCCAGGACATCATGACCGGCGGGACCATCATCATCCTGGTGATCATGGTCCTGTCCGGTCTGCTGGCCGGAAACGGATCCTGGGAGCACTTCGCTTCCCCCGGCGGATCGCAGGCCGGTTGGGCACAGTTGTTCTCGACACCCATGATCGCCGTCATATTCACGTTCAGCGGCTGGTTCGCCTCCGCCTATATCGGCAGCGAAATCCGTGATCCGGAACGGAACCTCCCCCTCTCCCTCTTCCTGGGCACGCTGTTCGTCACGGTCCTCTATACGTTCATGAACATCATGTACCTGTATGCCCTGCCGCTCAGCACCATGACCGGCGCGGTCAACGTGGCGCAACTGGCGATGGAACATCTCTTCAACCCGTCCATCGCCGGGATCATTTCCCTGCCCATCATCCTCGCCATCGCGGCAAGCATCAATGCCAACATCCTCACCGGAGCGCGAATCTGCTACGCCATGGCGGACGACGGCGCCTTCTGGCTCCCCTTCAGGAAACTGCATCCGCTGTACAACACGCCGCATGTCGCAATTCTGAGCCAGTCGCTGATCGCATCGCTCCTGGTCTTCATCGGCACCTTCGACCAGCTCCTGGGCTGTGTCGTTTTCGTCATGATCCTCTCTTCCATTGCCGTCGGCCTGGCCCTCTTCGTGCTGCGCAGGAGGAACCCAGGAGTGCGGCGCCCCTACCGGGTGTGGGGCTATCCTCTGGTGCCGGCGGTATTCACCGGCACCTACCTGCTGATTGCCGGCCAGATCTTCTTTTCCCGGCCTTCAGCCGCGCTGGCCGGCATTGCGCTCGCGATTTCGGGGCTGCCCTTCTTTTTCTGGTGGACGGGGAGGAAGAAACTCAGGGAAGCAGTGCACCCAACCAAGCCGTGTGACTAATCAAAATGACGCGATTCTCGTAGGGGCAGGCCCCCGTGTCTGCCCCTACAGTAATGCCTTCCGGAATGCAAAGTCGAACAAGGCCTGCTGTCGCCACCAAAAAAAATGGCCCGGCCAGGGAACTATTGAACTTCGGTGTTTTGGCATCACAATGTTTTATGCTATATTACGCATGCATTGGATATGCGCGAAAGGAGCGTCACAAACGATGGAATGGCTCAAGCTGGTAATTGACTACGGTGTTATCTGGCTGCTCTTTCTGCTGAGCATTGTCGCAGTAGCTTTTGCACTAGAGCGATACCTGGTTTTCAAGAGGATCCGCCTGCAGGACTACAAAGACAAGCAGAGCCTGGAGCTGGAGCTGACGAAAAAGCTGCACATCATAGCAACAATCGGCAGCAATGCACCCTACCTGGGCCTTTTGGGCACAGTGCTCGGCATTATGCTCACCTTCTACACCATGGGTGCAGAGGGGCTGATGGATACGGGAAAGATCATGACCGGCCTGGCGCTTGCACTGAAAGCCACCGCGGTTGGGCTGCTGGTGGCCATCCCGTCCGTAGCTCTCTACAACCTGCTGCTGAGAAGGGCGAAAGTCCTCATTCTGCGCTGGGAGATACTGAATGGAAGAGAAAGGGTTTGATTACATCAACGTGATCCCGTTCGTCGACATCATGCTGGTGCTGCTGACCATCGTGTTGACGACATCCACGTTCATTGCCACTGGCGGCATTCCGGTCAACCTGCCCAAAGCGTCGAAGAAGGAAAACCAGACCCTGAAGGTCAGGACCATCGAAATCGACCGGAGCGGCGCGGTATTCCTGGCCGGCCGCCCTGTAACGCTCGCCCAGCTTCGCGAGCTGATCCGACCGCTCGACCGCGCCACACCGTTCCTGGTCCGCGCCGATCGGGACATCGCCCTCCAGCAGTTCGTCGATGTCCTGGACACGGTCAAGAACACGGGCTTCAACCAGGTGAGCCTGCAGACAGAGACCCGCAAATGAACGTCCGTCAGGAATCACTGTTCATTTCACTGGTGCTGCACGGCGCATTCCTGTTCCTGGTGTATGCCCTGAGCGTCGGCTTTGCCCAACCCAGCAAAACCATCAGGATAGACTTCACACTCAATGAGCCCGCACCCGGATCGCCCTCTCCCAAACCGCCCGGCCCGGCAGTGCAGAAAGCGCCCCGGACCATGCCCCCGAAACAGGCGGCCGTCAGGGAGGTTCCGAAGCCGGCTGTCCGTCCGTCCGCACCCCTTGCACCTGCAACCGAACTGGCCGGACCGGTGCCCATCGCCGCGGCCCGCCGGGAAACACTACCGGTGCCCGGGGCAACCTATGCGAACGAGGGGGGGACGACGACAGGCGGCGGTACAGGTCCCGCAACCAGCGGAAGCATCGGAGGCACTGGTGGGAGTGGCAGCGGTGGAGGCGGTAGCGGCGGAGCCGATCAGCTCCGCAACAGGTACCGCAAAGAACACTTCGAATACATCAGGAAGATCATCCAGGAGAACATCGTCTACCCGGACAGGGCTCAGCGCAATGGCTGGGAAGGTCAGGTGGTGGTCATGTTTTCAGTAATGCAGAACGGGCGCGTGAAAGATATCCGAATCAGGAAAAGTTCCGGCTATGGAATCCTGGACGAGAACGTGGTCGAGACCATCCGCAGTGTGGAGCCGTTTCCCCGGCCTCCCGTCGCGGTTGAACTGGTTATCCCCGTGGCATACAGACTTTAACCGGCTATCAAGGCTTAGCACCTTATTGCGCACGACAGCAAAGCTCGAATTCGTTGCAGTACTATTCCATGTGCATGGCCCCCAGCCATCTTTTGCGGGAATGACTGTCTGTCTGTGTGATGTTCCTAGAAGAAGTAGAGCAATGCCAAACGAAAGACATTGGCAGAACCGGATTTTGCGGAACTGTTAAAGCTTTTGTAATTCGGGCTGGCAGTGTTCGTCACTGCATCATGATTGCCGTAACGTGTATAGAGATACTCATATTCGGCCACAATACGCAGTGCAGCATTCAGATCATATGAAATGTTTGCAAATACGTTGGTGTTGTATTTTTGATAGTTCACAATCCGACCATCATCAGTAGGAGTCGGTATCCTCAAAATTGTCGAGGAGTAATCGCCGGAATTGTAGGCATTTCTCCTCAGGTACCCCACTGAAAAGCCCAGATCTTGGGTTGGGTAGAAGATCAACTGGGCTCCAAGACCGAAAGCCTTTGCCGCATGGGGATCAGAAGTCGTATCGCCGACAAAGTTGATTGATGTCGCACTGCTGAACGCCATGTTAGCCGCCATATACGCCTGGGCTTCGAGGGCCATGGTCATGGCGCGGCTCTTGCCGTCCGTTGATTTCAGCAGCGGTACGAATGTGTAGAAACCGTATCCCCAGGAATCGACGTTCTTGTCGTTCGCTCCACTGGAAAGATTGGTCGCCTCCTGGCTGCCGTAGAGGCCGAAGAAACCGGCGGTCAGCGAATTCATGGGAAGTCCCCAGAAACCCGGCGCCACCCCCAATGCCTTGCTCACCCACATCACCTGGCCGGCTACGTTGATCGCAGAACCTACGTTGTCAGTAATTGCGCTGGTAGACATGGTGTTGTTGTTGTCGTTCTGGTTGGGGTCCTGGACGCCCAGCACGAACTTGAGGGAGTTTGTTGCATCAAGATCGACCCGCTGGGTGAGCCTGATCTGTGGGACCCGGGGATTGTTGGGCGTGCCGTAGGCCGCTCCCTGGCGGAAATCCTGGGTGTTGGCGGCCATGGGCCCGAAAATGTCCCAGGTCTGGCCGAACAGCAGCTGGGTTTTCGGCCAGTCGATGGTGGCATAGGCATGGCGCATGCGCACCTGGGGGCTTTCGTTGGCAGCGGATGCATCACCGTAGAAGTCCACTTCGATAAGCGCACCGGTCTTGGCGCCCAGGAAACCGGGGCCGCCTACCTTGAACCAGATACGGGACTGGCGAGCCGTGAAGATGGACTGCTCCTGCCTGTCGTTAGTCGACCCCTTCTTGGCAATGGCGCCGCTTCCCGGCGAAAGGGAGCCGGCCTTGCCGAAGTTCACTGAATTGTGCGCATAGTCCAGCTTGATGAAGCCGCCGATTGACAGGTTGAACTTGCTCTGTACGGGGGACGACATTTTGCCGTACATCCCTGGGCCTACTTCGCTCGACGGCTGGCAATCGACATTGTAGGCAGGCTCCGCAGCCTGGGGCGTTTCCTGCGCCATTGCCGGCGCTGCCAGCATCATGCCGGCAGCCATCAAACCGAATACTTTCCTTTTCATAGACTCCTCCCTGAATAATATGGGTTACTGTCAAAGACTTCCTCACC
>DIFZ01000005.1 GCA_002419385.1 Geobacter sp. UBA5735
GCGGCGCGCTGGAAGACCTCTACCTTCCCAGCCCGGCCAAGATCGAAGCGGCTGTCAAAGCCACCATGTAGGACGAGACGACGGGGGGAGCGGATTTGGCTCCCCCTTTCCCCATGAGGGCATTCCCCGTCAGGGGTCTGATAAGATCGCAGCATGAGCAGGAAACGGAGAGCAGTAATGCAGCATGAACTCGGAAAAAACAGATACGAGGGAACGGAAACGCGGAAATCCGCCGGCAATGGGGATTTGCCCAGAACCGAAAGAAAACCCGACTGGCTGAAGGCCCGCTATTCCTGCTGCCCGGAGGTTGAATCCATACGGCGCATCCTCCGCGACAACAGGCTTCACACGGTGTGTGAGGAAGCCACCTGCCCCAATATCGGAGAGTGCTTCAGGCAGGGGACGGCAACGTTTCTCATCCTCGGCGACACGTGCACCAGGAACTGTCCTTTCTGCGATGTGAACCATGGCATACCGCTACCGCCGGATGCCGAAGAACCCGCCGGCCTGGCGCGGGCCGTTGCAGCCATGAAGCTTCGCTACGTGGTGATCACCTCGGTTACCCGTGACGATCTGCCGGACGGGGGAGCCCGCCAGTATGCGGACTGCATCACCAGGCTGCGCAGCCAAAATCCCGGCCTGCGCATAGAAATCCTGGTTCCCGATTTTCGCGATAGGGAGCAGGAGGCATTGGCAATGCTCAGCGTGAACAGGCCCGATGTCTTTAACCACAATCTGGAGACCGTTCGCCGCCTCTATCCACAGGTCCGGCCGAGCGCGAACTATGCCGGCTCCCTTGAGCTGTTGCGCAGGTACAAGATCATGAACGCCGAGGTGCCGACGAAGTCCGGCATAATGCTCGGATTCGGGGAAACGCGTGAAGAGGTGCTCGAGGCGATGCAGGACCTGAGGGATCACGGCTGCGACATGCTGACGCTGGGCCAGTACCTGCGGCCGAGCAGCCGGCACCTGCCGGTGCAGCGCTATGTGCCTCCGGAAGAATTCTCCGCGTATCGTGAGATCGGTTTGACCATGGGATTTTCCCATATCGAGGCAGGACCGCTGGTCCGGTCTTCCTATCATGCCGCCCAACAGGCGGAGCAGGGCATCCATTGAGAGAAATCCCGGCAACGGGCACGTGCTTGTCGCCCGTCCCGGTTCTTATAACGAAGCAGTTACGAACTCCTTATTGAGAAAGGTTATGAACATGAGCGATGAAATTTTTGATCTGATAGTAGTCGGCGCCGGCCCCGGAGGCTATGTGGCCGCGATCCGTTCTTCGCAGTTGGGACAGAAAGTGCTCGTCGTCGAGCAGCGCCCCACCATGGGTGGCGTATGCCTCAACGAGGGGTGCATCCCCAGCAAGGCGCTCCTCGACTCCAGCGAGCACTTCGCCCTGGCGCGCGACAAGTTTGCCGGGCACGGCATCGAAATCAATCCGCCGGCCATGAACGTAGCCAAGATGGTGGCGCGCAAGGAAGACGTGGTCAAGAAGCTTACCGGCGGGGTCGCCTACCTGCTGAAGAAAAACAAGGTCCAGGTAATGCAGGGTACCGGAAAGCTGACCGCTCCCAAGGGCGACGGCATTCACCGGGTCGAGGTTTCCCAGGACGGAACGGTTACCGTTGCCTCCGCGAGACGGGTGCTCCTCGCAACCGGTGGTGTTCCTGTGGAAGTACCGGGCATGACTTTTGACGGTGAGACGATCGTCAGTTCCAGGGAAGCTTTGAGTTTCTCGTCCGTTCCCGAGCATCTGGTCATCGTCGGCGCAGGGTACATCGGGCTGGAGCTGGGCTCCGTCTGGAGGAGGCTCGGCGCGAAGGTGACGGTTTTGGAGATGCTCCCGCAGATGCTCCCCAGAACTGACAGGGAAGTGGCGGACGCCTTGATGAAGGTCCTGAAGAAGCAGGGTTTTACTTTCCGCATGAGTACCGAGGTCACCAGTATCGAGAAAAGGAACGGCAAGGCCTTGCTGCAACTGAAGTCCGGGGACAAGACCGAGGAGCTGGAGTGCGACAAGGTACTCGTGGCGGTCGGCAGGAAGCCGGTGCTGACCGGTCTCGGGCTGGAAGAGGCCGGAGTCGCGAACAACGGCAACGGCAGGGTCGCAGTCAATGAAAACTATGAGACTTCGGTTCCCGGCATCTATGCGATCGGCGACATTGTCCCCGGTGCGCTCCTTGCCCACAAGGCCTCCGAAGAAGCAGTAGTGTTCGCGGAACGTCTGGCAGGAATGGATGCCGCGGTCAATTATGATACCATACCCGGCATTTGCTACACCTGGCCTGAAGCCGCATCCGTGGGCAAGACGGAACAGGAGCTCGAGGAGGCAGGTATTCCCTACCTGGTGGGACGGTTCCCGTTCATGGCCAACGGCCGCGCCATCGCCATGGCCGAGACAGACGGTTTTGTAAAAATACTCGCCCATAAAGACACGGACAAGGTCCTCGGGGTTCACATCGTTGGCCCGCGTGCATCGGACATGATCGCTGAGGCGGTTGCGGTGATGAGCTACGGTGGTACGGCACACGACATCAGTGCGATGTTCGCAGCGCATCCCACCCTCTCGGAAGCGGTGAAGGAAGCCGCGCTGGATATTCACAAGGCGATGATTCACGCGTGATGAGGATCCTTCGGCATTCTCGGGCTTGCCGGAGAGTGCCGAAGGATCGCAGGAAAGTCGGTAGGAAGCGATGCTTGTCAGCGAATACGGAACCATGGATTACCGGGAAGCCTTCGCGTTGCAGGAACGCCTGGTGGCGGAAGTGCGCGGCGACTTGAGCCGCGAAACGCTGCTGTTGCTGGAGCATCCCCTGGTCTATACCATGGGGCGGAGCGGAAGCGAGGCGAACGTCCTTGACCCGACGGTCGATGTCGTGCGCATCAATCGTGGAGGAGATGTGACCTGCCACGCCCCCGGCCAGCTGGTTGGCTATCCGATCATACACCTGGGGCGGAGGGGAAAGGACCTGCGGCGTCATCTCCGCTTCCTCGAAGAGCTGCTTATCCAGACCGCGGCGGATCTGGGTGTCACGGCATATCGTGTTGCAGGGCGCACCGGGGTGTGGACGGATGCCGGGAAACTGGCATCGATCGGGGTTGGCGTCCGGCACTGGGTTAGCATGCATGGCTTTGCGCTGAATGTGAACAACAACCTTGCAGCATTTCAGCGTATACACCCCTGCGGGATCGAGCAGTGCCCCGTCGCGTCGCTGGAATCGATCCTTGGCGAGGAACTGCCGCTGCTGCAGGTATCTTCCAGGATAGCCGCGAGTTTTGAGGAGCTTCTGGATGAATGGCAACCGGTTGAAGAATGAAACGTTCGAAAAGCCTGTAGCAGCGAAACGTGGCCGGCCAAGGTTTGATGTCGTCACGCGACAGGACAGCGCGGAAGCCGGTATTGACGTCTACACTATCGGTTTGCAGTTGAAAACCTTGCGCAAAGCGAGAAACATGACGCTGCAGTTCGTGGCTGTCGAGACAGGAATGTCTGCCGCGCTGCTTTCCCAGATAGAAAACGGCAACGTAACCCCGAGCCTGAAAACCTTGTCGAAGCTTGCGTCATATTACCAGATACGGTTGGGAAAGCTTTTTGACCGTATGAATGACGCCCCGCGTTACGAAATATTCAGACGGACAGACAGGGGACACGACAATCCTTACGGGAACCTGGTACAGAGAAAACAGGACTCCTGTTACCCCTTGCAGCCGTTCGGGCCGAGGAAAAAGATGGCATGTTCCCTGTTCGAACTGCATGATGACGTCGGCTTCGATGCCTCTGCCTCAAGGTATGGCGAAACGTTCTTCCATGTGATTTCGGGAAAAGTGGAAATCCGCAGGGACGATGAAGTCTATGTTCTTGAGGCGGGAGACAGCCTCTATCTTGACAGTTCGCTGGCAATTGCGATGCGGCCGGTGAAATTCCCCAGGGCAACGATCATCCGGGTGGAAACGGAGTAAGGCGGCTGCGGCGGGTTGCGTATCCGAAGCGCTGCTGCTTCAGGTTAGGGTTGTGACTTGCGCGTTCCCTGAATGAACGCCGATAGCGGCGCCCCTCCAGTAATGTCATTTCGCCCTGGCTTTCAGCCGCTCCTGCTCCAGTTTCAATTGTTCGATCTCCCGTTCGATCTTCAGTTTTTCCAGTTCTTTTTCCAGTTTCAGTTTCTCGAATTCAAGCTGCAGCTTCATCTTCTCCAGGTCCGCGGCGCCGTTGCCTGCAGTTTCGCTGCTGCCGGCAGCGGCTGTTCTGGTGCTCATGCTGGCTTCCACGGCCTTGACAAAGCAGTCGGTATAGGTCCGTGAATTGAAGAGGGGCGCCGTGATGCCGGTGCAGTGTGCTCTGTCTCCGCAGCAATCGAAGGGGACTTTTTCCAGATCTTTCAGGTCAACCCATGCGGTGTTCTCGCCATCCTTGTCGTTGAGCCCGTTTTTCCAGTACCGGACATGTGCGCGGCCGTTCACTATCGATTCGGCAGCCATGATGCCGAGCCACTTGTCACTGCCGGCAAAGGCAACGAAGGGAAAATCCTTGCCCACCGTGGCGATGGCTTCCTGGCCATCCGGACTGGCATAGATGCTGGTACCGTTCGTTATTGAAAGATATCCCACCCCTTCCGGTTCGTCGCCACCCGAAAACAAACCTGCGTGGCTGATTGCCGGAGACAGCACAATGCAGAGGGTGATAATGAGATATTTGATCATTGTATTCTCCTTTACTGTTGCACGAAATGAAGAACTGGCGGCATGGCTTGATGTTCATTTGCATGGAGCATTGCGGGTCGTTTCCTGATTGAAAGTCTTCCACATCGCTTTGAGCATGGCTACAGCTTTGCATCGATCAGGTTCTGTCATGCTTTCCAGTACCGTTACCGCTTCTCGAATCGAACTGTCCTTGCCATGAACGCTTTTTGCTCGATTTACCAGAACGTTCATCTCTCCCGTGCCTTGAAGGATGTACTCTTCATTGGTTCCGAAAACGGCACAGACAGCCTTCACGAATCGGGAATTGAGCGGTGCCTTTCCTGACAGAATATCCGATACCCTGCTCTTGGAATAGCTGGTGGCCTTTGATATCCTGGTGCAAAATCCGGGGTATTCCTCCAATCCGAGACTTTTCAATGCATCGAGAAGCCGCAGGACTTTTTCGATAGAACGTGTCTGGAGGTCTTTTTCAGGCGCCTCACCCGGGTTGACTGCGGGTAATTTTTCCGGCAGCTGATCAGTGCTCTTCATCAATTCGAATATTTTTGACCGGTAATTTTTTGTTCGTCCCATGAGCGCACCAGAAGTCGCGAGCACTAAACACGATGACAGAATGGCGTGGATAGTCGTGTTATGCACGCAGGTTCGAAGAAATTTCCATGAAAAGGATTAGAGAGATCAAGAGAATGGGGCTATCTCCACGTGCTGCCCTCGAAGTAGGGAATGACCGGGAAATTTCACCACTGAATCAGCAACACGCATGCCAAGAGGCACGCACTTCTGCTGCCAGTGTCGGGTATTGTTTCCATAGTGCCGGCATCCCTGCTATTTTCTGGCTGACGTATTCTGGTGACCCGATGAAACATTTTTTGCCGGCCTCGCCTTCACTGCGCTCTGTTGCCACGTTTTCGCGACAACTGTATTGGAATCCGGGAAAAATGTATACACATGTTGCAGAATTTCAACCCTTTCAGAACTGGTGCCATGAGCAATTGCCCCATGCGGCGAATGCCCGGTTGAACAGGTGCTAATTGCAAGGGAACGTATCCGGTGCGACGGCACAAGTCGGGCGGTTGTCCGTTCTTGATTCAAGGGGAGGCCGAAAAATGATGCCATGTTCTTGCTGAACCTGGTGGTCCACTCTATTCTGTCTATCCGCTGGGCATGGCAGTTGCATTGCCGCATTTTGCCTGCATAAGTTTGCCCAGGATTAACGATTGGTGACAGGATTTGAATGGCCCTGATCTGATTGAGGCCGGAATCGGAAGGCCCATTTACCTTGCGATGAACATGAGGTTTTCATGAGGTTACGAAACGGAACCGTGTTTTCTGGCATTACAGCGGTGGCTTTAGCAACCGTCTTTCTCGTGTGTTTTTCAAGCAAAGCTCATGCAGGGATGATCCCCTACAGCACTATCGGCCCCCATGAATACCAGTTTCCCGACATCGCCGAACATATGGCCGCTCAGCTGAAGAGCGCGGTGAGCGACCTGCTGAAGCAGCATGACTCGGCATTCTCAGCGCAGGACCTGAAGGGGGTGATGAAGGCCTATAGTGCCGGTCCAAATATCTTCCTCATGGGAATCGGCCCAAGCGAGGTCTATAAGGGGAAGCAAGGCGTCGAGGAGGCATACCGCCAGTTCTTCACCGGATTTGACAAGGGGGCGCTGACGTTTACCTACGACTGGATTTTTGCCGGAGCACAAGGTGACATGGCCTGGTTTGCAGCAAAAGGGAAGGTTGACGGCAAGGTGAAGGACGCGGTGAAGGAAATCGGATACAATCTCTCCGGAACACTGTTGAAGCAGAAAGGCGAATGGCGCATCGTCGCCATGCACTTTTCAGGGCTGCGTTTTGCGTCAGAGCCGGGAAAAGAGATGAAACAGTAGTAAGGCGGATAACAAGGGCATCTGAAAGCGTCTGTTTTGAGAGCGCTGCAAGGTTCCTTGCACATGTTTTCGGGAGGATCCTAAAAAGAATGCGGTGATTTCTTGCTCTCATCATGCGGTGATCTTTGGTATGCAGTTAAGTTTACCCTGGTTTCCATCAGGAGACGGTCTTTTTGTTGCAGCCGTTGGCCTCACCCTGACGGGCAGTTCCTGCTGTACAATCCGATGAGGCTGGATTGTCCGCCCAGGCTGAGTCGACTGCGGGCTTGCAGGTGCGACAGGCGACTCTCACCTGAAAGCGAGAAAAATTTTGACAAATCCTCATGGAAATGATAATGATGAAAAAAATGATAGAGGGATAGACGATAATACTTAACCATTCGCAAGAATGGGGCGGAAAGCCCACGGGTCTTACTGAGACAGCCGGGTTGCCGAAATATCACAGGATATTCGGACCCGGCTTTTTTTGTTTTCAAACCCGAACAGGAGGAAGTAACGTCAGCAAGAGGTGCTCCTTTAACGGGAGCCGTTGCAGTCCGGTTCGCTTCGGCGAAGGATAACGGCAGTGCAATGGTTGGTGGTAAACGATAATACTCAACCATCCGTGAGGGTGGGGCGGAAAGCCTAAGGGTCTCACTGAGACAGCCGGGTTGCCGAAATGTCACCTTGTATTCGGTCCCGGCTTTATTGTATCCGGACTCGTATGGTGCAGTTTTCATTGTTGAGAAAGGTAGCTTATCTAACCCATGTGCCGAATCCTTGAGCTGTTGTCCGTATCCAGTTGGAGTCGTCTTGTTGCTCTCTGCATATGCATTTTGTTTCTCAATGGATGTGCTGTCATGCAGAGCGTTAAGGGGAAATTATGGCCTTTTCAAGGCCATCCGGAAGAGGAGATCGAGCGGAACAACTTTTCGGTTGCACGAGGAGATGACGTCATTGGCCGGTTGGCTGTCATCAGGCTTGAAGAGGGGGATACGCTGCCGGATATTGCACGGCACTTCGGTTTGGGGATCAATGCGATCAGCGCGGCCAATCCGGGGGTGGATGTCTGGGTGCCCAAGGCCGGCGAGCGTATCATGCTGCCGCTGAGTTTCACCATGCCGGACGCTCCCAGAAAAGGCATCGTCATCAATCTGGCCACCATGAGGCTCTTCCGGTTCAAGGGGGACGCAAGGTCACCTGTGGTGTCGACTTACCCGGTGGGGGTCGGAGCCGAAGACCGACCCACGCCCACGGGTCAAACGCGTGTCGTGCGCAAGGCAACCAGGCCTGTCTGGCATGTGCCTGCTTCGATTGCTGAGCGCCATCGAAAAAAAGGGGATATTTTGCCTGCGTACGTTCCGCCGGGACCTGAAAATCCCCTGGGGGAATACGCGCTCTATCTGGGCAAATCGGGTTACCTGATCCATGGTACCAACAAACCGGCCAGCATCGGTCTCAACGCAACCAATGGCTGCATGAGACTCTATCCGGAAAATATCAAGATGCTCTACAAGGACACTCCGGTCGATACGCCCGTAATCATTATCAACCAGCCCTATCTTATCGGGCAACGTGACGGATTGCTCTACATGGAAGCCCATAAGCCCATGGAAGGCCCCGCCACGGGTGAGCTCGAGAGGATACATGCAAAACTGAGAAGTATTGAAAAGCAATCGGCGCGCACGCTTGACTGGAAAAAAGTCAGGGAAGTGCAGGCCGAGGCCCGCGGGATCCCCGTTCCCATCTTCGAAATGCGCCAGGGAAGTGCAAAAGAGGCTTCGGCGCCCATAGACGTCGAGCACCCTGACGCATTGTACGGCAAACCGGAACTGCCGGAACTGAAACTGGATGCATGGTATGTAGTGGCTGCTGATCTGCCCGACAAGATCGATGCCCAGAGGATTGCTGCCATTATCAACCACCAGGGGCCGCAAATTCCGGCACGGGTTTTGTCTCGGGACAAGGGCTACCGCGTCATCGCCGGCCCCTTCAATGATGTCGGCGAGGCAAAAGATGCAGCTAAACGCTTGAAAATCGATTTGGACATTGACGGCATTCTGGTTGAGCCTGTCGAGAAGGGATAACCGATACGACATTTTCTGGTCTTCGGGTGGGATGTCGCGGATTTCACGCGTTCCCTCTTCCTGGTGAGGTAAGCTGAACAGAAAGGAGGTGATGAGCGATGAAGAAAATTATTGTAGTGATCTCAATGATGCTTGTACTGCCTGTTACGTTGATCGGTTGTGCAACAACCAGTGAACTCGAGAAAGTGCAGGCGGAGCAAAAACTGATTGATGCGAAAGCTGAGCAGGCATTGCAGGATGCGCAAGCTGCCAAGGCATCAGCCGATGCGGCCAAGTTGAGCGCCGAAAACGCTGAAAAAGCGGCAGCGGAACGAGAAAGGATCGCAGACGAAAAGGCGCAACGAGCCGACGCCGCTTTCCAGAAATCGATGAAGAAGTAGGTCGGTGAAAGGCGATGTCAGCTTTACCTTTTGTGCTCAGTATAATGAAGCGGCAGGGTTTCAAAACCCTGCCATTTCATTATCCATCAATCAGGTCTGTCCGGGCCATGGGAACAGTAGGCCTGGCAAGCCGGGATATCAGGCTTTGAAGACAAATATCCCTGGTGATTCTGCTAAGGAGTGTGGGGATGCGGGAACTGGGAAACTTCCAAATTATGCTGTTTGAAAGATATGGACCGTTTTTATCATGGATGGCTGGAAAAAAGGGCGCCAGGGTCGGGCTTCTGCGCTTTTTCTTTGTCGGCATCATGGTTTCTCCGATGCTAATTTCCGGATGCGGAAACGTTCATGGAGGATTCCAGGGCACTGCAACCCTCAAGGAAGCGAATGACCTGTTTAACCAGGGAAACTACAAAGCCTCCCTGGACAAATATGAGCAGATTGCCGAGAGCCATGCCACGCTGGAAGACAGGGTTCTGTTCGAGATGGGCATACTGTATGCGCACCCGAGGAATGAACACAGAAATTACCAGAAGTCTCTGGAATGTTTTCAGAAAATCATAAGGGACTACCCTGCGAGCCACTACAGGCAGAACAGTCAGACGATGATGTTTACGCTCAATAACGCCCCCATAAAGGACAAGCAGATTGAAATTCTCCAGCAAGAGGTCAAAGGCAAGGACGATGAGATTGTCGAACTGCGCAAAAAGATTGAAGCGCTCCAGGAGAGGGTATTTGAATATGCAATCCAGAAGGGGTCAGTAGATAGGATAGTGATAGAAAAAAATGCACGACGACTGATGTTGATCTCAAAGGGTGATGTGATCAAAACCTACAAGATAGCCCTGGGGGGCGACCCGGTCGGCGCCAAGGAAAGGGAGGGCGACAACAAGACACCGGAGGGAGTTTACGTCATCGATGCAAGAAACAAGGGCAGCCGTTATCATCTCGCTCTGCAGATTTCCTACCCAAACGAAAAAGACAGAAAGCGCGCCCATGAACTCGGTGTTTCCCCAGGCGGCAACATCATGATCCACGGCATCAAGAACGGCTTCTCGTGGGTTGGTGACGCTCACGCAGAGGTCGACTGGACCAAAGGCTGTATTGCCGTGACAGACGAAGAAATAGAGGAAATAGACAAGTTGGCTCCCAATGGTACGATTGTTGAGATCAAGCCATAAAAGACCGGCGAATTTCGCGTCTGGTGCTCCGGGGGCTTACACCCCGCCGTATCTGCAAGCCGGGCCGGCTGCCCTGCCGAAGAGCAATCTTTCGCTCCCCCGTTTCCCTGTTGGAATGCCGGTGAAATGACCGGTCCCTCTCTCGCATTCTACCCTATCCTCTGTTCGACGGCTTTGCATGCCTGCCGCTCGAAATGGTTGTCGGAGTATGGATCGCGGCCGCGAAGAAGCTGGATGAGGCATGACCCGCCATAGAGGGGTATGAACAGGAGGCCCCACTGTTCATACTGGCGCACATGAACCCGCTCGTGCTCGCGGTGGCTTTCCAGCGCAGCCTCCGTGTCAGCCAGGATGACGTGGCCGAAGGTGATGACTGAGAATTGCAGGAAGCGGGGCAATCGGGATACCCACGAGGCAGTCCGGCCGCCGGACAGGATGCCGGCCAGCACCAGCGGCAATCCTGCGATAGAGCAGGGAGAGGCCCAGGCATAACGAAGCAGCGTGCGGAGTCGGTTTATTACTGACATGATCGGTTACCTTCCCCCGGCATATCCAAACCTCATTTCCATCTGAAAAACCCTGGATTGGTACATTCCGGTTTCCAACTCTATACCGGAGGATGCAGCGTGTTCAAGCGCTGTTTTTTGGCCGGGGAGGCTATGAATCTTGTTTGATTGTGGTATGCTTGCATGAATAAAACGGTCTAATATGAATTTTCTAAGGAGGCGTCACATGGCAGAGAACATTGTCGGATTGCTGAAGGAGCACTTGAACGAAAACGTGCTCGGCAAAATTGCCGGATTCCTGGGTGAAGAGAAATCCGGGATAACGTCAGCTGTAGGCAGTTCCTTACCCTCTCTCCTCCTCGGCCTCATCAAGAAGGGGACCGAGCCGGGAGGTGCCGACAACCTGCTGGGGATGCTGCAGGAAGGAAAGCATGACGGGGGCATACTTGATAATCTCGGCAGTGTCCTTGACGGCGGGTCCGTCACGACGGATCTCCTTTCGTCGGGAAAGGGCCTGCTGGCATCCATATTCGGGGACAAAGCCGGCGGGCTCGGCGACATGATCGCATCAGCCAGCGGCATCCGCAAGGAATCGGGCTCCTCGCTCCTGGGCCTGCTTGCGCCGATCGTCATGGGTTTCCTGGGCAAGGCCCTGAAGTCTTCGGGAGGCTTCAACGCCAAAGGCCTCATGGACCTGCTGCTCGGCCAGAAGGACAATGTGAAGGCGGCACTCCCCGCAGGGGTTTCCAGTCTGCTGGGAGTCGGCGACCTCGACAGGCTGGGGCTGGAAGAGGTAACGGCCGCGGCGGCACCCGTGAAGCAAAGCATCCCGTGGCTTCCCGTACTCATTGGCTTGGCAGCGCTTCTCTTCTTCCTCTGGCGCAGCTGCAGTCCCCAGCCCCCTGTAATGGACGTGGGTGAAAAAGTGGTGGGCGAGGCAAGCCAGGCGTTGGATGCCCTGGGTAAATTCTTCAGCAAAAAGCTGCCCAACGGCATCGAGCTCTCCATCCCCGAGTTTGGTGTGGAGAACAAGCTGATCGCATTCATCGAGGATGCGCAGCTCCCCGTTGACGACAAGACCTGGTTTTCTTTCGACCGGCTCACTTTTGAAACCGGCAAGGCGACCCTGAAGCCCGAATCCCAGGAACAGCTCCAGAATATCGCTGAAATCCTGAAAGCGTACCCGAAGGTCTCGATCAAGCTCGGTGGGTATACCGACAACACGGGTGATCCCCAAGCCAACCTGAAACTGTCCCAGCAACGAGCCGACACGGTCATGGCGGACCTTGTCAAGCTGGGCATTGATGCAAGCCGCCTGGAGGCCGAAGGGTACGGCCAGGAGCATCCGGTAGCTGACAACAGCACTGAAGAAGGCCGCGCCCAAAACCGACGGATCGACATGCGGGTAACCGCCAAGTAAGGCCGTCTGATGAGAGGCCCGGCTTGACGAGAGTCGACCGGGCCTGTTTCCGTTCCCCCCACCCTCCTGGGTAGACGCGCGCCACCCATCAGCAGCAGCTTCTCAATTTACACTTTCTGCAAAAGAAATGATTGCCATATTCCTTTGACTTGGTAAATTGAGAACAGGGGGACAGGGCCATGCGCGAAGCTCTATTCGTCGATGTTACCGAGGAAGCTGCGGAAGCCGGGTTTTGTTGCCAATTCCTGATGACCGAACGGGTCTGGAATTTGTGTTGTCTGTGGACAGAGACGGACAATGTGCGTCAAGGTTACCAGGAACAGGACGCAAGGGTCAGGGATTTGTTCTCTGTTCCGGCAACAAAATTGAAGATGGGAGTGGCTGGAGGCTACACCGAAAACGAGCTGTTGACACCAGGCGGCCTCAGGTATCAAATTTACTGCCGCCTGCGGGGCGACAGCCAGGATGCTCGCCTGATAACCTTGCGGATTCTCCCCGCGACCTTCATCGGAGAAACCCACGGCCTGATAGTTTCCTTTCCCGACGATCAGGTCTGACCGTGTGAATGTGACTCTTTTCCCGTGGTATCATCAAAAGGGCCTGGGTTGGACCTGTCGAGAGCTCTTTCATCCAGGCGTGCGGACAGACTTCTGCGCAGGTAACACCATATCCTCGAAACTGTCGATGTGAACCGCAGGAGGGTTAAGAGCTGACCTCCAATTGATAAAACATAAAATCTCTGGCCATAAACATGATGAGGGCGTAGAATAACAACAAACCAGCAATCGAATCAATTCCTCCCTTTGATTTCGACCCCCGTTTATTTTCCGGTCATCTCCATCCACTTCTCTGCACATTCCCTGGAACGGTCCGCGCGGTTCCTTTTTGGGTTTTCCCTTCACGTGAATTTCATCACGGTGACCGTACGCCCAGACTACGTAGTGAGAAAAGGACATATAGTGGGTGTTGGCATTCTGATTGGTTACTTCGCGAAAAGAGATGACGCCCGGGGAGCTCTCCGGGAACTGGCACAACAAGGATTCACTCGCACCGCTCTTGCTCACAAGGGTACGGGTGGAGATGTCCAGGTCGCGGACCCGTTCTTCCGGCGGCGTGCCCTCGGGGCAACGCTGGCTGCGATCCTGTCCGGAGGAATTGGCGGGATTGCCGCTCTTCTCGTGCACTGGTCTCAGTCGGTTCCCGGCTTGAAACTTTCCACTTCCCTGGTGATGATCCTTGCGTGTGCGGCCATCGGCGCACTGGCAGGTTTTTTGTGGCTGCGACGCTCCACGCATGGTGTTGAACCGGGGGTACTGCGTGATCATGCCCGCCGGCTCGTTTCCGGCGAATCCGTCCTGATCCTCCAGGCAACCGTCGAATCCTTGCAGCGTCCGATGGCACTGCTGCGGGAAAGCGTCGATATTCCTCCTGCCTTGTTCGTCATGTATCCCAAGCGAGAGCGGAGGATAAAGCAGCGGAACCCTGCGCTGAAGCTTTCCCCGACACAGATTCAGGAGCATGCCCGGCGCCATGCCGGAGAGCAGCAGGTGGATCAAGGGGCGCGGCACACTACCGAACTGCTCAAGCGTATGGAGCAGTCACGGGAATGGACCCGTCAGGTCTGCGCGGATCTCACTGCGGCGAGCCGCCTGGAACAGAAAGCAACGCTGGCCGCCGATTGGATACTTGATAACGAGTACATCCTGGAGGGAAATGCCCGCGATGTCCTGCTGAATCTGCCACGACGTTTTTACCGGCAGTTGCCCACACTGGCTTCTGATCCATACCGGGGCCTGCCTTACATTTACGGTCTCGCCAAGGATCTTGTATCGCATACGGAACTGCGCCTGGACCGGGAGAATATCCTGGCTTTTATCGAGGCCTACCAATCTTCGCGCACGCTGACTATCGGCGAACTCTGGGCAATTCCCCAGATGCTGCGCATCGCGCTTATCGAAAGCATCCAGAGTCAGGCCGTCACCGCATTGGCTGATCTGCGCGAACGTCAATTGGCCGACTACTGGGCGAACCGGTTGATCGCTGCCAATCGCCGTGATTCCAACCAGCTTTTCGCGCTCCTGGCGGAACTTGCAAAAGCGGAACCGTGTCCCAGCCCGTATTTCGGCACACAGTTGGTCGACCTGCTGTACGACGAAGCGGCTGCCTTGTCGCCGGTCCGGAACTGGCTTGAGCGCACGCTCAAAACCCCCCTGCACGACCTCACGCTGCGCGAACAGAACCGGCAGACCAGGGAGCAGCTGTCCTGCGGCAATGCCTTCACCAGTCTGCGCCTGCTTGCCCTGCTTGACTGGCGGGAGATCTTCGAGAAGCTCAGCCTCGTTGAGCAGATACTGCGCCACGATCCGTCCGGTGTCTTTGCCGGGATGGATTTCGCAACTCGTGACTGCTGTCGCCGGGCGATTGAAGCGCTCGCCCGCGCTGCCGGCCAGACCGAGGAACAGGTCGCAAAGCGCGTCATCAAGCTGGCGACTCACGCCCAGCGTGAATCATCATCGGATGAACTGCGCAGCCACGTTGGTAGCTGGCTGGTCGGAGAGGGACGTGCTGAGCTGGCCCGGCTGATTGAATGCCGTGAAACGCTCCGCTACCGCTTTCTGCAATGGATCTATCGCAACTCCACTGCCGTCTATGCCCTGTGCATCGGCGGCTTCGCAGCGTTGTTCGCTTTTCCGATCGTCGTTTTTGCCCTGATCCCCGGCTTCGGCCAGGCCGGGACGTCGCTACCTGTCGGCCTTGGATTAGTGCTGCTCCTGCTGATTCCGGTCAGCCAGCTGGCGGTCGAGGCGGTCAATTACCTGAGCACGCGACTCCTGCCGCCGCGGCCTTTGCCCAAGATGGATTTCGAGGATTCGGGGATCCCCGATGCATTCCGCACCCTGGTGGTCGTGCCGATGATGCTGACCAACGCGGAGACGGTTCGAGCCGAGGTGGAGAAACTGGAGATCCGCTACCTGGCCAACAAGGAAGCAAATCTGCTCTTCGGCCTTTTCACGGACTACAACGATTCAACTACGCTGACACGTAAAGACGACAGCCGGTTGCTCCAGGCTGCGAGAGAATCCATGGAGACTCTCAATCAGCGCCATGGCGGCGAACTTTTTTTCCTGTTCCATCGGGAGCGCACCTGGAGTGAATCCGAGCAGAAATTCATTGGCTGGGAGCGCAAACGCGGCAAACTCGAGGAATTGAACCGCCTGATCGCCGGCACGCGGCCGGTAGACGCCGCACCCCTGGTTTACGTGGGGAACCCGGATAGCCTTTCGGATGTGCGCTTTGTCATAACCCTGGACAGCGATACCCAATTGCCGCACGCAACGGCCCGCAGAATGGTCGAGACTCTGGCGCACCCCCTCAATCAGCCGCGCTTCGACGGGTTGGGGAACATCATGGCCGGCTCCTACACCATCATCCAGCCGCGTGTGAGCCCGACCCTGCCGAGCTCGAGCGCGTCGACCTTCAGCCGGCTCTTTGCCGATGCGGTCGGCATCGACCCTTACACCCAGGCTGTCTCCGATGTCTATCAGGACCTGAACGGTGAAGGGTCGTACCATGGCAAGGGGATCTATGACGTGCGCGCCTTCAGTCGCGTGCTGTCGGGACGGTTCCCTGAAGAGTGGGTGTTGAGCCATGACCTGCTCGAAGGGGCCCACGTCCGGGTGGGGCTGGCCAGCGACATTGAGCTCTTTGACGAGTTCCCCCAAGGATATCAGAGCTACAGCAGCCGGTCCCATCGCTGGATTCGCGGTGACTGGCAGATCGCGGGGTGGATTTTCCCACGTGTTCCGCGGCCTTCCGGCGGCCGGGGACCGAACCCGCTTTCTCTGATGAACCGCTGGAAGATCCTCGACAACCTGCGCCGCAGCCTGTTGCCCGCCACCAGCCTGGGCCTGTTGATCGCATCCTGGCTCATTTCCCCGAGGATCGGCGGCATCGCCACGCTGGTGGTTGGCATGCAGCTTCTCTTCCACCCTCTGGCGCAGCCCTTCACCATGGCCACCACCCGCAAGGGGTTGAAGTACTTCGACCTGTCAAAAGTGATGCACGACCTGCTGCGGGCGACCGCAGATGCCGCGCTGCTGCCGCACCAGGCGGCAGTGGCCCTGGATGCCATTGCCAGGGTCTGCTACCGGCGCTTGATCTCCCGTCGCGGACTGTTGGAGTGGACTGCCCAGGCCACCCATTGGAGTGCCTCCCGCCGGCAACCGCTCTTCGTCGCCACCCTGGCATTGGGCAGCCTCTTCAGTGTCATTACCGGCATGGTGATCTGGCGGGTCGTGCCGGCGAGCCTGATGCTGGCAGCTCCCTGGCTCGGGCTCTGGTTTCTCTCCCCCCTGCTCGGCTGGCTTCTCAACCTCCGCCCTGCGGAGCAGCAACGGGACTGCCCGCTGCCGGAAACGGACCGCCGCTTCCTCAGGCAGGTCGCCCGGCGGACCTGGCGCTATTTCTCGACATTCGTCAACGCTGACACATCGTGGTTGCCGCCCGACAACTTCCAGGTCTCCCATCAGAACGGCCTGGCCATGCGCACCAGTCCGACCAACATCGGCCTCTGGATGACCAGCGCACTGGGCGCCCATGATTCCGGCTACCTGACCATCGACCAGGTCGTCGAGAGACTGACCTGCACCATGGAAACCATCGGCCGTCTTGAGCGCTATGAAGGACATCTCCTGAACTGGTACGATATCCGGACCCTGGCTCCGCTGGAGCCTCGCTATGTTTCCACTGTTGACAGCGGCAACCTGCTGGGCGCCCTTTGGGCGCTGGGGCAGGGGCTCGACGAGCTGGTGCACGGACCGATCCTGAGCGGCAAAGCCTTTGCCGGCTTCGGCGACACCGGCGGTATCCTGAAAGAGGTCGCGGGCTTTGAACGCCGCTCCGGCTTCGATCTCCATATCCTGGACGAGCTGTTGAACGAATGGGACTCCCCGCCAGAGCGCATCGCTGATGCACTGCGCCTGTTGCGGAGAATGGAGGGGAGCTTCAGGGTCCCCCTGGTTCCCGGGGGAGCAGCCTCATGGGCCGGGGAGATGGAGGAGCAGGTGGCTGCATGGATAACGGTCGCGGATCGCTATCTCAGCTGGATTGAAATACTTGCAGAAAAGTCGGAAACGGAGCTTGCGCCACTGGGTCAGACGGCACTGAAAGCCATCAGTCTGGATCTGTGCCGGTCGCCTTCTCTCTTCGATCTTGCCCACGGGAGGATCGATTCGATCCGGCTCCTCAAAGAAATTCGCCAGGAGCTGCCCCCTGCATGCTCTCCCCTTGTCCCCTGGATCGACCGTGTCATCGGGGCCTTTGAAACCGGCAAATGGCTGGCCGGCGAATCCCTTGCGATGGTTGAACGGTTGAAAATTGATGTCCGCGAACTGTCGGACGGGATTGCCATGGCTTTCCTGTACGATCCCCAGCGCAAGTTGTTCGCCATAGGCTACAACGTATCCACAAACCGTCTTGACGGTTCCAGCTACGATCTCCTGGCCAGCGAGGCGCGCCTCGGAAGTTTCGTAGCCATTGCCCGAGGCGATATCCCCCTGGAACACTGGTTTTCCTTGAGCCGCCCGTATGGCGCTATCGGGCGGCAACGGGTTCTGCTCAGCTGGACCGGGACCATGTTCGAATACCTGATGCCGCTCCTGTTTCAGCGCTCTTACGGCAACTCGCTGCTGGACAAGGCGGCCGGGGAAGCGGTGGCGATCCAGATCGCCCACGGACGCACCCATCGTGTGCCGTGGGGTATTTCAGAGTCGGCCTATGCCGATCTGGACCTCAACAAGACCTATCAGTACAAGGCCTTCGGCGTTCCGGCTCTCGGTTTGAAGCGAGGTCTGGAGGAACAGCTGGTCGTCGCTCCCTATGCCACCCTCCTGGCACTGAACGTGGCGCCTGATGCGACCGTGCTGAATCTGAAACACCTGGCCGGGCTGGGGCTGCTTGGCGATTACGGCTATTACGAGGCCATGGATTTCAGCCGGCAGCCGCGGCGTGTAGCCCGGGGGCATGCTCTCAAACGCGGGGTGATAGTCGAGGCCTATATGGCCCATCACCAGGGGATGGCGTTTCTGGCGTTGACCAACTTCCTCCACGGCAACCCGTTCCCGCGCCGGTTTCACTGCGACCCGCGGGTGCGTGCCTTTGAGGCCCTGCTCCAGGAGCGCATACCGACCCTGCCGCCGCTGCACCTGATCTCGACGCGGCCGAATGAGCCTGCGCCGGCGGGTGCTGACCTGGCTGCCCCGGCGGGAAGCGCCTTTACCACTCCCCATACCGCCACGCCCAGGAGTCTGTTGCTCAGCAACGGCCGCTACGGGTTGATGATCACCAACAGCGGCGGCGGCTACAGCCAGTGGGGGAACCGGGAACTTACCCGCTGGCGTTCTGATCCGACCTGTGACAGCCGGGGAACCTTCTGCTATATCCATGAGGCCGATCCGGAGCGTCTCTGGTCCGCCACTTATCATCCGGTCGGCGGGAAGATTGAAGGGTATTCCGCTGCCTTTTCCCTTGACCGGGCCGTCTTCCACCGCGTTGATAACGGTGTCCATACTGAAACGGAGATTGTCGTATCGCCGGAAGACGATGTGGAGGTGCGCCGGATTACCCTGGTCAACCGCTCCACCCATGCCCGTCGTCTCAACCTCACCAGTTATATCGAACTATCCATGGCGCCTCACAATGGGGATCGCCAGCACCCGGCCTTCAACAAGCTGTTCATCCAGACCGAGGCGGTCCCTGAGCACCAGGTGCTCCTTGCCTGCCGACGACCGCGCGATGAAAACGAACTTCCGCTGTACGTGGCTCATTGCCTGACGCCTCAGCATGCAGAGGAGGGGAGCGTGCATGAAAAGGGGTGGCAGTTTGAAACCGACCGGGGACGTTTCATCGGCCGCGGTCGAACCCTCGCCAATCCCCTGGGGGCCGTGCACGAGCTCGGCAACAGCCAGGGTTTTGTCCTTGATCCGATGTTCAGCATACGGCGGAGTATTACCCTGGAGCCGGGTCAGCGCACCCAGGTTTCCCTGGTGCTCGCTGCCGGGGCGACCCGCGAGCAGGTCCTGCTGCTGATGGATAAATACAGCGACCCCCATGCGACCGAGCGGGCCCTGGATTTCGCCTGGGGCTCGGCCCAGCAGCAGTTGCAGATGCTGCATATCCAGCCTGACGAAGCGCGCCGCTTTCAGCACCTGGCAAGTCACCTGCTGTTTTCCAATCCTCTTTTACGCGCACCTGCCGACCGCCTGAAAGACAACCGCAAGGGGCAGGCGGGATTGTGGCCTTATGCCATCTCGGGCGACCTGCCGATAGCATTGATCTCGATCGGCGAGGAACGGGATATCAGCCTGGTCCGACAGATGCTCAAGGCCCACACCTTTTGGCGGATGCACGGATTATCCTCCGACCTGGTGATACTCAACGAGGAGGCAGGAAGCTATGAGCGGCCACTCCAGGAGCGACTGGAGCAGCTTATCCATGCCCATTCCCTCTCGGGGTCGTCTGACCGGCAGGGAGGGATCTTCCTGAAGAGTGCGGCGCACATCCCGGAGGAAGACCTGAATCTCCTCAAGGCCGCGGCCAGCATCATGCTGGTGGCGGCACGCGGCACGCTGCCCCAGCAATTGGGGGTGCCGGTTGAGGCTCCCGAACTGCTGGAAACGCTGACCCGAAAACGTGCGCCCCGGGAGCCCTCTGCTCCGTTGCCCTTCATGGAGTTGAACTACTTCAACAGCCTCGGCGGTTTTACCCCTGACGGCCGTGAATATGCCATCTACCTCGGGCCCGGCAGCAACACCCCGGCGCCCTGGGTGAACGTCATCGCAAATTCTTCCTTCGGTACCATGGTCAGCGAAACCGGATTCGGCTTCACCTGGTACGGCAACAGCCAGCGCAATCGCCTGACCGGCTGGTCGAACGACCCGGTGCTGGACCCGGCGTCGGAGGCGCTCTACATCCGCGACGAGGAGAGCGGCCTTTTCTGGTCGCCGACTGCGGCGCCGATCCGCGAGGAGAGCGCCTATCGGGCACGGCACGGGGTGGGCTACACGGTCTTCGAGCATAACAGCAACGGCATCGAGCAGGAGTTGACCGTCTTCGTGCCGGTGGATGAGAGCGGCGGGAAACCGGTCAAGCTGCAGCGCTTGCGGCTGACCAATGCCTCCTCCAGAAGTCGCAGGCTCTCACTGACCTATTATGTGGAGCTGACCCTCGGCGAAAACCGCGAAACCTCCCAGATGCATGTCGCGACCACCTGGGATGACGAAACCCATGCCCTGCTGGCGCACAACCGCTACCATCCCGAGTATGGTGAGCGGGTCTCCTTCACGGCCATGGTCCCCCCGGTTGACTCATACGGCGGCGACCGCACCGCATTCATTGGCCGCAACCGCTCCCTGGCCAACCCGGCAGCCATGGAACTGACCGAATTGTCGCAACGGACCGGGGCCGGGTTGGATCCGTGCGCCGCATTGCGGGTCAGACTGGAAATGGCTCCGGGCGAGCAACGGGATATCACCTGTATGTTGGGCCAGGCCGGGTCAGTGGCGCAGGCCCGGAAGCTGGTGCAGAGCTTCCGGGAGGGCCGGGCCTTCGAGGACGCATTCGATGAGACCAGGGCCTGGTGGGATGCGCTGCTCGGCACGATCGAGGTGCAGACCCCCGAACTGGCCGCGGACCTCCTGATCAATCGCTGGCTTCAGTATCAGTCCTTGAGCTGCCGCATCTGGGGACGCTCAGCCTTTTACCAGTCAGGCGGAGCATTCGGTTTTCGTGACCAGTTGCAGGACGTCACGGCGTTTCTTTACTCCAGGCCCGAACTGGCACGCGACCAGATCCTTCTGGCAGCGAGCCGGCAGTTCAAGGAGGGGGATGTCCAGCATTGGTGGCACGAACCCGGCGGCGCCGGTATCCGCTCCCGTATTTCCGACGACCTCCTTTGGCTTCCGTACGTGGTCGCCCACTATGTCCGGACGACCGGCGATGTGGACATTCTCCGGGAGGAGGTATCCTTCCTCAACGCGCCCCTGCTGGCTGAGGATCAACGCGAACAATTCTCCACGCCGGAGGTCACCGTTGAACGCGCCGACCTCTTCGAACACTGCCGGCGCGCGGTCAACCGCGGCCTGACATCAGGGCCCCATGGCCTGCCCTTGATGGGGACGGGAGATTGGAACGACGGGATGAACCTGGTGGGCGCCGGGGGGAAGGGTGAGAGTGTATGGCTCGCCTGGTTCCTGTGTGATCTGTTGCAGGGAATGGCTGAGTTGTCGAGCCTCGTGCAGCAGCCGGAGTTGAGCCAAACCTACCAGGAGGACAGATCTGCGCTGATCCGGCGCGTCGAACAGGCCGGGTGGGACGGGGAGTGGTATCTGCGGGGGACCTTCGATGACGGCTCCCCGCTCGGGTCAGCGGGAAACTCTGAAGCGAGGATCGATTCCCTGCCCCAATCGTGGGCGTGGCTTTCCGGCGCAGCCGATCCGCAGCGCGCGGATCAGGCCCTGGAGTCGGCCTGGAACCATCTCGTCTGCGAGGATGACGGTCTGGTGCTGCTCTTCGAGCCCCCCTTGGACACATCGGAGCCGTCACCCGGCTACATCAAGGGGTACCCCCCAGGAGTGCGGGAGAACGGCGGCCAGTACACCCATGCCGCCCTCTGGATGGCCATGGCCATGGCCCGCAAAGGGGATGGAGATCGGGCCGTGCAGCTGCTGCGCATGATCAATCCCATCGAGCATGCCCGCGATGCGGCAGCGGTATGGCGCTACGGGGTTGAACCCTACGTGGTTGCGGCCGATGTCTACCGCTTGCCCGGCCGGATCGGCCAGGGCGGCTGGTCTTGGTATACCGGTTCGGCGGCGTGGATGTACCGGGCCTGGATTGAAGAGGTCCTGGGCTTACAGGTGCGGAACGGGCAGCTGCGGGTAAATCCGGTTATCCCTGCGACGTGGCAGGGTTTCAGCCTCAACTACCGCCACGGTGAAGCTGTCTACGCGATCCAGGTGGAAAATCCGCACGGCTGCCGGCGAGGCGTCGCCTGGGTTGAGATGGATGGCCAACGCGTTGCCGGAGGGGTAATCCGCCTGGAACGGGACCTGGTGAAACACCAGGTCCGCGTCAGTATGGGTGACCCGGAACAAGCGGGTGAGGATGTAAAAGTGGAGCCTTATTCATTACCGGTAACAGGTCCCGGTTCCCCTGCCGGTTCCTCCTGAGCCGGCCCGGCTACCTCGACACCAAGGTGTACCATGAGAATCCTTCGGACTTCTTCGATGGTAAAGGGGTGACCCTGGCAGGAATGGCCGGAACGAACGATGAACTCCGATGCCACGCCGTCGATATGGGCGCTCTTGTACTCGACGACGCCATCGTTCCCGGTTTCGATCTCCATGTCTGGCAGCACGGCAATGATGGAGTGCCCCGTAACCTTCGACGGCAAGGGGAGCGAGACAAGGGAATGGAGAATCGGGTTTTCCGCTGACATCCCGTCGATGCTGGTGGGGACCTTGCCGCGAACCGAGGCGGGCATTTTGAGCTGGGTGGAAATCCTGTCGAAGTGGTCGCCCTTGTTCAAGACCATGTCGAGGGGGAGCGTCACGACCTTCCTTACCAGGCTCCGCACCCAGTTCTTGGTCCGGAAACTCCCCCGGTGCGGGGTTGAAATGAAGACTACCCGCGTGACAAAGGGGAGCGGATCATAGAGGAACATGCGGCGGGCCAGATCCTTGATCTCCCGGTCGGCGTCCAGTTCCTCGATACTCTTGTCGCTCAGGGCTTTCCAGAGGTTGTCCCACGGTTCCACTACCGACATTTTCGTGAGGAGCCCCCCCTGGCTGTGGCCGATCACCACCATCTGCCGCAGTGCAGGGTCTTTTCCCTCCGGGTCGAGCCGTGCGACCATGCCTGCCAGGGTTTCCCTCAGCTGAGCCCCGGAGATCAATATGAGGTTGTTGCTGTTGTACTGGAAGAACCAGAACTGGTAGCGTTTGCGGAGGACCGGGTCGCCACGGAGGGTGTTGAGCATTTCAGCCCACCAGACCGGGCTGCTGGCCGTACCGTGGACAAAGACCACCGGAATTCTCCCCCGCTCGTAGGGTTGGATGAGGATCAGGGGGTTGGTAATCTTGCCGGCGGTTATGAAACGCTTGAGTCCGGTGCTCCAGAGTTTCTTATTGTCGAGCCGGTATGCCAACGGCGAGGTCGAATCGGTTTCCAGGGGGACGGAACGGCCGTTGACCTTCACCTCGGTGTCGTCATAGGCAGAGTAAAACTCCAGTGTCGCACTCACCGATCCCTTTCCCAGTTCCTTGACGTGTGCCGGCACCCGCAGGAACGCGGTCAACGGCAGCGCGCCGCCGTTGGGCGTTTCCGGGGAACTCGGCGTCAAGGCCACAAGCGGCAGCCCCATCCCCGGTGTCCGGTTGCGCACCGTAAGGCCGCGGATTTCATAGGCGTCGGCAGGCATGAACCCCACAATGTTCTCCATGCCCCATGCAAGTGTTTCCGGTTTCAAGGTAATGTTCAGATCGCCCACAACGAGTCTTCGCGGCCCGCTCCTGAAGTCGAGGGCACCGTCTTCCTTCGCGGGGAAAGCACGACCCAGCGCCCGGTTGTACAGGTCACACGCTTCCCGGAAACGGATGTCGTAGGCGGTTGGCGGAGGTTGCTTGCCATCACCGAGGAGATAGAGGTATGCATAGACCGCAGACTGGAGGAAGGCGTCGGGCGCATCGGGGGATTCGCTTGCCACAAGCCGTTCGCCACCAAGATAACTCAGCTCGGCCAAGGCAAACAGGATATCGCGCCGGTCGTCATTGATGGCGGTTTCATGGAGAAACTTTATGGCGCTTGACGGGTCGCTGCTCAATGCTTCTTTCAAGTTGTAGCGATGGAGCACTGCCTTGGCGCTGTTGCTCAAGGCTCCCTGGCCCATGGGGTTGACGGTGCTGAGCTGGTAAGACTTTTCGGCTGACACCCTGGTCACGCCGACGGGAGTGGCGCAGCCGGCCAGGAGGCCGAGCAGCAGCAGCGGCGCCAGGCAGCGGTACAGGGGAATGGCATGATAAAAGGATGACTTCTTCGATTTTCGCATAGCTGTTTACCCTTTTCTGTTCACCTTCCTGCAGCCGGCAGCCCTTCACGGATGCGCAGGGAAAAGTCCGGATCATCGTCTGCCGCCCGGGCCCTGGCGTTGATATGGCTCCGCTTCTTCAATTCGGCAAAGGGCAGGCTGGTATCCACCGTGCCCCGCTCATACATCATCTCGTCGATGAAACCGTTGACGATGATCCGCCAGTCGGACCTCGCGTTATGGGCATAGGGAGCGCTGTGCCCCCGGATGTTGGTGGTGCAGTTGCTGGTGAGGGCGTTGTACCACTCGGCCCGGTCATGGATCCTGTTGACTTGCCGCAGGTAGTCGAGGAAAACCTTGCGAATCAACTCCGGTTCGGCCTTCAGTCGGTAGAGGTAGACATCCTCCTTGCGGTAATTGGTCCGCAGTCGCACCACGTCCCGCTCGTCAGCCACTACGTAGGTAAGCTCGTACTGCTTGAAAAATCCCTTGATCGAAGAGTATTCCTCTCCCCTTTCCTTGCGGGTCTCGATGGAGAAACAGACCTGCCCCTGCCCTTCGAAGCCGAAGCTGAACATGGTATGGGCGATGTACGGCGACCCCCAGTAGACCAGGAACAGGTCGACGCTCTTCAGCTTGTCCAGGTCGAAGATCCGGTCGTAGTAGCTGCAGGTATAGTCGGATTCACTCCGGTAATCACAGTTCCTGATATTGTGGATGGTTACCATTTTCCCTGCAAATGTTGCACTGGGAAGCACAGCCACGTCAGGCTGCCAGTCCCGATGATTGGCAGGGGGAATGGCGAGCCACCAGGCAACAACGAGAATGAAGATACCGACGGAGGCCATGACTCCCCGGCGCCGGGGACGCACCAGGAGCGGGAGGAGCAGTGATATGACTCCGAAAGTCCCCGCAAGCCATGGCCGTAGTGACGGCGGGAGATTGGAGTACCGTATGGCCATGACTCCCCAACCGGCCATGAGCAGCAAGAGGAGCCAGACGCAAATCCAGCCGATGATCCGGCTGAAGCGGGCGGGGTATCCTGTATTTTGTGTGCATGAAGATTTACGTGACATGAATCTTCCCGATATGTCCGGCAAGGATGCCTGCACACTTTCGATGCAGGGAACGGCCCGTGAACAGACGGTCAGCACTCAGGCCACTCCGCTTCCCCATGCGGGGAAGCGGAGTGGAGACATGCTAGAAAGGCCTCAAGGTGAACGCAGTCGGATCCGTCACCGACTCTCCCGGCTGCCGGTTGGCGATCTGCACGAACTGCTTCGCCCACTGGTCCATGATGCCCTTGGCGGGACCGTACCAGGTGAGGCGGGTCAGATCGATCGGGCCGA
>DIFZ01000034.1 GCA_002419385.1 Geobacter sp. UBA5735
TCTGGCGGACCAGTCTATTGTCTCTCCCTCCATCTGCTGACCTCCCAGGAGTTAATCGAGTCAAGGTCAGCATAGCGGGTAAATAAGTGGGGAGATAGATGGTGCTCAGTTGACGGTTACTTATAGTAAGGGCAGGCAAATATGGGAGTATTACGGAGAAGAAAGCCGCATTTCAATGTCCATACGTCCATGCAGTACACGGACGATCTCTACATTGCCTTCGGATAATTGGCGATAGAATATCACATGACTGCCCAAATTGAACTTACGGTATCCACTTCGAATATCGCTGCAATCCTTTCCTTTGAGCGGATTGGCAGCCAACTGGCGAAAACAAGAATCCAACATTGTCAAGTACTTATTGCGTTGCTCTCGCCCCCATTGATCTTGAGTATAGCGACCGATATCTTTCAAATCGGCAAGAGCCCTGTTAGTTAGGGTAAAGCGGGGTCTCAATTGAGACCTTCACAATCAATTTCATTGATTAAGTTCTTCAGGGAATAATCAGCGGTTCCGCTTTCTTCACCCTCTATAAGCGAACGGCGTAACAAGGAAAGTTTGGTTTCCCTTTCCTCTAATAGCCGAAGCCCGGCCCGGATCGCCTCGCTTGCCGACCCGAAACGGCCCTTGGCGACTTGTTGAGAAATGAATTTTTCATAGTGTGCGCCTAGAGTGACGCTGGTATTTTTTTGCATGGCATAGTCTCCAAGATCAAAATAATATATAATTTATAATATTTATTGGTATAAGTCAAGGTTATCAACAAAGGGACCTATGATACCACTGGGTCTACCATTGCCTATAAAAGATAATAAAAACCGGGGGTTGTTGGCTGTAGCAAGTAAAATGGTCACATTTTTGTTGACCGTTTATAAAACTGAAAAGGACTTTATACTTGTTCATGAGGCGGAGGCCCATGGCTTACGATTTCGATGGCAGGGAGTACGAGAAGGCATCGACCCATCAGAAAGAGTGGGGTAACAGCGTCATTGCCACCCTCGAGTTCCGGGGAGACGAGAGAATCCTGGACTTGGGGTGCGGGGACGGGCTCCTCACCTCCCGGCTCGCGGATCATATTCCCGGCGGAGAAGTGGTCGGCATTGACAGCTCTAGGGGGATGATCGAGGCTGCGAGGGAGAAGAAACGCCCCAACATCAGGTTCATGCTGCTCGATATCAACGACATCGAGTTTGATGAGGAGTTCGATGTCGTATTTTCCAATGCCACCCTGCACTGGATCAAGGATCACCGCAAACTGCTGCGTAACGTGGCCAATGCTCTCCGGCCGGATGGAAGGGTCCGGTTCAACTTCGCAGCCGTCGGCAACTGTTCCCATTTTATCAGGGTGATGCGAGAAGCGATGAACCGGGAACCCTTTTCCGACTGCTTCCGTGGTTTCTCCTGGCCCTGGTTCATGCCTTCGCTGCAAGCATACCAATCCTTGACAGCAGAGAGCCCGCTGCGGGAGGTCAGGGTCTGGTGCGAGAACGCGGACCGGTACTTTCCTGATGTGGAGACAATGGTGCGCTGGATCGACCGACCGAGCCTGGTCCCCTTTATCCCCCTGTTTAAAAAGGACCAAAGGGAAGCATTTCGGAGCTTTGTCATTAACCGGATGATCGAACTGACCAGACAAAATAACGGAACCTGTTTTGAGACCTTCCGGCGAGTGAACCTGGTAGCACGAAAGTAAGCAGAACCACAGCAAGGGACCGACTCCGCTGGTGCCTGTCCCTTCCGGCTCCGCGGTGAGCTAGCTTCACTTTTGAGGACACACCAGTTATCCTAACAATACTTGAAGGTGTGTTCATGTGTCCTCTATTGCGATGACAGGTCATTTCCCGGTTCCGATGGCATTGCATGACAAGCGAAATTGACGTCATTTGTGCTCGCCGCCCGGCCCCTGCTGTTTATCTTTTTTCATCTTTTCAAGATCATAATCCACGACGTAGTCGTGCAAGGTGGGCTTGTCTATCCAGGGATGGGCCTCTTTGGTGAGCTCCCAGCGGTAGAGCATATTTATAGAAGATCCGACGAAGGCGATTGGGTTGGTAGTCCAGCCGCAGTTGTTGGGATTGAAATAATTGTCCAGCAGCAGAATCGGCGTGCCCAGGTAGTCAGGGTATTTTTCGGAAACGGGCATGAGGTAGGTTTTCCCAAGATCTAAAATTCCTCCGGTTCTGTAGGCCACCCACTTGCCGTCAGGGGAAAACGTGAACTCCTGAGCATCCTCTAATATGACGTGTGGTGTATTATTCTTGTCTTGACCCCAAACGATAATCATGGCGCCATATTTTCCGCCTGAAAGTATCGCAAAGGGCAGATTGGGATGAGGGTGTATCCAGTTATAATCTATCTTGTCTTTGTTATTATTGATTACATCCGCCAGCGGGTGATTGCTCGGCGAAGTTAGTAGTCAAGATTTTCATATGCTCAGTTTTAAGATCATGCAAGAAGATCTTGTTAAACGCTGCTGTCCATATTGTCGCTTTTCCAATATTGAGCTCCTTGATCAGCTTCCGTTCTTTTCCACTCAGGTCAATCAATAGTAAGTTGTAAGTGACATCCCATGGATCCTCGGATCTCGGATTACCTGCCTCAATCTCGAAAATAAAGTGCCTTCGCACGGCATCTGCTATGGCAATCTTTTCAATTGTTTTTTCAAGGGAAACAACGATTTCAAACTCCCGGACATCCCTAGTCCTGAAATTGTAAAGCAAAAATCGGCGGGTCTGGCCAAAACCAATGGTGTCAGGTGCGACAACAGGAATGTATACGCCTCCGCCCTCCACATCGTCTGTGGCGCATTTGAAGTATTTATCATACTTGATCTTGCCGTGTTGAAAAGAAAGGAGGGTAATGGCGTTACTAAGATCGTTTGTACCGATGGAGTTTTCTTGTGGAACAGGAAAAAGAGAAAAGCTCATATCAGCCTTTAAGTCATACTCTTCCGGTTTTAGTGTCTTTGTTTCGTTTATATTGTAAAATGACTGCATTTTCTTTCCTCCATGCGATATCGACAAAAATAGCAATGTGGTTAGAATAATTGATGCAACAATAATCAGCATAACTTTTTTATTAATTCCCATCATCCTAGCCATCGTGTCTCCTTATGTGTATGATAAGGTCTGCTTGCATGCCTCATATGGACAGCTTCCTGTTCTGTTAATTTGAGTTCCTTATCAGTGAGTTTCGGCAATTTCTTTCTGGCCACCTCCATTATTCTTCTATCGACAATATTTTTTAAAAGCCTCTCTATCTGCTCATCCAGCCTGTAGAATCTGCACGGATTATACTGTGTAAACCTGAACCAGAGGCTGGAGTCAAATTTCAAGGCATCTCTGGCCTTTTCGCAATATTCGACATAATTGACACTGTCCAGCAGGGTTAGGTACCAGTCCGTGCCGAACAGGATGCGGTCCTTTATCAATTCCCTGTCAGGGTCTTTTTTCAGGATCTCGTTAACGAAATAACTCCGGAATTTCGCATTGGCGAAAGATGACGAGATGTCCGCGTATACATTGGGATAATCCTTCATCAACTGTATGATCTGTTTTCCCCACACCTTGCCGAGATCGGTGTCGCCTCCGAAATGCGCCAGGCAGAGTCGCAGATCCTTCAACGGCCTCCCGTTTACCGTTGCATTCAGGACCTTCCGCCACGCATCCGGAGAAACGAAGTGTTCATTGAAATATTCCTTGGGTTCATAAATGGTAGCCCCGAGAACAGCTTTCGGTTTTGCATACTTCTGCTTATGGTCCTCGTCGCTGTCGTTCGGGTGTTTAAAGTAGAAATACTTTTCCCGCTCAAAGGTATATGCGCCTTCGGGCGTGCAATGGTTCATGATTGGTGTTTGATTCTTACTGCATTCAGCATAGAAATCTTTCAAGATGGGGAGCCTTCTAACGTCCCACGGACGATAACCCTGCGCAGTGTACATCTTGATTCCAAGGTATAAACCATTCGAACCCACTTTATCGTAAACCTCCTGGTTGCCCTTCAGTTGCAGTTGCCAGCGCCTTGGGTCGTAGTGAAACAAGGGGAGCATTTTCAATGGGTATTTAAGTACAGCAAGCTCCGTGTTTCTTAATTGTTTTTTCCACTGCTCATATCTTTTTGTCTCATCAGAGGTCGTCAGGCATGGTCTTGCAATAATACGCACTCTCTTTTCCCTGCCCGATCTGATGTCATGGTAGCACCCCGGAATACCCTCGTGCTCAGCCACTTCTTTCCAAAACTTCTCATACTTCTGCTGCGTTTGCCCCTCTTCAGGGACATGGTCGGGCTTCCCGTCCTCCAGTTCATAGGTAGTTCCTTTGTGTTGCCATCTGCCGGGTAGGGGAAACCAGTAATGAATTGGATCCTTTGAAAAGTCTGAATCGGCATAGACGGCATTGTAGATCTTCAGTCCGAAATACCCGTTTACATGCGCGTATTCCATGTCCATGGTCATGACCACGCCGGTCAAAACCAGGTGGCAGAGCCCCCTGTAATCCCACTGCTTCCTGAGATGCTCGAATGCCTGGTTTCTCTTGGCGATGTAATCGTCACCTAGCTGCCTGGTATTTTTCTTCGCTTCCGGGATCATCTTTCTCTTGCCATTCTTGCGGTAATATTCGCCATCTTCGTTCTTTTTGTTGCGGATTTTGTTGATTGTGGCATTGACATGCTTTTGCATGACCAGGTCCAAAGTCGCGTACATTCCTCCCCCGACAACCTCTACAACTCCCCGTGATGGTTCAGCTTTGCCCAACACCGGAATTCGATCCCATATGATCTGCGCGGGAGCGCAGTTCCCGCTCTGAATATGCATATGGGAATCGATAATGACGGATGGCCTGAAGACACTGATCTGGTGCATCCCTCCGCAAAGAAGATCGGTCTTTATGGATTTCAGCTTGGCGCCATGGGGATCGTTCTGCTCAACCCTCTCAGTTATCGCCTTCCTTTTGCGTTCTGTCATGACAGCGGTCCTTTATGTCTCGATTTTTTGCGGCAGTCAAATCTCGGGCAGTGCCGCCATCCGGAACACGGCGCTCACTTCCCCCAGGGTGTCGCCGGAGAAGCACCACATATTGAGACCAAGACGTGAGCTGGGGTCGCCTAGGCGCATGACCTGGACGAAGGAGAGAATTGGTGGCCATGCTCCACAAGTTCGTCTATCAGGGGTGTCATTCCTGTCACAGGGACCACCGGCGGCGCTCTCCTCCCTGGAGTTCGCCTGTCGTTAATAAGGGTCATGCTTGATGGTGTCACAAAAAGTCCCAGGAAGTGTCTGCTCATCATTCCCGAGAAATCGGAAATTCAGGGATTTTGTGCATTACACAAACCTGGATACCCGCTTTCGCGGGTATGACGACTTTTTACGGACGCATCAAACTTGATGCCGGGAACGGGCAATAATAATTGAAACAACAGCGGTTCGCCATGTTCACTTCTTGTCCCTCGCCTTTTCTATCCCTTCCGGGCACTGATAGAACAAGACGCAAGACAAAAAAGAATTCTAATTGTTAGCATTATTCTATTATTATTGTCAAATTATATTTTTATCGACAGGGATATCCATATGAGATGGCGTCCAGATTAAATTTACCGGACCAGAACATGGAAGGGAGATATTTCGGAAGCACTACTGCGGGCGGGCAGTGGGATCTTGCTTTATTCGGGACCGTTCTCCAAAACAAGTTTTTTCAGAATTCATGACGCATTCACGCCTTCGTGAGCGTTGGACGTCACTGCTTTCCAGTACCGCCGGGTTGCGGCGGTTCGTAGGAATTCATCGGGTGGGACAGCGGCAGGACAACACCTGTAACCTCTCAGCCTTAAACAGGGTCCAGGTGTGCAAATCTCGCCAGTTCAAGGAGTATCGTCCTGAGTGTACTCGATAAAGCACCAACGACGCTGAAAGAAGTGACCTCACCGTTTATGGCAATGTTCGAGGGCTATTTCACCGAAGCCCCGAATTCGACCCTGCTGGCAACCTGGTCCGTCTCGGATGGCGCCTTGAAGATGTCGCCGCCCTTCAGGAACACCCGCTCTTGATCGACCTTGCCCTTGTCCACCAGGAATGACCGGACAGCCGCTGCCCGGGCCTGGGCCAGCGCACGCAGCTCGTTATCCCCCACCACGGAATGGGTGAAGATGAGCTTCTTCATCTCGTTGTCAGGCAAATCCTTCACCAGGCCGATGAAATTTCGCGGCTTGGAGAACTTCTCTTTCCTGTAGACTGCCTTCAGGTAGTCCGAATACTCTTCCGGCAGGATTTTAACCGTATCCGGAGAATCGCCAGGGCGGTTCTTCCGTTCCTTGACCATTCTGAGGAACTTCTCCGACCGCATTTTTGAGGCCAGCAGTTCATTTCGGTACCCTTCAGGGTCCCTTTCCTTGTCCACGTAACCGGTGACCTCGACCTGCAGGGCAGGCCGGTCCTTGATGGCCGACGACAACTTGGCCAGCTTTTCCTGCTCCTCAGCCGACAGCACTGAAGACCCAGGGGCGAACGCCACGCTGTTGAAATCACCCTTGCCGCCGAACGCAGCCTGCAGAAGGCTGAATGGCGAGGTGGCAGCCTTGACCAGGAGATTGCGCAGCACCTGGAAGACCAGCCGCCAGACGCTGAACTGCGGGTCGTCCGTCCGTCCCGTGACCGGCAGATCCAGGTGGATCTCCCCTTTCCGGTCCTTCAGCAGCGCCACTGCCAGACGCACCGGCAGCTTGGTGGCCTTGTCGCTCTCAACCTGCTTGCCGAACGTCAGCTGATCGAGGAAGATCTTGTTCTCCGAGGTCAGGTTCTTGTTTTCGATCCGGTATTTCAGGCCGAGGAACAGCTTTCCCTTGTCAATGACATACCCCAGGTACGTGCCGGAATAGGGCGTTGCAGGCGTGAGATCGATATCCTTGAAATCAATCTCCACATCGAGGAACAGATTGTCGCGGAGGGGGTTTATGGAGCCTGTAATGACAAGGGGGGAATGGTTTTCCAGGTTGCCGCGCAGGTCCACGGACGCCGGGCGGTCTTCCAGTGACGAAAGCCCGCCGATCCGGCCGCCCAGGTTGTAGAACGTGGTGGTGAACGGTGTCGGGAGGTGCTGGTCGCTGAAAACCATGGTGCCGCCCTGCAGGGTTATTGCGCCGATGGTTATTGCGGCCTTGCCGCCGGCCGCCACACGTTTCGGAGCGGGAGCCGCTGCAACCGGTGCCGGCGCCGCGGCCGTCTTGGCCGCAGCGGGGGCTGCCGTTTGCGCTTGCGGGGTCGGGGAGGCCGTTTCTTTACGCACCATCAGGTTCTGCAGGTTGAGCGTCCCGTCTTTCGTCACGATGATGCGCGAGTAATAATTGGCAAGCGAAACGCTCCCCACGTTCAACGTGAACGGTTCCAGACTTCCCCTGACACTTTCCACCTGCATCCGTTCCCACTTGAGCAGGTCCACGCCCTCGCGCGTGTCGAGGCAATAGAATGACCGGATCCCCAGCGAACCGCCAAACGTCCCGGTCAGCTTGCTCCCGGTGCGCGCCAGTTCGATGTTCATCCGGGTATCAAGCGCACCTCGCGCGATTGACACAGCCAGGTTTTCAGGAAGATACGCATCGAAATCGTTCAGCGGTATCCTTTTCAGATCGACCGTGCTCTTGAGGCGCAACGGGGAAGGCGTAAATCTCCCGGTGGCGGCAACTCCGCCCCTTCGTCCATAGGAGGAGGAGAGCGAAAATGGCACGGGAGCGGCAAGCTGCTCGGAAAGATCCGCCATGGTAAAGTGGAGCTGGCGCAGGGCAAAGGATGGGGTGCCTTCCCGGGTCCGGTCGGTGTAAAACGCATTGAGTCCCGATCCTTCGACCCGCTTGACCAGGTAGGTTAGCGCCGTGCCCTTTTTCGGGCCTGCGGGCCTGCGTTCCTGCTCCTTGAGCCTGACACGCACGAACGCTTGCGGCGTAAAGCGTCCAGCCTCGTCACGGGACAGCTTGATGTCACCACCCTTGAAAACCACCGATTCTAACAGGGCTTTGTTCTCTTTCCGGTTGAAGCCGATCCCCTTCACCGCCACCTCGGCCAGCCGGATTCCATCCTTGCCGGCGAATCTGACGCCGAGATCACGACCCGCAAGCGCTCCCTCGGTCAACGACAGACCGTTCTCTCCGTCGAAGCCGATCATGGTGGAGGCATCGAGTCTTCCGGTCACGGGCGACGACAGGTTGCCGGCCAAATACGGGTAGTATGCCGCCAGGTCGATGCCGCTCACATCCAGCTTCAGGGACGCAGCAGCGGGCTTCACCGTCAGGTCGCCCTTAAGGGCGATCGACTCGTCCCGTGCAGAGTGCATGAGCAGTTCGAGGAGGCTCTTGTGGCCCTGTTCGGTCGAGAAATTCCTCACGGTCAGATCGATCCGGTCCACATCAGCCTGGAAGCCGCCCCGCGGAACCCTGTCCCGGAAATGAACTTTCCCCCCCAGGCTCCTGACAAGTGCTGCCTTCACCAGCGGATACCGCGGTTTTCCGGCCCGGGGTTTGCCGGGTTTTGAATGTTGACCGCCGGACAGTCTCTGCCACGTCCACCTCCCCTGCGCATCCCGGTCGGGAAAAAGTTCAAGGCCGGCTGTTTCCAGTGCGTCAATCTCGAAAACCCGGCTCATGACCTCCGCGTGCCTGACCCTGAGCAGCCCGGACCGCAGAGCAAGAAGCTCCGCTCCCTTGCGGTCCCTGATCCCCAGGTTCCTCAGCCCCAGGGCCCCGGATACGGTCATTTCCGGCTTCTTGCCTGCCGAAACCCGATAGCCGAGCTCCAGCGCAGAGTCCAGCCGGCCGGATTCGACCACCAGGGGGGATTTCACCGGCAGATAGGCCATGTAGTGAGGAATGTCCGCATCCCGGATGTTCAGGATTATGGAAGTTTCCTTTGCCTGGGTAAGCGGTTTCAGCCTGCCGTCCGCGGAGAACCGCGCACCGTTGACAACGGCTTTGATGCGGGGAGCCACGTGGATATCCGCTAGGTATTCGATGTTGCTGAAGAAGGGGATTGAAAGATCCAGTCGCCGGACGGTATGGTCCGTCGGCCTCGTTGCCGCTTCGTCACGGAAATCGATGGAACCGTTGGACAGCTCGATATTGTTGATGGAGAACTGGAGCGGCTTGCTCTCGGGATCCTTGGGCTTGATGAGATCGGAGAAATTATAGGTGTTGGGTCCCGTACGAACCACATGGACATACGGTCTGGTAACCGTGACGCCTGAAACTATCAGCGCCCTTCTCGTCACCGAAGCCGGACTGATTTTGAGGCTGACACTGCTGAAGTTGACGAAAGCCTTTTCACCGCTCTTCTCCGCCAGGCTGAATCCGGAAACCCCTGCCGTCAAGGTGAAGGGATTGAGGGTGATCCTGGAAATGGAGGCTTTCCTCCCGGTCGCGCTTTCGATCTTGTCGACCGCCAGCGACCGGACGATGCCCGGCAGGACGAGGATGACGAAAAGGAGCAGAGCAGCCACCGCGGAAAGAATCCAGATTGCGGGCCTGTCGCCGACTTTCATGGGAAGCCTCCTCAGGAATGGAATCAGGACATGTCAGAGAGGTCAAACCATTTCTTATGCTTCAGTATAGGTCACTTCTCAGGAAATGAAACCATGGGCACGGTTTGCCTGGCGCCTGCATTCACCGGGGAATGTCCCGCATCCGATTGGGGTCAGCGTTCAAGTCCGGCCAAGTCCCTCATGCTTCCGGGGAGGAAGCCCTGGAAGACGAACGGGTTCAGGAACTGGTTTCTCCACAGCAGATTCCGGTCCACTTCAGGCAAGGCCGCTTCGTCGCAGACCGTGGACCAATGTTCCGTTATGCAGAGAATCTGCTTTTCCACTATACGACATGCTTCTACCTCGGAAAGCAAGAACTGGGGAGCGGCAGCAAGACAGGTGGCAATCCGGCTCGAGCGGTCATTTCCGGTGATCAGCATTGCCTGCGATGCGATGCTTCCATGTCGCGGCTGCGGACAGATGTCGTATGCGGCCGACAACGTAAGCATCTCACCATCCCAGAAGGCGGCGTGATTGCGGGCATGGTCGTCAGTATTGCCGACGAGGACGTTGAAAACCATGCGGGAGAAAAGCTCCCTGAGCGTCCCGGGAGCATCCCTGAATCTTGCCCGAACCAGTTCGGCAAGGATCTCGTAACTCGCGTAACGGGCCATCATTTCATCCAGCGACAGGAGGGTCAGGGCCGAAACAAGGCTCTTGCGCAGCCATCCTTTGACTGAGGCGATCCGGTCAAACCGCTCAACAAGCAGCACATCCTTGCCCAGAGTGGTTTGGAGCGAAACCGGCGCCACGTCCAAACCTGCCAGGGCCGCCAGACGCATGGCAACAAATTCCGCCTTGACAATGGAATAGATATCGGTGGAAGTTGAAAACTTGGCAATGAATTTTTTGGCGTCCCCCTGGACAAGGGCCTTCGGCCGGGCTCCCCCGATCGATGTGCCATGAAGCAGGGCGTGAGCGAGCTCTTCGGTCAGCGGGATGCCCTTCTCGACCATTTCGGCGGCTTCGGCCAGTTCTTCCAGTGAAGCGGCTGCCGAATGCCTGGGTTCGTAGTGCGTGGGCGAGCGCTGGAAGTCAAGAGCGCCGATGCGGTCTGATCCCGACTCGATCATATACGTGAGTTCATCGAGTGCAGCCGGGTCCGTTCCTTTGGCCCGTGCCCCAAACTTCCTGTTGAGAATCACCCTGCGTCCCCAGGTGTCGGGAGACGCATCTCTCAGACACCCGGGCATGCTGAGCCCAGGAAGCAGCGGGATAAGGCCCTGACGAAGCGGCAGTTCAGTGTCGTAGAGGGAAATGGCATTGTCCCGTTCCAGGTAGCTTTTCCCGTAGTTGAAGACGTACACCTGTCCCTGTGCGGTCAGTTTTCCAGCCACAACCGGCTCTGACTCTTTGGGGAGCCAGATCCAGACAAACAGTTCCGGGTATTCAGAAGTCATCATCAACCTTCCCGGAAGTGCGAATACTGTGGGGCAACAGGGCAAGCTTGTCTTGTATCCGGGCACTTTGCATCTGAATCGTCGCCGCATCATCGGCTCCGAACAGCTGCACTCCCACCAGGGTGGCAACCTCGAAAAACAGACCGATCTCGCATCTCAGATCCCCGTTTTCGATCTTCTGCAGTGTTGCCCGAGAGATTCCCGCCCGTCCTGCCAATTCATGAGCGGTCATCCTGCGTTCTTTTCGTCCCAGGCGGATGAGTTTGCCCAGGAGCTCTGTCGCCTCACGTGTCGCGCGGCAATAGGTTCTCTTGCGGACAGGTATCATTAGAACGCCTTTTGTCATTATATTAGTCACGATTGCATTTTATGACTATTATAATAGCCATGTCAGCACCATACTGTCAACGGATTTCCATGTGGCACGAACAGGGCATAACAAAAGCTGACCGGGATGTCGTTTCCGTGGCCCGGAATGTCTCCCACCTGCGCCCCCCTTTCCGCTCACTCAGTGCGATTGGTAACCTCCACCAGGTGGTAGCCGAAACGGGTCTTGATCGGGCCGAGAACCTTGCCGACCTCGCCGGTGAACACCGCCTCGTCGAATTCCTTCACCATCTGTCCCGGGCCGAAGGTGCCCAGGGCGCCGCCCTGTTTCCCGGAGGGGCACAACGAATGCTCCCGGGCGACCGCGGCGAAATCGGCGCCTGATTCGATATCGGCTTTCAGTTTTTCGCAAACTTCCTCGCTGGCCACCAGTATGTGGCGTGCACTTGCTCTGGGCATGGTACTCTCCTCGAATGAATATTCAACTCCAACTGCTTCGTTCATTGTAAAAAGAATCAATAGGGTATCAGTGACGTTTCCTATGCTTCCCATGGCCGTAAGCATGGCCATTTTTATTCGTCTTTCCCTGCTTGCCAGAGCTTCCCTTGACGTATGCACCGCTCCCGCCATGGAAGGACACACCGGGAGGCAGGGGAAGCCCCGGCGGAGCCGGCAGACCCTTGGGCAGCGGCGGCGCCGGCGGCAGGGGCAGACCGGCCAGTGCGTCGTTCGCCGCAAACGAAACGGCAATGGCCGCAATGGCCAGCGCTACCAGGTAAAATCCGGCTCTCGAGCGGAACGGCTTCATTTTCATGATCACATCCTTTCGTGTCCATAAACAAAAAGAAGGTAAGGGCGTCCCGCAGCGCCGCATCATCCTTCACCTCATTCAAACGTGCGGTTGTCGAACAGGCGCTTGGTCTTCTTCTCGGAACGGGGCAGCGTACCATAATCCACCAGTTCCACCGTGCAGGATACCAGCAGGGAACGTTTCATCCCGGAAACGATGCTCTTCACGACCTGGTCATCGGGAACGGCTTCGCCGTTGCGCGCCCGCTCCACCCGGACGAGCATGTAGTCCCTGCCGTCCCGGCCGTGATCCAGGAGGATCTGGTACTCGCTGCCGATCCCGCCGACCCGGTTCAGCAGTTCGTCCACCTGGCCGGGATAGATGTTCACTCCCCGGAAGATGACCGTGTCGTCGGAGCGGCCCAGGATCCGGTCATGGCGCGGCAGCGGGCACCCGCACGGGCAGTCCCCCTCCACCAGGCGGGTCAGGTCCCGTGAACGGTAACGTATGAGCGGCACGCCCTCCTTGCCCAGGGTGGTATAGACCATTTCCCCCATTTCGCCCGGCGCAGCCGGCTCCAGGGTCTCGGGATCGAGGATTTCCAGGATGTAGTAATCGGCCCAGTAATGGATGCCGGTATTGCAGCGGCAGGAAAGTCCGGTCCCCGGGCCGTACAGTTCCGTGAGCCCGGTGATGTCGTAGATCTCCTCCACCCCGAGGAATTCGCGCATGGTTTCCAGCATCGTGCTGCCGCTCCGCTCCGCGCCCATGATGATCTTCTTCAGGTTCAGGCTGTCCCTGATTCCCCGGCGGTGCACTTCCTCGGCGAGGAGCAGGCCCATGGAAGCGGTGCAGCAGAAGACCGTTGTCTGCAGGTCCTGGAGAAACGCGATCTGCATGTCCAGGTTGCCCGGCCCGACCGGTATGGCCATGGCCCCGTATTTTTCGCAGGCAATCTGGAAGCCCACCCCGGCAGTCCAGAGACCGTAGCCCACCGCGATCTGGACCCGGTCGTCCCTGGTCACCCCGGCCATCTCGTAACAGCGCGCGAACATGTCCTGCCAGTCATCCAGGTCTTTCCGCGTATAGGAGAGGATCTTCCGTTTTCCCGTGGTGCCCGAGGAAGCGTGAACCCGCACGATATCCCAGAAGGGAACCGATTTCAGGGCAAACGGGTACCCGTCGGCCAGATCCTGGGCCGTGGTGAACGGAAGCCGCCGCAGATCTCCCGGTGAGCGTATGTCTTCGGGTTTGACGCCCGCCGCCTTCAATTTATCGCGATAGGCCGGTGAATTGTCCCAGGCGTGGCGCACCGTCCACTTCAGGCCCTCCAGCTGCAGCGCAGCAAGTTCCGCGGGGGACCCCGCTTTTGGCGGAAAACGTTTCAGCATGTATCCGGTTCCTCCTTCAGCATCCTGCCCGTTGCGCGAAATCGGCCCCGGCCCGGAATGCCTCGAGGGAACTCTGCAGGAGGGAAGGTTTCGTAGCGAGCTTTTTTTCCAGAATCAGGCGGACATCCTCGAAATCGCAGAACAGCCGTCCCGCTTCGGCAAGGACGCGCCCCAGCACGATCAGGTTGACCGACCGGGGTGCCTTCATTTCCAGGGCGAGGGAATCGGCCGGCACCGGAAAGACAGGCAAATCTCCCCTGCCTTCCGGCAGCGAGGAAGCGTTAACCCCTATCCAGCCGCTGTCGGCCAGGAAGTGGCGATGCAGGAGAGCATTCTCCGGCTTGAGGGCGATCATCCCGTCCGCACGTCCCGGCCGTACCAGGGGGCTGGAAAACCCGCCCACCTTCAGGTGGGAGATCACGATACCGCCCCGCTGGGCCATACCGTGGGTCTCCGAGGTCATGACCGGCAATCCCTTGGCGATGGCCGTTTCGGCAAGCAGGCGGGTGATGAACAGGATTCCCTGCCCGCCCACGCCGGATAGGATCAGTTGTTGGGAAATCATGGTCCTTCCTCCCGTCCTGTTATGGAGCGGGACGGGCACACGTCGATGCAGACACCGCAGCCGCTGCAGATGAGAAGATCCACGGTCACCTTCTTCGTGTTCCCGTCGTACACCAGGGCAGGACATTCGAACTGGCTGGTGCAGACCCGGCAACCAGTGCAGGTTTCTGACACCTCCACCTGACGGCGCGGTAACCGGGGACGGGTGCGGTCCACCAGGCAGGGGCTCTTGGCGATCACCACCGCCACACCCTCGTTCCTCGCGAATTCCACCGCCTCGCCGACAAGATGCGTGAAGCCGGGAAGATCGAGGGGATCACCGGTCTTGCAGAACCTGACGCCGCACCCTTCAACCACCGGCGCGATGGCAACCGGGACCCTGCCGGGGAGCGGTACGGCCGGAGTCGGCTGGTTGCCGGTCATGGCAGTGGTTGAGTTGTCCAGTATGACCAGGACGAATTTCGCCCCCTGGCTGACTGCATCGATAAGCGGCGGTATCCCCGAGTGGAAAAACGTCGAGTCCCCGATGGTCGCCACCACGTCCCGCTGTTCCCCGCTGACCCGGTATGTCTGGTGAAATCCGGCCGCCTGGCTGACGGAAGCTCCCATGCAGAGTACCGTATCCACTCCGCCGAGATTGAGTCCCAGCGTATAGCAGCCGATGTCGCTGGGATAGATCCCCTTGGGCGCGGCTTTCTTGATGGCATAGAAACTGGCCCGGTGGGGGCAGCCCGGACAGAGGGTCGGACGGCGGCCGCCCGACGCGGGAGGCGTAGAGACGGGATCGAACGGCATGCCGGCGAACTCCGCCACGATATGCTCGATCAGTTCGGGCAGCAGCTCCCCCGCTTCGGGAACCGCGCCGGACACCTTGCCCCGCACCCTGGCACGGTCGCGGAGTTGCAGCTCGATGACGCCTGCCGTCTCTTCCAGGACGAGGATCTCTTCATACGTGTCCAGGATGTTGCGGACAAACGTATCGTGGAGCGGATAGGGCTGGATCACCTGGAACAGGGGCAGCCCGTCCCACAATCCCAGGTTTTCCAGGATTTCCCGGGCATGTGCCGCGGCAACGCCCGATGCGACCACTGCCCTGGACGATGCTGCTCCCGGGTTGAGCAGGCGGGGCGCGGTAGGCTCATGAGCAGCAATGTCGGCCAGTTTCCGGTTCAGGTCCAGGTGCAGGCGGTAGCGGAAATTGGGTGTGGCGGCCCACCGGGCCGGGTCTTTCCGGAAATCGGCTTTCCGCTGCAGCTTGTTCACCTCAGCAGGGAGAATGTCCTGGCAGGCATGGCAGACGCGGGTGGTGGGGCGGAGGAGGACCGGCACCTGGAACGCTTCGGAAAGCTCGAAGGCCAGTGCGGTGAATTCCCGCGCCTGGGCCGGAGAGCCGGGGTCCAGGACCGGAATCTTCGCCAGCATGGCCAGCAGGCGGCTGTCCTGCTCGGTCTGGGACGAGTGGGGGCCCGGGTCGTCGGCGCTGATGACAATGAAGCCCCCCGTTACCCCCAGGTATGCGGCGCTCAGCAGCGGGTCGGATGCCACGTTGAGGCCCACCTGCTTCATGGCCACCGCGGATCTCAGCCCAGACTGGCTCGCGGTATAGGCGATTTCCAGGGCAACTTTTTCGTTGATGGCCCATTCCACGTGCATGGCCAGCCCCTCCGCCTTCTGCCAGGCCATGACGGAAGAAAGGATTTCGGAGGCGGGGGTTCCCGGGTAGGAGGTGGCAACGATACAGCCGTTTTCCACGAGGCCTCGTGCCATGGCCTCGTTGCCCTGCATCAGTATTCGTTCACTCATCGACGGCAGATACCTGATCCTCTCCACTGTGCAATTGACACTTCCCCGAAACGGGGCGCTTCATTCTGAGCGGAACAGGGGCGGTTTGTCAATACATAAGACGGCTGCGCCGACTCGAAAACGTACAACCGTCATCAGTCGCAGAAGAAAAGCACGGTATCGGAATGCGCAGGGCAAAGGCTCCCTTCAGAGCACTTCCTTTCTCAATGCGTCAATCCCCAGCTCTTCCACAAGCTTGCCGATACGGCATTTTTTCCCTGCGGCGGTAAACCAGGAGACAAGCCGTTCCACCACGGCCAGCGCCTCCGCATCGGTCTCAAGGTCCTCGACGAGCACCTGCGCCAAGCGAGGGCGGGAACCACCGTTCCCCCCCACCAGTATCTTCCAGCCCTTGGGACCGCCGATGAGCGCCAGGTCCCTGATGAAGCCTTCACAGCAATCGTTGGGGCAGCCGGAAACGCTCATCTTGAATTTCCAGGGAACCTGGAGCCGGTGGTAACGCCGGTCCATTTCCATGCCCACACCCCTCGTTACCCGCTGGGCCCGCTTGCACCAGGTGCCGCCCGGGCACATCTTCACGTAGCGGATGCACAACCCGGTGCCGCCCTCGTCCAGGTCTTCCAGGTCTGCCCGCACTGCGTCCAGCTTCTCTTCCGGAATGCCGAACAGGGCGATCCTCTGGGCGGTGGTGATCTTGATTTCCGGTATGTCATGGCGCTCTGCCACATCCGCTACCCTGCGAAGTTCGCCAGGGCTGGTGTAGCCGCCCGGCATGTGAACCTTGATGGCGTAGGTCTCGCCGTCACGCTGGACGATAGCGCCTTTTTCAGGGATATTCTGTTTCATGTATGAGCTCCTTTATCCGTGGATAGTATTCAGAGAAAAGATCAGACTTCTATTTTCTTTCTGCTTTACCCGTAGCTGAACGAACACAGCCTCCCCCGGAATCCGGAAGGAGGCTGTGTCATGTGGCCGGGCGTTTCTGGACTCACATAATGGAAAGCTGGTCCAGGATCAGGGTGCCGTTTTCAATGACCAGCGGTCCGGTGACCAAGGTAAAGTCCGTTGTCGAGCGGATGGAGAAGGCAGCATCCGTATAGCCTCCCCGCAGCGTGGCCGTGACGCCGGCCCTGTCGTACGTCGCATCGTTGGCAGGATCCGGCAGCAGCATGTTCCGGGCAAGGATGCTGTTTCCTGACGCAACTGCCGCAAAAGCGGACTTCAGCGTGCCGTAGTAACTTGAGCCTATCCTCAGGTTCTGCTGCAGCGTGAACGAAGCTGTGACTGACCTGTCGCCGTTCAGGGTGAAGGTGCAGGGCGTGCTGGTGCAGGCGCCGCTCCAGGCGCCGAACGTCGAACCCAGGCTGGCGGTCGCCGACAGGGTGATGGATGTGCCGTAGGCTGCACTGGCAGTACAACTGGTGGAAGGACTGGAACAGGCAAGGGTGACGCCACTGGTGGCGGTTACCGTTCCGCTGCCGGTCCCGGCCAGATTCACCGTGAGCCGGGAGAGCACGCTGAAGCTGGAGCTGCTGGTAGCGTACCCCCCCGACGTCGTGATCCTGATCGTGCCGCTGGTCGCGCCTTCCGGAACGCAGGCGGTCAGGTGGTTTCCATCGGTAACCGTGACACTGGTGCTGAGGATGCCGTTAAACGCTACCGTTGTCGCACCGCTTACAAAGTTGGCGCCGGTGATGGTAACAGCACTGCCAGGAATTCCGCTCGTCGTGCTGAGGGAACTGATCGTCGGGGCGGCGGCAGGCACTGCAATCGGCGTAATGAACAGACCATCCACGCCCGTTACCGACGTTATTCCACCCCCGTCCTCGCCCATGGTAACGCCCTTGTTGACAAGAGCAAGGTATTTGCCGTTGACAAACCCCACGCCACCCAATTGGTTCGTATCTTCCGTATTGATAAAAACTTGATGGTCCCGCAAAAACGA
>DIFZ01000013.1 GCA_002419385.1 Geobacter sp. UBA5735
TTTTTGCCAGCTGCGAAAGTTGAGTGTTTCAGCTTATCTTGGTACCTCACCGTCGGTTAGGGTTGATGAGAACTTACGCCCACTTCTTCCAGTAGCATAAGCGGTCACAGTAAAGTGGTCACTTGATAATTGTGATAAATGAATAACGGTACTTTCATCATTTCGGCCGGGTATTTTTACCCTCGACAACATAGGCCCCGTTTCTGAAACCGATGGTTGCCTCCCGTGCTTTGCCGAACGCTTCGTAGAACTCATCATCGGGTGTAATAGCGTACTTCCCGGTAATTTCGAGTTTCGTTTTCAGGTCGTAGAACTCTTTCCTGTTGTCGATGACCTGGTAGAGGTTCACCTTGACGGCATAAATATCCGCATCATCATACACGACACCTGCATTGTCCGCATAGGAGGGAATTTTCAGAAGCTCTACGAATTGGTTTCCAATGACGCCGTAAATGAACAGGGCCTGCTTGGTATAGCCTTGCCCCAAAAAGCCCGGCTCCATGGTGAACCCGTATCGGTCCGGTCCCAGTTTCATGAAACGGGGCTCGGGCGGTTCGCCCCATGTGCCGTTTTCCGTGAATGCCAGTGATCGGGCCCGGAGTTCCCATTTTTTCCCTTTCACGACATACTCGGCGAACAGGCCGCTGATTTCCGCTCCGGAAGCGTGACTGCCGTTTCCCGGCCTGGCGAAGAGCATCATGAACTTCGGTGCGTCTCCTTCATGCCAGCACTGCCGTGCCAGGGGCGTGAAACCCCTTTTAACGAAGTATTCCACGGTGCTGCTGATCGCGGCGTCGTTTTCCGGGAGCGGGGGGTTCAGCAGGACTTCCGTGTCGGCGGTGTTCCGGTTGCCCTCCTGCTTCCAGCAGCCGGCGATACAGATTATGGTTACTGCCAGGACAAAGAAACGTTTCATCGGGTTGTCTCCTTCTGCGTCAGGCGTTCACATTTTAGGGCAGAACAGGAAGAACGACAGGGACAGGAGCGCCAGAATCCAGGCCCCGGCCGGCACTTCCCGGACTCGGCCGGAGACGGCCTTGCAGAACGGCCAGGAAAGCAGCCCGGCGGTTATGCCCACGCCGATGTTGTAGGTGAAGCTGATCAGGACGATGGTCAGGAAAGCCGGGATGACTTCGCTGGTATCGGTGAAGTCCAGACGGGTGACCGGGCTGATCATGAAGCTGCCGATGACGATCAGGGCTATGCCGTAGGCATGCGGTGGAACGGCTGTGAACAGGGGCGCGAAGAACAGGGCCAGAAGGAACAGGAATGCGGTGACCAGGGCAGTGAAGCCGGTTCGCCCGCCTTCTTCGATGCCTGCTGCCGATTCGATGTATGCGCCGGTGGTCGTGGTGCCCATGAGCGGGGCCAGAGTGGTGGCCAGGGCATCGGCCAGCATGGGTTTTTCGATTTCGGGGAGGTTGCCGTTCCTGTCGAGCAGGTCCGCCCTCGCGGACAGCCCGATGAGCGTGCCGATCGTGTCGACGAAGGCCATGATGAATATGGTCAGCACCACCGGAAAGAACTTGGGATCCAGGATCCCTGACAGGTCGATTTGAAGAGCGATGGGAGAGAGGGACGGCGGCATGCTGACGAGAGCCGCGGGCAGGGGAGTCACTCCTGAGAGGAAGGACAGCAGTGCCGTTGCCAGAATGCCGATGACGATCGCGCCCCGGACCTTGCGCAACATCAGGGCGATGGTCAGCAACAGTCCGCAGATGGCCAGCATGACCGGCTGCTGGGACAGGTTCCCCAGCTTGACCGGTGCGCCGGGCACGCCCGGGACGACGATGCCGGTTTCGTTCAGGCCGATGAAGGTGATGAACAGCCCGATGCCCACGGCAAAGCTGCATTTGAGCGAGAGGGGGATCGCTTCCGCCAGCCAGCGGCGGACCTTCAGGGCGGTCAGTGCGATGAAGAGAACCCCGGCGATGAAAACGGCGCCTAATGCTTCCTGCCAGGAGAAGCCCAAAGCTTTTACCACGGTGAATGAGATGAAGGCGTTTTCCCCCATGTAGGGTGCAATGGCGAAGGGACGTTTCGCATAGAGACCCATGATGGTTGTGCCGAATGCGGCCGCCACTATCGTGGCCGTGGTGGAGGGCCCTCGCGGGATGCCGGCAACCTCCAGGATCGCGGGGTTGACGATGATGATGTAGGCCATGGTGAGGAAGGTGGTGGCCCCGGCAAGGACTTCTCTGCGGCAGCTCGTCCCGTGCTGTTCGAAGGCGAATATTTTTTTCATGGGGTTGCGTATCCTCTCTGCCGGGCAGGGTGGTGAGGGTTCATGCAATTGCAGGGCACTGCGTCTCTTCCTTTCAATTCCTATCCCATTTTCGGGGAAAAGGGAATACCTGTTGCACTCATTCATGGTAATAGTCCGGAGAAAATGCCATTTCCGCATTGCCATCAGCGCGCATGTAGTGTAGAAAGTATCAAGGAGGGTCAGGGTGGGACTCCCCCCGGCTTCTCGCAATCTGCCATCACTTATTCATGGGAATCGTCAACCCCATATACCAACAACGGAGGACTTGTCCATGTCGATCTGGTTTCGCGACTACACCCCGCAGGAGATCAATTTCATTCTGAGAGAGACCATGATTTCCAACCTTGGCATAGAGATAACGGAGATCGGAGAGGATTACCTGACGGCGCGCATGCCGGTCGACAGGCGGACCTGCCAGCCCATGGGCATCCTCCACGGCGGCGCTTCGGTGGCGCTTGCGGAAACCATCGGCAGCTGCGGGGCCAACCTGGTCATCGATCGCGACAATTATGTCTGTGTGGGTCTGGAAATCAACGCCAACCACATCCGTTCCGCTTCTTCCGGATACGTGATCGGGACGGCACGGCCCCTTCACCTGGGCAAGTCGACACAGGTGTGGGAAATGCTGATCCGTGATGAAGAGGGGGGGCTGGTCTGCGCCTCGAGAATGACCAACGCGGTGCTGAAAAAGGACAGATAGGCGGGAAGAGCGCTATCCCTGCCGCCGGCCGGCCGGACGGCCACCCAACAGGAAGAGCAGCAGGATGCCGGCAATGAATCCACCGATATGGGCGAAGTAGGCGATCCCGCCCTGCTGGGTCGAACCGGAGTTTATCCAGCTGGCGCTGATGAATTGCAAGAGGGCCCAGTAGCCGATGATGACGAATGCCGGAACCTCTATGAAGGTGAAGAAAATGACGATTGGGAGCAGGGTGAGGATGCGCGCATGGGGGTAAAGGATCAGGTAGGCACCCATGACTCCGGCCACTGCGCCGCTGGCGCCGACCATGGGCACCTGCGATCCGGGCGCGCTCAGGAACTGGGCGCCTGCGGCGGCTATGCCGCAGCAGAAATAGAAGATGATGAATCGGGGTCTGCCGAGTGAATCCTCGATATTGTTGCCGAATATCCAGAGATAGAGCATGTTCGAGCCGATGTGGAGCCAGTTGCCGTGCAGGAACATGGAGGTGAAGACCTGGTGCCAGGCCGTGCCGGGATGGGCGGCAAGCTGGGCCGGGACCAGGGCGAATCTGGCGCTCAATCCGCCGACGAAATGGTTGATTTCCACCATGCCCCGTGCCGTTTCCACCATCATCGGTTCATAGTGCCCGGTCAGCCGGTCCTGAAGAAAGGCCAGCACATTGATGGCTATGAAAAGTACCGTTATAAAGGGAAAATGTCTGGTCGGGTTGTAGTCCTTGAGCGGGATCATTGCTGCAGTATAGGGGAATTAGGGGTTTCTGTCGAGAACGGAACTTCACGCCCATGCAGATGCCGGCACCGGATGGCGGACCGGTTGGACAGCAGGACCACCCTTGTCTGGTTCACGGTCTTTCTGCCGACCCTGAACATGGCCGGGTTCAGGAACCTGTAGCTTTCCAGCCGTCTCGGGAAGCCCAGAAAGACTGCGTGAATGATAAGTTGATGCGGCGCACGAGGGGCTGATCCGGCAGTCGGGGCAGAAAGACAAAAAAATGCGGGCGATAACATCGCCCGCGATGATTGGAAACGCTGGCACGGAATGGGTCTGGAGGCGTTTCCCGGCAGATTTTTGTTCAGGAGGGCAGGATCGTCACGTGCGTTGAGCCGGCGGGAGAATGGCCGGAGCCAACTGAACGGATTAAACGTTATATAAATTATCGTATAACGAATGTCAACATTTTTTTGCAGAGCACATGAATTTCCTTCCGGGAGCCAGGGCGGACAATCCAGCCAATCATCGGATTGGACAGCAAGGGCTGCCCGTCAGGGTGAGGCCAACGGCCGAATCAAAAAGACCGTTTCCGGATGGAAACTTCCGAGCCGCCGGCCATCTTTTCCTGGAGGGCTCTGTCTTTTTCTTCCACTTCTGTTGCCATTGATTCCTTGTAGTCCCTCAACTTCCCTTTCAGAACGCAATCCGAGAGAGCAAGCATCTGAATCGCCAGGATACCGGCGTTCTTAGCTCCGGCCTTGCCGATGGCCACGGTTGCCACCGGAATTCCGCCAGGCATCTGGACCGTGGAGTAGAGGGCATCGACGCCGTTGAGCGCTCCGCCGCCGATGGGAACGCCGATGACCGGCAGGATGGTTCCTGCGGCCAGTACGCCGGCCAGGTGGGCCGCCATGCCCGCGCCGGCGATGATGACCCTGATTCCCCGTCCTTCAGCCTCTGCCGACAGGGCGGCAGTCCGGTCGGGACAGCGGTGGGCGGAAGAAATCCGCATCTCGCAGGGGACGCCGAACTCCTCGAGGATCTTTGCCGCTTCCTCCATGACCGGGATGTCCGAATCGCTTCCCATGACGATGAGAACTTGAGGTTTATTCATATGCTATTCACTCCTCAATAATGCCTTCCTGCCGATATCGGTCCGGTAGTGAACGCCCTGCCAGGATATTTCATTCACTCCCCGGTAAGCCCTTTCAATGGCTTCCTGCACCGTTGTGCCGAGGGCGGTCACGCCCAGGACCCGTCCGCCGCTGGTTGCGAACCTGCCGTTTTTTTCCGTGGTGCCCGCATGAAAAACGACCAGGTCCTCCATGGCTCCTGCCCGTTCAAGTCCTGAGATTACGTCACCCTTCGGATAATCGCCGGGATACCCGCCGGCTGCCATGACGACGCAGACTGCCGCCTTTTCATGCCATTCGAGGCATATGGCGCTGATGTCGCCTTCAGCCGTTGCCAGGAGAACCGGAACGATGTCCGACTTCATCCGCATCAGCAGCGGCTGGCACTCCGGGTCGCCGAAGCGGGCGTTGAACTCCAGGGTTTTGATGGTGTCGCCGTCGATCATCAGCCCTGCGTAGAGTACCCCCTTGTAGGGCCGCCCCTCCGCGGCCATCCCGTCAACCGTGCGGCGCATCACCTGCTGCATGACGTGCTCATGGATGGCGGGCGTAACCACGGGTGCCGGTGAATAGGCGCCCATGCCGCCGGTGTTGGGACCTTTGTCGCCGTCGAACACTGCCTTGTGGTCCTGGGCGCTGGCAAGGGGGATGATGTTTCTGCCGTCGGTGAAGGCAAGGAAGGATGCTTCTTCGCCGCGGAGAAACTCTTCGATGACCACCCTGGATCCGGCGGACCCGAAGGCGTTGCCGGACAGCATGTCCGTGACGGCAGCGATGGCTTCTTCCCTGCTCTGGGCAATGATAACGCCCTTTCCTGCAGCCAGACCGTCGGCCTTGACCACCACCGGTACGCCGAGCCTGTCGATGAAGGCGATGGCAGGTTCGATTTCGGTGAAGACTTCATAGGCAGCCGTTGGCACGTGATATTTCTTCATCAGGTCCTTGGAGAAGGCCTTGCTCGCCTCGATGAGCGCCGCGTTTTTCCGTGCGCCGAAAACTTTCAGGCCGTTTTCCTCGAACAGGTCGACAATGCCGAGGGAGAGCGGCAGCTCCGGTCCCACGACGGTCAGGCCGATCCCTTCCGCCCGGGCAAAAGCCAGGAGCCCGGTCAGGTCGTCCACTTTGAGGGGTACATTCTCTGCCAGCATGCCTATACCGGGATTGCCGGGTGCGCAGTACACCCTGGTCACCAGGGGTGACTGGGCGATTTTCCATACCAGGGCGTGCTCGCGGCCGCCGCTGCCGATTACGAGGACTTTCATGGGGTTTCTCCTGGTGAAAGGGATGTGCAGGGGCGCCCCCCCTGTGGTTGCTCGTGCCATACCACCCCCGCCCTTGCGGGCTCCCCCTCCTTGACAAGGAGGGGGCTGGGGGGAGGTCATGCTCAATGCCGGAAATGCCGCATGCCGGTGAATACCATGGCCATGCCGTGCTCGTCCGCCGCGGCGATCACTTCCGCATCCCGCATGCTTCCGCCCGGCTGGATCACCGCGGTGATGCCGACCGCTGCTGCATTGTCGATACCGTCCCGGAACGGGAAAAAGGCGTCCGAGGCCATGACCGCGCCGGCAACCGGCAGCCCTGCGTGTTCGGCCTTGATGGCGGCGATCCGTGCCGAGTTGACCCGGCTCATCTGTCCGGCGCCCACGCCGATGGTCATCTTGTCCCGGGCATAGACGATGGCATTGGACTTGACGAACTTGGCCACGCGCCAGGCGAACAGCAGGTCCGCCATTTCCTGCTCGGTGGGGGTGCGCTTAGACACCACCTTCAGTTCGTTGTACAGATCAAGGTCAGCGCCCTGCACGAGCAGGCCGCCGGTGACCCGTTTCATGTCAAGGCGGGGAGCAGGCTTTGCCGGGAACTGGCCGCATGCCAGCAGGCGCACGTTTTTCTTCGCGGCAACGATCGAAGCGGCTTCATCGGATACGGCCGGGGCGATGATTACCTCAACGAACTGCCGCTCCACGATGGCAGCGGCAGTGGCTGCGTCCAGCTCCCGGTTGCAGGCGATGATGCCGCCGAAGGCTGATTCGGGATCGGTCCTGTATGCCCGGTCATAGGCATCCAGGAGGGAATTCCCCACTGCCGCTCCGCACGGGTTGGCATGCTTCACGATGACGCAGGCGGGCGTGTCGCTGAACTGCTTGACGCATTCCAGGGCTGCGTCAGTATCGGCGATGTTGTTGTAGGAGAGCTCTTTCCCCTGCAGTTGCGTCGCTGTCGCGGTTGAGGCCTCATGTGCATTCGCCTCCACGAAAAAGGCGGCGTTCTGGTGCGGGTTCTCGCCGTAACGCATTTCCTGGGACTTCCTGAACTGGACGGTGAACGTGTCGGGAAAGCCGGTTGTCCCTTCGCCCGTCCGGCAGCCGAGCCAGTTGGAGATAGCCGCATCGTAGGCGGCGGTGCGCTGGTAGACCTTCACCGCCAGGCCGAAGTTGGTTTCGCGCGAAACGGACCCGTCATGTTCCTTCATCTCGGCCAGAACCATTCCGTAGTCCGCCGGGTCGGTAATCACGGTCACATCCGTCCAGTTCTTGGCTGCCGAACGGAGCATGGTCGGGCCGCCGATGTCGATGTTCTCAATGGCGTCTTCCAGCGTGCATCCTTCCTTTGCCACGGTTGCCTCGAACGGGTAGAGGTTCACCACCACCATGTCGATGTTCTCGATGCCGTGTTCCTTCATCTTGGCCACATGCCCGGGGTTGCTGCGCATGCCGAGCAGCCCGCCATGGACTTTGGGGTGCAGGGTTTTTACCCGCCCGTCGAGCATTTCCGGGAACCCGGTATACTCCGACACATCCATGACTGCCAGCCCCGCATCGCGGAGCATTCTGGCGGTGCCGCCGGTCGAAAGTATTTCCACCTGGTACCCGGCGAGTTCCCGGGCCAGTTCCAGGATGCCGTTCTTGTCGGATACGCTGATGAGCGCACGTTGTATTCTTGCCATTTCTCCTTCTCCTTGCCATTCATTCCTGCCTTCCGGTGAAATGCCGGTCGGAAGGTAAAAGATTCTGATTGTGCAGTCTCACACTGATGGGTGCTCTGCCGGAAAGTTCATCTGTTCCAGAAAGTGCTTTTCGAAAACCGGGGAACCGGAGAGGGGGATGACCCGAACCCTCCGGGCCAGCTCCTCAATGACCTCGAACCCCCGCGGATCCATGAGCGACCGTTCTGCTCCGTACAGAGCTCCTTCACGTATGAAAATTGCATTACTTACCATGTTTTCGGTCAAAATTCCAATGCTTTTTAGCCAATGCGGATCAAGTACCGCGCCGAAGGAACCGGTCAGTACGACCTTCTGCACCTGTCGGGCCGGTATGCCAGACCGCTGAAACAGGACTTCCATCCCCGCGCGGATAGCCGCCTTGGCAAGTTGAACGTGCCGGATATCCTCCTGCGAGAGGTACGTGGTGCGTCGGGAATCACGGGAAATGACCACTGCCCTGGTCGATCCCAGATCCACGACCCGGTTCGCCAGGTTGGAATCGATTTCGCGCGGGTGCCTGATCCGTCCGGTGACGTCCAGTATCCCCGAATCCAGCATTCCGGAAACCGCGCTCAGAACTCCCGAACCGCAGATGCCTGCCGGAGGGGCTCCGGAAATCGTGGTGGTTGAAATCCTGTCCTGCTCAAGGTTGACACGGTCGATTGCCCCCGGAAGCGCGGGCATGCCGCAGGCCAGGTTGCCGCCTTCGAAGGCCGGGCCGGCTGCCGCGGAGGTGGCCCAGACGGTATCGCCCGTTTCCAGTGCGATCTCTCCGTTGGTACCCAGGTCCAGGTACAGGGTGTCGGGGCAGGATGGCGGAAGTGAAGAGGCATGCGGTTTCCTGTGTGAAACGCCGTAGAGAAAGGCAATCAGGTCACCACCGACGAAGCCGCCGGGCAGGGGAAACAAGTAAGCGTCCAGGTCCCGCTTCCAGCCGAGCCGTAAGGTCGTTGCTTGCTGCCCTTCGGTGAACAGGGGACGGAAGGGCAGGCAGGCCAGGGAGTCGACCTGAAGGCCGAGGGCGAAGTGCTCCATGGCGGGATTGCCGGCCAGGGCGATGCAGGAGATGTCTTTCCACGCGCCTCCGCCGGAATGCAGCAGTTCGGCCGCCATCTCTTCGATGGCCTGGTTGAGGCTGCTGCAGAGTGAACGGAACGTTTCTTCAGATGTGCCGGCGGCCTGCAGTCGGGAGATTACGTCAGCGCCGCAGCTCCGCTGGGGGTTCGCCTTCACGCAGAACGCCAGGCGGCGTTCCATGGCGCGGTCGACCAGGGAAGCGGCAAGGGTCGTGGTGCCGATATCGACGGCAATCGCAAGGTGCCGGGCTGGTTTCACGGCTTGTTTTCCCATGGGGCAGTGCCCTGTCTCGTGAATCTTCCGGATGGCTGGAGAAAAATGTGTGCCTGCTTTTCCCATTTCGTGTTCATCCGGAAACTCCGGATCTGCATGAATGCAGCTTACAATGCGGAAACTATTTCGAAACGTTCAGGTAGGCTCGGGGCACCCGCTTGCTGATACCGCAAAAGACTTCGTAGGCAATGGTTCCGGCCTGCTCGGCAAGTTCTTCTGCCCTGATGCAGCCGCCTTTGCCGTCACGCCCGAGAAGGGTCACTTCGTCGCCGACCGCGACACCGGGGATGTCGGTGACGTCAAGCATTATCCAGTCCATGCAGACCGTACCCGCCACCCGTGCCCGCACTCCCCGGACCAGTGCTTCGCCCCGGTTGCTGAGTGAACGGCAGTAGCCGTCGGCGTATCCTGCCGGAACGCTGGCAATAAGCGTCTTTCGTTCGCTGACGAAGGTCCGGGCATAGCTCACGCTCCTGCCAGGCTCGATCCACTTGAGCATGGCGATCCGGCTTGAGAGGCGCATCACCGGCATCAAGTCCAGCTTACCTTCGAAATCCGCAGAGGGGAGTGCTCCGTAAAGCGTGATGCCGGGTCGCACCAGGTTGCAGAACGGCAGGTCGAGGCTGAATGCGGCAGCGCTGTTGGAAAGGTGGATGTAGCGCGGGGTGAAACCTTCGCGGTATGCTGCTTCGATGACACCGGCGAAGACCCGGCTCTGTCCCTCTGTGAACCTGCGACCGCTGTCGTCCAGTTCGTCGGCAGCGGCGAAATGGGAGATGACCCCTTCCAGTTCCAGATTGCGCAGGCTTTTCAGCTCGTCAAGGAATGCGGGAATGTCCTGGTGATGAAAGCCGAGACGACCCATCCCCGTGTCCACTTTCAGATGGATCCGCGCTTTGCGGAAAAGATTTCCGGCAGCATGGTCCAGTGCCAGGGCCTGCTCCTGGTTGAAGACGACGGTTGAAAGCCCGTAGCCGATACATTTCCGTTCCTGGCCCGGATAGATTCCCCCCAGCAGCAGGACCGGCCGGTCGATTCCCGCTTTGCGGAGCTGTATCCCTTCGGCGAGGAAGGCTACGCCGAAGGCGGTGACATTGAGACGCTCCAGTTCTCGTGACACATCCATGAATCCATGGCCGTAAGCGTCGGCCTTTACCACGGCAAGGATCCCGCACCTGTCGGGAACGGTCCGCCGTATCTGGTGGAAGTTGTGGCGCAATGCGGCAAGGTCGATCTCAGCCAGGGTCGGGCGGCTGTCCATAGGCACTCCAGTAAGGTACATCCGGAAAGTCCAGGTGGACAGCGGTGAAGTTTCCGGATGGATACAGTAAGGTTCGCTCGGTGTTTCGATTTGTACCATGGAACAGGGCGCCTGTAAAGCTGAAACCTGGAAAAATCATTGACTTTCCAGTGGCTTTCCGCTACGGTGAAACCTGTAAGAGCCAGCTGGGGGAGTTCGGAAGAACTGAGATTCGCACGGGCGAAGACCCTTTGAACCTGATCCGGTTCGCACCGGCGTAGGAAAGCGGCAGCAACGACCCGAAGTCATTGTTTATTGGGGAGCCGTGGCCTGGTGCCGCGTTTTTTTTGTTACTGCGGAATCCGGAAGGCAGAATACAGAAAAAGACTCCTGACTCCTGTATTCCCTATGAGCCTCCCGCGGCAGCTTGAACGAACGAAAAAAACAATGATCAATGGACTCTATCTCATCACCGACCATGACGGCCGTCTCCCGGAAAGGGTTCAGGATGCACTTTCCGGGGGAGTCAAATGTCTGCAATACCGCAACAAGACCAAGGACTACGCAGGGCGGTTCGCCGAAGGGCGCGAACTGAGCCGTATCTGTGCCCGGCATGGAGTGCCATTCATCGTCAACGACGACCTGAAGCTTGCGGCCGAGCTTCAGGCAGACGGCGTTCACCTTGGGCAGGAGGACGGCAGTGTGGCCGAGGCACGGCTCGTGCTCGGCCGGGATGCCATCATCGGTGTTTCCACCCATTCCGTGGAAGAAGCACTCCGGGCGGAAGCCGAAGGAGCTGACTACGTGGGATTCGGGGCCATGTACCCGACGGAGAGCAAGGCAGTTGTGCATCTGCCGGGCCCGGCGGGGCTTGCCGAAGCGCGGAAGCGGGTGCGTATCCCCATAGTGGCAATCGGCGGCATCAACCGGGACAACGCCGCTGAGGTCATCGATGCCGGTGCTGATGCTATTGCGGTCATCTCGGCCGTTCTTTCCGACAGGGCACCCGGCCTCATCGCGACCGAACTCTCGCTCCTCTTCAACCGGCGGCTTCCTTTCCCGCGCGGCTCGGTCCTCACCGTGGCCGGCAGCGATTCCGGCGGCGGCGCGGGCATCCAGGCGGATATAAAGACCATAACGCTGCTTGGATCCTATGCGGCTTCGGTTGTTACCGCTCTTACCGCACAGAATACACGAGGCGTGAGAGCCATCCATGGTGCGCCCGCCCCCTTTGTCGCCGAACAACTGGACGCAGTGCTCAGCGACATTCCGGTGCACGTGGTGAAGACCGGCATGCTCTTTTCAGCCCCGATCCTGGAGGTCCTGGCCGACAAACTGGCTTTTTACGGCAAACGGATGCTGGTCCTTGACCCGGTGATGATCGCCAAGGGCGGGAGTTCACTCATCGATGATGCTGCTGTCGCGAGTCTTGTGGAGCAGCTCCTCCCCCGCGCATACCTCGTGACCCCCAACCTGCCGGAGGCCGAACGGCTCACGGGCCTTGCGATTCGCGATCGAAAAACCATGGAACAGGCATGCTACGGCCTCCATCGTCTGGGTGCGCGGAACGTGCTGCTCAAGGGGGGGCATCTGCCCGGACCTGATGCCGAGGACATTCTTTTCGACGGGACGGCTATTCGCTGCTACACGTCGAGGCGCATAGACACCGTCAACACCCATGGCACCGGCTGCACCTACGCTTCGGCCATCGCCGCCTTCCTTGCCAGGGGAGAGCCGCTGCCGGTTGCTGTCGGCAGAGCAAAGCAGTTCATACAGGACGCTATCGCCCTGTCCGTTCCATTGGGAAGCGGGCACGGCCCGGTCAATCATTACCAGGCCGCACAGAAGTTACAACAGTCAGACCGTGTGAAGGAACCATCATGACCCAGCTTGAAGCAGCCCGCAAGGGCATCATAACCGACGAGATGGCCGAAGCGGCCCGCACCGAAGGAGTTGCTCCCGAATTCGTCCGCGAAGGTATCGCCGCCGGAACCGTCGTCATCTGTCACAACAAACGCCACTCCAATGGCAAACCCCTGGCGGTCGGTTCAGGTCTGCGGACCAAGGTGAACGCCAATATCGGTTCTTCATCCGATGATACGGACATGGAGAAGGAGCTGGAAAAGGCGCGGGTTGCCGTGGCCTGCGGCGCCGACGCCCTGATGGACCTCTCCACCGGAGGGCCCGTAGACGAAATCCGGCGCGCTGTTATCGCCGAAACCGACGCCTGCATCGGCAGCGTCCCCCTGTACCAGGCTGCGCTGGATACGGTCCGCATCAGGAAGAAGGCCATTGTGGACATGACCGTGGACGACATTTTCGCGGGTATCGAAAAGCATGCCGGGGACGGCGTCGATTTCATCACCGTCCACTGCGGGGTCACCCGTTCGACCGTGGAGCGGATGCGGAACGAGGGGCGGATCATGGACGTGGTTTCGCGGGGCGGCGCCTTCACCATCGAGTGGATGGCTTACAACGGGCGGGAGAACCCCCTCTACGAGGAATTCGACCGGCTGCTGGAAATCACCAGGGAATACGACATGGTCCTGTCCCTGGGGGACGGCTTCCGTCCCGGCTGCCTGGCGGACGCCACCGACCGCGCCCAGATCCAGGAGCTCATCATCCTGGGCGAGCTGACCCAGCGGGCCCAGGACGCCGGTATCCAGGTCATGATCGAGGGCCCGGGCCATGTGCCCCTCAACCAGATCCAGGCCAACATCCTCCTGCAGAAGCGGCTCTGCCACGGGGCGCCCTTTTATGTCCTCGGCCCGCTGGTCACCGACATCGCTCCCGGCTACGACCACATCACCTGCGCCATCGGCGGGGCGCTTGCCGCTGCCGCAGGCGCCGACTTCCTCTGCTACGTCACGCCGAGCGAGCACCTGCGGCTGCCGGATGTGAACGACGTCCGTGAGGGCGTGATCGCTTCGCGCATTGCCGCCCATGCCGCCGATATCGCCAAGGGAGTCCCGGGCGCCATGCAGCGTGATATCGAAATGGCGAAATGCCGCAAAAAGCTGGACTGGGAGGGACAGTACCGGCTTTCGCTCGATCCGGAGCGGGCCAGGCGCCTGCGGGACGAGTCGGGTGTGTCCGATCACGGCGCCTGCACCATGTGCGGCGAGTTCTGTGCCTACAAGGTCATGGACAGCGCCATGGAAAAGGAAGGCGAAAAGACGGAATCCCGATGACGTGCCATCTGAGCCGCAAAATTTGATTTTGCGGCTTTTTTTCGCTCATTCCCAGGGGATGTGTCCCGGCTGGCGGAGGCGCGCGCCGCATCTGCCGATATTTTCGGGAACATTTTTCTCCAGCCTGCTGTCTAAAGGTGCAAAATCTTTTTGTACGAGGAGGGACGAATCATGACGGGCAACATGCTGGAGGTTTTGCACAAAAGGAGCATCATGCGGCACGGCACGTGCCGGTTTCTGGCCGTCTGCGTGCTGGTTGCGGTGCTGGCTGTGGCGGGCTGCGCCACGAAGGAGCTGGTCAAGCCGGCGACGTCCGAGCTCCAGGAGATTGCCGAAATTCCTGAGCCTGCACCATACATGGACGCAAAAATGGCCATGGCTCCGCCGATGATGGTACGGATGCCGTCCATGCAACTCCCGCCGGCTTCCTCTGGGGAGTTCAACACCGAATCCTATGACCGGTTGAACGAAAACGCTTTTCAGGAAGTGATCAAGAACCCGCTGTCCACTTTTTCCATCGATGTGGACACCGCTTCGTACACGAACGTGCGGCGCTTCATCAACGACGGCCGGCTTCCTCCCCAGGATGCGGTGCGTATCGAGGAACTGGTAAACTATTTCACCTACGATTATCCGCAGCCCTCGAAAGGGGAACCTTTTTCTTTCACCACTGAACTGACCGAAACGCCCTGGAAATCCGGCAACAGGCTTCTGCTGATCGGGCTGCAGGGGGTGCGGATACCGCTGGAAAAACTGCCGCCCGCCAACCTGGTTTTCCTGATCGACGTCTCCGGCTCCATGGACGAGGAGAACAAGCTGCCGCTGCTGGTCAAATCGTTCAAGCTGCTGGTCGGGCAGCTGCGGCCCCAGGACCGGGTCGCCATCGTTGTTTATGCCGGCCGGGCGGGGCTGGTGCTCCCTTCCACCAGCGGCAGTGAAAAGCACAAGATCCTGGCGGCTCTCGACAGCCTGCACGCTGGCGGCAGCACTGCCGGCGGCCAGGGCATAGAACTGGCATACAAGGTGGCACGGGAAAACTTCATAAAGAACGGCAACAATCGCGTTATCCTGGCAACGGATGGCGACTTCAATGTGGGCGCTTCCAGTGATGCGGAAATGGAGCGGCTGATCGAAGAGAAACGCAAGGATGGCGTTTTCCTGAGTGTCTTGGGCTATGGAATGGGCAACTACAAGGACTCCAAGATGCAGAAGCTGGCAGACAGGGGTAACGGCAATTATGCCTACATCGATACCCTGCTGGAGGCGAAAAAGGTCCTGATCTCCCAGTTCGGCGGGACATTGATGACCATTGCCAAGGACGTCAAGATGCAGGTGGAATTCAATCCCGCAAAGGTCAAGGCCTACCGGCTGATCGGCTACGAGAAGCGGATGCTGCGCACCGAGGATTTCGCCGATGACAAAAAGGATGCCGGCGAATTGGGCTCAGGCCACACGGTGACGGCCCTCTATGAAATCGTGCCTGCTGACGGCGCAGGCGCCGGAAGCCGGGAGCTTACCTACCAGACGACCCGGGTGAAAGACAGCGCGAAGGCGAGTGCCGAACTGGCCACGATCCGTTTCCGCTACAAGAAGCCCCAGGCGGATGTCAGCAAGGAACTGGTGAGGAAAATACCAGCGGTTGTGACGAAACGTGACAAGGCCGGCAGCGCTATCAGTTTCGCGGCAGCCGTTGCAGAGTGGGGCATGCTGCTCAGGAACTCGGAGCATAAAGGGGCATCCAGCTATGCCCAGGTCCTGGAACTGGCCCGCGCAGCCAAGGGGCCCGACCACGAGGGTTACCGGGCCGAGTTCATCAGGCTGGTGGAGATGTCCGAATTGCTTGACGGCAGGACGAAGGCTCCGCTGAAAACGAACCCTGCTGATGTCCAAACCATTTCGAAATGACCAGTTGGTCCGGTAGTGCAGAAACATTATGGAGCAGTTTTGCAAGAAGGTGGTGTGTGCTCATGGGAAAGATAAGCAGGCAGGCAAAGTCGGAATTCAGGCAGTTGCCGCTGATACTGGCAAAATTTCTTGGCGGCATGATGGCGGTGGTCGGGTTGTCGGCAGCGGTGTTCCTGGCAACCCGACCACCAGTGCCTGCAGGCGGGATTCAGGTTCTCTTCGTTCTCTTGGGGGTTTCCGGCATCGTTGTTTTCATCCTGTCATCCAGGGCGCTTGCGAAGCGGAAAGCTGACGCTGCGTATGAGGGACTGGATGCACGGGACAGCGTTCGCTTGAGTGTCCTGTCCTGGATGCTGTTTTTGGTAGTTGTCGCGCTTTTTCTCGGTATCGTCCTGTTTTTGACCCGCTAGGAAGCATTACGTGTATGAGCGGATACGCGGGTTCATTTTGCCGGCATTTCTTTGGAGGGACAGCAAAATGGGTTTTTTTTAAAAATATTCGTGACGTTCACGGTTTGGGCGCTGCTGGTGTGCCAGTCTTTCGCCGGCGAGTGGAGCTCGATAGTGTCCCCCGACGCTGCCGACCGGTCGAATAACAATGTCGTCCGGGAGTATAAGGCAATCAAGGTGGGCGAAGTGGCGACCGTTCCGCTCCCTTTCAGCAGGAGCTACAGCTGCCATGCCGAGATCGAGGGAACTTCCGTCCGCATCGTTGCCTACGATACGCTGTCCAGCGTAACCCTGCAGGGCTCCCGGCCCGGCCGTTCCACGGTCCGGATCTACCAAAAATTCTGGCGTGATCCCGACATCAGGGAATCCTTCGTGCTGGTCGGTGAGATCGTCTTCCAGGTCACCGGCAGGAAATCACACCTGTTGACTGTTCCCGATGGCCCCCGGCAGGATGTTCCCGAACCCAGCCTGCACGGCAGCATGGACTGGGAGGGATTCATGTCACGTCAAGGAGAGGAACTGCTGACAGTGATCACTGACGACCGGGAGTGGGCGGACCTGTGGAAATCTTCATTCGACCGGCCCGCTCCCCGGGTCGACTTTGGAAAATATGCCGTGGCCTGCGTGTTCTTGGGCTTCACTGCGGACTGGCTGTATGATATTCACATCGGGGAACCGCGAGCGGAAAACAACATTATGCATATACCGTATGGGCTGAACCAGCTCATCATTGAGCTTTCAGGGCCGTTCCGGGCAAGCGGCCAGTACCGGATGAAGGCGATCGAAAAGAAGCAGGGTTTCGGGATGCTGCTGGAAAGACAGGGCGATTCGGGTGCCAGGTGAGTCGACGAGGCGCTGTTGATTGCCGATCCGTAGCGGTTGCCCCGAATGTTTCGCGCAGAATAGGCTACAATGTAGTGAGCTTTACGAGGAAGACACCCGTACCTTTACAAAAGTGAGTATTGTGTGGACTGGTCAAAACGTCAAGTGTCCGGCATATGATGTTGCCAAAGGATAAAGAAGAGAGGTCAGCATGAAAGTGGCTAAAACATTGTCAATGGCATTCTCACTGGCGGTTTTCTGGTCCCTGCCGTTCCCTGTCGTTGCCGGGGACCCTTCCAGCCTGTCCTATGAACTGAAATCCTACCCTTCGCCCGGCGAATCCCCTGGCGTGCCCACGTTGAACCCGACCCCGAAGGATGCGGAACCTGCGCCGCCCGAACGCCCGACGGGTGCACCGCAGGAGCAGGAAGCCGAGCCACCGCCGCCAACGCCACCGCAGGACGAGGCTCCAGCTGACTTTGCCCCGACTGACCAGCAGCCACCGGAGCAGCCGCAGTCTGAACAGGGCACCCCGTAGTCCGCTGCATGAGTTCAGTTACCTGACTTCTCCTTTCGGGGTCTGCAGGAAGTTTTTGTTTTCACCGTATGCCTGGTCCGGCCGATGGGTAACGTTTTCCCGGTGTGCATAGCGGGAGAAGGGGCGGGACGAGGGCGTGCCGGAAAAGTTTTTTTGTGTATACTTCCAAAAGTATCCCGCCGGGCGATGGGCATGCAGGAATGCCTCGATCGCCGGTTGATCGCGAAAAGGAAAGGGAGGCGACTATGACCAGAATTCTAGTGGTTTTTTACAGTATGTATGGACATGTGCAGAGACTGGCGGAGGCTGTTGCCGAGGGAGTCCGGGAGGTTCCCGGCTGCGAGGTGGCTGTCAGGAGAGTCCCCGAGACACTGTCCGAGGAGGTGCTCGGCAAGATGGGGGCTCTGGAAGCGGGGAAGGGAATGGCCCACATTCCTCCGGTTCAGCTGGAAGACCTGTCTTCCGCCGATGCCGTAATTTTCGGCACCCCGACGCGCTTCGGCAACATGTGCGGTCAGATGCGCCAGTTCCTCGACTCAACCGGCCAGCTCTGGCTGCAGGGGGCGCTGGTGGGCAAGGTGGGGAGCGTTTTCGCCAGTACCGGGACCCAGCATGGCGGACAGGAGACGACCATAACCAGTTTTCACACCACGCTGCTCCACCACGGGATGATAATAGTCGGCGTTCCCTATGCTGAGCCGCGTTTGCTCAACATGGCCGAAATCTCCGGCGGCACACCCTATGGCGCCACCACATTGGCTGCGGCTGACGGTTCACGCCAGCCCTCGGAGAACGAGTTGGCCATTGCCCGCTACCAGGGCGCCCATGTGGCAAAGATAGCGTGGAAACTCAAAGAGTAGCTTTTCCCCGGGGATGATGACGGGAGCGGACTTGTCACGTGGCTTTTCCCAGGTGTTGCAGGACAATGACAAGTGTGAGGGGCTCTCCGTGCTCAAAGCAGAAAGCGAATGGGTAAACAATGGATAAGAAACAGCTTCACCAGGATCAACCCGGGATCAGACCAGTCGATACTTCGCTGACCCGGACTCTGCCACTGCAAAGCGACCAGGATCTGCGACGCCGCTTCATGGTGCTGGACGAACCGATACCGGCGAATACCCGTTTCGGCCTGCTGCTGGAAGTTCTCGACAAGGTTGCCGAAGAGACGGCCCTCAGCTATGTAAACCGGTTCTATCCGGATGCGCGCGTGGTGACGGCGGCCATCGACAACATTCTGATCCGCAGCAACACGGACGTGAACAGGGACATTGTCTTCAATGCCCGAATCAACCATGTGGGACGGTCTTCCCTGGAAGTGGGCATCCGTGTTGAGCAGCCGGGAGAGCCGGTCAGCCACATCGCGTCCTGCTACTTCACGATGGTGGCACGCTCGGGCATGGGAGAAGATGCGGTCAGCGTCGCGCTGCCGCCGCTGGAATACGCCGACGAAATCGAGAAGGAAAGGGCTCGCAAGACCCTCGCCCGGCGTGACGACTACAAGCAGCAACAGGCCGTTCTTCTGGAGCCGCCCAGCAGGGAGGAATACCAGATGCTGAACGGCCTCCACGTGGCCCAGGAAGCAGCAGGATTTGCCGGCATGCTTGCCGGACGGCTGGTGGCCGATTCCTGGGAAATCATGTACCCGGAGCAGGAGAACGTGCCGAAAAAGATTTTCGGGGGGTATCTCATCCGCCGCGCTTTCGAGCTGTCGTCCATCTGTTCCGAACTGGTTGCTCCTGACCGTTCCATCGTTGTGGCCGTAAACCGCATAAACTTCTTTCAGCCGGTGCGTATGGGGGATAAGCTTCACTATACATCACGGGTGATTTACACCGATGACAGTTACGTCTGCGTAGAGGCCGGCATTGAGCGGATCAGCCGCGACAGGGCAGTCAAAGCGCTATCGAACTCGTGCTTGTTCACCTTCGTCAATGTTGACCGTGCAATGACTCGCCAGAAGGTGCCGACTGTCTATCCCACCAACTACGCGGAAGACACACGCTACCTTGCCGCTCATCGCAGCCATCAGGCGCTGGTCAGGCATATCCGGGACATCTGAGGCAAGAAGCAGGAGACTTGTTCAGGCAGCACTGTTGTTGGCGACGCGGATTTCGATCTGCCTCGTTACGGGTCTATTTCTTTTTCCGGGCCGGTTTGGAGGGGCAGAGGGCCGGCGCAACCTGGGCAGGTTCTGCCGGAGGAATAAAGTCGCCTTCGGCCGCCGGAAGAAGAGACGAATAATGGGATGCGGCAATTTTCCGCTTTTTTCCGTCACTGAAATGAATCGTTGCCATTGCTGCGGTTACTTCCAGCACCTTGCCGACGCCCCATTCCGGACCTCCCAGGTGACTCACGATTTTCCCTGTTTTGATTGTCATTGTTTTCCTGCCTTCTTGCGTGAACTGAACGCATGTTCTTTCTGCCTGGCAATAAACGATCTGCACACATTAAAATATGAGGAGCGCTCGACTCAAACAGCGCACTTCCATTTCATGATACAGGTCATGGATTTCAATAGCAAGGCGTCATTATGATTATTCCCGAAACACTATCTGTAATTAGTGTTCATTGGGATGGTAAAAAAGTATGATTCCGGCTTTTTGTTGAATGTGCGTGATAACTGTATGGTAGGTTGTTAATCAATAATACCAGGTATATAACCAGTCTGTTTTTTAAAAATAATAAACTCAACTTTCGCAGATGGTAAAA
>DIFZ01000006.1 GCA_002419385.1 Geobacter sp. UBA5735
TAAATCGTTTTTGCGGGACCATCAACTATTCAATGATGGACTTTCGCCAAACCATCAATCTACAACATATTTTTTCATCTTATATTTTTTCAATATTGCCTAAACCATTTAAACCATTAAGATATCCCACCCGTACAACATGATTGTTTGGAAGTTGAGCGTTCAAACCATTATTCAATTTAGGCTTTTTTCATTTTAAATAACAAATTATATATACTCCCGCTCATAGTTGAAGTCAAAGGAGAATTCCTTGTTATGAATTCCCGGCTCCATCCTTACCGAGTACATTGCCCACCTCGGAGCCAGAAATGTTCCACCACCACGTAACAGCGAACACAGGAAGCGGTTGCGCTATTACCTCGATTTCTGCGATACGTATCCGGTTGCGTCCGGCAAAGTTGACAGGGTACGAAGGTGGCAGAATGAACAGGCTTAATCTTCTGCAACAGAATTTCCCGTATCGGTTTATGTGTGATCAGAGGCCAATTTCATCCTTCAAAGGTAAAGCTATAAGAATTGCTTTCAAAGAAATACATAAAGCCACCTGCCGGAATACCCCGGCAGGTGGCTTTTATTAGCGTTCGAAATCCCGTTCCTGCTGGTCGCATTCGTCCATCAGCACCGCCCCAAAAGACACGGCAAACCGCGGCAATGATTCGTGTTCTGATTCAGGGTAATACTCCTCAAGTCAAAGGAGATTGCGGTGCTGCCATGGCGATCGAAATGGGTGCTCGCACTCTTGCCGCGACCAGGGGACGGGAAGAAAAATGCTTGCAAATGAGACTCCGATGCATTTTCATTGCACGAAATGCATACCCGGAACCATCCGGGAAGGCGCGCGGGCATCATGCCCCGGGAGATCCGGGGCAGAGAGGCAATCATGAACATTTTCCCGTCAATCATCGGCCGGCTCGCCCTGGCCATCCTTCTCCCGGTCCAACTCATGACAGCCGGCTGCGCATCAACCGCATCTTCCACGGCGAACCTGAAGGTAAAAGTGCTGGCCATCAACGATTTTCACGGACAGGTCAGCGAGGGCAAGACAGTCGGCAAACGTGCCGGAAACAAGGTGGGAAGCGCCCCGGTCCTGGCTGCGTACCTGAAGAACGCACAGACGGGGATGGAGGACCGCAGTTTCATTGTCAGCGTCGGCGACCTTGTGGGCGCCTCTCCGGCCGTTTCCGCCCTGCTGCAGGACGAACCGACCGTCATGTTCATGAACACCCTGGCAAACGAACACTGCCGGGAGCAGATGCATCCGCGGTGCAACATCGTGGCCACCGTGGGCAACCACGAGTTCGACGAAGGGGTTGCAGAACTGAAACGCCTCATCTACGGCGGCAACCACGACAAAGGTCCATTCATCGAAGATCCGTACACCGGCTCCCGCTATCCCTATGTAGCAGCTAACGTAAAAGACAAAGTCACCGGCAGGACGCTGTTGCCGCCCTATGTCATCAAGACCGTGGATGGTGTCCAGATCGCATTCATCGGCGCGGTCGTCAAGAATGTGCCGTCGATAGTATCAGCTTCCGGAATAGCGGGTATAGCATTCTCCAATGAGGCAAGCTCGATCAACAGGTTGATTCCGGAACTGCGGGAAAAAGGCGTACGTGCCATTGTCGCCTTCATTCACCAGGGAGGCTCACAGCCGCCCTATACCGGCAGGACCGATCCCCGAAAGCCGCTCGAGGGCACGGCAGGCGACATGAAAACGATAACGGACATCGTGTCACGCCTCGACGGCGAAGTGGACGTGGTGCTGACCGCCCATACCCATCGTTTCACCAATACCCTGCTGAAGAATGGCGCGGGCAGGGAAGTCCTTGTCACCCAAGCCTATTCCTCGGGAACAGCATTTGCCGATATCGACCTGGAAATCGATCCGGCAATCCGTGACATAGTCGGCAAATCGGCATCCATCATCACCACGTGGGCTGAAAAACCTGACGGAAAACCTGCGGTCATGCCCGATCCCGCTGCGGCGGAGATTCTCGCCAAAGCAGAGAAAGCAGTAGGCCCGAAGGTCAACAAGGTGATAAGCAGTACCGACCGGAACATAACCAGGTCCCCGAACAGAGCCGGGGAATCGGTCCTGGGCAACCTGGTGGCCGATGCCATGCGCTGGAGCCGGGAAACCGACTGTGCCTTCATGAACCCGGGCGGCCTGCGCGCCAACCTGGCCGCGGGAGAGGTGACCTGGGGCCATCTCTTCAGCGTGCTGCCCTTCGGCAACCGGGTCGTTACCATGCAGTTGACCGGCGAGCAGATCTACCGGCTCCTGGAACAGCAATGGCTCGATCCGGAATCTCCCCGCATGCTCCAGACCTCCGGCCTGACCTATTCCTGGATGGACAACGGCTCCCATCACGCCGGGACGGTAATCGAGGTGAAAAAGGATGGTGTCGCCATCGACAGGTCCCGTCTCTACTCCGTGGCGACAGTCAATTTTCTCGCCACGGGAGGAGACGGCTTCAGCGTTTTCAGGGAAGGGACCGGTCAGGTCAACGGCCCGATCGACATCGATGTGATGGTTTCATATCTGCAGGCGCTTCCCCGCCCCTTCCCCTTACCGGAAACCGGGCGCGTGAAACGGATCGGCAACGGGACCTGAAGTCTGTTGATCAGGCACCTGCCTTCAAATCCACCCTGGTCGTTCTCAGTTCGCCCGGAGCGAACAGGAAGAACGCCCGGAAAAGACAGTATTTGTAGAATTCGCCGGACAGCAGCCGGAAACTCCCCTCGTGGGCCCACCATTCCTCCTTAAGGTTCCTGCTGTCCACCGGATAAGGGTAAACGGCGATGTCCTTTGGCAGCACTGAATTGAAGATCAGTATGGAGCGCTTCATGTGATACCGTGAGGTGATGAGGAGGACGGACCTGACCTCCTTGCGCGTTATGAGATCCCTGGCGTGGATTGCGTTTTCTAGGGTGTTGCGCGACACATTCTCCAGCAGCACGTTCTCGCCACCCCGTGTTCCCGATGTTTCTTCGAACAGATCCCTTTTCCGCACCGTTGGGTCGACCCCCACCAGGAACAGCCAGCGTGCCCTGTGTGAGCGATAGAGCTTGATGCCCTCCTCGACCCGTCCGCGCCCGCCTGCCAGAACTACAATGGCATCGGTATTCACTTGCCGCTGGCGCATGGAAAATGTCTGATAGGAAAAGTCTATGAAAAGCATGACTACCACGCACACTATCAGCACAAGCAATGCGCAAAGCCCTTTCAGTATCGCCATGTATCAATATCCTCTTTCCAGTATTCAGGCGTTGCGGCCGCCACCCCGACAAATTTGTCTTGCAAATCATGCCCCTATCTGGTATACAAAAATGCTTCAGCCTACGAAGGAGGAATTAAAAGATGTCCAAAATCTGTGCCATATGTGGAAAAGGTCCCAGCTTCGGCAATAACGTGAGCCATGCAAATAACAAGTCTTCCAAGACCTGGTATCCCAACCTGCAGAAGATCAAGGCCGTAAGGGAAGGCGGCTCCATCGCCACCATCAAGGTCTGTACACGCTGCATCCGCTCCGGCAAGGTTACCAAGGCCCTCTGATACCCGCCGCGAAGGCCGCTCCACGCAATCCCGAACCGAAATGAAAACAGCCGCTGCGACAATCCTGTCCGCGGCTTTTTTCGTTCACCCGCGCCAGGCGACCATCTCGATCTCCACAAGTGCCCAGCGGGGCAAACCCTTCACCTCCACGGTAGAACGCGCCGGAGGCGCCGCAGAAAACCGCTTGCCGTATATCTCGTTGACGATGGCAAAATCCGCCAAATCCACCAGGTAAATGGTGCTCTTCACCACGTTCCCGAAATGGAGCCCTGCGGCCTCCAGGACTCCGGCGATATTCTCCATCACCTGCTCGGTCTGCTCCGCAATGGTGTTTCCCCTGAGCGAGCCGGTGGCGGGATCCAGCGGTATCTGACCGGACAGGAACAGGAAATCACCTGCCCAGACCGCCTGGGAATACGCGCCGATCGCCTGCGGCGCCCGATCGGTAGCTACTGTTTCCTTCGACATGATCCCTCCTGAAAGCCGGGGCGGCGGTGCAGCCGAAAAAACAAGGATGCAAAGGACTGAAAGGACATCCGGGACAAGGCACCCGGAAAAACCGGACCGCTCACTTCTTCAAACGCTCGACCTTTATGACACCATTTACCTTCATGATACTGTTCATGACACGGTTCAGGTGATCAAGGTCCATGACATCGATTTCGAACAGGTTGATGCCTTTCTTGTCCAGGGTGCTCTGAACGGTGGCGCTGGCGATATTCGCCTCGCAGTTGGCAATGACCTGGGCGATGCCTGCCAGTATGCCCTTCTGATCATGGCAGCTCACCCGTATCTTCACCGGCAGGGCAGCCTGCTTTGCCCGGTTCCAGGCAACTTCGACCCGGCGCTCCGGATCGCTCTCCAGGGCAAAAGCGCAATCCGCGGTGTGCACGGTGACTCCCCTTCCCCGGGTTATGAACCCCACGATCTCGTCACCCGGAACCGGGTTGCAGCACTTGCCGAAGCGGACCAGCACATCGTCCACGCCGTTTATCTGTATGGCGCTGGACGACTTCTTGGTCAGCTTGCCCAGCACTTTTGAAATTCTGGTTTCCTTCTGTTCCCGGGTTTCCGCAAGCTTTTCCTCCGACAGCAGCTTGCCGAGTATCTGGTTGCAGGACAGCTTGCCGTAACCGACCGCAGCCATCAGGTCTTCCTCGCCGACAAAGCCGAATTCCACAGCTGCGCGCTTCAGCTCACCGGTCTTCTGAAGCTTGCCGAATGTCAGGCTGTAGCGCCGGAATTCCTTCTCGCAAATCTCCCTGCCGAGAACGATGCTTCGTTTGCGTTCCTCGGTCTTGATCCAGGCGCGGATCTTGTTGCGGGCGCGGGTGCTCTTGACGAGCTTGAGCCAGTCCTTGCTCGGCGTGTGATGGGGCGACGTAATGACCTCGATGATGTCTCCCGTCTTCATCTCGTACTTGAGAGGGACGAGTTTGCCGTTCACTTTGGCGCCGACGCAGCGGTGGCCGATATCCGTGTGCACGCTGTAGGCAAAATCGATGGGCGTGGCGCCCTTGGGAAACCCCTTGACGTCACCCTTGGGCGTGAAGACGTAGACTTCTTCGGGGAACAGTTCCACCCTGACGGTATTCATGAACTCCTGGGAATCCTGGAGTTCCTGCTGCCATTCCAGGAGTTGCCTGAGCCAGGCGAAGCGCTTGATGTCCCGCTCGTCGTAGCCCTTGCCTTCCTTGTATTTCCAGTGGGCCGCGATGCCCGCCTCGGCAACGCGGTGCATCTCGGTGGTCCGTATCTGCACTTCCATCCGCTCGCCGAAGGGGCCGATCACCGTGGTGTGGAGCGACTGGTACATGTTGCTCTTGGGCATGGCGATATAGTCCTTGAAGCGTCCGGGAATGGGCTTCCACGTCGAGTGAATGATGCCGAGGACCTCGTAACAGGAGCGTATGTCATCGACCAAAACGCGGATCGCAATGAGATCGTAGATCTCGTCGATATCCACGTTGCGGCTCTCCATCTTGTTGTGGATGGAGTAGAGGTGCTTGCTCCGACCCGAGACGTCGCCCCTGATGCCGTGCTCGACCAGCTTCTGGGTAATGATCTCCATGACCTCCTGCACATAGCTCTCACGCTCCTGCTTTTTCATCGCGACCTTGGATGCGAGATCGTAATACAGGTCAGGAGTAAGATAGCGGAAGGAAAGGTCTTCCAGTTCGCTCTTGATCCACGAGATGCCGAGCCGGTTCGCCATGGGAGCATAGATATCCAGGGTCTCCTTGGCGATGCTGCGCTGCTTGACCTCCGGCTGGTACTGGAGGGTCCGCATGTTGTGCAGACGGTCGGCCAGTTTCACCAGGATCACCCTGATATCGTTCGCCATGGCCAGGAGCATTTTGCGGAAGTTTTCGGCCTGGCTTTCCTCCTTGGTCTTGAAATGAATCTTGCTGATCTTGGTAACGCCGTCCACCAGGTTCGCGATCTCGACGCCGAAAATGGTCTCCAGTTCCTGGAAGGTGGTGAGAGTGTCTTCAAGGGTGTCGTGGAGCAGCCCGGTCGCCACCGTCTGCACGTCGAGCTTCAGGTCGGCGAGGATTGCCGCCACTTCCATCGGGTGGATGAGATAGGGCTCGCCCGACAGGCGGATCTGGCCCTGGTGCACCTTGGCGGAAAAGACGTAAGCCCGCCGTATGACGTCCAGATCGGCGCCGGAATTGTAGGAGGACACTTTGTCCAGTATGTCGTTGAGCCTTATCATATTATCAAGCCGGATGTTGAGCGTGGTCTGATGAAAAGAATACTGCGGAAAACAGCGGATGCAAAAAGGGCGGCGCCACGAGCCCCGCCCCTCTCACCATGGTGATATTAGCGGCTTCTGCGGGAGACAATTTCGTACTGGAGCTTCCCGGCAGCCACTTCACGCAGCGCAAGCACCACGTTCTTGTTGTTCGACCGGTTCTCGATCAGGGGCTTGGATCCCTTGTAGAGCTGCTTGACCCTCTTGGAAGCAAGCATGACCAGCAGAAAACGGTTCTCGACATTTCTCAAACAATCTTCAACGGTAACCCGTGCCATATACTGTCACTCCTTTCATGACGGGACTCCTTCAGCCCCGATCAGGCTTTATCGTGAAAAAGCGCTTCCACGGTTCGCGTCACCCGGGAAGTCCTGCACTGTTCCGCGATGACGATGGATTTGAGTTTTTCCAGCGCATCTGAAAAAACGTCGTTGACAATGACGTAATCATACCATGACGACTCTTTCATTTCGCTCATGGCTACCTTGAGACGAGCCTCAATGACCGCGGAACTGTCGGAATTACGCCCCTCGAGACGGCGGCGAAGCTCGGAAAAATCCGGCGGAAGAATAAAGATGAAGACGGCATCACTGCAACTGGACTTGAGCTGGCGTGCACCCTGGCAGTCGATATCGAGTATCAGGCTTATTCCCCGGGACCGGTTCTCTTCAAGGGTCCGGAGAGCGGTAGCATAATGGTTGCCGTGGACTTCCGCCCATTCCGCAAACTCCCCGGCCCGCACCTTCTCGTCGAAGCTGTTTTTTGAGACGAAAAAATAATCGACCCCGTCCCTTTCACCGGGGCGGGGTGATCGTGTCGTGTAGCTGACAGAATGCCGCAAGTCAGGCAAAATGTCAATTAATTCATTGCATAAGGAGGTTTTTCCGGCCCCCGAAGGAGCAGATACGATGTAAACAATTCCTTCTTTTTCCATGTAAACCCTCTGCGTGCTTCATGTTCTGCATACAGGAACAAATCCGTCTATTCTATGTTTTGAATCTGCTCGCGGACCTTCTCCAACTCGGCCTTCATGGCCACCACGCAGGTCGTGATCTCGCCGTCGTTGGCCTTGGAACCCATGGTGTTGACCTCGCGGCCCATTTCCTGGAGGATGAAATCCAGCTTCCTCCCCACCGGCTCATGGGCGTCCAGCGCACCATCGAACTGAACAAGGTGGCTGCTGAAACGGACAAGCTCCTCGGTAATGTCGCAGCGGTCGGCCATAAGTGCAATTTCCTGCGCGATCCGGCTTTCATCGGGCAGTGCTCCGACATTCAGCTGGGCAAGGCGTGCCGTCAGCTTTTCCGCGTACTCGCGGGGAACCGTCGGCGCCTGCTCGCGGACTTTTTCCATCAGGGACGCCAGGGTCCCGCGTCGACTCCGCAGATCATGCTCCAGCTCCACGCCTTCCCTGAATCTCATGGATTCCAGTGCATCCACCGCTTCCGACACTGCCGAGAGCAGCCCGTCACGCATCCCGGAATCAAGATCATCGCTCTCCATGACAGTCAGCACATCCTTCTGGGATACAACAAGGGACAGGGGCACCGGCTCGTCCAGGCGCAGCGATTCCCTGAGAGAACAGAACGCATCGAAATAGGCCTTTGCCAGCGGCAGGTTGACGACCGGCGGCCTGCAGGCAGCGGCACTGTCCAGCTGGATGAAGATATCGATCTTGCCCCGCTTGAGCCGTTCCGCCGCCGCCTTGCGCACGTCGTTCTCGAAACAGATCAGGGCACGGGGCAGCTTGACGGATATTTCGCCAAAACGGTGATTCACCGATCTCATCTCGACGGTTATCCGCCCGTTTTCAAGTTGACGCTCAGCCTTGCCGTACCCGGTCATGCTCTTGATCATATCAGTCCCCAATCGGGTGAATTTTCAGTTGTACACCTTCCGGCAGATGCCGTAAGCGTTACCTCATGCCCTTTGCCTTTTGCCCTTTGCCTTTTGCCTTATCTTATGCCCTTTGCCCTTTGCCCTTTGCCCTTTGCCTTATGCCCTTTGCCCGAAGCACCCATCGTCGACGAATTTCAGCAACGCCTCGTGCCGGTCGATGCGTGCGACAGACGGCAGGTCTGACTTGTACGCCACGAAGGGGATCCCGGCAGCATCGGCGGCCCTGCAGTCAAGTTCGGAGTCGCCCACGAAAACCGCCTGTTCCGGCCCTATGCGGAAGTGATCCAGAATCTTCAGCAACGGTTCGGGATGGGGCTTTGGATTGCTGACTTTCGCAGCGGTCATGACGAAGCTGAAGTATTCGGCCAGGCCGAAATCCTCCAGGAGCATCTCCATGGAGGTGGAACGGTTGGTGCAAACGGCAAGATCGAACCTGCCGCGAAGCTTTGCAAGGGTTTCACGCAGCCCGTCTTCCATCCGCATGAACGGCAGCAGTTCGCGGTAATCGATGGTAGCGGCGAACCTGAGCGCCTCATCCCCGCGCGGATCGCCGTTGAAAAGGGAGGCCAGCACATCCCTGCTGGAATAGGTGTGAAGGAGCCTCATGGTATCCGCGTCGGAGCGGTCCAGGGGAGCCAGACCAAAGCGCTCGACCACCTTGGAGTAGAACGCGAAGTTCGCCTCGATAGAATCGAACATCACGCCATCGCAATCGTAGATGACCGCCTTGAATCCGTTCAGAACATCATGGTTCAATCTTGCTTCCTCACTGTCTCCAGATACGCCTGCCACTCGAGGGGAAGGAGGTATCCCTTTCTGCTGTTGCATTCCTTGCACGCCGGCACGACATTCCCCTGGGTGCTTCTCCCGCCGCGGATGATGGGTACCAGGTGGTCCATGGTCAGTTCCCCCGGGGGAAAGGTGCCGCCGCAATAATGGCAGATTCCCCGGGCAATGCGGTTTTTCCACCACCGCGTCCGGCGGAGCTCCCGTGCCTTCTCTTTTTCCCGGCTGATTTCCTGCGTGGAGACTTCTATGATGAACTGACTCACGATTGCCTCACGCCCTGCCCTTGTTCAACATGGTCAGGATCGCCTGCCTGGCCAGTTCGTCGCACCGCTCGTTTTCCGGGTGGCCGTTGTGCCCCCGGATCCAGCCCCACTGAATCCGGTGGACACGGGACAGCTCGAGCAGGCGCTCCCAGAGGTCGCGATTGAGGACGTCCTCTTTCCTGCTGTTCTTCCAGCCCCTCTTCAGCCAGCCGTCCATCCACTCGGTCATGCCCTTCACCAGGTACTGGGAATCGGTGGTAATAAAGACGTCACACGGCCTCTTCAGGGATTCGAGCCCGACGATCGCCGCGGTCATCTCCATCCGGTTGTTCGTGGTCTCCAGCTCAGAGCCGGAAATTTCCTTTGTCTTCCCGCCGCAGCGCAGGATGCACCCGTACCCGCCGGGGCCGGGGTTGCCGCTGCAGGCCCCGTCGCTGAAAAGCTCAACCCTCATGGACAAACGCCTCTTCCCGCTTCAAGAGCCCTGCAATTGCATCCATGACCCGCCCAACGATCAGCACATGGGTTTCTTTGCAGTCCTCCCGCTGAAAAAGATCGGTAAAATCCAGCGGCGCGCCGAAAACGACCCGTCCCTCCTGGCCGGCGCCCGGAAAACGCCAGCGGTTCAGTCCGATGAGCGCCGTGGGAATGACGGTCGGCCGGGTGTCGTAGATGATCTTGCCCACGCCCCGGTTCCCCTTGCCCAGCACACCGTGCCGGTTCCTGGTGCCTTCCGGGAAGAGCATCACCTTCTGGCTTGCCAGCAGTTCATTGATTGCCTTCCCTGCCCGCAAATCCCGCCCCCGGCGGACCGGGAAAGCTCCCCAGGAGCTGTAGAGCCAGCGCTGGAACGGCTTGCGGAACAGTTCCTCCTTTGCCGGCGCCCAGACCATCTGGAAGGGGAAACGCCGCACAAGTGCCCAGGGAAGAAAAATCGTATCGTATGCCGAGATGTGGTTCGACGCCAGGAGGACTCCGCCGGACGGAGGTATCCCCTCATCGCCGATAATGCAGAAGTGATTGATTGTCGATGCATAGAAACCAATGACGTTGGCGGAAAACGTCACCCAAAAACGGCGCAGGAATGATACCTTCAAAAAAACCTCGAAAAGGGATGAGATAATTTTCTATATATAGCATTTTCGAAAGACTGCGGCAACCACTTCATGAACCTGCGGTTTTTTCCCTGCCGGGAGCTCTCACTCCCACACCCCATCGATTGCATGACCGCATGCAGAACAGGTCCCGTTTCGCAGGGAGCAGGACGCAATGGCATAGCCAAAGCGCTTGATGACCGGCTCACGGCACGAGGGGCAGAACGTATGTTCCCCGCCTTCGCCTGGCACGTTCCCCTCGTAGACATACGCGAGGCCGGCGGCAATACCGATCTCACGGGCTCGTCTCACGGTAGCTACGGGGGTGGGCCGCAAATCGGCAAACCTGTAGGCGGGGTGGAACCTGGACACGTGCCAGGGAGTAGCAACCCCGACCTCATCGGCAATGAACCGCGCGATCGCTTGCAGCTCTTCGTCGGAGTCATTGTACCCGGGAATGACCAGTGTCGTCACTTCTGTCCAGATGCCATGCCGCTTGTACGTCTTGATGGAGTCCAGCACCTCGTCCAGGGAAGCAGAGACCACATCACGGTAAAACCCCGGCGTGAATCCCTTGAGATCGATATTGGCAGCGTCAAGGTAGGGGCGTATGAAGGCAAGGGCCTCTTCGGTGATGTAACCGTTCGTGACGAAAATGTTCCGCAAACCTGCGCGGTGAGCCAGCACAGCGGTATCATACGCATATTCGTAAAATACTGTCGGTTCTGTATAGGTGTAGGATATGGAAGAACATCCGGCCGCAAGCGCCTGGGCAACGATCTTTTCCGGGGCCAGGTCCCAGCCCGGGACGGATCCCCCTCCCTGCACCGCATGGGCGATACCGTAGTTCTGACAGTGCAGGCAGCGGAAATTGCACCCTGCCGTTGCCACGGAATAGGAGCTGCTGCCAGGGAGAAAATGGAACAGGGGCTTTTTCTCGACCGGATCGACCTGCTGTGCAACAGCCTTGCCGTATACCAGCGAAATCAGGATCCCTCCCCTGTTTTCACGAACACCGCACCGGCCGCGCTGCCCGTCCTTGATCACGCAGCGGAACCGGCACAGTACGCAGCGGACCCGGGAACAGTCTGCCTTCTCGTAAAACAGCGCTTCCTTCATGGCCACCTCCTTTCCGGCACGGCAAATTATACCAGATTTCAACAGGATAGCAACCTTGACAAAAATTAACCCATTTACTAGAGTATAGTTATGAACTGTTCAGCCCCGTTGCAACAAGGGGGTGACGCACTATGAAAACCATAGACATTGATGTATTCGCACAGTACAAGAAAAAAATTGCGGATCTCGAAAAAGAAAACAAAGAATTGCGCACGGAGAACGCCGATCTTGCCCAACGGCTCACCGAGCTTCACGGTGAATATCTCCTTCTCCGTTACCAGTTCAAGGGATTGCCAAGTCCCGCAGAGTTTCTGAAACTGCGGCAGGAGATGCAGACCCTGAAGAAGGAATTGCGGCAGCGCGGCTGGAAGGATCTCGTCTGAGAAGATGCCGGCGTGACCATTTTTTTGGAAAGGATACCCTTTCGTGAGTATCGCCGGCATTCTGCCGGGAGCACTCGTTGGCGGGTTACTGTAGGCATCTCCAGATGCTGTTGCCGGCGCTCTGCTGGACAACCTGGTCTGGAGCACCCTGTATCTCCGCTCACGGCTTGCAGTCCTGGAAAGGATTTCAGGAGTACCGGACGCGCCGCGGGTCCGGTAGCAGGCAGGTAATTGTCCGCAATGCAACAGTCAGCTCTCACTGATCCGCAAAGGGAGGAACCAATGTCGCCTGCCAACACGGTTAATCGAGCGGTAAATCTATTGTCCTTGGTAGTAGCCGCAGTTGTCCTGCTGCTGATGCCAGCATCACCCGATGCGGCGGAACCGGGAGGGTTCGGCCGATTGGAGACAGCCATATTTGCCGGGGGATGCTTCTGGTGCATGCAGCCACCCTTCGATATCCTCAAGGGCGTTGCATCGACCACTGCGGGCTACACCGGCGGCGGAAAAGCGAGCCCGACTTACGAGGAGGTTTCCGCCGGCGGCACCGGGCACGCTGAAGCGGTCCGCATACTTTTCGACCCGAAGGTTATCAGCTATTCACGCCTTCTGGAGGTCTTCTGGCACAACATAGACCCTGCCACCCCGGACCGGCAGTTCTGCGACACGGGAAACCAGTACCGTTCAGCCATATTCTATGTGGGCGAAACCCAGAAACGGCTGGCCCACCAGTCGAAACAGGCGCTGGAGAAGGGGAAACCCTTCAAAGAACCGGTATTCACCGAGATAAACGCCGCGGGAGCGTTCTATCCGGCTGAAGAATACCATCAGAACTACTACAAAAAGAATCCGTTGAGGTATAAGATCTACCGCTATAATTGCGGCAGGGACAAACGACTGCGCGAACTCTGGGGTCCCCGGGCAGGGAACTGACAACCCCTCAGGGAAACGAGGCAACCGACGCATTCCGCGGACAATCGACCAATGGGGCCGCCATAACGTCCGTGCCCATACCGATTGAAAATAAAGAAACGGGTGCCCTCCCCGGAAGGTGGGCGCCCGTTTTCAGCACGCGGTAGCGTTTCAGTGCTCTTGCTGCCCGAAAGGCAGGCAGCTTCAGGACGCCAGCCTGAATCGGCTCACAATGTTCCTCAGTTCTTCGGCCATGGTCACCAGGTCCTCGGCAGCGGTGGCAGAGTCCTTGGCGACTTCTGCGGTCCCCTGGATCACTTCGGTTATCTGCTGGATGTTATTGCTGATCTCGTTGGTGGTAACCGTCTGCTCCTCGGTGGCGGTGGCAATCTGGTTCACCTGCATGCTCACCGCATTGATCTGCTCGAGTATGTCCTCCAGCGCGTTCCCGGATTTGGCGGCTTCGGCAGTCCCGCGCTCCACTTCGTTGACACCTTCCTCCATTGAGGTCACCGCTTCGCGGGTCTGCTGCTGGATGGATTTTATCATGGCGCCGATTTCCTTGGTGGCCTTGGTGGTCCGCTCTGCCAGCGCCCTCACCTCATCGGCGACCACGGCAAATCCCCGGCCCTGCTCACCGGCACGGGCCGCCTCGATGGCAGCGTTCAGGGCCAAGAGGTTCGTCTGGTCGGCGATATCCTCGATGGTCCCGACAATCTCGCCGATCTGGTCAGACTGCGAACCAAGGTTTTCAACGGTCCGCGCCGACTCCTTGACCCTTTCAGCGATGGTGCTCATGACGGAAATCGTCTCCTGCACCACGGCAGAACCGGCCAGGGCCGAGTCGTTGGCTCTCTGGGAACCGTCGGCGGCCAGGGCGCAGTTCTGTGCCACGTCATTGGAGGTTGCAGCCATCTCTTCGCTTGCAACCGCGACCGTTGCCGTCTGCGCCGCGATATTGTCCGCATTGCTGGCCATGAAGCCGGAAGTGGATGAAAGGACCCCGCCCGAACCGGTCAGCTTTTCGGCAGACTCAGAAATGGTCGAAATGATACCGGCCAGCTTTTCCATAAAGCCGTTGAAAGCCCGGCACATTTCCCCGATTTCGTCGTTACGCACGTATGCAAGGCGCCTGCTCAGGTCACCTTCGTCCTGGGCGGTCACCAGTGCGTCATGCATGTCGTTGAGAGGAAGGAAGAGCCGGTGGACGGACAGCCGGATGATCACGACGGCCAATCCAAGCAGCAGGCCGGCGATACCGATGATAATCCACGTGAGCGTTTTGAACCCGGCAAGGAATTCAGCCTTGGGCACTCCGGCGAACAGCACGCCGATCGTTTGGCCCTGGGCATTCTTGATCGGATCATAGGCAGCAAAATAGGGTTTGCCCAGAATGTCCACCTCTCCCCGGTACGAAGTCCCCTTCTTCAGCACGGCCTCATGCGCCGGCCCCTGCAACCTGGTGCCGACAGCGCGGGAACCGTCTTCCTTCAGTACATTGGTGGAAACCCGCACATCACCCTGGAAAACCGTGGCCACACCGCCGCACAATTCCTTGACACGGTCCGGGAGAGAGGAATCTCCGTTTATGACGAAATCCCCCACTGCCAGCTTGCCGTTGACGACCTTGAAATCGCTGCCCTTCTGGCCGAGCAGGTACCAGAACGTTTTCAGACGGCTGTCCTGGTTGAGGCCTGCCCGGTGCTTGAGTTCACTGTTGAATTTCCACAGGCAGACTGCAGTAATGACCGAAATGGCCACTGCCATGATAAGAACCGTTACCAGGACGAATTTTGTTCTGATCTTCATCACAAGACCTCCCATTATCCAGCTTATTGACATGCCCAACCAGAGACTCCGCTGTAACCACGACAAATCCCGTGAACTCTGATCGTTTCATCAGGGCAACCGCAGTGCGCCCTTGCCTCGAAGATTCATGGAGTGACGGTGTATGTCCGCAGCCAATTCTGGAGCTTCTGGTGTTTTTATGTATTATCGGAAAACAGCGCACAAACTTTAGCAGGCAGTTTAATTTCGAGATTATGGGTATACCTGATCAGGTGGGTAGATGATTCAGGGGGCAGGAAGATTGTCGCCAAACCGGCAACTGATGCAACGGGCGGGAAAGGGACGAAAACGAACGGCCCGGGGAGAGCCGCTTCCGGCTGGACCACACTGCGTGGGTTATCAGAACATGAATCGCCTCATCCTGACATTCAGCAGGATTGCCAGGCCGATCATGGACGTAATCATCGAAGTTCCGCCATAGGAAAAGAGCGGGAGGGGAACGCCGACAACGGGGAATATGCCGATCACCATGCCGACGTTGATGGTAATGTGCCAGAAGAGCATGGCGGTAACGCCAACGGCCATGAGGCCGCCGAACGTGTCATTGCAGCGGCGGGCAATGAACAGCCCCCACAGCACCAGGGCCAGATAGAGCGAAAGAATCACCAGGCAGCCGGCAAAGCCCCACTCCTCCGAGAACACGGAAAAGGCGAAATCCGTGTGCTGTTCGGGAAGAAACCGGAGCTGTGTCTGGGTCCCCTGGAGGAATCCCTTGCCGACTAGACCGCCGGAGCCCACCGCTATCTTGCTCTGGATGATGTGATAGCCGCTGCCGAGCGGATCACGCTCCGGCGAAAGAAAATTCAGGATCCTCTCTTTCTGGTATTCCCGCAGGTAGAAATGCCACCCCATGAAGACGGTCGGAACAGCGGCCAGCACAAGAGCCAGCAAGGTCTTCAGCCGAACCCCCACATACAGGATCATGGAAAACGCAATGAGAACGACCAGGATCGCAGTGCCGAGATCGGGCTGCTTCATGATCAGCACCGCCGGAACCGACAGCAGGAGAAACGGATACAAAAGACCCTTGAGGGTCAGCCCGTCCGCAGCGGGAAAAGTGCTGAAATAGCGGGCATACACCATGATGATGACGATTTTCATCAATTCGGACGGCTGGAAACTGATGAAACCCAGATGGATCCAGCGTGTCGCCCCCATCGAGCTTTTTCCAATCAGCAGCACCACGAGGAGCAGAAACACGGCAAAGCCGTAAAACCAGTAAGAGACATCGCCAAAAAGATGATAGTCGATACTGCAAACCATGAGCATAATGAAGAGCCCGATAAGTATCCAGTACACCTGTCGAAGTGCATAGGGGGTCTCAACCATGGTGTAGGAAGCAGTGGCGCTGGAGATATTCACCACCCCTATGCCTGCAATCAACAGGACCAGCGCCAGGAGCGCCCAGTCAAAGTTCGTGAACAGCCTGCGATCAATCATTGGTCTGCTGCTCCTCCACGTCGGGTGTCTCCGATTCAGTGCCCGCAGCCTCGTCATCCGGCTCGGCAGCAGAATCAGTCTTCCGGGGAACGGGCTTCCTGATGACACCTTTCCCCTGGAAATAGGTCCTCAGGATGCGCCCGGCGATAGGCGCCGCCGCGGAACCGCCGTGCGCGCCGTGTTCTACGACCACCGCAACAGCGATCTCAGGCTTCTCGAAAGGGGCGAACGCTACGAAGAGCGCATGGTCCCGATACTGGTAGCCGGCGACATTCCTGCCGTTGCGCAGCTTGACCACCTGGGATGTCCCGGTCTTGCCGGCGACCTTGACCTCGTAGAGCCTTGCCATTCCGCCGGTGCCCCCCGGTTCGTTCACGACAGCCAGCAATCCCTTCTTCACCAGACGGTAGCTTTCGCTGTGCAGCCCGGCCCGGCTGACAATCTCGGGAGCGAATTCACGCAAAATCCTGCCTTCGGGGCTGATTACCCGTTTAACGAGGTGAGGCCGGTATACCGTCCCTTCATTGGCAACCGCGGCGGTCATGGCAGCCAGCTGTATCGGCGTCATCAACACATATCCCTGGCCGATCGCAACCGGCAACGTCTCTCCTTTGAGCCATTTCGTGCCGAAACGCTTTTCTTTCCAGGCCGATGTGGGCACCAGTCCGGATTTTTCATTGTCCAGACCGATGCCGAGCGGAGAACCGGCACCGAACTTTCTGGCATACGCTGCGATCCTGTCAACACCCAGCTGTTCTCCGAGCTTATAGAAATAGACATCACAGGATTCGCGCAATGCCCGTTTCAGGTTCACCGCTCCATGCCCTCTTCTGTTCCAGCAGCCGAACGCCCTGTTGCCGTATTTATAGGATCCCGAACAGTGAATCGTCGTGTTTTCAGTGATCAGGCCCTCTTCCAGCGCAGCCAGCGCCGTAATGATCTTGAATGTCGAGCCGGGCGGATACTGGCCCTTCAGTGCCTTGTTTTCCAGAGGGTGGCGAATGTCCTTCAGGTATTCGTTCCATTGGCTGGAGGAAAGCTTGCCGGCAAAAAGCGCCGGGTCGAAACCCGGGTTGCTGACAAAGGCAAGCACCTCACCGGTAGTGACATCAAGTGCGACCGCAGCTCCCGCTTGCTTGCCGAGAGCTGCCTCCGCCTGTTTCTGCAGCTCCAGGTCGATCGTGAGCATCAGGCTGTTCCCCGTGGTCGGGCTGCTCTCATTCACGGTGCGGAGAAACCGTCCCATGGCATCGACCTCGATCTGTCTGCCTCCGTCGACACCGTGAAGCTCCTTCTCCCAGCTTCGTTCGATGCCGCTCTTGCCAACATAATCACCGGAATTGTACCCCTTGAACCTCGCGCTGCCGATCTCCTGTTCGGTCATCTCCCCGAGATGCCCGAACAAATGGGAAGCCAGGAGTCCGTGCGGATACTCCCGTATGGGGTGCATCTGCAGATCGAGCCCCGGCAGCGACAAACGGTTTTCCTCGAGGATTTCCAGTTGATCCCTGCTGATACCCGAAGCCAGTATTATGGGCTGGTATTTGCTTCTCTTGCTTCCCTTTTCCCATTTTTCGGCCAGTTCCCCCGGGTCAGCCTGCAGCAGCATTGCCAGCCCGTTGATGAGCGCGTCCCGGTCAGCCACTTCCTGGGGTATGACGGCAACACTGTAAGAGGGGCTGTTGTCGACCAGAACAATGCCGTTCCTGTCGAGGATCGTTCCGCGTGAAGCAGCAACCGGTACCAGTCTGAGCCGGTTGCTCTCCGACATGTTCCGGAAATCCTCGACCTTGACGATCTGCAGATACCACAATCGCATGAGCAGGACAAAGACAATCGCGCTGACGGCAATCATCAGACCGAATATCCGCTTTGACGAATCCCTGACTTCGCGCACAATTGTCTGTTCAGTCATCAGGCTTTCTCCCTTCCGGCAAGCGGTATGACGTTGATAAGGCATGCTGACAGGACGGCGTTGACCAGCCCCTGGGGTAGCACTGACGGGAGAATGGACGCATAAACGCCTGCAGAAGAAGAGAATATCAACAGCAGAACAAGGCTCAGAAAGGCATGCAGGAAGGTGGCCAGGAATGCACCCAGCATCATGAGCAACCGGCTCCTGGTGTAGAGCCGGTTGGCGATTTCATGATAGAGAAAGAAAATAACGAGGAAACTGAATCCGCTGAGCCCGAAATTTATCCCGCTCAGGGAATCATGCAGCAGCCCGAGTAAAAAGGAAGATACGGCACCCACGCGGAAAGCGCTGCGGAAGCCTATGTACACGACAAGTATGATCAGCAGATTGGGCTTGAAGGGGTCGGCGATATGGGCCGGGATCAGGACATATTGGAAGATTATGCCTGTCATGACAAGAACGATCGTATTCAGTAAGGCAACCATGGGACTCAACGCACCAGCACCAACACTTCTTCGAGCCGTGACATGGAGACGAACGGCCTGACCTGGACGGTCTGGAAGATACCGAATTCACCCTTTTTGACCATGGTCACCTCGCCAAGGGGGATCCCCTTGGGAAACACGCCTCCGATGCCCGAGGTGACGACGATATCACCCACCTTCACATCCTCGCCCCGCTCGGAGAACTCGAAGGAGCAAAGACCGCCGCCCTTCCCCTTGATCACGCCTCTCGCCCGTGAACGCTCGATGGTCGCCGCCACGGAGCTTGCATGGTCGGTAATGAGAAGCAGGCGGGAGCTGCTTGCGGTCTGACGCACGACCCTGCCCACCACCCCGGCTGAGGCAACCACCGGCATCCCTTCACGAATACCATCCACCGCGCCACGGTCGATGATGACGGTACGGAACCAGGGAGTGACATCCTCGCCAATAACCGAAGCTGCGATGGATGGAGTGGAAATGGCCTCCTTCAGTTGCATGAGCTTTTTCAGGCGTTCGTTCTCAAGCAGGGTTTCCCGCTCCCTGATCAGCCTGGTGTTGAGCGTTTTGACGGCCTCACGCAGCCGTGTGTTTTCCTTGTGCACACCGACAAGCACTATATAGTTGTCCCATATGCCGGTAACAAAATCGTCGACATTGGCTACGACCCCGGCTATCGGCGCCATAACGCCCAACACAACCCGTTCGAACGAATTGGTGGACTCCTTGTGCCTGAGGTTCAGGGAGTAGAAAAGCAGCGCTGCCAGCAGGACACACCCCGCGATGATGCGGAGACTGTTTTTTCTGAGGAAATCAATCATGTGCTCACTAAGGAAGAAGGGCGATCGCTCTCCCGCCTCCGCCCTGGTTCCGGGACAAGGTCATGCCGGGCGTCAGTCGAGGAGGAAAGGAGAACCCTGCGTGTCTTCATGCCGTACTTCATCAACAGGGAACTTCCTCCCCTCACCCGCATAAAGGCGGTCCGGCGCATTGAAGACCAGTCCGTTTTCCGTGCCCACGTTCTTGTAGGCATGCACGACTCCCGGCGGGACAACGACCATCCTGGGCGCATCGGCTCCGGCATAGACAATCTGCCGTCTGCCGAAGGATACTGAATCAGGCCGGTTGTCCCAGAGATAGACCTTGAAGTTGGCAGGCCCGAGGAAACAGAAGTAGTCAGTCTGTTCGACATGCTCATGGGGACCCCGGGCAATGCCGGGTGAAGTCATGGACACATATGCCATTGCAGGCTGGGGAATGCCGTCCAGTTCATCGATACGGAAGAGTTCGGACAACCACCCGCGCTCGTCAAGGTGTTTTGCCAGCGGCCGCACCACCACGTCATGTATCTTGCCGGCTGTAAAGGTCATGGCATCGCCCGTCATCTCAGACACCCTCCCGGAACTTCATTTCGTTGAAAACCCTGACCAGATAGTCACGATACGCCGATTTGGGGGTCTGGTCGAGAGCCTTTTGCATGCCATCGGCATCGATGAATCCCAGCCGGAAGGCGATTTCCTCAAGGCAGGCGATCTTGAGCCCCTGACGCGCCTCCAGGGTGCCGATGAACTGACTCGCCTCGAGAAGGCTCTGATGGGTACCGGTGTCCAGCCAGGCGATCCCCCTTCCCAGGCGCTCTACGCTCAGTTCGCCCCGGCGCAGATAGTACAGGTTCAGGTCGGTAATCTCCAGCTCACCCCGTGCCGAAGGGGTTAGGGACCTGGTGATGTCGACCACTTTGCCGTCATAGAGATAGAGACCGGGAACCGCGTAATTGCTCTTCGGCCGGGACGGCTTTTCCTCTATGCTGACCACCTTGCCGGCGTCGTCGAATTCAACGACGCCGTAACGTTCCGGGTCATTGACATAGTAACCGAATATCTTGGCGCCGGAGTCAAACCCGGCCAGCGCCTTGTCAAGCCCCATTTTGCCGTAGAAGATGTTGTCACCGAGTATCAGGCAGACCGGATCGCTGCCGACAAACTCTTCGCCGACCAGAAAAGCCTGGGCTATTCCCTTGGGTTCCGGCTGCACCTTGTAACTGAGCCGGATGCCCCAGCGGGAACCGTCCCCCAGCAGTGCCTGGAAGCGCGGGGTGTCCTGGGGAGTCGAGATTATCAGGATGTCCCGCAGGCCCGCAGTCATCAGTGTTGCCAGGGGATAGTAGATCATCGGTTTGTCGTAAACCGGCTGCAGCTGCTTGCTGGCCACCAGCGTGAGAGGGTAGAGCCTGCTTCCCGCTCCACCCGCCAGAATTATGCCTTTTCGAATGGTCATGGTTCAATCCTTTACTTTTTTTCGAGCTGGAGCGTGCAGGAACACGGCAGGAAATCCCCGGCAGCATACGGCCTCCTCCGGACCGGCTGAAACTCCGGACCAGGGAATCGTTCATCTCCAGCACCGGGCATTGACAGGCAGGGCTTGAAACGTGAGAAGGCAACCTTTCCCAAAACCGAATACAGGAACAGGGACAAGCGGAAAGCCCTGCGGGACGGAAGTCGCCAGCAGGGCTTGTTTGTCCGCTTGTCAGTTACGAACTGATCGCAACACGGCGCAGAAGGTTCAATTCGTCCAGAACCTTTCCCGACCCGAGGACGACACAGGAAAGAGGATCCTCGGCAATGACGACCGGCAGACCGGTCTCTTCCCTCAGCAGCAGATCCAGGTTGCGCAGCAGAGCGCCCCCGCCGGCAAGCACGATGCCCTTGTCGACGATGTCCGCGGCCAGTTCGGGAGGCGTGCGCTCGAGGCATATCCGTACGGCTTCAACGATAGCGTTGACCGGCTCGGACAGGGCTTCCCGGATTTCGTTGGAATCGATTTCCGTGGTCTTCGGTATGCCGGATACCAGGTCCCGCCCCTTCACTTCCATCGTCAGGACGTCATTGCCGGGATAGGCTTCACCGATCTCGATCTTGATGTGCTCGGCCATCCTTTCGCCGATCAGGAGATTGTACTTGCGTTTGATATACTGGACCACGGCTTCGTCCATCTTGTCGCCGCCGACCCGCACCGATTTGGTATACACGATGCCCGCCAGGGAAATCACGGCAACTTCCGTGGTACCGCCGCCGATGTCGACGATCATGTTGCCGCTCGCTTCGGTAATCGGCAATCCCGCGCCGATCGCCGCAGCCATCGGTTCCTCAATGAGATAGACCTCGCGGGCTCCGGCAGATTCCGCCGATTCCTTTACCGCTCTCTTTTCCACCTGGGTGATCCCCGACGGGACACAGATGACGATGCGGGGGCGCACCAGCGTCTTGCGGTTGTGCACCTTGTGGATGAAGTACCGCAGCATTTCCTCGGTGATATCGAAATCGGCGATCACGCCATCTTTCATCGGACGGATGGCGGTAATGCTCCCGGGGGTCCTGCCGAGCATCTTCTTCGCCTCCATACCGACAGCCAGAACCTTCTGCTGGCCGCTGTAAGCCTTTTGTACCGCGACAACGGAAGGTTCCCGCACGACGATACCCTTGCCCTTGAGGTAGACGAGGGTGTTTGCCGTTCCCAGGTCGATAGCAAGGTCATTGGAGAACATCCCGAAAAAATAGTCGAATATTTTGAACATCCCAGTTCCCTTCCCCACGTGAATGGACTGCTTCCACTTTCATTGAAGTGGTGAATGTTAGCAAAAACAGTGTCTAGTGGCAAGAAAAAACGGACACAATCCGGTTGCTTTTGCCACCGGATTATATTACTATGCCAACCCGTTACATAGTGTATTTCATCCATTTTTCCAAACACAGGAGCAACAGGCCATGCTGGGTATCATGCGGAAGTATAAGTCTTCAATCATTATAAAAGGAGTATTCATCCTGATAGTCCTTTCCTTCGTGGGCACCATTTTCCTGATCTGGGGTGAAGGCGAAGAAGGATTCAAGGGTTCTTCCTATGCCCTGAAAGTGAATGGCGAGAAAATCCCCTACGAAGATTACTCACGAGCGTACGAACAGGCGAAAAATTCCATCCAGCAGATCTATGGCCAGCCCGTTACTCCTGAGATAGAAAAGCAGCTGGGCATCAGAAACATGGTCATAAAAAACCTGGTCGGCCTGGCGCTGATGAAACAGGAAGCCAAGCGGATGGGGTTGAAGGTGACGAAAGACGAGGTCGTAGCAGCCATTGCAGCCATCCCGGCTTTCCAGAAAAACGGCGCTTTCGACAAACAGCAGTACGAAGAGATCCTGCAGATGAACCGCATCACCCCGAAAGCATTCGAGGAGGCCCAGAAGAGCGAGCTTCTGATGGCAAAGGCCCGCAAGGCCGTAGCCGATCGTGTTTCGGTAACCGATGAGCAGGCGCTGCAGACCTTCCGCAAGCAGCATGACCGCATCGAGCTCAATTTCGTCTCACATTCTCCCGCAGACGCACGGAACAGGGTCAAGATCACGGAGCAGGGGTTGAATGCATACCTCCAGCAGCATGAAAAGGATTTCCGTACCCAGGAACAGATCAGCATTTCCTATGCGTTGCTCACGCCGGAAAAAGTGGCTGAATCAATAACCGTCACCAACGATGAGATCCAGACCTACTACCAGAAGAACATCGACCGCTACCAGGGCAAGGACGGCATACTGCCCCTTGACCAGGTTAAGGACCGTGCCAGGGCTGATGCGCTGCGATTCAAGGCAGCAAAACGTGCATACGAAGCCGTTGCCGATGCGCTGAACAAGAACATGAAAACCGCCGACCTGAAGGGTGCGGCCCGACAGCTCGATGTTCCCATAAGCGATACCCCGATGTTTACCCAGAAAAATCCGCCTGCTTCTCTGGCCGGCGAAACAAACCTGATCCAGAAGGCATTCATGCTCAGGCAGGGTGAGCTGGGTGGACCGGTCGAGACAGGTCGCGGGGTGTACCTGTTCAAGATTGCCGCGCGGAAACCCGCGGCCGTGCCGCCGCTCGCAAGCATCCGCGCCCAGGTTGAAAAGGGGTTCATCGACGAGGAGGCGAGAGCCCTTGCCGCCGCCATGGCACGAGAGACCCAGGCCAAGCTGTCCAAGGGGAGCGCAAACGGCAACATCCAGGAAACCGGCCCTTTTTCCTTCTCTGACAAGGGATCGATCCCGGGAATTGGCGTTGCGCCGGAGATCATGGAAGCCGCTTTCACGTTGACCAAAGCGTCTCCGACTCCTTCGGAGCCCCTTTTCGCCAACGGCCGCTGGTACGCGATCCGCCTGAAGAGCCGCACCGAAGCCGATACAGCCGCTTTCCAGAAGGAAAAGGAGCAGATCAAGCAGTCGCTCCTGCCGAGACTCCAGCAGGAGTCGCTGCAGAAATGGATGGAGGGACTTTACGAGAAATACAAGGACAAGATCAAGGTCCATCCCGCACTGGAACGGGAGTAGGCTCCGTTCCAGACCCATATGCCGGACCCCATGATGTGGAAAAAGGATGCCGGACGGCATCCTTTCCTCGTTAAGGACAAACGAGACGAAAAGGAGATGCTGCTTTGGACAGAACTGTAATGACGACAGACTTCCCCGAACTTACTCTTGCTGCACGCGGCAAGGTGCGGGACATCTACGACCTGGGTGACGCCCTGCTGATAGTGACGACAGACAGGATCTCGGCTTTCGATGTGATCATGAACGAAGGAATCCCGGGCAAGGGCCGGGTGCTGACCCAGATTTCAGCCTGGTGGTTCAGCCAGATGGCAGAGGTCATACCCCACCACCTGATCAGCACGGACATCAAAGATTTCCCTGCCGGATGCGCCAAATATGCTTCCATCCTGGAAGGCCGCTCCATGCTGGTGAAAAAGGCCCGTCCCCTGCCGGTTGAATGCATCGTCCGCGGCTACCTGGCAGGATCCGGCTGGAAGGAGTACCGTGAAACCGGTGCAGTCTGCGGCATCGCCCTGCCCGCCGGGCTGGTCGAATCAAGCCGCCTGGACGATCCGATCTTCACTCCGTCAACCAAGGCCGAACTGGGAGACCACGACGAGAACATCACCTTCGAACGCATGGCGGAGTTGTGCGGGGCCGCAGTCGCGGAAAAGGCCAGACGGGCCACGCTCGAAATTTACGGGAAAGCCAGGGAAATTGCCGATGCGCGCGGCATAATCATAGCCGACACCAAGTTCGAGTTCGGCATGATCGGCAACGACCTCATCCTCATCGATGAATGTCTGACCCCGGACTCCAGCCGTTTCTGGCCCAAGGACGGCTACCGGCCGGGAACCGCCCAGCCCAGCTTCGACAAACAGTACCTCAGGGATTACCTGGAGACCCTGGACTGGGACAAGAAGGCACCGGCACCGCGCCTCCCGGAGGAGATCGTGCGGAAAACTGCGGAAAAATATCACGAAGCGCTTGCCCGTCTCACTGCCTGAGCCAACCGCACGAAAGCCCCGGGCATACTGCGGGGCTTTCGTGCGGATGACCGTTCAATGCCGCGCGGCGCCTTCCTCCCGATTGCAGGGGGTGTCACAGACGGTACAGCGTGTCGTCAACGGCCGGAGGTTGTGCCCTTTTCCGGCAGCCCTTTCCTTTTGCCGCCCCAAACAGGGTGTCACCACCCATCAACCCCCCCATCTCCTCCTCGATCCTGTCCGGGTCTTCACCAGCCTCGAGACGGCGGATCGCCTCCTCCATTGCCGAACCCAGGTCCATTCCGGCGGCCTCGGAAAGTTTCCGCATGAAACCTGCCATCTGCCGCGGATCGTTCTCGTCAATCCCCCCCATCTGGCCGGCGAGCGTCTCCATTGCCCGCTCCATCCTTTCATCATCAATTCCCGGCATTTCATCCGGGGAGCCTTCCCGTTGACCGTGAGAGACGGAGAACCTGGAGACCTGCCGTTCCAACTCGGGCTTCCCGCAGCGCGGGCACGAAGGGCGCTTGTCCGGAGCGACCCGCGGGGAAAGAAAATTGAAAATGGTGTGGCAGTCGCTACAGTAGAATTCGTAAACCGGCATAGGCAACACCCCTCCACGCACAGGATAACGTCACGACAACCCCTTGTCCCGTCACAGGGATCCAAGCACCTTGAGCAGGTGCGGCACCATCTGCTTCTTGCGGGACATTACCCCCTTGAGTTCGTAGAGTTGGGGCTCGAGTTGGGGATAGCCCATCACATGGGCCAGCTCCTTCATCCCGTCGGTAAGGAACAGGGTGGATTCGGTGTAAATATCCGTCACCATGAGCCCTGCCAGCCGGAGCCGGTCCTCCTCCCTGATCCGCTTCAGGGATTCGCGCAGGTTTCTCTGCAGATCGAAGAACTCGTCGAACCCCACCACTTCAACCTGGCCGATTCCAACAGTGATGTCCCCCACAGTAAAGTGCTTGAAATCAGAACGTACTGCCTGGTCAGGAGATCCATGGGCGGCAAAACCGCTGCAGGAGGTGAAGATTTCCCTGCCGAATTCCGCACTGTTCAACCCGGACAGCTTCTCGAGCCATGCCGCCGTTTCCCTGTCCCGTTCGGTTGTGGTCGAAGACCTGAGGATTATGGTGTCGGAGAGGATTCCTGCCAACAAGAGAGCTGCCAGAGAAGGTTCGGGCAGGATACCCTTTTCCCGGTAGAGCGAAGCCACAACGGTACAGGTGCTGCCCACCGGCATCACCAGGAACGTGATGGGCTGGCTGGTAGCCGGATTGCCGAGCTTGTGGTGATCGATGACTTCGAGGATTTCCAGACGGTCGGCTCCGGGCACCGACTGGCCGAGCTCGTTGTGGTCAACCAGGATGAGCGCGTGCGGAAGAGGTTTGAGAAGAGACGACTTGGTTGCGATGCCGGCCAGCGTGCCATCCTCTTCCACGGCGATCACCGCAGGCTCCCCCCCCTGGAGCAGCTTGAGCCGCAGGTGCTCGAGCGGCTCGCCGACGCCGATGCTGGCGAACTTCGTATCAACGAAAGAAGAGAGGGGAGTGGCCAGCCTGGCCTTGGCAGCCGCAGCGGCTGTGTCGCATGGCGTGGAAAGAATGGCCACCCCTTGTTCCCGTGCCCGGTCCAGGAGCGTCCTGGCCACCTCCAACCCTCCGGTCACAACCAGGACGCGCACCCCGATATCGATTGCAGCCTCCTGGATGGTACGGCGGTCACCGGTCATGATCAGGAGGGTTCGTGGATCATGACCCGCGATCCGGCTGGTAAAGGATTCCTCGGTCATGGCTCCGACGAAGAGCTGCAGGCGCTCCACATCCGTGCTCGGTGCCCCGGTGAGCAGTGTCCCTTCCAGACAGAAGGCAAGGTCTTTCAGCGAAGCTTCGACTGACCTGCTCCGCGCCGTCCCTGCGACGAGATACTTCTCGGACAGCTTCAACAGTGACACCAGACCGCACGGCACGTTGCTGCCGTCAACCACGGGCAGCACACGGATGTTGTGCAGATGGAACAGCTCCAGCGCTTCCTTGAGCGTCATGTCGATGGTCGCGGTGACCGGCAGCGGATTGATGATATCGCACACCCTGGGGTGGACGTCCGCCAGATACACCGGATGGCCGATGCCGAGGCGCTCAAGTATGTAGCGGGTTTGCGGATTGGGCGATCCCGCCATTGCGGCAACGACATTGTCATGTCCCAGCCGTTTCTTCAGGTCTGCATAGCCTATGGCCGAGGCAATGGAATCGGTGTCCGGATTCCTGTGGCCCACAACGTATACTCTCTTTCCCATTCATCTCTCCCCATCAAACCGAACAGCCCCCTTGCAGGAGCCTGTTCGGAAAAAACATGCAGCATGGGCTCTTTTACCGTCACCCGCACTCGATTCCGCAATCTTTCACGGCCGCTCATCGCCCTCATTCCGGCAACGCTCTGTTCCGGGAGGAATGGCCTTCTTCCCATAATCGGCAAACCTGTCAATGACGTTCGCCATTTCCCCTGCCGGCAGTATGACGGGCTCGCCGATGCATTTGGCCTGGTAGTAAATCCGGGCAACCAGTTCGATTTCCTCCGCGACCGCGAACGCGGTCGCCAGATCGCGCCCCACGGTCACCAGGCCATGATTTGCCAGCAGTACCGCATTGTGTTCGCCTATCGAGCCGGCCACAGCGGCAGCCAGTTCGGAAGTGCCGAAGGTTGCATAGGGCGCAAGCGGCACCTTGTGACCGGAAAAGCCGACCAGGTAATGTACTGCGGGGATTTCCCAATGCAGGCATGCCATGGTGGTTGCATAGACCGAGTGGGTATGGACCACCGCGCCGATGTCGGGCCGCTCCCGGTACAGGGCAAGATGAAATCCGAGTTCGCTCGATGGCGTGCACTCGCCTTCAACCGTCGCGCCGCTGCAATCCACCAGCGGCACATGTACATCCTTCATTTCCCGGTATTCCACGCCGCTGGGGCTGATGGCTATCAGCCCCAGCCGGCGATTGAAGACACTCAGGTTCCCACCTGTTCCGGTGGTAAGACCGGCCTCAAGGAGCCTGACACCGAAGCGCACGACCTCGCTTCTCTCTTTCCTCAGCAGCATCAATTCCCCCGGTTCGTTTGATTCCCTTCAGCTTACCCGTTACATACACTCACCACCCGGTGGTGTCAACGGTAAACTGGCAAAAACACGCCTTGGACAGCCCGGAGCATCCCGTTCCACGGAAGAGCCTGCACGGTGGCTCTCCAGTGGCGTGCCGGCCCCCTGGCATGGAGGCGCACATTGGCAACAAATAATCTCCGGCAACCCTTGCAATCCTTTCCAGGCATGCTAATCTCACAATCAGGAAAGGAGGCGATGATTCTCGAACGTTGTCTCACATTCTGCAACAAAGATTGAATGTCGGGCGGGATGAAAATCCTTCCTGAAAGTTCCCTCACGCACAAGGAAGAATAGACGGACAGATGACGAAAGGCTGGGAGTGAAACACTCCCGGCCTTTTGCTTGTTGTGATCTCGCCCTGAGATGGAAAGATCCACGCGGGAATGAAAGGCTTGATTCGTCATGGATTTCGATGAGATTATCGACAGGAGCGGGACCTCCAGTGTCAAGTGGGAACGTTACCGTGGCAGAGATATCCTCCCCCTCTGGGTAGCCGACATGGATTTCCGCTCACCGCCGGCCGTCATCGATGCCCTGCAGCAGAGGGTGACCCACGGCATTTTCGGCTACACGCTGCCCCCTGCGGAACTGGTGGAAGCGGTTCTCGCCCATCTCCGTCAAGACTTCGGCTGGAGAGTCGAGCCCGAGTGGATCGTCTGGCTGCCGGGCATAGTGGCCGGTCTCAACGGAGCCTGCCGGGCCGTGGGCAGCGACGGCGATGATGTCCTGATCCTGACGCCCGTATACCCTCCTTTCCTTTCAGCCCCGGGACTGTCGGGCCGCGCCATGCAGGCCGTCCCCCTGGCCGAAGACGGCAACCGCTGGACGCTGGACCTGGAAGCCATCGAGCGTGCCGTCACCCCCCGGACCCGGCTGCTGCTCCTCTGCAACCCCCACAATCCGGTCGGGCGCGCGTATGACCGGCACGAACTCTCACGCCTTGCCGAGCTGTGCGAAAAACGCCGCCTGACAATCTGCTCCGACGAAATCCATGCCGGACTCGTGCTGGAACCGGGCAGACGACACATCCCCCTGGCGTCCCTGTCCCCGGAAACCGCCTCCAGGACCATCACGCTCCTCGCCCCGAGCAAGACCTGCAACATTGCCGGCCTCGGCTGCGGATTCGCGGTCATACCCTCGCCCGACCTCCGGCAACGGTTTCTCCGGGTCACCGAGGGGATTGTGCCCTACGTCAATGCGCTCGGCTACACGGCTGCACTTGCAGCCTACCGGGACAGCAGGGACTGGCAGACACGCCTGATTGACTACCTGCGGGGCAATCTGGCCCTGGTGGAAGAGTCCGTCCGGCGCATGCCCGGCCTCGCCATGAATCACCCGGAAGCCACTTACCTGGCATGGATCGACTGCAGAAACCTTGGCGTGAAAAAACCCGCAGCTTTCTTCGAAGATGCGGGCGTCGGCCTGTCAGACGGAAGCAGTTTCGGCGGAGAAGGGTACGTACGGCTCAATTTCGGCTGCCCCCGTCCGCTCCTTCGGCAGGCATTGGAGAGAATGGAGCGCGCACTGAAGTGACGTTCGGCAGAAAGAACCTCCGCGGGCAACGGCTCTGCTCCTATCCTTCCGTGCCGCGTTCCTCCAGCCTGCCCACCAGGTCCCTGGCGGTAAGCCCGTCCAGAGTAGACGCAAAACAATCGTCCAGCTTCCGGAGTATTTCCAGCACATGGGAGCCCACCATGTTTTCCTCTCTCACCCGGTACGAGCCGCCCAGCATTTTCACGTCCGCCATGAAATCGGCAATGCGGATATGCTCCAGTTCGCGTGCGGGGAAATAGTCCCCGCTCTCTTCTGACATTACGAGGTAGCCGAGACTGACGAGCTGGCCAAGGAGCCTGCGGACGATCCTGACCGGGATATGACGCTCGTTGGCCAGCCTCTCGACAGTCCACGGGCGGTCTCCGCGGAAAAACGAGTCGGCGATGGTGAGGAGAATGACGAGCGCCGTTTTTTCGCTGGTGGCAAAGCTGATTTCCCGCTGTCCGCTGTCCAGCAGCAGGGTTTTCCGCTGTTGGTGGGCGACGACCACCTCCATGCCGAACAGCACGATGAGCCAGCTGGTGTAGACCCAGACCATGAAGACCGGCAGAGCGGCCAGGGTTCCGTAAACCGCGTTGTACTTCGCAACGCCGATCTGCAGATTTATGTACCCCCACTGGGCAAGCTGCCACGTGGTGCCGGCCAGGACTCCGCCCACAAGTGCCGACATCATCTTCACCCTGGTATTGGGCATGAATTTGTAGAGGCACACGAGGGCCAGCCAGATGCTCAGGTAGGGCAGGAGCCGAAAGGCAAAGAGGGCCACGTCGCCCACATAGGCCCTATCCAGCAGCCAGCGGACGACGCTCTGGCTCTGCAGGCTCGTCGTGATGCTCATGGCAGCGAGCAGAAACAAGGGCCCGCTCAGGATGACGCTCAGGTAATCGCTGAACTTGCGGTAGAGCGGGCGGGTTTCTTCCACACCCCAGACAGCGTTGAACGCTTCTTCGATGCCGCCGAGCAGGGAAATCACCGTAGCCAGCAGGGCAGCCAGGCCAATGGCACCCACGGAGGCCATCTTGGTATTGTTGATATAGGTGATGATCCTGTCGACAACTTCGCCGGAACCGCCGGCCAGCTTCTCCAGGATCAGCGGCTCCAGCGTGTTTTGCACCCCCAGTCCCTTCAGGACGGCAAAGGCCAGGGCAAAAAGCGGCACGAAGGAGAGGATGGTCGTGAAGGAAAGAGCGGATGCCCGTTCCAGGCCCCGGTGTTCGATGAAATTGCCGAATACCAGCATGGTCGTCTTGACAAGCCTGAAAACCTGGCGTTTCGCGCCGTCGAACTCATCCAGGCTTCCCTTCAGAACCCTTTCCCGCAGTGACGCGGGCGCATTGCTCCCTTTGGCCTCCGACACCTTCATGGCTGGCTCCCGGACATGAAGAAGCCCACGCTGGGTGGGCTTCTTCTTCCATTCATCTAGGCTTTGTGCTCTTCGCTGATCCTTTCGCGCTCCTTTTCCATCGCCTCTTTTCCTGCCTCGATGGCAGTCGAGATGATGGATTTCTTTTCCTTGACCAGTTCCTTGCCGCTTTCCAGGGTGTCGACAATCTTCTCCTGGGCGTCCCGGGCATACTCCCTGATTCTGTCAACGGCATCATCGGTCAGATCCTTGATCTGCTCCCGCACCTCCCTGCCTGTCTTGGGGGCGAACAGCAGCGCGAGGCCGGAACCGATTGCCGCCCCCGCAAGAAACGAAATCACTATCGTCGACAAACATGCTCCTTTTTCCTCATCAGCCATACCTGTTACCCCTTTCTCCTTGAGATTCTCTCCATGACATGCCTGCCTGCCGCGGCAACGCCGGCTCGCCAGATCGAAGTGCGGTCGAGCAGACCGGCAACTTCCCCCACTACCGAGTTTATCCTGCTGATGTTGCGGCCCGTGTCACCCACGGCAGCCATGGCAGAAGTAACATCGTCCACCCGGGAAGCGACCCCCGCCACCGTTACCTTGACGTTCGCAAGGACACCCTGCAACTCGTGGACCGTCGGCACCAGCTCGGCATCGATCCGCGTCACCAATCCCCTCACCGCCATGACCGTCTTGCGCACCTCGATAAGGAAGCGCACCAGGAAGACAGCCACCACCGCGAAGGTAACCGCAATCACTACAACACTAACCGTTATTCCATCCATGGCATTGCTCCGTTTTGCCGACCAGCTTCATCGGCTCATCTGTCAGGTTGAAGTATAAAGCCAGTAGCCGCAAAAGCAAGAGCTGCGCGGCTCTTTCCGAAAAACAGCACACATCGCGGCCCGGAGGGCGGCACCATGTGTGCGCTGACAGGCTAATGCCCCATCGCGCCGATCATGGCATCGGCCATCTTTGCGGGGCTTGCCGCAACGCGTACTCCGCATTCCTGCAGCGTGCGGATCTTGTCCTCCGCCTTTCCCTTGCCGCCGCTGATGATGGCGCCCGCATGGCCCATGCGCTTGCCCGGGGGGGCTGTCCGGCCGGCGATGAAGGCCGCAACCGGCTTTTTCATGTTCTCCCGGATCCAGAGCGCCGCTTCTTCCTCGGCGGCGCCGCCGATCTCGCCGATCAGGAAGACCCCCTCCGTCTCGGGATCGTCGTTGAACAGGCACAGGGCGTCAAGGAAATCGACGCCGATGATGGGGTCGCCGCCGATGCCGATGCAGGTGGACTGGCCGAGTCCCGTGACCGTCAACTGCTTCACCGCCTCGTAGGTCAGGGTGCCGCTGCGGGAAACCACCCCTATTTTGCCCTTCGTGTGGATATCGCCCGGCATGATGCCGATCTTGCACTCTCCGGGAGTGATGATCCCCGGGCAGTTAGGCCCGATGAGGCGGGTGGAGGAATCCGCGAGGCTCCTCTTCACCAGCACCATGTCGCGCACCGGAACCCCCTCGGTGATGCAGACCGCCAGCCCCACGCCCGCTGCAGCCGCTTCGAGGATGGCATCAGCAGCTCCGGGGGGCGGGACGAAGATCATGGAAACGTCGGCGCCGGTGGCCGTGACTGCCTGCTCGACCGTGTCGAACACCGGTATGCCTTCGATGACCGTGCCACCTTTGCCGGGTGTAACGCCAGCGACAATGTTCGTGCCGTAGTCGCGGCACTGGCGCGTATGGAACAGGCCGGTCCGGCCCGTTATCCCCTGGACGACAATTTTCGAATCCCTGTTTACAAGAACGGACATGGTATACCCCGTAGTGTGTGTTATGACTGCAGTTTGCCGACCTGGCTGACGATCTTCTCCACACCATCGGCAAGAAAGTTGGTGTAATCCACGTTCAGCCCCGAAGCCAGGAGAATTTCCCTCCCCTTGTCCACCAGGGTGCCGTCCATCCTCACCACGATGGGGAGTGTGCAGCCGACCTGGGCGGCGGCGTCCACGATCCCCTCGGCAATCACATCGCAGCGCATAATGCCGCCGAATATGTTGACGAAGACCCCCTGCACGTCGGGGTCATCCAGTATGATCTTGAACGCCTCGGCAACCCGCTCCCGACTGGCTCCGCCCCCCACGTCGAGGAAGTTGGCCGGTGCTCCGCCGAATTCGTTGAGCATGTCCAGCGTCGCCATGGCGAGGCCCGCACCGTTCACCATGCAGCCGATGTTGCCCCGCAGCTTGATGTAGGACAGTTCGAACTCTCCCGCGGTGATCTCAAGGGGGTCCAGTTGGGAGTAATCCAGCAGTTCCGGGTATTCCGGATGCCGGAACAGCGCATTGTCGTCGAAATTGATCTTGGCGTCCATGGCCAGAAGCCAGTCCGTTCTGGTTATCACCAGCGGGTTGATCTCCACCAGGGAACAGTCCTTTTCGAGACAGCAGCGATAGAGGTTCATCATCAGCCTGACGCAGTCTTCGCAGAGGCTGCCCTGCATCCCCAGCGCCAGAGCCAGCTTGCGGGCCTGGTAGGTGCGCAGCCCCATGAACGGGTCGATGGTCAGGATATGGATCTTCTCCGGGGATGTGGCGGCAAGGGCCTCGATCTCCATGCCCCCCTCAGCGGAAGCGATCAGGCAGTAGCGGGAACTCTGGCGGTCGAGGGTTATGGACAGGTAGAATTCGCGGGCGATCTCCACCGGCTCCTCCACCAGGATCCTCCTGCAGATGAGGCCCTCGGGCCCGGTCTGGTGGGTCACCAGCTTCCGGCCGAACAGGTCCTTGGCCACCTGCAGCGCTTCCTCCGGATCGGCCACCAGGCGCACCCCCCCGGCCTTGCCGCGGCCTCCGGCGTAGATCTGGGCCTTGACGACACAGCGCCCCCCCAGTTCCTTGGCGGTCCGTTCCACCTGGTCGGCGGTCATGGCCAGCCGCCCCCGGGGGACCGGAATGCCGAACGAGCGAAGGATTTCCTTGGCCTGGTATTCGTGTATATTCATGAAATCTCCGTGGATAAGGAATGACAAACGGATCCCAGTATAGCGGGACGGAAGGGATAATTCAAGGGAAAGGAACGTCGGCCGCGCCACGAATCAGAGTATGAAATCAGTTGACAGAAAATGTGACTTCCGCTCCTTGACGATGTTGGTGATGATCTCCCGGTTGTCGTCCGTATCGCGCGCGGAAACCACGATGCGGATGGAAAATATCCGCAGGGCGTCGGAAACCGACTGGGTGCCTTCCGCCGAGTCTTTCCTGCCGTTGAAGGGGAAGGTATCCGGGCTTCTCTGGCACTGGCTGTTGATGTTGATGCGGCAGACCTGGTTGACCAGTGAATCCACCAGCTGGGCCAGGAGATCCCCGTCCCGGCCGAAGATGCTGGCCTGCTGGCCGTAATTGGAGGACACCACGTACTCGATGGGCTCACGGATGCTGTCATAGGGCACCACTGGGATAACCGGTCCGAACTGCTCCTCCCCGTAAAGGCGCATCCCCGGCCCGACCGGGTAGATGAGAGCCGGATAGAAAAACGAAGCCCCGCACGTACCGCCCCCTGCGTTGATCACCTCAGCTCCCCGTGTGCGCGCATCCTCAACCAGACCCGTCAGGTAGTCGGGCTTCTCCGGCTCGGGCAGGGGAGTTATGGTGACCCCTTCCTCCCACGGCATCCCGCATTTCAACCTGGCGATCCCTCCGGCCATCTTTTCCAGAAAGGCATCGGCGATGCTCCTGTGAACGAACAGTATCTTGAGCGCAGTGCAGCGCTGTCCGTTGTAGGTGAGACTGCCGCGGATGCACTCGGCCGCAGCCAGATCAAGATCGGCATCAGGCAGGACGATGGCGGGATTCTTGGCGTCCAGCCCCAGGACACAGCGCAGCCGGTGTGGCCGGGGGTGTGTCCTGCGCAGTGCGTCGGCGACACGGTTGGTCCCGATGAAAGCGAGGACATCCACCATGCCCGACTCCATGAGCGGCGGAATAATGGCTTCGCCTTCTCCATACACAGTATTGATGACACCGGCAGGGAACGAGTCACGGAAAGCCTCGAGCAGAGGCTGGAACAGGAGGATCCCGAATCGGGGGGGTTTCATGACCAGGGTGTTCCCCATGATGAGGGCCGGGATGAGCGTCGTAAACGTCTCGTACAGCGGAAAGTTGTACGGGCCCATGCAGAGGACCACGCCGAGGGGGGCACGGCGGATCTGGCCGATGATGCCCTGCTGGATGACGAACCGGGAGGAAACCCGGTCCAGTTCCTTGAGCGCCTCGATGGTTTCCCGGATGTAGGCTGTGGCCCGGTCGAATTCTCGCTCCGCCTCCCGCCATGACTTGCCGATTTCCCAGGAGAGCAGCCTGACGATCTCCTCCCGCTTCTCCAGCATGGCGCGGGTAAAGCGCTGAACGCACTGGATCCTCTCCCCCACCGACATGGTGGGCCACGGCCCCCGGCCGTTGGCATAGGCACCTACCGCTACGGAAAGGGCCTCCAGCGCCGCCTGTTCGGACAACAGGGGGCATGCCCCCACGTGCTGCCGCTGCTCCTGCCCGGCCCTTTTGACCCAGACCGGGGACAGGACATCCATCATCGGGCCGTCCCACTGCCGCAGGCAGCCGTCCACCAGGTAGTAATCCTGGCAAACGGGTTTTATTATACGGAATTCTTCTGGTATGTCGCTATCCCCGGGGATAGGCGAATCGAAAGCATCGTTCATCGGAGTTCTCCTGGCGGCAGTATCGGTATGCGCGGTTCAAATGATGCATAGTAGTACAGCAGGGGTGTTTCTGTCAAAGAGTACTCAGACGGGAAAACGGATCGGGGAAAATCGTGGACACAGGTTCGCGCTGTCCGCGCAAATCACCGAAAACAGAAGAGAAACATATACGGGCAAGCTCCCGGCAAGACAGGTATCGCCGGAGTGACGATTTTTTACGAGAGCATCTTTATTGATTGCTGTATTCCATTCTGTTGTCGAGTATATGATTTGTTCCGGCCTCCTTTGAGGAATAAATTGTATACTTCAACTTGTACGTATGATTGGCCTTGAAAACATTATCATCGACGACATTACCACTCGATCTCCCCTCTATCTGTACTTCAGTTGCGTACGTGCTGTGCTGCGCGGCTTTTTTGCCATTATCCAGAAAATTGTTTCTTGTGATGTGATTTTGGTATGCATCATTCAAATAGACGCCCCTGACACCATTTTCGTTGATTCGGTTGTTCGCGATATGGTTATCATGGCAATTTTCATGAGCTATATCAATACCGTCGTGTTCATTGTTTTTCAATATGTTTTCGATTATCCTGTTGTTCGCGGAACCATGATTCAGCAGTATTCCATCCCGATTATTTGAAAATTCACTTTTGCTGATGGTGAGACGCATGCACTTCTTGCAGCTAAATCCCGCATGCTTTGCAGAATCTGTCGCCATGAAATTCGTTATTTCTCCCCCATCGACATAACTCAAAGACACATTATTGCCACCAGAGCCAGTTACGGAAGTGCCTTTCAAGATTACATTCTTCGATGTTTCTGTTTCGTTGAGTCCAGTCACTTCAATACCGTTCGACCCTGTATTCGATACGGTACATCCATCAATGGATACCCGCCCTTCGCTTCGAAATATGCCTATTCCGACTCCATTTGCATTTTCTACTGTAATGTCTTGCAGATTCACATCAGAAGATTGATCCAGATAAACTGCGTGCCGCTTTGCATTTATGATTTTAGTTCCTCTGATGTCCCAGTTTTTGCTGCCATTTGTACTGTACAATGCAGCTAAAAAGTCACCCGAATTATTTCTGTTCCCATCAATCACCCCTCCGACTATTTGCACGTAATCAGCATTATCACCACCAAAGATGTAATTGCATTTAGTCTTATCTGATTTCTTTATCAGTGTCTTTTCACCCATAATCAAAAAAGTGTTGCTCGGTATCTTAATGTTCCCGTCTACGATATACCTACCATCTGGAACCATTATTTTCGCACCATCAATATAAGCAGCTATTTTCATCATCGCCAAAAAACCTGCAGTATGATTCGCATCGGGACCTTTTTCGGTATCAAATGATTTTATAGTTAAACTCTGAGTTGATTTGTCAATCTTCCTTAAGTCAATGAAATTATAGAGAGACGTGCTCTTGTCATAAACTCCCAGGTACAGTGGAATGCCAAAGGAATCGACAGAAAATCTGTTTGATAATTTCAGCTCCGTCTGGTCAACATAGACATAATAAAATGCATTCGATTGAACAGGGTCGAAAGTGATCGTCAACGTGTATTCTTTGCCGAATACATGCATATCGGTAGTATCATGCACAATCATACCATCGCTTATTGAAACTTTCCCCGCTACGTTTTCAAGATCAAACCCCGAGACAATCCTGTATCCGTTTTTCACTTCCAAAAACCTGTTAATTTCTGAAAAGTCATCATAAGTTGATGTACCATTGCTCTCTGCATTATTCACAGACATAGACAATGTCACCACAAATAACAGAATCACCAGACCAATAGTATATATTTTACGACACAACAAATTTACATATTTCAATGAAATACTCCGGTGTTCCTATTATTTCTATCACGAGTGTCACGCAGCTGAACATGAATCTAACTAGTTTCCGGATGGAAACTAGTTCGCAAAAGAGCGCAAGAAGTCTATAGGATCTCCAAACTGGTTCGCAACATAGGGGGGCAATTTATCGAGCGGTTTTCCCTGGTTTATATATATACAGCGCAGACCTTTTATTTCCGACGCCCGTTCCAAGTTGGACAAGGTATCTTCGACAAAAAAGGTGTGTTCCGGATCGGCATCCATAAGCTCCAAAGCGATTCTCAGGGGCTTTGTGCTTTCCGCCTTTTTGACGAAGCCAACCTGATCAAGCCCTAAAATTGCTTTCGGGTCAAAGAACGGCAATATGCCTAATTTTTCAAGCGCAGGTATGCCAAAGCTCTCCATGCAGCATTGTGATAAAATGCCGTGCTTGACGCACCTGCTGATTGCACAAAAAGCATCAACCAAATCTTTCGTGTCATCGAAAACAACAGGACAATGTCTTATCAGCAATTCGAAAAGCTTGGCGTAGTGTTTTTTGAACAGACGAAGCCGCGTTTCTTCCAAATCGAGCCCGTAATGAATGATCACCGGAATAAATGCGCCATAGCAGTCATGAAATGTATTATAGCATTCGTCCACAAGATACTGCGCTTCTTCCGTAGATAACATCGGAAAGATTTCCAAGGCAAGATCAACATGGGCATCGTTACAGAGGGCATAATATTTTTCGGAAACGCGAGAAAAAGGATATAAAACGTTACCTACGTCCCAAATAATGTTGGTAGTGTTATTCATGATCTCAGCTTCCCCGTTACTGTGTAACAGAAACAATCAATAAGCGAAAAGCGGAAAGTGGGATGGCTATACATCTTAATGAATTATATACTCAACTTTCGCAGATGGTAAA
>DIFZ01000022.1 GCA_002419385.1 Geobacter sp. UBA5735
TAGTTCAAGCCCGACAGGCTCCTAGTGCTGGTTCGAGATGGCATGCATGGCGAGAAGCGCTTCCAGCACCGCAGCTGTCATGGCTTTGACGCCGGTCGTGATGGTTGGTTCGGGATCGGGGGAAAACTCCGGGTTGTGGAGGCCCGGAACGTTGTCCAGCGCTTTTCGGCCGTGCATGCTTTCTTTCCCTGAGCTTCCGAGCAGGAAGTAGCAGAGGGGGATTTTCGGTTCGCAACAGCCGAAGTGGGAAAAATCGTCGCTGAAGGTGAAGCGATTCATCCGCAGGACGTTTTCCTTGCCAAGGACGCTGCGGAAAGAGGCTGCCAGCCGTCGGGTCAGCTTTGGGTCGTTGAGAATGGGTTGACCTGAGTAGAGATCTGTTACTGTCGGCATCCGCTCCTCCGGTACACCGGCGGCAAAGGCGACGCCGCGGGCTGTCCGTTCGATGGAAGCCCGGAGCCGGTTTCCCGTATCCCCGGAAAAGTAGCGGTAATTCACCTGGAGTACGACCTCTTCGGGAATGATGTTCCCCTTGGTGCCTCCATGGATGGAACCCACCGTAAGGACAGCGGTTTCGGTCGGTTCGATTTCGCGGCTGACAATGGTCTGGAGAAGGAGGATGGTTTCCGCCGCCATCACCACCGGGTCACTGGTCTCGTGGGGCCGCGAACCGTGCCCTCCCCTGCCGCGCACGACCACCTCCAGGGAGGCGCATCCCGCCCAGAACAGGCCTTCGCGGAAACCCACCCTGCCGGCCGGCAGGGACGGCATCACATGGAGCGCCAGGGCGCAGTCGGGGCGCGGGAACCTGGTGAACAGCCCGTCATCGATCATGGCTTGTGCTCCGGCGCCCACTTCTTCCGACGGCTGGGCAACCATGATCAGGGTCCCTCTCCACCGGTCCTTGAGGAGCGACAGAGCGCGGGCTGCGCCGATGAGGACAGCGATGTGGACATCGTGTCCGCAGGCGTGCATCACCCCCACTTCTCCGGTGCCGGTCAGGGTTCCCTTTGCCGTGCTGGCATAGGGGAACCCTGTTTTTTCTTCGATGGGCAACGCATCCAGGTCAGCCCTGACCAGGACTGCCGGACCGTCGCCGTTTTCCAGCACTCCCACGACACCGTGCCCGCCCACGCCTTCAGTCACCTGGTAGCCGGCAGAGCGCAGCAGGGAGGCGACCCGGCCGGCTGTCCGGACTTCCTGGCCGGATAGTTCGGGCTCCGAATGGAGCCGGGTATACAGTTCGAACAGGTCAGGGTAAAGCTCCCGGGCGAGACGGCAAACCAGTTCCCCATGCTCCCGGGAGAGAGCGGTCGAAGGCTCTTCTGAGGTAACCGCGAACGACATGATTATTCCTTTGCAGGGATGGAGGATATCCTGGTCAGAAAACTCTTCATCCTCACGACAGCAGGCGAAGCGGACGGAGCAGAGGCGAAGACGTCGTTTGCGCTTACGTCCGGTGTGCCGTAAAAAGCCGCATTGGCGCCCGTATCGATGGCAAGGACTGAGCCGTCGAGTGAGATCCCGGCAAACAGCCCACGGCTGCGGGCGTAGGAATAGATTTCCGCCTTGAGCTGCCAGTCCGTGGAGGCAACAGCCCGGCGGCCGACCGGGCCTGCTGCAACTGCTGCGTCCGCGCCCAGGGTGAAGTTTCCTTTTGCCATGCCGACAACGCTTTTCTTGGTCTTGAAAACCAGGATGATGTCGCTGGACACGGCGCCGAACTGAAGGCCGAAGCTGCCGCCGGCAAGATAGACGAAGGAGGGATTGCTCCAGCTGCCGTCCTCGTTGCGAACCATGGCAATTCCACTGCCGTACTGCCCGCCGAAGAAAAAGCCGAGTTTGATGGTTCCGGGGATGATGACGATTCCATATGAATTGCTGAGCAGTGTCGGTGAAACGCCTTCCGGTATGGTGGTAATCTCCTGCAACACCTCGGTTGACGCGTTGATCTTGGCGGTTTCATCGATGGCTGCCGTATACGGCGCCGATTTGTCCGGAGCGGGCGTCGGAGGAGCGGTGTCGACTTTTGTCAGCGTTTCGCCACCGCCTTTCTGCATTCCCGCACCACTGTCCGGGGGGAGAATCTCTTCGATTACCGTGGATTGCTGCATGGGGGTGGTTTCAGGTTCTTTGTTTTGGCTGAGTGGTGCTGCCTGATTCCCGTAGGGCGTCGAGAGCAGATCTCCCGATTCACCGGGTGCGGGCTGGATGGTATCGGTTTTCTGGGCCTGGGCAAGAGACGCGATCGACAGGGCAGTGAATGCGGCGGACACAAGCAGCACTGAACGTATCTTCATGGTATGGTACTCCTTTCCCTTCTGGCTGTGAACGTCATTGGATCCGTTGATCCCTTTTTCGGAGATCGTTTTCCCGATAATAGCCCATGAAGAGAAAAAAACCAACAATTAGTAGCGAACTCTCATTGATATCGGGTCTTTCACCGCTGGATGGAGCTGAGGAGAGCGAGTTGTTCTTCCGGTGCGGTTACCGTGCCGAGCCCGGCCCATTCCAGCAGTGGTGGCAGCAATTCTTCAGGGTCGCCGCGGGGATACGCGGCATCGGAGAGGTGATGGACCAGCTTCATGGTCTGCAGGCCGTCGAACCATTCGTGGAAGGCTGCTATGAGCCTGTCGCACGAGGCGGCGTTTTCCGCCAGCTTTTCCCACGCGGACGGGAACCGGTTGTGCTCGAGAAAGTTTCCGAGGAAGGGCGACAGTGCCCGGGCAGCGGCCATGATCTGGCTGCCGGTGCTGCCGAGACTTCTTCCCACCAGCGTGAGCCATGCCGAGAGGATCCGGAAGCAGTCGGCACGGTAGAAGAGCACGGCGTCCTTTTCTCCTGACAGGATGCGGGATACACTCCGGCCCGTACCGAACGGCACCCGGTGAGAGGCACGTGGTGAAGGGCGGACGCAGGTCCCTTTTACCTGCGAGATTCCGGCGGTTTTCTTCAGCTGCTGCAGGAAATAGAAATCTTCGGCAGCGACCCTGCTGTTCATCCCCCCCATGCGGACATAGGCATGGGCGGAGCAGGCCATCGCGCTGCCCACGGTATGGAACGCATAGGGAGATCCGGCCAGCGAGAGTCCCAGCACATAGCTGCGGAGGAAGAGCTCGTACCGTATGATGGCATCACGTTCCTCGCCGGTATTCCCCTCCTGGTGGCGGAAGGGGATGACAGCCCCGCCATGTGCGGCGCTGCGAAAATGGTCGATGAGTGCCGGGAGGTAGTCCGGCTGCACCAGGGTGTCGGCGTCCAGCGCAACCAGGATCGGGCCGGGAGAACTGAAATCCAGGAGGGGCAGAGCCAGATCGAAGCCGATCTTGCGCGCCAGGCCCACTCCCCCCCTGCTGAGCGGCAGCTCGAGCCCGGGCGAAGCCGCATCGATCCAGCCCAGCCGGAGCTTTTCCAGCGTGTGATCACCTGCTGCCAGCATTTCCAGGGTGACTGCGTTGTCGGCCTTGTCCTCGACTCGTGCATCCTCGCGATGGTTCACCACGACGAGCACCAGGAAACGGGAGAGCAGGTCCGGCGGATTCTCCGCAAGTGAACGGAGGGTATCAAACAATCGTGCGCTTTCCGCCAGCGCCGGGATCACTACCGCGCCGGAGAAGCCAGCGCCCGCTTCACCTGCTTTGCGCCAGGGGCCCTTTATTCCTCGGGATGAGAGATATTTTGTGATTCCTGATGGGAGCATTTTGGCGTGTAGACTGCATTGACTAACCGTTGTGAACAGTATCTCCTTCTTGGTATTTCCTGGAAATTTCCCAGCAGTAAAGACCCATGGCCCGCATTCCTGCGTTCTCGTGTGACCGTTCATGGTAGTTCAGCAATTGGTTTGCATCGTTGGAGCGGGACATTTTCGTATTATCTAATCCATCTAAGCCGGCTTTCGCTTTGATGGACGGTATGTCTCCTGCCGTTCCGCAATATTGACAATCTTTCCTTCCTTGACCACGTAGCATGGTGTGTGGGTCTTTTTTGCCAGTGTACGAGCAGCTTTTGCCGCTCGTTTGAGGGCTTTTTCGACTCCTGCCAGGTCCGAATCTTTTGGCAATGATTTCTTGTCGCTCATTCTTTTTCTCCCCAATTCACCAATCGTGGAACGCTGCCGGAGTTGTCGTAAAGAATCCATGTGTTTACAAGATGCTTGTAAATGCAATCCAGGTTGCTTAATCCTGAACTGAATCTGCGACGTATAGTGTCCTCGGGAATATGGTGACCTCCTTGAGCAACACGGGCGGCAACCCTCGCAACAGCGACATCAGGTTCTGGCAATTGAAGAAAGATGAGGGTGACGTGGTATCCAATTGCCTGCCATTCTCGAATTTTCTTCGCATAGGTACGGCCGCTAAGGGTTGTCTCAAAGGCAAAACACTTCCGGTGCGATACGTGTGTTTCTATTTCCTCCAGCATCAGTCTCCCGGCCCTTACGGCAGCTGCCTCCGGGCGAAACGGCGAAAGTCCGGCCGCGATCAAATCTGCATTGACGAAGAGGGGGCAGTTTGCCTCATAAGGAAGAAACTCGCGGGCAAAGGTGGTTTTACCGGCACCGTTTGGGCCAGCGATGATCACGATTTTCAATTCGTGGTTCATAAGTTACCGCTCCGCAAAACGTCTTGGCTATTAAGAAGCAAGCCGACGAAATCGCTCGCCCTGGATCCGGGATTTCTTCAAGACATTTGGAGTAAACCCTGCTTGAACACAATTCACACACGGGTCAGCAATTCCATTGGACCAAAGCGATTCAAGGTCGAGTACGCCATTAAGTGTTTCAGCTCAACTTTCGCAGTTGGTAATTTGCGTATAACCATCTGATAAATTTACGGTTTAGCCGGGTATCTGAGCCGAAAGTAGCAATCGCTCCCGGAAAGCTCCTGGTAGTGACTCAACAAAGCGTTCAATCAGTTGCTGCACCTGTTCTTTGCACAATCCAACAACGC
>DIFZ01000009.1 GCA_002419385.1 Geobacter sp. UBA5735
TTAAACTAGTGCCATTCGGGACTGTCTCGATGCTGAAGCTTCTCGCGGCACCTCAAGCCGTGCAATTCAGGATATCGGTTTCTGGCTCAACAACTACAAGGAAAAGAGGTTCAGCAGATTCACCGTCGAATCCAAATACATAACAGGCAGCCAGGTTCATTTGAACGAGAACAGCAAAATTCTCCGATGCCTTAACGAAAATGGGGCGGCGTTACTGTACATCCATTCGAGCCGGAATTATCGGCATTGCCTGCTTGGCCTTCGGGCTGAAGACGAATGGCTCTATTGTTACGACCCCTTCACCACGTTCCAAGAGATTTCTTGATAATGATGCGGTGCAATTCTTCGATTCCTCCGGGAAGCAAGACCCCAACGTAAGAATCCGTTTCAACTGGCTGGAAAAGAATCTCAAGAAAACCAAGAGTCCAGACGAGCGCAAATATGTTTTTGGCAGCAAACATGAGCGCGAATGCCTCTTGCTGAACAGAGTTCGTGAATAAACCTACTTAGATTTCTAAATGTCACTCGCAAGGAGAGCAAATATGACTACTGAAAAAACATTCAGCGATAAGCCGGTTCCGGCGAAGCCGAAAACGATAAAACTGAAGCAAATCAAGGCGGTATATGAAACGTTGGCCATCAAGGAAGAGCATCATCAATACTTGAAGCCATTCGTCAGATTTACCAGCCCGGAGCAGGCCTTCAACACCTTCAGCTTTTTGCGGCATGAAACAAAAGAGTATTTCTTTACCATTCACTTGGACGGCAAAAACCGTATCTGCTGCGTTGATGAAGTGGCTATCGGCTCCTTGAATCAGAGCATCGTTCACCCACGGGAAGTATTCAAAACCGCACTCTTGTCATCGGCAGCAGCAATCATTCTGCTGCACAACTTATGTGGAGCTCAACATAAGTTATGTAATGTGCAGCTGGCAGTAATGTGAAGTAGTGCCGGAATCGTTTCCATCGATTCAGATGCAGTAAGCATCTGGAAGGGCCTAAGGTATCGCAGCCCTTCCAGGCGCTTCACATAATTATAGGGCTGTCAGCCACTCCAAGATGCTCGGGTCACGTCGCCATGACGCTCCCTTCTTGCTGGTTTTTGACAACAGTTTTTCGCAGGCCTGCAACGTTTTCTGCTTCATCTCCAGATCAATCTCGATATACAGATTGGTGGTCTCAATCGAAGAGTGTCCGAGCCAGGAACGAATCATGTTCAGATCAACGCCCGATTGCAGCAGATGCATGGCGGTTGTGTGCCGGAATGTGTGAGGGGTAATCGTTCTGGTGGATAACGACGGGCATGTTTCCGCCGCTGTCGCCACCCGCTGTGCAATCAGGTAGCGTAAGCCATAACGGGTAAGGCGTTCTCCTCTGGCGTTTGTAAAGAGCGGGGCACTGTCTGACAGGCGTATATGCCGGTCTTCAATGGTTGCCTTTATGGCCTGTATCGTCTCATCCCAGAGCGGACAGGTTCGCTCACGCTGTCCCTTGCCATGAATCAGCACATAGTATGGGCGACTGAACCGGAAATGATTCACGTTGAGATCCACAATCTCCTGCGCCCGCGCTCCGCTGTTGTAGAGGAGACGCAACAGTGCATCATCCCGCCGTCCTTGCGGCCTCAGGACATCAATGTGCCTGAAGATATGCTGGACTTCCTCCTTCTCCAGGTACCCCAACACATGCCTGGCATGCCGTTTGAAGGGTACGGCAAGAACGGTTTGGCATTGGGCAATGTAACGGGGATCGGTAGCGGCCAGATACTTGAAAAAGGCATGAATGGCAGCCAGCCTGACGTTGCGGGTTCCAGTTCCGTTCTTGCGCCCGCTGTCGAGGTGCTCCAGGAATTGTCTGACTAACCGGTCGGAGAGGTCATCAACGGTAAGATCGATACAGGACTTGCGGCAACGTTCCACTGCAAACTGTAGGAAGAGTTTGAAGGTATCTCGGTATGAAAGCACCGTGTTTGGGCTCATTCCTCTCTGAACAGTCAAGTGGTCTTCAAAGAAACGACGAATGGGGAGGCCGATGCCATTACTTTGCGCCATGACTCCCCCCTTTGCTTCGCTTCAGGTACGGAACAGCGAAATGGTTCTTGAACCGAATGTTCGACTGTTCAAGAAGTTCAGCCGTGGCATGCAGATATGTCTCAGTGCCGACGAGCGAGGAATGCCCGAGATACGTTGCCAGTAACGGCAACTTGGCATTGATGTTATCTCCCTGCCGGTACCATTGAGCCAGCCTGTTCACGGCAAAGCTATGTCGTAAGTCATGAATGCGAGGCCCCCGTTCTCCTTTGGGGCCACGCAATTCGACATCTCTGAGGATTCCCAGGAAGATTTCACAAATTCGTCCAGGTCGGTAGGCCTTTCCGGATGGACTGATAAAAACCGGTGCAGTCGCGACAGTGGGAAAGCCTGCTGCTTCTCGCCGATGTAGAAAGTTTGCAAGCTGTAAAGCGGTGGAATGTGACAAGGGGACATATCTGGATTTCTTGAACTTGGTTTCCCGAATCGTCAGCAACTCGCCTTCGATGTCCACATCTGCCAACAGAAGTCTCAATGCCTCACCAATTCGCAGACCGGTACTGTGGAGCAGACCGATAATGGTGGATATAAGCATTGGCCGAAGGCTGCCCTCTGGACCTATTCTGCTGGCAGCATTCAGAATCTGCTTCATTTCCTGCGGTGAATAGATATGTGGTGCCGGGCGGTTTCTGCGCGGCAGGAAGCTCTGATGAATAACGCATGTCTGCGGGTCGAAATTGCTCAGGTATCCGCAGAACTGCCGCATGATGGACATGCGGTTGAGTCTGGTTCCGGCATTCAGGTGCTCCATCGACTTGAACCAACGCTCTGCGAGATCGGCAGTTATCGGTCGTCCTGGTTTAAGTTCTTCCATCAGGAAACGATCCAGGTAGCAGAGAATCTTTCTGTCACTCTCACCTTTACGGCCGAGGGCTGTTCTCATCTCCCAGAACGCCTGGAGACTTGCGGCGACGGGACTGCGGAATATGCATGTTGCCATGATTCACCTCTCTTTCGGCCACGGCATAGCTACCTGCCGGAGCATCTTGAGGTCGGCCTTGGCATAGATGAAAGTGGTGTTCAGACATCGGTGACCCAAGACATCGGCAATAGCTTTCATCGGTGAATCCTGCGCCAACGCCCGGATTGCCCACGAATGTCGCAAGGTACTCGATCCGTTCTTGGGTTTCTTCACTCCAGCGTTCGTCATGTGCTTACGGACGATTATGGATATATCCTGGCCGTTAAGTGGGAAATGGGGAGCCCTCACGCCGAGGAATACTTCTCGGAGGCGGGTATCCGGACGATGATGGAGGTATTGGATAATCGCTTCACCGACAGCCTCCAGTAGTGGGAGCACGACTTCTTTGCCACCCTTTCTTGCCCGAATCAGAATGGTAGGACGTTGCCAGTCAATATCCTCAAGTCGTAGTTCCACCACGCTCATGCCGCGAATGCCGTAAGCCATCATAAGCAGCATGATGGCGGTGTCTCTTGCTCCAACAGCAGTTCCCTTGGGTATAGCGTTCAGGATTCGCTGCAAGTCGGTGTCTTCCATCCCCTTTGGCAGAGATGCCAGGCGATAAGTGGGTACAGAGGGGATAACTCCGGAAAAATCCTTGGCGACATATCCCCAGATGGCACAGAAGCGGAGAAACCCGCGCAGATAGCCTGCCAAATTCCGCAGATTCTCCGGGCTCTCCTTGAGATGCTGCTTGATGTAAGTTTCAACGTCCGCGGCCTTCAAAGCTTTCATACTCTTGCGGGAAGTGTTCTCTCCAAGGCCGTCGAGAAATCGGCATAATACCCGCCGATAATTCTGAACAGTATGCGCCTGGAGTTGGCGTTCCTCGCGCAAATAGTGGAGATAAGGCTCGAGTACCCAGCGATATTGCTGCGGTAGCGGCTTGGGAGTTGCCGGTTTCATTACTCCCTCGTCAACAAGGTATGATAACATGTGTTTCAGATGGCACCACACATAACCACGTCCGACGTACAGTTTGCTTGAAGTTTTGAAGCCTGTGAGATAGGCATCGATAAATGATTCAAAGTGAACCAGGGTGATGCCGTTACTCCGTGTGATCCCCTGGTCAATGAGGTAGCTGTTGAGAAGGCAACAGTTCCCAAGCACTTGCCCGGCAAAACTTTTTGAGTACCCCCTTTCCTTCAGGCGTGCTGCAAGTCCGTCCATGTATGGGCCAAGTGGTCCCCTCCGGAAATCAACCAACGTCCGCCGTTCTCTGTACCAGTACTCAAGCATAGTTCTGTCTCCTTTCTCCTGGATAATTGCACGTAGGAGAAGGATACCGACCTCAGAATAATGTGGATTCAAAAAACGGCTTCTGCCGGGTATGCGGCCTGGAACTGGCTATCGGAGAGGGCAACTTCACATTACTGGTAGCTGCACATTACACAACCATCCATCCGGTGACCCGACGCCCAGCAGGGAAGACATGGAAATAACGCGGCGATTACGGGATGCAGGGGAACTTATCGGCGTGAGGGTTCTGGACCATATCATTATCGGTGACAGCTTTGTTTCGTTTGTCAGCCGAGGCTTGCTGTAAGGTCGTTTTCCCAGGATTTACCACCCCTTCGTTTCTCAAAGTTATCGCCTCGTTTTTCTCACCCACATCTGCAAAATCATTTTTACAAGTGAATACCGAAGAAGGGAGGATACATGGAACTGGCCCAGTATCTCATCTGTGTTGCCTCGCGCCATGAGCGGGCAAAACGTGACCATGAAGAAGAGTTGGCGGAACATCGGCAGCGTAGGAAACGAAGTAATGTTGGCCAGCGGAAAGTCACGTTGACCTACGCAGACGAGGTGGCGATGCTCTCGGAAACAATCAACTCAGTTGGCAGGATGCCAGCCTGTTTCACACAACTTTCTCTTCCGGCACTCGGCGCTCTTGCCCATATTCTCAAGGCTATGATGGCAAATGAACCGTTGGTAGAAGGACACGAAATCATCGACAAGCTGGTTTGTGACCCTGAAAGAACCATTATTTTCCTCGATGGCTTTACCGAGTTGAAGGGACAGGGCTGGATACTCTTTACTGACTCGCCGGGTTTGGCCTTTACCGATCAGCCACCGTACTGCTGGTTGCAGTCGTGTATAGAACTTGGCGATACCTTCCATAAAGAAATAGATGCAGGGCAGCTAAACAGCTGTTCGTTCACGTCCAATGATATGTATTTGGATGCAGTGTTCGCCTATTTGCAGACCATAAGCCAAGATAGCACCATCCATTTTCGTGTTACTGACCCGGAAACGGATTTGACAACAGTACAGCCCGAAGGGTGGTACAGAAGAATTGCCTTGCGAATGTCGGCATCAACTTGTGAACTCCCGGCAGCAAAGGCACGGGAAAAATATTCGCTGAGCGTTTTTCAGCACCTGACACTGATTGGGCTCCTGGGGATGCGTGATGGTGATGTGCGCTACGACTTCGGTGACCCGTCTGATGTGACAAATCTGTTTGCCCGTGGCCGCGTCTGCCGGAAGAGGATGCAAGAACATTTGTTTGGCGAGAAAAGCCAGCTACTGCGACATCGGCTTGTAGAAGGGGCAAAAGGCGCTTTCGGTGAATCGGTCAGATTGACCCAGCTTGGCATCAGGGCTCTGCTCGGGAAGAATATTGACAAGGGTACTGCTCAAGACCTGAAAAGCCGTGTCAGGACGAGCACGCTCTTTGATATCGAAGAACCGAAGGTTACACGCGATTCTCTCCTTCTTCCGGCACATGTTATGGAAGCTATTCAATCGCTCATCTTCAGCGAATCTCAGCACGGGAGGCGAATCCGAAAAAGCTGGCTGGCCGCACTTCCTGCTGCCTGGGGTACGCCGACCGGTAGTACTGCGCTGCTTTATGGACCGCCAGGTACCGGAAAGACGTTGACCGCTCAATATCTGGCAAGTGCATTGAAGCTGCCCTTGCTAAAAATTGACGCGGCACGGGTGTTGAGTTGCTGGGTGGGAGAGAGTGAACAGAATGTGCGGCGTATATTCGACGATTATGCCACCCTGCAAAAAGAGTTGGGAATTGCCCCTATCCTGTTGCTCAATGAAGCCGACCAGCTCCTTGGAACCCGTGGCGCAGGGAGCAATGCAGTAGACCGGATGAATAACAACATGCAGAACCTGTTTCTGGAGGGCTTGGAACGTTTTTCCGGCATCCTGGTAGCAACCACCAACCGCCGCGACTTGCTGGACGAAGCCTTTAGCAGACGGTTCACCTATAAGTTGGAGTTGCCTCCCCCTGACAGGAATCTGCGGGTAGCGCTGTGGAAAAATCATCTGCCGCTGAAGCAGCTGGCAACTGATATTGAGATTGAGCAACTGGCTGCCCTGGACTTGACCGGCGGTGAGATTCGTCTGGTAATCGAGAAGGCTGTACGCTTGCAAGCCTATCGTGGGCGTTCAACTATCGACATAAAGACACTCATGGACATTGCCGAAGATGAGCTTGCCGGTCGGATGAAGCGTGACGGCAACAAAAAGAAGATAGGGTTTTCCGTACGGGCGGCCGACCGGGATGGAGGTCAATCATGAAATTCAATCCAGGACAGCTGGCCGTGACCAGAGGTGTTAATGATCTGCTAACAGAAAATGAAGAGTTTGCCAGGCACGTACAGCTCTCACTGAAACGGCACCTGGCGGGGGACTGGGGTGATGTTTGCGACGAAGACCGGGTTGCCAACGAATTGGCCCTGCAGAACGGTGAGCGGCTTTTCTCGGTCTACAAGAAAGAGGGGTTACCGACCATCTGGATAATCACCGAATGGGACCGGTCGGTTACTACGGTGTTGTTTCCTGAAGAATACTGACCTTCTGAAACAATCATCAGCGGCCGATGTCTCCCCTAATTCCATTCGACTTTTTCTCTGCCGCTTTTGTAATGTATTACAACACCAACTACAACACGAATAAAAAAGGACTCAACCAAAATGGCTAAGTCCTTGATTTTATTGGAGCGGGAAAGGGGATTCGAACCCCCGACCTTCAGCTTGGGAAGCTGACACTCTACCACTGAGTTATTCCCGCGTAGAGAAACTTTTTACCCTGGAAGCCCCTGTTCTGTCAACTGCTTTTTCAGCAGGAACTCCCGCGCCTCCCCGGCCGTGGCAACCATGCCCATGCTTTCCGCCTCCCGGAGGCGCTCCATGAAACGACCAAGGGCCAATCCCTGTGGAATATGGAGCAGCGCCATCACCTCATCCCCGGAAAGGAGGAGATCCCTGTCTGCGGACCGGTAACGATGAACGTAGAAGGACAGCATCCGTCCGGCCAGTTGGGGGGAAAGAAGACCAGCCGCCAGGGGCAGGAGCAGCACCTCGGCACCGGCGGGCTGCCGGTCGCGGAAAAAGCGGTAGAGGGGGCGTTCGTTCACTCCTTCCGGAGGCAAATCCGGGAAAGACGCCATGCATCCGCAAAGTGCCCGCAACGCGTCCCGCGCCTTGTTCCCCAGCTTCAACCGGGAAACCGTATCCCGTACCAGCCTCTCCCATCCTTCCCCTGCCAGAAGCGCAGCCAGCTTGACCAGCGACAGGACCGGGATATCCCCTTCCGCCTGCCGCTGCAGGTGATCCCTGAGCCTCCTTCCGTCCACCGGGAAGAGGCGTTCCAGATCCATGGCCAGCTGTTCGACTTTCGCGGCAAAGGCGATGCGTTCTTCCGGGGCCGAATTGGTTCCGCCTTTGCAGAGATCCGAAGGGATGATATGGGACAGAAGCCCTGCGCGGTGGAGACTTCTCAGGGAATTGCCGATTCCAGAAGCGCCGAGAATGATGAAGAATTCGTCGCGAATCCGCTCGCCGGCGACCCGGCCGAGCCTGGCGGGCTCCCGGCCGATCTCTCCGAGGGTCCGCCCCTCCACCGTGAAACCGAGGGTGGCGGCAAACCGGAACGCCCGCAGCATGCGCAGCGGGTCGTCGGCAAAGGCCGCTCGACTGCACATCCGCACAATGCCGGTACGGATGTCCGCCATCCCACCCAAAGGGTCAAGGAGCCCCTCCTCGCCCCGTATGAGCGAAAGTGCCAGGGCATTGACAGTGAAATCCCGCAGATTGAGATCCTCGCGGATCGTGTCCCCGCGAAAGGGGGCGAAGTCGAAGGTCAGGCGCTCACCTTCCCTGCCGGTCACCACCCTGGACTGCTGCCGCTTCCGGTCGAGCCAGAAGAACGTCCCGCCGCTGCGGACGGAAAATTCCCTCGGCAGTTCACAAACCGCGCCGCCGAGGGCGAAGTCGTAGTCCCGCACCGGCCGTCCCATGACGGCATCGCGCACTGAACCGCCGACCAGGAAGGCCGGGACGCGGAACGTTTCCGCCAGTTCCGTCACCAGGCGGTTACGCTCATCCATGAAGAGACTGTCGAAAAGAGCGCCGGTCATGGTCAGTGAAATCCCCCCCTGCCCCCCTTTCGTAAAGGGGGGGCAGAAAGTTGAGGAAAAGGGAACAGCGCAGGTTCAACGGGAAAGGGGGTTGACTCCCATTTCCCGGAGGATGGAAACCAGGGCAATGAGCGGCAGGCCGATGAGAGACGTGAAATCGACTCCTTCGAGCCGCTCCATGAGGGCGATGCCCAGCCCCTCGATCTTGAATGAGCCGGCGCAGCTCAGGGGGTCGTCGCGGCGGATGTATTCGTCGATTTCCCCGTCAGTCAGATCCCGCAGGATAACCGTGAAAGGCACGGCCACAGTATGTGTTACACCAGACGCAGTGTCCACCACCGCCAGACCGGTATGGAAGGTATGGGTGCCGCCGGACATCATGCGCAGCTGCTCCCGCGCGCGCTCCACGCTGCCCGGTTTGCCGACGATTTCGCCTCCGGCCACGAACACCTGGTCCGAGCCGATGATGAGCGCATCGTCATAGGTAGGCGCCAGAGACATGGCCTTGCCCAGGGCAAGACGCTTCACCAGTTCCGCCGGCTCATCGCCCGGTTCCACGTTTTCCTCGAAAAGCGGTTCGGCAGTCTCGAAGGGGATGCCGAGCCGCTCCATCAGCTCCCTGCGGAACGGCGAGGTGGAAGCAAGCACGATCCGCCTCATAGCCTGCCCCGCAGACACGGCAGCTCGAGCAGTTCGGCGATGGAGTCTATCTGCCAGGTAGCATTCTCCAACTCCGCAAGATCGCCATAGCCGAAGGTACACCCGACCGTGGCAATACCGGCCGCATTGCCCGCGGCAATGTCGTTGATGCTGTCACCCACCATGAGGGCACGGTCGGCAGGCACCCCAAGCTCCCGGAGCACCATAAGCAACGGTTCGGGGGAGGGCTTGCGCAGCGCCAGGGAGTCGGCGCCGATAATCGTGGCGAAGAACCGGTCCGCGGCAAGGGTTGTCAGCACCTTGCGGCAGAGCGCGACATTCTTGTTCGAAACCACCGCCATGGTCATCCCCCCATCCCTCAGTGCAGTGAGGGTCTCCAAAGCGCCGGGGTACAGCCGTGTCCGATCGACTATGTGCGCCTCGTTGAAGGCGAGAAAGACGTTCAGGCCGATTTCGATCTCTTCCGCGGTGGCCGCGGGCATGGCCCGCTCCACCAGCCGCCGCGCACCCTGGCCCACGTAGCCGCGCACCTGGTCGAGGCCCGCCGGCTTCCTGCCCAGGGAGGTGAGCATGTGGTTGGTTGCGGCTGCCAGGTCTTCCAGGGAGTCGATGAGGGTTCCGTCCAGGTCGAATATGATGAGTTGGATGGTTGTCATTGGATGCCGGTTCTTGGTTTTAAGTTTTAAGTTTTAAGTGTTACGTGTTAAGTGTTACGTTACGTTTTAAGTTGAAAATTTATGTATTTATGTTGTATGTGCAATTTCGAAAGCAGTCCAGTGCCAAGTAAACATATCCAGTGCCTGCCATCCCAACCAGTTCCAGCATACTTCCTAACCACTTAAAACCTGACACTTAAAATGCCATGTAATACAAAAAGCCGGAGGCGAAGGTTGCTCCCTTCACCTCCGGCCTTTCAAGTTCCTGCCAGTTACAGACAACCAGTTGAAAGCAGACGCGGTTCTCGGGTCTTTCCTTGTGCCCTGTGCCCCGTGCCTTGTGCCTGCCTTTTTCTGCCTTGTGCCTCGCGCAGCGCGCATCATGCTGCGCGCTCACTCCCATTCTATTGTTGAGGGCGGTTTCTGGCTGATGTCGTACACCACCCGGTTGACCCCCTTGACTTCGTTGATGATGCGGGAGGATATCGAACCCAGCAGTTCGTAGGGGAGCTTGACCCAGTCGGCGGTCATGCCGTCCAGGGAGTTCACGGCCCTGAGGGCGATGGTGTAGTCGTAGGTCCGGGCGTCCCCCATGACACCAACGGTCCGCACCGGCAGGAGCACGGCAAAGGACTGCCAGATCTCCCGGTACAGCCCGGCCTTCCTGATCTCGTCCAGCACCACGGCGTCCGCCTCCCTGAGGATCTCCAGCCGATCGGCAGTCACCTCGCCGATGCAGCGGATCGCCAGGCCGGGGCCGGGGAACGGCTGGCGATGGATCACCTCGTCGGGCATGCCCAGTTCGCGACCCAGGAGCCTGACCTCGTCCTTGAACAGCTCGCGCACCGGTTCCAGGAGTTTGAGGTTCATCTTCTCCGGCAGCCCGCCCACGTTGTGGTGGCTCTTGATGACTGCCGAGGGCCCCTTGATGGACACCGATTCGATCACGTCAGGGTACAGGGTCCCCTGGGCCAGGTAGTCGACCCTGCCCAGCTTTTTGGCCTCCTCCTCGAACAGGTAGATGAACTCGTTGCCGATGATCTTCCGTTTCTGCTCCGGATCGGTGACCCCTTTGAGCTTGTCCAGGAAACGGTCCGACGCATCAACGTATTTGAGGTTGATCCTGAAGTGCCTGCTGAAGAGGTTGACGACCTTTTCCGCCTCCCCCTTGCGCAACAGTCCGTTGTTGACGAACACGCAGGTGAGCTGGTCGCCGATGGCCCGGTTGATCAGCACCGCGACAACGGACGAGTCGACGCCGCCCGACAGGCCGCAGATGACCTGGCCGTCACCCACTTTGCGGCGGATATCCTCGCACTCGGTTTCGATGAAGCTGGCCATTGTCCAGACCGGCCGGCAGCCGCACACCGCGAACAGGAAGTTGCCAAGGATCTCCTCGCCCCGGGGCGTATGCACCACCTCGGGATGGAACTGGACACCGAAGAAGCGGCGGCTGCCGTCCTTCATGGCCGCCACCGGGCAGTGCTCGGTGTGGGCGATGCGGGAGAACCCGGCGGGCATGGACTCGATGCGGTCGCCGTGGGACATCCACACCTCGGCCTTGTCGCCGAAACTGGAGAACAGGTCCTCCGTGTCATCCAGGGCCATGACCGCCCGTCCGTACTCACGCTTGTCCGAGCGCTCCACCCTGCCGCCCAGTTGACGGGTCATGAGCTGCATGCCATAGCAGATGCCCAGGACCGGGATGCCGAGGTCGTAGACGGCGGGGTCCGAATGGGGCGCATCGCTGTCGTACACGCTGGACGGGCCGCCCGAAAGGATGATTCCCTTGGGATCGTACTCCCTGATCTTCTCCAGGGAGAAGTTGAACGGGTGAATCTCGCAGTAGACGCTCTGTTCCCTGACCCGGCGCGCGATGAGCTGGGTCACCTGCGAACCGAAATCCAGTATCAGAATTTTTTCGCTGTGAATGTCAGCAGTCATGATCAGTTCTCTACCCGGTAATTGGGCGCTTCCTTGGTAATGATGACGTCATGGACGTGGGATTCCTTGAGGCCCGCCCCGGTGATGCGCACGAAACGCCTCTTCTGCTGCAGCTCCTTGATAGTGCGGCAGCCGGTATAGCCCATGCCTGCCCGCAGGCCGCCCATGAGCTGATGGATCGTCGCGGAGAGCGGCCCGCGCATCGGCACCCGCCCTTCGATCCCTTCGGGAACCAGCTTGGTTTCCACCTCCACCTCGGTCTGAAAGTAGCGGTCCTTGCTCCCTTCCTTCATGGCGCCGATGGATCCCATGCCGCGGTAGGTCTTGTAGGCGCGTCCCTGGAACAGGATGGTGTCCCCCGGGGACTCTTCGGTGCCGGCGAACAGCGATCCGATCATGACCACATCGGCACCCGCGGCGATGGCCTTGGTAATGTCGCCGGAATACTTTACGCCGCCGTCGGCTATCAGGGGAATGTTATACTGGCGTGCAACCCTGGCGCACTCGCTGATGGCGGTGATCTGGGGGACACCGACGCCGGCCACCACCCTGGTGGTGCAGATGGAACCGGGGCCGATGCCGACCTTGATGGCATCCACTCCTGCCGTTATCAGCGCCTCTGCGGCCTCAGCGGTGGCGATGTTGCCGGCAACCAGGTCAACGGTGGGAAACTTCTGCCGCACAGTCCTGACTGCATCGATCACCATCTGGGAGAACCCGTGGGCCGTGTCGATGACGACAACGTCGACCCCCGCCTTGACGAGGGCATCGACCCGTGCTTCCATATCGGGCGTCGGGCCGACTGCGCCACCCACCCGGAGACGGCCCAGGCTGTCCTTGCAGGCGTTGGGATACTTCCTGACCTTCTCGATATCCTTGATGGTTATGAGACCCTTCAGGTTCCGTTCATCGTCCACCACCAGGAGCTTTTCCACCCGGGTGTGCTTCAGGTGCTCCTTGGCCTCTTCCAGCGTGGTGCCCACCGGCACGGTGACCAGGTTCCGCTTCGTCATCCGCGCCGAGATGGGGAGGTCTAGATCGGTCTCGAACCGCAGGTCACGATTGGTGAGGATTCCCACCAGCTTGCCGTTGTTCTTGATGATGGGAACGCCCGAGATCCGGTACTGCTCCATGAGATCCAGGGCCTCGCGGATCTTCTGATTCGGCCTCATGGTGATGGGGTCTACGATCATCCCGGATTCGCTCTTCTTTACCTTATCCACCTCCAAAGCCTGTGCATCGATGGAAAGGTTCTTGTGGATGATCCCCATACCCCCCTCGCGAGCCATGCAGATGGCGGTGCGGGCTTCGGTAACGGTATCCATGGCCGCGCTTATGAGCGGTATGTTCAGAGCAATGTTCCGTGAAATGCAGGAGGAAAGGTCAACTTCCAGCGGCAGCACGTCAGAATAGGCAGGCACCAGAAGCACGTCGTCGAAGGTCAAGGCCTCCTGAATGGTGTTTTCTATCATCACTCACTCCTTTGGTTCGAAAAAAAGTGTGATAACCAGACATATTACACGCGGTTGGCGAAGTCAAGTTAAAAGGGCTCCAGAAGGGAGGGTGACATTAACAGCTCATCCGGTGCGCCGGGATCAGCTGCAACAAACCGGGAACGATACCGTTTTTCAGGAAGAACGTGTCGCACAGCCCGGTTGAGGCTGCAACGAAGCTCCAAACGGCCCGATAGAGTTTTTTCCGGAAACCGGCGAACGGAGACTCGCCAACAGAGACGTGAATCCATGACGCCTTCAGGATGGAATATAAGCATCCCTTGATTGTATCCTGTAAAGAGTCGCCGTGATGAGGCGCACAGCATTCTCCAGATCGGACAGGGAAATGACTTCCACCGGTGTGTGCATGTAGCGGAGCGGGATCTTGACCAGGGCGGTAGCCACTCCTTTCCTGCTGATCTGCATCACATTGGCGTCGGTTCCGGTAGCGCGGGGAATGCCGGTGACCTGGACCGGGATGTTCTCCTTTTCCGCCGTGTCGATCAACAGGTCGAACAGCGCCGGGTTGATATTTGCGCCCCGTGGCACGATGGGCCCCTTGCCGATTCCCACATCGCCGTTCTGCTTCTTGTCCAGATCGGGCTGGTCGGTGGCGAAGTCCACCTCCACGCAGATGCCGATGTCCGGCTTGACCGCGTAACTGCTGGTAGTGCCTCCCCGCAGCCCGATCTCCTCCTGTACCGATGAAACGCCGTACAGGTCGACCGGCAGCTCTTTGCCCGCCTCGGACACTGCCCGGAGGACTTCCGCCACCACGAAACTGCCCGCCTTGTCGTCAAACCCCCGGGAAGCGACACGGTCGCCGGCCAGACGCTCCAGCCCCACATGGAAGGTCACCGGGTCACCCACTCGAACGAGCAGTTCAGCATCCTTCTTCGATGAGGCGCCGATATCTATGTACTGTGCGTCCAGCTTGACCACCGTCTCCCGGTCCTTGGGCTCGATGAGATGGATCGGCTTCTTGCCGATGACGCCCGGCACCATGCCGTTTTTCCCGTGGACGGCCACCCGCATGCCCTGGGTGATCTGGGGGTCAACACCGCCGATGGCGCCGAAGAAGATAAATCCGTTGTCGTCGATGAACTTCACCAGCAGCCCGATCTCATCCGCGTGGCCGACCAGCATCACTCTGGCCCGTGCCTCGGCAGCACCCTGCACCTGGGCGATGGAATTGCCCATGACGTCGCCGGTAACCCGGGCGTAAGGGCTGACATAGTCGCGGAACACTCTTTGGGCCGGCTGCTCGAAGCCGGACGGGCTCGGCACCTCCACCAGGGACTTGAGGAACTGATAAGACTCTTCGCGCATACATAACTCCAAAAATAATGTCTAGTTATTCAAATCTATAGTGGATATTTTCCCATATCCTCAGGATCCAGGCTCTCCAAAAAATCCACAAAGCGGCCGGCAGCGTCATCGTTGAAACAGTGTTCGTCGCCCGCATCCAGTATGGATGCCTGTTCGAACACTTCTTCGGCAACCATGATCGGCAGGGAATACTTCAACGCCATAACGAGCGCCTCACAGGAACGCACTTTTACACGAATACAGTTTCCGTCCCGCGAAAAGAGCACGTACGCATCGAAACTCGTCTCGCTCAAGCCCTCGATGGTGATCCGGTCGATAGACACGCGCAGCTGGTCCAGGAGCAGCGTCAGGAGGTCGCGCGTGCCGCTCTGGGCCAGGGCATCGCGGTTTATCAGCTCCGCGGCGACAGTTACCGCTTCCATTGAGCTGATCCAGACGGGAAGCGTGACGCTCTCATCCCCGTCCTTGAGGAGCACCAGCGGAACCTGGGCAATGGAGTCGAGGGTGAAGCCGTGCACGGCCATTTCACGATACCTGCCGCGCCCCTTTTTCTTCACGCTGTTTTTCAGCTTTGTCATGCGATCTCTCCCAACAGGGAGTTGGGCAGGGCCTCCCGTATGATCATGCGCACCATGCTCCCGGTCAGCGACCGTTCGCCGGGGAAGTTGACGACGCGGTTGCCGGAGGTCCGCCCGAAGAGTTGGTCGCCCCGCTTGCTGGTTCCCTCGACCAGCACCTCCTGGACCGTCCCCACGAGACCGCGGCTCATCTCCAGGGTCATGGACCGCTGCAGCGACTGCAGGCGGTCGAGCCGCTCCTGTTTTTCCCGGCGCGTCAGAGCATCCCGGTAACGTGCCGCGTCCGTTTCGGGCCGGGCGGAGAACGCAAAGGAGAAGAGGTCCGCATAGCCGACCTCTTCCATGAGCGAGAGCGTCGCCAGGAAGTCTTCCTCGGTCTCGCCCGGAAACCCCACGATCATGTCGCCCGTGATGAGAATGTCCGGCCGGGCAGCCTTCAACGCGCGGATTCTGACCAGGTAATCCTTCCTGCTGTAGCCCCGGTTCATCAGCTCCAACACGCGGTCGCTCCCTGACTGGGCAGGAAGATGGATGTGGCTGCACAACGTGGGCAGGTCGGCAAAGCACGAGATGAGAGCCGGTGACATGTCCTTTGGGTGAGACGTCGTAAAACGGATTCTCTCGATACCGGGGACAGCCGAAACGTTCCGCAACAGCGTCGCAAAATCGGGTTCGTCCATGCTTTTCAGGCCGTACGAATTGACATTCTGACCCAGGAGGGTCACCTCTTTCACCCCAGACGCCGCCATTTCCGCGATCTCCTCGAGAATGTCCCGAGAACGTCGGCTCACTTCACGGCCACGGACATACGGCACGATGCAGTAGGAACAGAAGTTGTCGCACCCCTGCATGACGGTTACGAAGCGCGTCACACCGCCTTCGCCATCCTTGCGCGGAAAGAGATCGAGACGGGCGTCGGGGTCGAGGAAGTCGTTCCGCACCGGTCGTTCGCCCCGTTCGGCGGCCCGCACCATTTCAGGAAGCAGGTGGAGGGAATGGGTGCCGAACACCAGGTCGAGATACGGGACACGGCGCAGGAGCTTTTCGCCCTGCTGCTGGGCGATGCAACCGCCCAGTCCCAGGATGACCGGCTTGTTCCGGGACTTGAACCGTTTCATCCGCCCCAGTTCGCTGAACACCTTCTGCTCCGCCTTGGCCCGTATGCTACACGTATTCAGAATGATGAGGTCCGCCGAGGAAGGGTTGTCAACCGGTTCGTAGTCCAGTTCCCTGAGGAGCGTTACCATGGTTTCGGAATCATTGACATTCATCTGGCAGCCAAAGGTTTCTATGTAAAGTTTTTTCGCTGTCTGCACTTCCCTGCCCCACGTCTTTGATCTTCAGATACTACGCAATTTGCCTGATCATAGTCAACAGCTTTCCCCGCAGCCAGGTTTTCGCGTAGCGGCACGCCCACGAAACATGCAGCGGAACGGCAATTTTTCCTTGACAGGAGACACTGACTGGTGGTAAAAAATTATCTTTCGAACATCAAGCTAACCGTTGTACATATGAGGGAGGTGCAGTTTGGCTCATCACAAGTCGGCTCTGAAGAGAATCAAGCAGAACATCAAGAGGAATGAACGGAACAAGCATGTCCGCTCCACCCTGCGGACTTTCATAAAGCGCGTCCGCGAAGCGGTTGCGGCAAAGGATATGGCCTTGGCGAAAGAATCCCTGCAGGCAGCCATCCCGGTGATCGACTCCGCCGCTTCCAAGGGAGTCATTCACCGATCCAACGCTTCCCGCAACGTATCCAGGCTGAACAGGCTGGTCAACACCCTGGGCTAGCGGGAAACAGCCCTGAAGACCCGCGTTTGCGCGGCCTTGCCAGGTGCGAAACAACTGAAGGTATCAGAAAGGACCCGGACACGGGTCCTTTTTTTGTTACGGTAGGGGCAGGCCCCGTGCCGGCCCAAATGGAGGGCGCCCCTACTTCCCGCAGGCATCCAGGAGCAATCGCTCAAGCACGACCCTGGGCTTTATGCGGCCCGTTTTCAGCGCCAGGTCCGTCTGGAAGATCTTCTCGAACAGCCGGCGCAGTTCGGCCGGCTGATAATTGCGCGCCTGGGGAATGATGCCCTGGAGGAAGTACGGGTTGATCCCGGCCGCCTTGCCGATATCGCGGGTCGGCACTTTCCGGTCCAGGAGCTCCCGGACTTTCCACAACTGGCGGTAATGGCGGGTTATCATGGCCAGGACCAGCAACGGAGCTTCCCCTCCTGCAAGCAGGGTGTCCAGGCTCCGGAACGCACGGTCGATCTTTTTCTCTCCCAGGGCGTCTGCAAGCTCGAAGACGCTGTTCACCCGGGTGTCAGAGGCGACTTCACGGATATCCCGTACGGTGACCGTATCCCGGTCGCCCGCATAGAGAGAAGCCTTCTCCACCTCCGAAACAAGCTCCTGCAGGTTATTGCCCACCAGATAGACCAGCATTTCAGCAGCCGCTCCATCGATCTTCTTTCCGCGAGCCGCAACTTCAGCCGTAATGAAAGGGCCGAGCTGATTCTCGTAAAGGCGCCTGCACTCCACCAGCTCGCCCTTCTTCTTGAATTCGGCGAAGAATTTCTTGCGCTGGTCTATTTTCTCACCCAGGAACACGAGGCAGGTCGCGGGAGACGGATTGTCAAGGTACCCGGCAACGGCCTCCAGGGAAGCGGCAGACAGTGCGTCGGCCTTTTTCACCAGCACAACGCGCCAGTCGGCGAACATCGGGAGCGTGGCAGCCGCCTCGACGATCTCTGCGCCGCTGCGCTCGTTGCCGTAAAAGACTTCCATGTTGAAGTCCCGCATGTCGTGCGGCACGAGAAGGTCCAGCAACCGCCGGACGAGCTTCTCCATCAGGTACGGCTCATCGCCGTGCAGGTACAGGAGCGGCCTGACCTCACCCCTGTCCACAGCATGCATCAATTCCTGGTATTTCATGGTTTTCGTCAGCCCTCTAGAAGTCCTCAGACATCTTGAGATACAACTGCTGCGCCAGCCGCTGGCTGATCTCCCGGACGGCAGCTTCCTCATTGTTCTGCAGAAGGGCGATATCCGAACTGGACGGATAGTCCTGGCTCCAGGACAGCTCTCCTTTCCAGAGGACGTTACGTGTGCTGTTCTTGCGCAGGGTGGCTGCGATGACCATGGTTGCCCGGTACTCAGTGACCTCGTCCGCGCCTGAATAGGAAACTTCTTTCCTGGTGTAGGAAAGGACCTCACCGGAAAGGGTATAGTCAGTCCCGTCTCCTCTCCCCAATTGCAGGTGCTTCCTCTTGGCGAACTCGTCAATCAACTGGTTGAGAAGAACATTCTCCAGATTGGACTTGAAGGTCTTGTTGACGAAGATGGGTATACTGATGGTTTCCCCCTCCCCGAAGCGGGACGCCATGTCCCTTCCCAAAGGCCGGTATCCGCAGGCCGCAACCACCAGGCACAGCAGGACAAGAAAACATGCCACGGTTTTTCTCTGCACGGAAAACTCCTCTCCCGGACGGGCCGGGGCCCGCATCACTCAGCCAACCACTATATTGAGCAGCTTGCCCGGTACGTAGATGATCTTTCTGACCGTTTTGCCTTCCGTATGGGCCAGCACCTTGACGTCCGCAAGGGCCGCGGCCCTCATCTCATCCTCGCCGGCCCCGGCCGCTACGCTGATCTTGCCGCGCAACTTGCCGTTGACCTGGACAACGATGGTCACCTCGTCTTCCACCAGAGCCGCCTCGTCCCAGGCGGGCCAGGACGCCGTGCCGATACCGCCGGCATGCCCCAGCCCTTCCCACAATTCTTCAGCAACGTGGGGGACAAAAGGTGCGAGCAGCAGAACGACGCTTTCCACCGCTTCCTTGAGGACGGGAGCACAGCAGGGATCTTTCTTTCCGTCGAAAGAGGCGAGTGCATTCACCAGTTCCATGACCGCGGCAATGGCCGTATTGAAGTGGAAACGCTCCTCGATGTCGTCAGTGACCTTCCTGATGGTCTTGTGCGTCGCACGGCGCAGCGCGGCCGCCTCGGCATCAAGGGCAGAGACCTCGACACTTCCTGCATTGCGCACCAGGGGAGCCAGATCAAAGACCAGTTTCCAGACGCGGTTGAGGAAGCGGTAGCTTCCCTCGACGCCCTGGTCGCTCCAGTCAAGATCCCGCTCCGGCGGCGAGGCAAACAGCGAAAAGAGGCGTGCGGTATCAGCCCCATAGGCGCTGATCAGTGCGTTGGGGTCGACAACGTTCCCTTTCGACTTGCTCATCTTTGCCCCGTCCTTGATGACCATCCCCTGGGTAAGGAGATTGGCGAACGGCTCATCGATGTCGATATGGCCCAGGTCGCGGAGCGCCTTGGTGAAGAAGCGGGCATAGAGGAGGTGGAGGACCGCATGTTCGATACCGCCGATGTATTGATCCACCGACATCCAGTATTCCGTCTCCCTGCGGTCCAGCGCCCCCCCGTCAAAGCGGGGGCAGCAGTAGCGCAGGAAGTACCAGGAGGACTCCACGAAGGTGTCCATGGTGTCGGTTTCGCGGCGGGCAGCCCCCCCGCATTCCGGGCAGGGGACATTGACAAAGGAAGAGATCCTGGCCAGGGGGTTCCCCCCTTCACCGGTAAAGGTCGCATCCATGGGCAGCAGTACCGGGAGGTCTTGCTCGGGCACAGGCACGACACCGCAACGGTCACAGTAGATGATGGGAATCGGATTCCCCCAGTACCGCTGGCGGGATATGCCCCAGTCACGCAACCGGTAGTTCACCGTTTTTCTGCCGATACCTTCCTTCTCCAGATAATCGGCTATCCGCTCCTTCGCTTCGCCGCTCTGCATCCCGTCGAAAGCGTCGGAATTGACCATGACCCCTTCCCCGGTGAAGGCGGCTTCCATGGTCGACGGATCAAGACGTTCCCCTTCCGGCTGGATGACCACCACCAGGGGGAGACCGTAGTTGCCGGCAAACTCGAAATCCCGCTGGTCATGGGTCGGTACCGCCATGACGGCGCCGGTGCCGTATTCCGGCAGCACGAAATTGGCCAGGTAAATCGGCATCTTGCGTCCGGTGACAGGGTTGCGGCAGTACGAACCGGTGAACACCCCTTCCTTTTCCATCTCATCCGCAGTGCGCTTCGCTTTGTCGGTTCGCTTGACCCTGTCAACAAAGGCAGCCACCTCTTCTCTTCTTTCAGGGACGGTCAGCTCAAGCGCCAGGGGGTGTTCGGGCGCCAGGGACATGAAAGTGGCCCCGTACAGGGTGTCCTGGCGGGTCGTGTACACCCGGACAGCCCCTTCTCCGGCCTCGAGGGGAAAGTCGATCTCGCAGCCCAGGCTCTTGCCGATCCAGTTGCGCTGCATGGTGAGGACCCGTTCGGGCCAGCCGGGCAGCCGGTAGGTATGCTCCAGGAGTTCTTCGGCGTAATCGGTAATGCGGAAGAACCACTGGTCCAGCTCCTGCTGCTTCACAAGGCTGTCGCACCGCCAGCAGCAGCCGTCCTCCACCTGCTCATTGGCCAGCACGGTTTCACATTTCGGGCACCAGTTGACAGAGGAGTTTTTCTTGTATGCCAGTCCCTTGCGGTACATCTCCAGAAAAATGCGCTGTTCCCATTGGTAGTATCCAACGTGGCAGGTAGCCAGCTCGCGGTCCCAGTCATAGGAGAAGCCGAGACGCTTCAGCTGGTTCCTCATGTAGTCGATATTCTCGTAGGTCCAGGTGGCCGGATGGCTCCTGTGCTGGATGGCCGCGTTCTCAGCCGGCATGCCGAACGCATCCCAGCCCATGGGGTGCAGCACGTTGCGCCCACGCATCCTCATGAAGCGGGCCATGACGTCGCCGATCGAATAATTGCGGACATGTCCCATATGGATCCTTCCGGAAGGATAGGGAAACATCTCGAGCAGGTAGTATTTTTCACCGCCGGCATCGGCGGTTGCGCGGAACACCGATCCCTCCTCCCAGAAGCGTTGCCATTTTTCCTCTACATCCTTCGGTATGTATCTCTCCTCCACGTTCCTACCTCCGTATGGCAAGGGCGAAACCTCAGCTGAGGCGCTTCGCCCAAAGTTGACAAAATTTGTCAGTATTGTTTCAGACCTGTACCATTATTCAGCCCCCTGCGGGCCGCGCTGACTGGCGTAGACCCAGCTCTTGCAGCCACGTTGCTCCGGTGCGCCGACAGCGCCGCAGCGTACAAACAGGAAGCCCTTTCTCCCTTATGAAGAAGGAAATGTCTCTGATGATGTTTCCTCGAGAGAAGTGAGAGGCACTGCACCGGACGATGCGTGAATGACCTCTCTCAGGAAGACTTCAGAAGCTTCCTGGCCAACTCCAGGATACGGTTGGCCTGAATCGGCTTGGTAATATAGTCATCGGCGCCGAGAGCCAATGCCCGTTCCCGGTCTTCCTTTGCGCCCTCCGTGGTAATCACGACGATGGGGGTGGCACGGTAATTGGCATCGCTCCTGACCAGGCTTACCAGCTTCAATCCGTCCATGATGGGCATGTTGATGTCGGTAAAAATGAGGTCGAACTTCTCTGATGAAAGTTTCTTCAATCCGTCGACGCCGTCACTTGCCTCAACGGTTCGGACTCCCGGCAGCCTCTTGAGCGCAAAGGCTATGAGCTGCCTCATTGTCGGGGAGTCTTCTACGATCAGTATATTCTGAACCGGCATGGCAGTATCTCCTTCATTACAATGCCTACTTGGTAAGCAGTTCAATAAAACCCTGGATGGTGGAAAGCTTGCGCTCGGACTCCGAATACATCCGGGAACTGAATATGGCGGTTGCCGCGTGTCCCGCCAGCAGGGTGAACAGTTCATAGTCGACCGGAGCGAATTCCTTTTTCTGTATGAGCAGCTTGTAGATGGCGATCACACCGATGGTGTGCTCCTTGATCTTCAAAGGAATGCAGGCCATGGGATCCAGGAAGTTTCGCTGGTATGCCGAGACATCTGCTGCGAAGTGGCTATCCCCCGTCTCCGCTACCTGGCCGACCACGCCCTTGCCCAGCTTGACCGGCGGAATGTCCTCGCGGGCAACCCCCTCGGTGGCAACCGCAGTGAGGTCCTGCGTCTTGTCGTCAAGCAGCAGGATCGCAAATTCCTCAGCACCGATGAGGTTGATGATGATCTCGATGATGATCTGCAGCACCTCACGAAAGTCGAGGGTCGAATGGAGCTGGAAACTGGCTATGTAGAGATTGGCGAGATTGTTGTTCTCCGCTTCGATCTCCACGTAGCGGGTGGCGAAATCCTGGTTCTCCCGTTCCACGCTGGCCATATGTTCCAGAATGCGTTGTTTTTCGTTTTCCAGCTCGGCTATCCGCTCCGAAAGCTTCCTGCTCTGCTCGGGCTGCGCCTCGCTCGCGTCGTGTGTTCGCAGCCGCTGTTCCAGCTGGACCAGACGGTACCGGAGCAGTTCATTCTCCTTCAAGAGTTCCTGGGTGAACTCGGCCCCTTTCTTGAAAAGCTGCAGGAACTCCTCAGCCCTCCCAGAAACGCCTTTTTCCTCATCAGTCGCCATTGCGCGCTCCTCTCAGGATCTATCCCCGCCCGTCCCGCAGCGGATCATGATTTCTTCGGAAATCTTCTCCAGTGGCACGACTGCATCCACCATGCCGGTGGCAATGGCCGCTCTCGGCATACCGAAAATAACCGCCGTCTCCTCCGATTCGGAAACGACCTGCCCACCGGCCTCCTTGATCGCCAGCACCCCCCGGCTGCCGTCGCTGCCCATCCCGGTCAGGACGACCCCGAGCATGCGCGGGCCGAACAGTTCCGCGCATGACTGGAACATCCTGTCTACGGAAGGTATGCAGTGATCGGTCACCTGCGGTTCCATGAGGCGGACCCGGACCTCGCCCTCAGACTGCTGAAAAACCATGTTCCTGCCACCAGGCGCGATGAGCGCCGTGCCGGGGCGAACCGGATCGCCGTCGCGTGCTTCGAGCACGGTTATGGCCGAAATCCTGTTCAGCCTTTCGGCAAAGGCCCGTGTAAAACCCGCCGGCATGTGCTGGGAAACCACGATGGAAAAGGGGATGTCTCCCGGAAGTTCCTCGAAGATGACCTGCAATGCCGGGGGGCCGCCCGTCGAGGCACCTATTGCCAGCACGGACAGGGCGCCCTGCCTGTCCCTCTGCCGTGCGCCGGCGGTCCAGATCCTTTTTGCCACAGCCTCGGGAAGAGACTCGCCCCGCTTCCTGATGCAGGACATGTTGAGGTTGAACACCCCGCGAACCTTTTCCGTCAGATCGTCACGGATCGTGTTCAGCTCGTCTGAAGCATCAGCCGTCGGCTTGAGTATGAAGTCGACAGCTCCCAGTTCCAGCGCCCTGAAGACCCGCTCGTCACCGCCGAGGGAACTGACCACGATGACCGGGACCGGGCGGTTTTTCATGATGATCCGCAGGAGCGTGAAGCCGTCCATCCGCGGCATTTCCAGGTCGAGCGTCACCAGGTCGGGCTTCAGCTCCAGGAAACGCCTGATGCCCTCTTCGCCGTCGACGGCATACCCGGCCACCTCAACCCCGGGAATCGCTTCAAGAATCCGGGAAATGGTCCTCCTGTTGAAGGCCGAATCATCGATTACCAGTACCCGGATCGTCTTCACGGCAGACCTCCCCCGGGATTGCCGCCGCTCAACGGTTTGCGGTATACCATATCGTTCTTGAGATGCCTCAGGGCAAAAGCGGTGGTAGTATTCAGGAGCGACTCCGCATGCCCGAGGAGCAGGTAGCCGCCCTCCCGAAGCGTCCGGTAAAAGGATTCGACGACTCGTTTCTTCGCCACCTGGTCGAAATAGATGATCACGTTCCGACAGAAAATGACGTCCATCTTCCCCAGCAGGATCATCCGGTCTTCATCCAGGAGGTTCAGATGGCTGATGGTTACCAGCTCCCTGACATTGTCGCTGATCCGGTGAAGCCCGTCCTGTTCCTGAAAGAAGCGGCGCATGCGCCCTTCATGGGTGGTTCGGAAAGAAGACTTTCCGTAGATCCCCTTCCTGGCGTGCTGTATCACCCTCTGGCTGATGTCGGTCCCGATGATTTCAACCTTCCAGCCCTGGAAAGACCGTGCTTCCAGGACCAGCATGGCAATGGTGTACGGCTCCTCGCCGGTCGAGCAGCCCGCACTCCAGATTCGCAGGGTGCGGTCCCCCCGTTTTTCCTTTTCCGACTTCAGCTCCGGCAGCAACTCCTGGGAAAAGGCATCCAGCTGGAACTCCTCGCGGAAAAAGTAAGTTTCATTGGTCGTCAGCACATCCATTATGTCGGACAGTTCCTGCTCCCTGTCGCGACCATATTTGAGGAACAGGTAATAGTCCCTGAAGCACGGCAGCTGGTGGACGAAGAGCCGGCCGGCCAGCCGTTTCTCCAGCAGGTATCTGGCTTCACTGTCAAAATACAGGCCGCAGTGTCCGTGGATCAGATCACGGATGAGGCGGTACTCCTCATCGGACATGCGGACTTCCGGCTCATGTGTCGGAATCATCGGAGAGCGTCCAGTATCCCCGCGATCCGGGCCTTGACGAGGTCGTCGCTTTCAGACTGCAGCGCCCGCTCCAGGCTGGGGACCGCGTGCTGCCCGTGCCGCTTCGCAAGGATGCCGGCAAAGGCGCTCCTTATGCCCCAATGGGGGTGAGTCAGCAGCACGTCACGCTGTTCATCGAGCCACGGATCACCCTGTTCCGCAAGAATTCCCAGCGCCGTGGCAGCCACATCGCTGTCGCCGCCCGTCAGGGTTTCACGGATCAGCGCTCGCGCATGTTCGCTCTCGAGATGGCCGAGCGCCTCCAATGCCGCAAGCATCACCAGGCCGCTCTCGGCTTTCAAGGCATTTTCCAGTTCGCACAATGCCCGCCGTCCGCCTGTTTTTCCCAGGCTCCTGAGCCCGGCACTGCGGACCCAGGGGTCCGAATCCCGTGCAACCAGCAGCAGTTGCTCCAGGACGTCCGGGCGACCCGACTCGCCAAGGGCTTCAGCCGCGGCGATCCTCACTTCCGGGTTCTCATCCGTAAGCGCAAGGGTGAGATGGTGCACGGCATCGTCATCCGCGAGGCCGGTAAAACCCTGCACAGCAGCCTTCCGTACCAGATCATCCGCATCCTTCATCAGGAGGGCGAGACGCGCGCCATCGCGAAGCACACCGAAGAGAACCGCCGCATAGCGCCGCTTCTCAGCGTCAGGCTGGTGGAACAGGCTCAAAGCCTCATTGGCGACAGACAAGTCTCCGGCGGCGGCGAAAAGTTCCATTGAATGCAAAGCCGCATTCCTGACACCCTGTTCGCAATCGTTCAGCAGCTCCGCCATCACCGGCACCAGATCCCGCAGGCCAATCCTTCCTGCCGTGCGAACAGCCGCCTCCCTGATCTGCGGAGCGGTATCCGCCATTCCCGAGCGCACGATCGACCGGCAGCCCGTCAGGCCAAGCTCACCGCACAGGCACAGTATGGTCAGCCGTTCACCCTCATCTGCACGGCAGTATTCCTCATTGAGCAGTGCCGCAGTTCCCGCGCCCATGGCGCGCAGCGACTGCAGGCAATCGGGAAGCAGCTGCTCATTGTTGCAGGCATGCAGCACCACCCCTGCAGCGGCTGCATCACCGATCAGGCCGAGGATTCTGATGACAAGCCTGTGCAGCGAAATGTCCGGACCATCCAGGAGCCCCAGGAGACTCGACACCACAGGCGTCCCCGCGAGCCCGGCCAACTGCGAATCGACGGAATCGGCAACCCTGTCGGCAGGGTTCCTCTCCCTGACCGCCAGCAGTCCCTTTACGGCTGCTTCACGGCACCCCCTGGCAGCCTCGCTCAGCCCCCGGACAAGAACCGGGACCGACTCCAGAGTCCCCACCGAACCCAGGCACTCATAGACGGCTTTCTTCAGAAGCGGGTCCTCCAGGAACGGAGATACTGCGTCCATCGGCACCGGCTGACCGATACGGCCCAGAGCTTCCAGGATCGTAAACCTGAGGGTGAGGTCCGGCTTGCCCAATGCGAGCAGGAGCGGCTCCACTGCCGGGCAGGCGCCCATTTTGCCGAGATTCTCCGCAGCCGCGACCATGACGTTTGGATCTTCATCCCCGAGCGCGGCGATCAGGGTCGGCAATGATGACCCGTCACCGATATCCCCGAGAATGTCGATCACGAACTTGCGCACGTCAGGGTCGGCATCACGTGCATGGGACTGCAGCAGCGGGATGGAGACCCTTCCCAGCCTGACCAGCGCCTCGACGGCGGAACTCCTCAAACCGGCATTGTCCGGTGACCTGAGAAGTTCGAACACCTCTCCGGCAAAGTCACCCGCTCCGGCAGCAGCAAGATAGCCATCGACCGCTTCCTTCCGCACACGCCAGCTCCGGTCGCCCATGGCAGCGAAAAGATGCTCCCGCACCATGCCGAGGGGTCCGGCAGCAATGGATATGACGGCACGACGGCGGTTTTCCTCATCCGGCGAGGCAAGGTCCGCAACCGCGGCAAACGGGTCAAGGGCTGTGCGGTCGCCTGTCATTATCGGTCCAGCCTCCCCTCAACCAACTCACGTTTTTTCCTGGCAATGAATTCTTCGAAGGCTTCCTCCAGGAAGGACGTCCTGAGGCGGATCTCTTCCGGGACGCGCTCGTCGTAAAGCCGGCGCCCCTCCCGGATATCGTCTGCCAGAAGCTCGTAAAAAGTGTCGTTCCGTATCCCATCGTCCACTTTCTTCTGATTGTACAAAGCTATGTCGGTGACAATGATCCTCGCCAGCCTCCTGGCTTTCACCACGGACTCCGGTTCGTCCTGCCCCGCAGCCACGCTGGTCTTGATTTCCTCGTCTTTCCGGAAATCCTCACAGAGGGCATTATTCCCGTTCATCTCGCTCTCGGGGACCGCTTCGCCGGAGGCCTCTCCCTCGCCGACGTTGGCGTCAGGGCAGTCTCCGGGCTGATCGACTGCGCTCTGGCCGAAAACCAGGCAGGAAATCTTGGCTGCGAGGCTATCGGGAATATGGTGCTTTTCTATGTAGTCATCAGCGCCGTAAAGGGCTTTCGGTTCTCTCTTGTAACGGGTCTTGTCGTATATCGAGGCGAGGAGGATCGTTTTAACACTGGAGAGAGCGGAATTGTTCCGTATCCGGTCGCAAATTTCGAAACCGTAAACGGTCGGCAGGGCCACATCAACCAGCACCACATCCGGCACGTGCTTCTCTATCAGGTCGAGTGCGACCCGGCCGTCGTGGCAGCACATCACCTTGAACGGTTCCGAGGCCAGGACATGTTCAACCGAAGCGCAGAAATCAGGGCTCTCGTTGGCGACCAGGACCGTCACGTTCTTCGTCCTTGAGACTGCTTCGAGGTTGTCCGGCGGCACTGTCCGGGCAGGCGGCACTAGGGAAATGCGAAATACGGTACTGCACCGGCTGCAACGCAGAACAATGCGGTCAGCTTTTATCCTCGAATCGTCCAGCAGGAACCGTGTCCTGCAGGTGGGGCAACCTACCATCATAGTGATATCCCGCGTCCCTTCTTCCGTTCCGCATGATGAAAATTCCCTGCGTCTGCAGGGATTACATCCCGGGCTCTCCCATCATGAATTCGACCAGCCCGTCGGTTTCGCTGCTGTCAAGCAATGCATCCGGGTTCACCAGCATGACGAATCTCTGCCTGACCAGGCAGACACCGAGAAGATAGCGACGTCCGCCGAACCTCACGGCTTCCGGGGGTGGGCGGATATCGTCTACGGCAATCGTCACGACCTCGGTCACCGAGTCCACAGCCAGTCCGACCGGACGACGGCCGATCATGACGATGAGCAGCCGTTGGTCAACGGGGTTCAAAGGATCCCCCATGCCGAATCTTTTCCGCAGATCCAGGACGGGAATGATGGCGCCGCGCAGGTTGATGACCCCTTCCAGGAATGCCGGGGCCTCCGGCAGCCGCGACAGCTGCTGCGGTTTGATGATCTCCCGCACGCGCATGATGTCCACGGCGAACGTTTCCCCTTCGAGCCGGAAGCAGACGATCTTGAGTTCGTGGATCTCTCCGTCCACCGCTACCCCCTTGCCGAAATGTGACAGGCTGTCGTGGCGACCATCAGTTCAGGGCAACCTCCAGAACCTTTTCGAGATCCAGCAGGATGAGCATCCTTCCCCCATGGCGGCCGATCCCCCTGACGAACTCCCGGTCCACTCCTTCAAGAACCTGCGGCGCATCATTGATGGACGACGACTGGAGACCGACCACCTGGTGGACTTCATCCACCAGAAGACCGCTTGCCCCCTCGGACCCCTTGATGATGACGATCCTCTCGAGCCCGGTCGGCTCCGCCCGTTCGAAGCCGAGACGGAGGCGGAGGTCGAATACGGAGATGATCATGCCCCGCAGAGACAGTACGCCGGCCACGAACCGCGGCATGCGCGGCACTTCAGTCACGGGCCGCGCCTTGATGATCTCGCGGACGTCCATGAGACTCACGCCGTATTCCTCATCCGCAACCCGGAAACAGAGATATTTGTCAAGCCCTTCCCGGTCATCGGCAGTCTTCAGCGCGGCAGACTCGGAAAATATCGTGGCCGGACCGGCAGAAATCCGTCCCGCAAGGATCATCTCCCGAAGGTCAAAGGGCTGCTCGTCTTCAGGCAGTTCGAAAACAGCAGGCATGTCCCCGGGAACCGTTTCACAAGGTTCTGCGCAAGAATCCGCGGACTCCGGTGCGGAGTCCGTGGTGACGGCCTGCTCTTCCGCGGAATCCCCCACGGCGGATACAGATGCTGCCCCATGCCCCGGATCGGTTTCAGGGGCTATCCGTTGCCGCTGTGCCTTTTTGCGAATCTCAGCAAGGTTCATCATGTCCCGATCCCGTCCCGTGAACGTCCAGTTCCTCCGACAGATCCTCGATCATATCCCCTTCGATCAGCGTCACGTCCCGGGCAAAACCCTCCAGCAGCGCCGCGGTAGCCAGGCTGTTTATCCTGCGCGGCACGCCGCCGGTGAGTTCATGGATCTTCATGACCGCATCAGGGGAAAACAGTCCGGGAGCCCCCCCCGCAACCCCAAGCCGGAAATCAAGGTATTCCAGGGTTTCCTCCAGGCTGAGCGGTCCCAGGTGGTAGTGGATGCCGATGCGCTGACAGAGGGGCTCATAGAGCGGATCGGCCAGCTTCTGCCGCAGTTCGGGCTGGCCCATGAGAATTACTGCCAGAAGGTTGCCGTCATCCAGTTGGTAATTGGTCAGCAGACGTATTTCATCAAACACGTCCCGACCCGGTATCATCTGCGCCTCATCCACGACCACGACCGGCACGATGCCGTCAGCATGGAAGCGGTACATTCGTCCGGTCAGTTCCCTGAGAAGATCGTCTTTCGCCGCCGGCGGCGCTTCCACCCCCATATTCCAGGCAAGGATGCGCAGGAACTCGACCGGCGTCAGAATGGGGTTGAACATGAAGCAGAACCGGTAGCCGTCCCCCATGCTGTCCATCAATGCCCTGGACAGGGTCGTCTTGCCGCTGCCGATGCCCCCGGTCAAAAGGGCCAACTCACGTTCCTCAACAGCGTACTGCAACCGCGCCAGGGCCTCTTCGTGCCCCCCGCTGAGATAGAGAAAACGGGGATCCGGCGTCTTGCTGAACGGCTTTTCCCTCAGGCCGTAAAAGCCCTTGTACATGTTATGCAGTTCCCCGCATCGTCTCGGCAACGATGCCGCTCACATCCAGGACGAGGATCGTGCTCTGGTCACCCAGGTCTGCCGCCCCGGCTATACCGCCGACTCCCTTGAACATGCTGCCCAGCGACTTGATGACCAGATCCTGTTGACCGAGGAGGTCGTCCACCACGATGCCGATCCTCTTGTCAGCCTCCCCTACCACAACGGCAAAGGAACTCTCCGGGAGCTCCGGAAGCGAATCAAGTCCGAAGAATTTTTCCAGCGTGAGCAGCGGCATCGTGCTCTCGCGGAGCTGAATCACTCTCTTGCGTTCCACGGTGCGGATCTCGACACCCTCAAGAGACAGGGTCTCCCGGACCGATGTCACGGGAATGGCGAAAGAACGGCTGGAAGACTGCACTATCAGCGCCTTTATGATCGCCAGGGTGATCGGAAGTGTGATGATGACCCGGCTTCCTTCGCCGGGACTGCTCTTGATCTCAACCGTGCCCGAAACCGCAGAAATATTGTTCTTCACCACATCCATGCCGACCCCGCGGCCGGAAACATCGCTGACCTGGTCCGCAGTGGAAAACCCCGGGAGAAAAATCAGCGACAGGGCTTCTTTGGGGGTCATCCCTTCAGCACTGTCCACAAGACCCATTTCGAGTGCTTTGGCCAGGATCCTGTCATGGTCGAAGCCCCTGCCGTCATCGTCCACCTCGATGACCACGTGATTGCCCTTTTGAAAGGAGGAAAGCCTGATGGTGCCCTGTTCCGCCTTGCCGTGCGCCACCCGTTCTTCCGGGGGCTCGATGCCGTGGTCGATGGCATTGCGGATGATGTGCATCAGCGGGTCGGCGATATCTTCCATGATCATCTTGTCCAGCTCTGTGTCGGCGCCCGACATGCGCAACTCGATCTTTTTGCCCTGTTCACGGCAGATCTTGCGCACGATCCTGGACATCCGTTCAAAGAGCTGGCCAACCGGTATCATCCGGACGTCCATAACCCGCTGCTGAAGTTCCGTGAGCTTCCGCTCCATCCCCCTGGCCGCCTTTGTCAGCTCGATTGAAAGCCCGGAAAAACCCTGGCCCTGCATCCTGTTTGAGATGGCGGCAACCGTACCATGGGAAATGATGAGTTCACCCACGATGTTCATGAGCTCGTCAAGCTTGGCGACATCGACCCGCATGGTGCGGGATAGGCTCCGAGCCGAAGGTGAGACAGCGCTCCCGCCTGCCGGCGGTTTACCCGCTCCGGAACCTTCCCCGGTGCTTTCCGTACACTCCCCGGCAGGTTCCGTGCGAGGCGCAGGTCGACCGGAGCCGGACGCAGCATGCCCGAGGGAGGTGACCGAGACCCCGTCAAGGCCCTGCAGGCAATCCAGCTCGTCCTTCCCCCTTCCCGTTCCCACCAGGATATCGAAGCCGATGCTGTTCTCCATGCCGCCTTCGGCGCTTGGCAGGGTACTGATCACCTCGCCGATTCCCTTGAGGAAATCAAGCACATCCCCCAGTTCGCGATCAAATGTATCCAGGGGATACACTGCATGGAACAGGTACAGGCTTTTGCCCCTGGCAATGTTCTCTCTCAGCCGGTGATCCTCGTACTCGGTAAGGGAGTGGATAATTCTGTCCGATATACCCAACTCCTCCGGTGAAACGGCAACCGTCTCTCTCCGCGTGGAAGATATCCGGCCGGTGATCTTCTCCAGGACCCGGGCAAGGCCCGGAGGAGCGCCGGCACCCGATTCCAGGGAGCGGATCAAAAGGCCGAGCATCTCGACCGCTTCGGAGAGAATGCCGAGGGTGGCGCTGTCCAGCGATACTTTGCCGAGGCGAAGGCAGTCGAGCAGGCTTTCCATGGTATGGGACAGGTCGGCAATGTCCCCATAGCCGAACATTCCCGCAAGGCCCTTGAGGGAGTGGGCACCCCGGAATATGGAATTGACCGTCTCGGGGTCGGTCTCACCCCTGTCAGCGGAATCTCCCAGGGCGAGGATGTCCCGCATCACCTGATCGAGGATTTCCTCGGATTCGGCCAGAAAATCCCTTACCGCTTTCCCTTTGGGGTCGTCTATCTCCATCATGTCCCGCTCCGGAATTCATGTGCCGGCCCGCTTGCAATGCCGTTAACGGCATCCGGACTTTCAGCCGATATAGTCACGGATCAGCTGCTGCAACCGCTCAGGCTGGAAGGGTTTGACCAGGTACTCATCGGCCCCCAGGCTCAACCCCCGTTCGCGGTCCCGGTCGCTTCCCTCGGTGGAAATTATGAAGAGGGGGATGGCCCGGTAATTGGGATTGTCCCTTACATAGCTGATAAGTTCCAGCCCGTTTATATCAGGCATGTTTATATCGGTGATGATCAGGTCTACGTGTTCACGCGGCAACAGGCGCAGCGCATCGAATCCGCTCGAGGCCTCGATGACGCGATACCCGTCCATGGCCTCTATGGCGGCTACCAGCAAGGAACGCATGGTGGGGGAGTCTTCGGTTACCAGTATCTTCTTCACGTTCCCTCAGTGCCCCTTTCGCTCAGTTTCCGCTGCAGCAGTACCTTTTCCATTGCAAGCCCCGCCTGGGAAAGGAATATTTCCAGGGAATCGGTCAGCCCTACACCCCTCTTCTCCGGAAGATTGTCCCCATAGAGAAGCGCCACCACCTTGCCCTCGCTCACAATCGGCCCCACGAACATCTCCTGGGGCATGCCGCCGCCAAGCCGTTCCAGCAGGTACCGGTTCCACGAGCTCTTGTCAGGAACTGCCTTCCCCGCCATCCTTGTTTTGATCACGCTGTTGAAGAGCGGCTCGCCGTATACGGGGAAGCGGAGATCCCGCACCCGTGCATCGGCAAGCCCGTCCAGGTCGACGATCCCGAACTGGCCAAGCCCGCGTATTTCATCATCCCTGACCGTAAATATGACCGCCCGGTTCACGAACTCGGCAGCAAACCGCAGCACCAGCAGGATGATGTCGTTGCCCAGCGAAGGGTTGTTCAGTTCCTCCAGCATGCCGCGAAGCCGGGACAGTTCCTGGTCCTGGCCCACAGGCGCGGCCAAGGGCACGAAATCCTCGCCGATTTCGCGGAAGAGTTCATCACCGATGTTTATGGTCTCGGCAGTGTACGGACCTTCCTCGGGCTGGTTCAGCTGATCCAGCTGGACCGAGAGCCTGTGGGCAAAAACCTCGAGCACCTCATGATCCGGGATCTGGCTCTTGCGCGGCTTGGAGAGGATCGGATACCCCCGTTCCCGCACTTTCTGCTCGGCTGTCCCGGCATCGTGGTCCGCAAGGACTATCACCCGGAGATCATGGAAATTGTCATGGATCAGCTCCAGGAGTTCCAACCCACCCAGAATGCCCGACCCATCCATGCGCGGCATGATCAGGTCCACCAGAACCGCCGGCCGGTGTCCGTCGCGGTAGAGGAAATCCAGCTGGATCAGCGCATCCTCGGTCTTGCCGAAGTCATGGACCTCATAGCCTAGGCCGGAAAGAATGGACGCGATTGCAGCACGGACATCCTCATCATCATCCGCCAGCACCGCCATGCGCACATCATCCCCTGACGCAGCGGGAGTCGGCTCTTCCTGAACCGGAGCGCTCTGCATGAGATCGAACGCACGATCGCAGCTTTCGTCAGCCTCGGCAGTCTCGTTGTTTTCCTGAAACCCGGCCTGCTCACCCCGGTGCCGGCTCTCGTCAAGGATCCGTGATCCTTCGATGGCAAGGAACTGGGGATTCATGCCCCGCTCCAACAGATACTGATCCGAATCGCGCTCCGGCAGGTGCAGCGTTTCGATGTCTTCCCTCAGTTCGAAATCAAACGAACCCTCGTCCCATGAAAACAGGGAATACACCACCCGCTCTATCTGTTCCCTGACGATTTCTTCGATTGTTTCCACATCAACCGCGAAGCGCTTCGCCAGTATGTCTCCCAGACGTTCACCGGCGCCTTCCCCTGCCTGAATGGCAAGCGCCTTGCTCAGCGAAGTGTCATCGATGACGCCTTTTTTCAGCAGTGCTTCGCCCAGGTGCCTGCGAGGACCGTCCATCGCCGCCTGAATGACCTGGCCCTGACGGAAAATGATCTTTCCCTCTCTCCCCCTGCTGAAAAGGGAGAGCACACCGGACTTCCTGCTCAGGCTGACGATCTGCAGGATTTCACCCAGCCCCAGATCTTCGAGATTGCCAACGAGGCTCATGATGCTACAACTCCTGTGGGTTCCGGCAAATTCCAGGTGTGGCGGATCACAAGCCCGTTTTCCGCACACCATGAGCGTGCGGATGCTGTCTGCTCCATACCCTGACGACCGAATACCTTCCCGGATGAATGTCGTCGCCGGGAAAACCTCCTGTTATTCCCGGCATGACGGCCCGATTCGGGCAGGCAAAGCATAAACCATACTCCCCGGCAAGTAAAGAGTTTTACTCCCCTCAGCGTTCCCTGCCCTTGAAGAGGAAACGGAGTGGCGTCCCGGTGAAACCGAAGGCGTCCCGGAGCCTGTTGCCCAGATACCGTTCGTAAGAATCGGTGATCCCCTCTTGGCAGTTGGTAAAGACCGCGAAAGAAGGAGGCCGTGTCCCAACCTGGGTGGTGTAGTAGAACTTGACACGCCGTCCCTGGTGGAGCGGATGGTGATGGGCAGCGACCGCTTCCTTGAAGACCCGGTTGAGTTCCGAAGTGGTCACCCTCCTGCCGTACTGGGACATGACCTCTTCCACCGTCTCCATGATCTTGCCGGTGCGCTGCCCGGACAGAGCGGATACAAACACTATCGGCGCATAGGAAAGATACTTGAGGTCGGTCCTGAGGCGCTCCACGAATTTTCCCAGTGTCGAGTTGTCCTTCGACAGGAGGTCCCACTTGTTGACTACCAGGATACAGGCCCGGCCGGCCTCGCAGGCGTACCCCGCGATCCGGGCGTCCTGCTCGGTCACCCCCTCCTCTGCATTGATGACGATCAGTGCCACATCGGCCCGTTCAATGCTTCTCAGCGCGTCCACAGCGCTGTATTTCTCGACCTTGAGGCTGATCTTCCCCTTGCGCCGGATGCCCGCGGTGTCGATCAGCAGGTAGCGTTTCCGGTTGCAGGTGAAATAGCTGTCCACCGAGTCGCGGGTGGTCCCCGGGACCGGGTTGGCCACCACCCGCTCGAAACCCAGCAGGCGGTTCACCAGCGACGACTTTCCAACATTGGGCCGGCCTACCACAGCGATCCGGGTTATGCCTTCCTCTTCGTCGCCCCCCCCCGACCGGGGAAAGGCTGCAATCACCTCATCCATCAGGTCGTCAACCCCCCGGTTGTGCTCCGCCGAAACCGGGTAAAACCGTTCCACGCCCAAGACGTAGAATTCGGCAAGTTCCGGTTCCTGCTTCTCCCCCTCCACCTTGTTCAGGAGAAAAAAGACCGGTTTGTCCACCTTTCGGAGCATTTCAGCCACTTCCCGGTCGGCAGGTGTCAGGCCTTCCCGGGCATCCATCACGAACAGGATTACATCCGCCTCTTCCATGGCCAACTGGGACTGCTCCCGCATCTGCTGCAGCAACCGGTCCTCGCTGGCAGGCTCGAAGCCGCCCGTGTCGATCAGGGTGAAGGGGACGTCGAACCGGTCTACCTGGCCGTAATTCCGGTCCCGGGTCACACCCGGCATGTCATCCACGATCGCTTTCCGGTGCCCCAGCAGCCGGTTGAACAGGGTCGATTTGCCCACGTTGGGCCTGCCCACTATTGCCACTATAGGTCTCATTCGTTTCCCAACTGAAAATAACTGTATCCATCTATTTGAAAAAACAGTATTTACATCCTTCCATTCTTGATTGTCCAGCTTTTCTGTGCAACGGGTCATGATACAGTTTACAGCAATCCATGGCAACACCGTTTTCCCGCGGAGCGCCAGGACGTTCCCTCACTCGTACCCCAGCTCTTTCAGCGCCCGCCTGCTCTCGCGCCAGTCCCGGTCGACCCTGACGAACAGCTCCAGGAAGACCCGCGTATCCAGCAGCCTCTCGATGTCGGACCGCGCACGCATGCCGATCTTCTTCAGCATCTCGCCCTTCCTGCCGATGATGATCCCTTTCTGGGAATCCCGCTCGACGATGATCGTGGCAGAGATGGAAACCAGCCCGTCGGGGCGCTCGGTGAAGCTGTCCACCGTAACCGCGGTGGAATAGGGAATTTCGTCACGCGTGAAGCGGAACACCTTTTCCCTGACCATTTCCGCCACCACGAACCGTTCCGGAACATCGGTCAGGATATCGTCCGGGTAGAAGGGCACGCCTTCGGGAAGCAAGTCCGAGACCAGCCTGACCAGCAGTTCCACGCCGTCACCCGTGGCGGCCGATACGGGCACGATTTCCTTGAACGGGAACAGGGAAGCATGGAAGGAGATCAGCTCCAGAAGCTTTTCCTTCTCCACCAGGTCGATTTTGTTCACCACCAGGATGACCGGCGCGCCGGCCCCCCTGATGACATCCAGCAACAGGTCGTCTTTCTTGAGTCCGCAGGTTACCGCGTCGACCAGGAGCAAAACCGCATCCACGCCCTTGACCGAGGAAAGGGCCGCGTCCATCATGGCGCGGTTGAATCGGGAGCGGGCCTGGTGGATGCCGGGAGTGTCGATGAAGACGATCTGGGCATCGGGCAGGGTGTGGATGCCCTGGATCCGGTTGCGGGTCGTCTGGGGCTTGTCGGAGGTAATCACTATTTTCTCGCCCAGGATGCGGTTCAGGAGCGTGGATTTCCCCACGTTGGGCCTGCCGATAATCGTCACGAACCCAGATCGGTAAAGTCTTTCAGTCATGGCAAGCTTCCTTTGTGCTGTACTTGAGGTTGGAAAACAGGTCGCCGCGCCTGGTTTCACCAGGCAGGAGAACGGCGACTTCATGGCGGGAAAACGCGGGATCGCCCCGCACCCCTTCGATGCGGACCCCCTGTTCGCGAAGGAAACGCACCCTGTTCGCCCGGCCCTGGCCAACCACATCCGAAACCCGGGACGGATTGCATACGACGGTTGCGTACATGCCTTCGGAAGCCTGCCCGCCGAGCAATCGGGAAACGAGGTCGTAGAAGAGCTCTGCCTCCACCAGCTGCCTGAAGGCGGGGTGCCAGGGACCGGCCAGAACGGTTCCCGGCCGTTGCAGGTCCGCGGTCGGCTGGAGACCGATGCGGATTACCGGGGTCCCCCTCAGCAGAGAACGATGCAGCATGACCTTGCAGAGGGATATCGCCGCTCCGAGGGACAATGGTTGATAGGTCCCTTGGGCAAAAAGTTGTGCCAGACCGGTCCCCGCGATGACCAGCGCCGGGTAGATGCGGATGAAAGCAGGGCCGAGGTCCAGAACCCGCGACAGGGAGTCGAGGGACTTCTCCGCCGTATCGCCGGGAAGACCGGGCATGAGCTGGGCTCCGACCGAAACAGCCTGTTCCTGGAGGCAAGCGAACGCACTTTCCACGGCCGCTGCGTCATGGCCGCGCCCGGCCATGGACAGGACTCCGTCATCCATGGACTGTATGCCTATCTCCACGGTCTTGACGCCCATTCGGCACAGAAACCCCACTCTGCTAGAATCAAGGCTGTCCGGGCGGGTGGACAGGCGGACGGAACTTACCTCTCCCGAGGCGAGCAGCGGCTGCAGGGGGACAAGAAGGCTTTCCTGGGTCGAATGGGGCAAACTGGTAAAACTGCCGCCGAAAAAAGCGACCTCCACGGCAGGCAGTCCGCTGGTCCGGCGGTACTCGCGAATCCGGTCCAGCATCTGGTCGGCTGAAGGAATTGCGCCGTTCGCACCCGATATTTTTCCCTGGTCGCAGAAAACGCACCGGTGGGGGCAACCACGGTGGGAAATGAAGAACGGCACGATGGGTGTCTTCATGTCCCCTGTTCAGCTTTTCGCTGCTCCAGGCACAGGATTCCCTCCCGTGCTGCTGCCTGTTCTGCCTCCTTCTTGCTCTTCCCGCTGCCCGTGCCGAAGGAGGTTTCCCCTACCCTCACCGTAGCGGTGAACACCCGGGCGTGGTCAGGGCCTGCCGCTTCTTCATGGACATAGACGGGAGTGACACCAAACAGTGGCTGACACAATTCCTGCAGCCGGGTCTTGTAGTCCCTGTCAACGGCATCGTCGACGCTGCGCTCGAGCAGCGGACCGAAAAACCTCTCCACAAACACTGCCGCGGCATCGAATCCGCCGTCCAGGTAAACCGCGGCAACAAGCGCTTCGAAGGCATCCGCCAGGATCGATTTCTTGCCCCGCCCGCCGGTCTTGTCCTCGCCCCGGCCCAGAAGCAGGAATTGGCCAAGCAGGATTCCTTCCGCCAGGCCGGCAAGAGTGTCCTCGTCGACCATGGAAGCGCGAATGCGCGACAGGTTCCCCTCACCGCTGCCCGGCAACAGCTCCAGGAGCCGCCGGCTGACCAGCAGGCCCAGGACCGAATCGCCGAAAAATTCCAGCCGCTGGTTGTCCTTCAGCCCCCGCTCGCGGGATTCGTTCACATAGGAGCGGTGCGTGAGAGCCTCGAGCAGCAGCGCTCTGTTGCTGAAATGATAGTCAAGAGACGACTCGAGGGCATCGAAGTCAGCTTTACTGCGGTTCTTCATAATGAACGTTACTCTCCTCTGCCGGACAAAACGAAAACCGCATGCCCGGGATAGTGCGGATAACGGAGTATAACGGTTTATCAGCATTTTATCAACACGCTCGGTATATCCTGTCAGACCTGCCAGGTTTTCTGAAACCTGGCAGGTCTTTCTGGAAGGGTTGGCATCAGACAACACCAAGTATTAAAATCTCAAAACTTGATAGGGGTGAAAAAGGAAGGGGGCCATCAAGGCCCCGCTGGATATGGATAAATGGGTAAACAACAGTGAAATTCAGACAAAACAGGCTTATTCAGATCGGAACCGTCCCGCGGCGCTTCCAATGTTTTTTCTCCGCATGATTCCCACGAATCCCAATCCGCTCAGGAGCATGATGATGCTCGAATCAATGGGAACTGCAGAAGACTGCTGGACCAACGAAACATTGCCGACCCTCAGGAAATCCGGGGTCAGGAAATCCTCGTCGGCAATGCTGAAGCACAATTCAACCCCTTTGCCCGCATAGGCCGTAACATCCTGTTCGATATGCACGCCCGACAACAGGGCTGGCATGGGAATGCCTGCCAAGAGGTCCATCGGAGTGCTCAACTGCAGGGTGTCGGGATCGCATTGATACAGGATTGCGCTGACCGAAGAAAGGGAGTCGCCTCCCGTGGGCACCCACTGGAGATCAAAGCCTACTTTCATGCCGTCGTAGCCGGGAGACAGGGAAGCCATCTGAAAATCCTGGGACAGGAAGACCATATAGTCGAAATCGTCATTCGCGATCTGTGCGCCCTGGCCGGCCGCCAGACTGAAATGGGAATCGCTGGATGGATTTACGCTGCCGGACAGGGGAAACAGCAGTCCGGCCCACCCGGTGAAGCCGCCTGAAAAGTCGCCGTTCTGGAATGGAGCCAGGTCAGCATGCGCAGAAACAGGAACCATGCACGAAACGGACAAAATGGCTGCCACAAGTAGAGCTGGATAACACCTCCACCCGGAAAAAGGCTTTTTATTCAACAACCTGTTCATTATCCCCTCCTGAAACTCAATTGGATCGTCATAAAATCTGCAAGGCTCCCGGCACCCCCGGGTGAGGGGTGGGAAAGTTTCTTGAGAATGTTCAATTACGGCATTCCATACTGTTCGATACGCACACCGTAGGTGAGCGGCTTGCGCTGGATCTCGAAATTGACCCGCAGGTTTCCCGTCGAAGCCCCGGCAGCCAGGGTTCCACCCTGGGGAACGATGTTGAAATAGGGCTCGTTGGCTGCCGTGTACCCGTCGGGCGTGAGGCCGACCCCTGCTATCGTCAGCACCGGCCGACTCGGATTGGTGATGACCATCCTCACCGGCCCGGAGAGGTTTACCGTCCTCGTATTGGTTACGTTGAGGAGTACGAACTGGCAGAGGTTGATCCTGTCGGCCATGGCATTGGACCTGGTTACGCTGGTCTGCGCGGTGATGTCGTTCCAGGCCGGGGCGGCAAAAGTGAAGGATCGCCCGGCCAGATTGGTCACATTGCCGAATTCGCTCGTCAGGTTTATGAAATGGGCGCCGTCGCTTGCCGAGATCCCGGAGCCGAAATCATTCTGGGTGGATGGGTTGAAACTCCTGTAGTCGAACCGGATGGCTCCGCTGGGATACAGGACCGCCTCGAAGTCGTTCATGCGCCAGGATCCCTCATCGGTATAGGTCTCGGTCTGCCATTCCACCACCACCCGCTCCGGGCCGGTCTTGTGCTGTACGAACACACCACCGTAGAACTGGCAGGAAAGGTCGTTGTTCCAGGCTGAGATGACCGGGCCGCGGCCGGAGCTGGCCAGATTGATGGAATGGGCGGAACCGGTGGCGCCGAACCAGATGTTGCCGTTGGTGTCGGCGTTGATCGAGGTGTAGGACTGGCCGTAGAAGGTGAAAGCCCATGGAAGGGTGTAGCTGACGCTCGATTCGTCGCCGTAGGCGTAATCGTAATCCGCTGTAGGAGCCCTCAAGCGGTTGGCGTAAGTGCCGTCCCAAGCGGTGGTCGTCTCTGATGATTGGTAGATGCCGTCAGTGGCGGCGAATACCGGTAAAGACCACATAAACACGACACTTAGCATGAGTATCACTGTCAGGGGAATTCCAGATTTTCGCATTTAACGGCTCCTTTTATTATCGTATTCCATGATAAGTATCAATCATTGAAATCATTATGTTCTGCAAAAGCGCAAGTGATGATTAAAGAAAATGCTTTCCGCCCAAACGAGAGAAAGACATGAAGAACAGAAGATTGCTAAACAAATGAACACCGTCCCTGGAGTCTTTCACGGAGTCTTTCAGTGAAAACCGGCTTTAGTGCCATTATTTTCATTTACTTTTTAATTGGTAGCCTAAATAATCAGTCATTTGAGAGATTCGATCCTTTGATAAAACAAGATTTTAATCTTCCTCAAACCATTTCCCATTTTTTGCGGCGATAATGAGCTTTTCAATTGAAATTGGGACCAAATTGATTTTCCTGAAAAAAATGAACGACAAAAAACTGATAGGATTAAAAAAACCGGAATCAGGACCAAAATGCTTACCATAGTCAAAGTTTGACATATCCACATTGAACTTGTCAGCATATGCTGACATAAACTCCAAAGCATCATCCCCGTCTAAGCCCAATTCATTCAAAGTTTTATCCAAAGTAAAGCTATTTTTTTTAATTAGCCCATTATTCACAAGGAATTCTTTAACCTCTTCTTCAATTGATTTTATCAAGTAACTCACCTATGTTTTAAGATAATATTTATTACATTAATAGTTGGTAGTGTAAAGCAAGTAAAGATATAAATATTCAATTACCAGCTTCTGTCATCAACCAATATTACAAAAGCTATATCCTCATTATCATAAACGTATGTGTAAGTACTGTTTCTGAAAACACCATCTATGACGGTCGACACCCTCTTCTCGATGCGTCTGCCGAAGGGATCGTACTTGAAGGTAATACTCTTCGTTTCCGCCCCTTTGCTCTTTTGCACGTTGACAAGCCGGTTCTCGGAATCCCACCCCAAGGTGAAAATCTTATCACTCGCGCCGGGAATGGTTCTCGAAACCTGGTTGCCGTTGTCGTCATAACCGAACTGTAATTGCCTGCCGCTGGTCATCTGGTTGGCAGTATTATGGAGATACGCCGCATCCTTGGGGCTGGGGCCGTTCTCGCGGTTGCCCACCGGATCGAAGACGAACGCTTCCGGCTTGGAGGAGGAAGAAACATTGATCAAGCGGTAAAGCTTGTCGTACATGTAGCTTTCCGCGGACGAAGATATTCTGCTGGTGCGGTTGCCCACATTGTCGTGGGTGTAGGTAAAGGAAGCCACTCCCGAGTGGGAAAGGCCCGTGAGCCTCCCGGCATTGTCATAGGCGTAAGAGGTTGCTACACCATTTGGATAGGCAAGGGAAGTCCGCCTGTTGAGCTGGTCGTAGCCGAAGGAGAACGTGCCTGCGGGAGAAGCTATGGTCTGAAGCCGGTCGGCGCTGTCGTATGCGTAGGTAATGACCCGCTCATCGGCGGTCCCGGGCGCAAAGGCCATGCTCGTCCTGTTACCGTTCGCGTCGTATTCATAGGTGATGCCGTACCCCCTGCTGTCGGATACGGACGTCAGGCGGCTGGCGGCGTCATAGGCAAACGTATAGGAAATAGTGTCATTTGAAGCAGTCAGGATATTGCCGCGGCTGTCGTAGGTGAAACTCTCGCTGCCTCCGCCCGGAAAGGTCTTGCCGGTCAGCCGCTGCAGGGCATCGTACGCATACTGGATGGTTGCGCCATTGGCATCGGTCTTCGACGTGGGCATTTCCTGGGGACCGTAGCCGTAGTGCGTCGTTTTGCTCAGTGGGTCGGTTTCGGTCAGCAGCCTGCCCAGAGCGTCATAAGTGAAGGACGTCTGCTGGTTTTTCGCGTCGGTGACACTGACAAGCTGGTCCACTCCCGTGGTGCAGGAGGGGCAGCCGCCATCAGAGTAGGCGAACCGGGTGACCTGGTTGAGGGCATCCGCCATGTGGGTCAACTGGTTCACGTGGTTGTACTGGAATGCGGTGCTGTTGCCGTTGGCGTCGGTCTGTGAAGCAACGTTCCCCTTTCCGTCATAGGCGTACCGGCTGATGTTGTCAAGCGGATCGGTTATGGCAGCCAGACGGTTTCGGCTGTCGTATTCCAGCAGGGTGTTTCGTGTAAGGGCATCCGTAACGGCAGTGATATTGCCGTTGGTATATCATAGGCAAACCGTGTGACAGCGCCGGCGGGATCGGTTAAAGATGAGATGTTGTTGGCCGAGTCGTAAGCAACCTGGTATGCCAATCCCTTTGCGGTGACAATCCTGGTAGCGTTCCCCTTCCCATCGTACTCGGCGGTGACCGTTTCTCCGGCCGGGTTGGTGACGGCCGTGGGGTTTCCCCTCGTATCATAGGCGACCGCGTAATTCCCCGGTGCGCCGCTTATGGTCAGGAGCTGGCCGTACGTGTTGTAGGTAAAGCTTGTGGTCTCGTTGAGCGGGTTCCTGACCGACAGGACATTCCCCCGGTTGTCATAGGTATAGGTCGTGGTGCCGATGCCGGGCTCGTTTTTGGAAACCAGGTTACCCTGGCTGTCGTAGGCATAGGTATAGGTATTGCCCAGGGGATCTGTCTTGCTGCGCAGCTGTTCGGTGAGGCCGTCATAGAGGTAGCTCCACCCGCTGCCGTCCTTTTCCACGAAAACGGTCTCCCTCACTTGCGCCATCACTAACGGGTAGACGTCCGGCACTTTGCCGGTGGAGCCTGATGCCGCATAGGTGAAACTTCTCGACTTGCCGGCCGCATCGGTGGCCGAGGTAAGGCGCCGCCCGCTGTCATAAGAGTACTGGGCAGTGGTGCCCTCCGGTTGGGTCTTGCTGGCCATCAGGCCGTTGGAACCGTATCCGTAACCCCACTGGGCGCCATCGGGATAGATCACGCCGGAAAGGCTGCCCGACGCATAGGCCAGGTTGTATTCGTTCCCTTTGGGGTCGGTGATTTTCGTCAACGTGGAACCGGAATAGCTGAAGACAGCAGTCCTCCCCGACACGTCGGTTACCGACGCCAGGTTGTCGCCGCTGTAGGTGAAGGTCAGAGCGTTGCCGTTGCGATCGACGACGGAGCTGATCTTTCCCGAAGGACTGAAATTGCGCACCAGACCGTCCTTCTCGGTCAGCGTATAGGTGCTGTCGGCATTCCGCACCAGGGTGGAGTAATCACCCTTTTCCGGCCGGTAAACAGTGCCGTTCAGGGTGTAGACCCGGCGCTTTCCCTCGTTTCAGAAAACCATGGAACTGTTGACCCCGGTCTGCAGGGCCATTTCGTAGGTATGGCTCCAGCCATTGCCGATGGCGCTGGGCGCAAACGACGGCAGTGTCCGGTAGTAGAGGGAAATGTCGAGTGAAAGGGGCTGCAGGCTTTTCACTGCAAACAGTGGCTGGCTGTGGGACAACCGGCCGGTACTGATATTGTTCGTGGAAGCGGCGCATACTTCCAGCGGAGGGGCGTTGTGGTCGCCCCCCTGGCAGTTGGGTGCCGGCGACGGCAGGATAAACCCCTCCTTGAACACGTCCGTGTAAACCCCTCCGGCAGGATAGTTGTCCATGTCCTTGCCGTCAATGAGGCCGGTATAGTAGCGGTGCACCGCAACGATGTGGGAGCCCTCCTTGTTGCGGAAAACCCGGTAGTTGTTGCTGCGCAGGTAATTGACCAGGCCTCCGGGAGGCGCCTGGGTGTCGCCGTAGGGAGCAAAAAGGGTGACCGATGTCCCGTTGCACTCCAGGGCATTGTTGATGTAGTAGATGGACGTGCCGTCATTCGCTCCTTCGGGGATGCACTGCTGTGCTACCCATTCCAGTCCGACGGTCGTGATGCCGCCCTGGGTAGTGCAACTGGTGGCGGCATGGCCGGCAACCGCCGTGACGAGCACGAACGCCAGTGACATGCAGTTCAGAAAGTGCCGCACCATCCCGGTTCGTCGACCGCTGATCATCTCGGTGTCCATCTGATCCCTCCCGGAGAAAATAGTTCACGTGAACGCCAGGTGTCATTTCCCGGCTAAGTCCTGCATCCATACCGTTGCATTTCGACCGCAACGCACCTTGATCCGGCCGGGGCGCAATTTTGCCGCACCGGGTTACGAAACAGGGCAGAAGCGTGCATTTCCAAACAGAAGCGTCTATTTGACCGGCATGCGGAATAATCCGTATGCCATGGAGAAAATGGGAATGGTAGAGCTTATAGTATGTTTATTTACGCAATGTCAATAATTATTTTTAATTGCTTTCACAATATATGAATAAACTTACTTGCCGGAGTGAACATTTTCACAAAACTCGTCAGGGGCTACCACCACGCACCAGAGCAATGTCACACAATGCTCCGCCTTTTCACGTGCCGGGTTTTTATCTTGATTATATTTCTCCCCTACCCTATAATTTTACATTTCATTACGAACTGATCCGGAGCGCCTTCAATGGCCTGTTTCATAACCTTCGAGGGTATCGAGGGGTGCGGCAAGACGACCCAGGTGCGCCTTCTCGCCGACCTTCTCATGTCGCGTGGCTACACCGTCACGGTGACGCGGGAACCGGGCGGTTGCCCCATCGCCGACCAGGTGCGGGCAATCCTGCTGAACGCGGAAAACCGCGACCTCGTACCCCTTGCGGAACTCCTGCTGTATGCAGCGGCCAGGGCGCAGCACGTGGAAGAGATCATCCGCCCGGCCCTCGCGGCCGGCGGCATCGTCATCTGCGACCGCTTTACCGATGCCACCGTCGCCTACCAGGGTTACGGCCGGTCACTTGACCTGGACCTGATCGACCGCCTGAACAGGATCGCAAGGGGAGGAATCATGCCTGACCTGACCATTCTCCTGGACTGCCCCGAGGAAACCGGCCTGGCCCGGGCCATGGAGCGCATCAACGCTTGCGACGGAGCGCGGGAGGAACGGTTCGAGCAGGAATCCCTCAGGTTCCACCGTGCGGTCCGCCAGGGCTACCTTCGCCTCGCCGGTGCAGAGCCCCACCGGTTCATCGTCCTGGACGCAACCCGCGGCATCGTGGAAACAGCAGCCGAGATCGCCGGGAAACTCCTGGCCAGGATAGCGAAGGGATAACCCATGCCCTTTTCCAGCATTGCCGGACAAGACAGGATCACCGCACTGCTCAGGCGATCCCTGGAAGCCGGCCGAATCGCCCACGCTTACCTGTTCGAGGGCATCGACGCCGGTTGCCTCAAGGAGACCGCACTGGCCCTGGTGCAGGCGGTTTTCTGCGGCGCAACGGACGGCTGCGGCGAATGCGACGCCTGCCGCAGGGTCCAGGGGCTGAACCACCCGGATCTCCACCTCCTCCAGTCGGACGGCGTTTTCATCAAGGTAGACCAGGTGCGGGAGCTGCAGCGGGAACTGTCACTCCGCCCGTACCAGGCGCGGAAAAAGGCATGCATCATCGAGGACGCGGACCGCATGAACCCGGCGTCAGGCAATGCCTTCCTCAAGACGCTGGAGGAGCCGCCCGGCGATGCGATGCTCATTCTTCTCACGACCCACGGCGAAGGAATCCTTCCCACTATCCGTTCGCGCTGCCAGATACTCCGCTTCCCGCCCCTGTCCGCGGATACGGTTGCCTCCCTGCTGCGGGAAAACGGAGCGGACGAAGAGCAGGCCCGAATGGCTGCCGCCCTGGCCGGCGGAAGTCTGTCACGGGCGCGGGAGATAGCAGGCGCCGACCGGCTCCAGATGCGCAGAACCCTCCTTGAGCGGACCTCGCGGCTCTCCTGCCGGGAGATATTCACGCTCTTGGAAACTGCCGAAGATTATGCCCGCGACCGGGAAACCGCCACCGATGCCGTGGACATGCTGAAGCTTTTCTGGCGCGACATCCTGCTGTTCCGGGCCGGGAGCGGCGAGATAGCCAACCTTGACCTGCAGCCCCTGGTAAAGGAACTGTCGGAACGGATGAGCACAGAGCAGATACTCGAGAAACTGGAACGTATAGCGGTTACGGGCCAGGCACTGACGAGAAACGTCAATCCCCGGCTCGCGCTGGAGGTTCTCTTCATGGATCTCGAGGCAAGCGGGCAGGTGTAACTCGCGGGAAGACAGCATGATCCGCGCGCAGAACGACATGCAATCCTTTTCTTTACCACGCAAAAGGGGAAGTAAGTGGCGAAAATAGTGAAAATACAATTCCAGACGGCGGGCAGGCTGTACGATTTTCTGACCGGAGGCCTGCAGCTGGAAATGAACGACAGGGTGATCGTGGAAACTGAGCGGGGGAAAAGCATCGGCGTCGTCATCAAGCCGCCCGTGGAGGTGGACGACGCATCGCTTCCCGAAGGCATCAAGTCGGTGCTCAGGAGCGCCCGGGCAGAAGACCTGGAATCAGCGGCACGGAACCGCGCAAAGGAAAAGGAAGCCTTTGACTTCTGCCTGAACCGCATCAAAGAGCGGAACATGGAAATGAAGCTCGTCAGGGTGGAATACCTGTTCGACGGCAGCAAGGCGATCTTCTATTTCACCGCAGACGGCCGCATCGATTTCCGCGAACTGGTGAAGGACCTTGCCCATGCATTCCGTACCCGGATCGAGATGCGGCAGATCGGCGTCCGCGACGAGGCCGGGATGGTGGGAGGCATCGGAATCTGCGGCAGGGAACTGTGCTGCGCCTCCTTCCTGCGCGAGTTCGAGCCCGTTTCTGTCAAAATGGCCAAGGAACAGAACCTGGCCCTGAACCCCACCAAGATATCCGGGCAGTGCGGCCGCCTGCTCTGCTGCCTTTCATACGAATTCGAAACCTACTGCACCCTGCGCAAATGCCTTCCCAAGTGCGGCAAGCGGGTGAAGTGCGGCGATGCGGAAGGCGAGGTCGTCAAGCTGAACATCCTCGAAGGAACGGTAACAGTCCGCACCGACGACCATCAGGATATCACCGTGAGTGGAGATGACATACGACTGGAGCCCGGCACGGAACGGCAGAAGAAACCTGCCCGGGAAATCGAGGAAACAAAACCCAAGAAATCCCCTAAGGGGCGCCCACGACAGGAATCCTCCCATGCCGGCAAGGGACGGGGGGACGCGGGTGGGAGCCCGACTCCGAAAAAGGAGAAGCCATGAGCACTAACTATTATGTGACCACCCCCATCTATTACGTGAATGACGTCCCCCATTTGGGGCATGCCTATACCACGCTGGCCGCGGATGTCCTGGCCCGCTACATGAAGCTCAAGGGGAAGGAGGTATTCTTCCTCACCGGGACCGACGAGCACGGCCAGAAGGTGGAGAAGGCAGCGAACGCGGCAGGTGAGACCCCGCTGGAACTGGCAGATCGCGTGGTGAAACGGTACCAGGCCTTGTGGGAGAAACTGGACATCTCCTATACCGACTTCATCCGCACCACCCAGGAGCGGCACAAGAAAGGCGTGGCCGAGATATTCTCCCGGGTCATGGCCAAGGGCGACATTTACCTGGGGGAATATGAGGACTGGTACTGCACCCCCTGCGAAACGTTCTGGACCGAGACGCAACTCATCGACTTCAAGTGTCCCGACTGCAACCGGCCGACGGAAAAGCTCAAGGAGGAGTCCTATTTCTTCCGCATGAGCAAATACCAGGAGCAGCTCATGGCCCATATCGAGGCAAACCCCGATTTCATCCAGCCCAAGAGCAGGCGCAACGAGATCCTGGCCTTTGTCCGCGAGGGATTGCGCGACCTTTCTGTCTCGCGCACGTCCTTCACCTGGGGGATCCCGGTGCCGGGCAACGAGCGCCACGTCATCTACGTCTGGTTCGACGCCCTGGCAAACTACATCACCGCCCTGGGCTATCCCGAAGAATCAGCTGATTTCGCTCAGTTCTGGCCGGCTGATGCCCATCTGATCGGCAAAGACATCCTCCGTTTCCACGCCGTCTACTGGCCCACGTTCCTCATGGCGGCTGGCCTGCCGTTGCCGAAGAAAGTTTTCGCCCATGGCTGGTGGACCGTCGAGGGGCAGAAGATGAGCAAGAGCCTGCAGAACGTGGTGGAGCCGAACCTCCTGATCGATAAGTACGGTGTGGACGCCGTCCGCTACTTCCTCATGCGCGAGGTCCCCTTCGGCCTGGACGGCGACTTCTCCCACGCGGCCATGGTCCACCGCATCAACTCCGACCTGGCCAACGACCTGGGCAACCTGCTGAACCGCTCCACGGCCATGATCAACAAATACTTCAAGGGCGTGGTCCAGGAGCCGGAAACGCCCACTGAAACGGACAGCGCTTTCCGGGCCAAGACCGAGGCACTTCCGGTCGCGCTGGAATCCTGCCTGGAAGACCTGGCCTTCAGCAAGGCATTACAGGCACTCTGGGACGTGATCTCGGCCGGCAACAAATACATCGACGAAACCGCACCCTGGACCCTTGCCAAGGACCCGGAGCTCAAGGGCCGCCTGGCAACGGTAATGTACCACATCCTGGAATCGCAGCGGGTCGTCTTCCATCTCCTCTCGCCCTTCATGCCGGACACCGCCCGCAAAGGGCTCGCATACCTGGGCTGGGCCGAACCCATAACCGAAGCGGGCATTGCCTGGGGCGGATTAAAGCCCGGCACCCAGATCACCAAGGCAGAACCCCTGTTCCCCAGGATCGAGGAAAAAGGGGAATAGGCCGGGATTCAATGCAACCGGCAAGCAACGACTGAAGGAAGAAGCGAAAGAGGCCATGCCCGCAACGGGACATGGCCTCTTTTCTTGTGGAATCATCGGAACAGTGTGGCTCGGGGCGGGTTTTTAACCCGCCTTTTTCGCGAAGAATTCCGGTAAGCTGGGCGGCATTGCCGCCCCAGCGCCAGGTCAATCCCTCTTCACGCGTTGCCGGGGCTCTGACGAATCCTGCTTCTCCATAGCAGGGTAGGTGATGGTGATAGTGCCCACTGCATGGGAACCCTTGCCAAGGTTGGAAAGCAGAATGACGTATTCGCCGCCGGTCCGGGAAAGCTCGCCTGCATCGACTGCATACGTAATGGATTCCTTGGTTTTGAACCTGTCTTTTTTCTTGATGAACTTGTTCTGGATATTGTTGGTTTTCTTGTCCTTGATGCCGGCGGCTTCGACGATCCACACCTTGAAGGGCGAGCCTTCGCCGCCCTTGATCTTGCCTCCACCCACCTCGACGTCCACGGTGATGAGCCCCGGTTCGTCGAGCTTGACGGGGAAGTAGACCGAATAGGGATCTTTTTCGCCCCCCGGCGCCGGATAGAGGGTGTACTTGTGCGTTTCGGTCTTTTTCAGGCGCTGCTGGCCGACCGTCGCCGGCACCGGCGACGAAATTGCCAGGATGAGCAGGCACGACAGCATACTGCACACAACGGTCAGAACTTTATTCACGGGTCACCTCCCACATGTGATCAATGGCGCCAATCAGGCAGTGCCATAGGCAATCATCGGATAAGCACGAGTAGTCATTCTGCCTTCACCCCTCTCGAAGGCCAAGCGGACTTTAGCACAGAAAATTAGAAAAAGGTAGCAAATGAAGCTACAATCGGGGAAAATGGTGTTGAGATAACAATGCGCCGCAAAGGAGACATCTCCATGAAAAAGATCCTGCTTCTGGCAATCACCCTGGCAACAGGACTTTTCTCTTTCCCTTCCTGGGCATCGGACTCCAACGTTGCCCGGGAGCAGGTGAAAGCCGAGGCCCGGTGCGGGTTCGAGGAGATCCTCGAACTGTGGCGCGATGAAAGCTACGAAGATCTCTACGACCGGCTGGTTCACTCGCCCCGTTCGGACTACTGGCTTTTTGCGGACCAGATGAACCATTCCGGACGGAAACCGGCCTGCTGCTGGGATCGACTGCAGGATGTGGCCGTCACCTTTATCAACCCGTCACGCGTGGCCCTTTCAGCAAAGCTGGGGATCGAGGTTGAAGGCATGGGTACGCGGTACGTAACAAAAACCTTTCACCTGGTGAAGGAGGACGGGGTGTGGAAAATCCCCGAGGGTGACATCATCTCCCTTGCGGAACCAAACATGCAGCGCATTCCAAAAGAGATTTTCTATCGCTCGCTCTGACGTCTTGGTGAACCGGAGGGCAAAGCCGGGCTGACCATCCAAGTCAGCCCTCACCGGCACCCCTTGTCTCCCTGCCGTAGCAGCACAGGGTATCAAGCATCACAGCTGTGAAGCGCAGTTCGTGATCGTTGATCGCTAAAGGCCGTTGTTCCAGTAAGGTTCTCATGCCGTGAGCGATATTGTCTGACACGATCACGTCGGCCTGTGAAAGCGACTGGAGGTTTCTCACCAGACATGCAATGGTCAGATCATCGGAGATGACCAGAACATTGATTCCATTGTCATGAGAATCAGCCCCAGGCGACCTTTGGGAACTTCCGTTGGTATCGAAAATGCCCCGAATATATCGTGCCCTGTTCAGTGCGTCTTCAATTCTGCTCATAAGTTCCCGCCTTGGATACAACAGGATATCGGGTGCGACGGCAGGTAAACGCCTTACCATGAGACCGGACTCAATTTCAGGATTACCGGTTTATACCCAATTACGGAGACATTTGTCAAGCAGGGTTGAGAGATGGGCAAAATTCTAAGACAAAAATAGCAAATGATTTCAGGTCATTTCTCTATCAAGACACCCTTAAACAAGCGCCATTCTAGCCTGTCCCCTTTTCCAGACTCAGAAGAAACGGGTCAACGGCCCTTGGAGAATTTTTTTGTCAGGTATTCCGCCTCTTCTGTACGCCCCATCCGCAGCAGGAGCGGCACGAGTCGTTCAGCCGCCTCCTTTGCGTATTTGGGTGAATTGATGAGCTTCGAATAGCTTTCGACAGCATTCGTCTTATCATTCATCAGCGTATACAGTTCCCCCTGCATCAGCCTGGCCTGTTCCGGAACCAGGTCGCCCTCTATCATCCTCTCTACCACCTGCAAAGCTTCAGGCACCCGGCCGGTTTCGGTATAAAGCTGAACGAGGCCGATACCGCAGAGTGGGTTGGCAGGGTTCAATCCTGTTGCCTTGAGCAGAAGTTCCTCGCAGGTGCCGGAGTCACCGTTGTGAAAACATGCGATTGCTTTCTCGTAGATCAGAAGGTCATTTTCCCTGCCCGGTGACAGGCCCTCGAACACCTGCAATGCCTCCGTTCCATGCCCTTCCAGGTTGAGAAGACATCCCTTGGCGAACGCTTCTCCCATTCCTGCGTAACGCTCCGGGAGGTCTCCGGGAAGCGTATGGAAATAGAGAGCCACCCGGTCTTCTCCGGCAATGGGCTTATCCAAGCCATCGTGTTCTTCGTCTTCTGCCCCGTCTTCACCTTCTTCGCAACTGCCGCAGGCAGGCATCTCACCGGGATGTGCCTGCTCGGTGACACCGGAATCGAGCTCCCGCAAAAGCCTCTCCGCATGCTCCCTCAGGGCCGGTTCATCCGCCAGTTCCATGATGATGCCCAGGTGTTCCCCGGCTTTTTTCCTGTCTCCGCTTGAAATGGCGTACTCCGCCTCGGTCAGGTTCAGGCGGCCCAGCATGTTGCCGGTCAACGCGATGTTCCGCCGTATTTCCCCGATCTGGGACAGCAATGCCTGCTCACCGCTCGCCTCCAGCATGCCCAGAGCCTCGCTGTAAGCATTTCTCGCATCGGCGAAACGCTCGTCAGCCAGGTATTTGTCGCCCTTTTCCAGGTAATGGGTGTAATCTTTTCCGAAGCCGAAAAGTTTCTTTAAAAACATGCGTGCTCCTCGTAACAAGGGATAATAGGGGTACTTCACAAGTTATAGCAGGAAAACAGGGAACAGTCCCGAATGGCACTAGTTTAA
>DIFZ01000020.1 GCA_002419385.1 Geobacter sp. UBA5735
AAATTACCGTCACGGATTCAGGTAATAGTACTGTCAGGGAATAAAGTATCAAGAAGCAGTTCGAACGGCTGACATATTGTTTCATGAAGCCTCCTGTCAACCACAACTAGCTGGACGTGATGCTGCATGATGACTTGGAAGCCACGAAACATGATTCCCTTGCGGCACGTCAGGAGTTGAAGCTTGACTCCAGGGATTTGACACCTTAGAGTTGAGTGCACGACAGAGTTTCCCGGCACTGGAAGTATCATGTTCATCCTGGGTGAAAGGTCTGGAAAGGCCAAGATTCTTATTCTGCATTTCTGTTGAAGGAGCGCACTGGCATGGCAGACTACATCACCGACCGTCAGATGCCTTCTGCACGACAAGCTGCGGGTGCAGGAGAGCCAAAGAGGCGCCGACGTCGCCTGCTCATTGGGGCACTCCTCATCGCAACGCCACTGGCATTGCTGCTGATCATTGCCTGTCTGGCCGTTGAAGACGAGCCGCTGGTCGTGGAATCTTCCGTGCCTACAGTTGAGTCCGCACTCCGTGCCAGGAACCTGGCCAAGGCCGTTCTCGACACTCTCAATGGTCGACGGGAAACCGCAGCGATCTCCGCATCGGAAGATGATCTGAACGCCTTGATGACTCTGGTGCGGAGAGGAACTCCGGGAGTTTCGGGGAGAGTGAGGGTGAAACCCTGGCTGCTGTCGCTGAAGGCCAGTGTGCGCCTGCCTGCCAATCCGCTGGGCCGATACCTGAACCTGCAGGGGGAGGTGCTTCCCGACCCGCGGGGGTTGAACATCGACTCGATGCAGATCGGCAGGCTTGAACTTCCCCGGCGATTGACCCAGGCACTGTTGCGCGGCATCCTCAACTTCGGGCTGGGAAACGGCGAGGGAACGGCGCTGCTCAGTTCGGTGCGGTCAGTGAGTTTCAATGGTACCAGCGTCACGGTGGGTCTGCGGTCGGTGCCGCAGCTGAAGGAACGGCTGAAGCGCCTCCAGGTGTTCTTGTCGAGCGTGCGCGATTTAGCCTCGGGGGAAGATCAGCCCTGGGACAGTTCACAGGTCAGTGCCTACTACATGCGGCTTCTGGAGATTGACAGGAATCTTCGGCACTCTGTTCCACCCTCGCTTGCCGATTACCTCGGGCCGCTGTTCGGGCTTGCGCGTGACAGGTCTTCCTCCGGAGATCCGGTCCGGGAGAACAGCGCGGCGCTGCTGGCGCTCGCCATCCGTCTGGGAGATCCCCGTTTCGACAAGCTGGCAGGAATCAGTCTTGACCCTGAATTGCGGCGTGGTGTACCATCGCGTCAACCGGTTCACCTGGGTGGGCGGCAGGATCTTTGCCTCCATTTCGTTATTTCAGCCGGACTCAAGCTGCTTACGGACCAGGGTGTCAGTACCGCGATCGGCGAGTTCAAGGAGTTGCTGGATGCAGGAAGGGGCGGGAGCGGTTTCAGTTTCGTCGACCTTGCTGCCGACCGTGCAGGCATCCGTTTCGCCGAGGTTGCAACTGATCCCGGCGGGGGCGCCCGTCGCCTGCAACAGCTTCTTGCGGACACTGCCGCTGAGCCGGTTTTCTTTCCTGTCGTTGCCGGACTGCCGGAAAACATGAGCAAGGCAGAGTTTGAGCAGCGCTACCGGGGATTGGACAGCAGGCCCTATGATGAACTGGTGAGGGAAATAGACCTGCGCATCGGCCGGTGTCCGGCCTATGGCAGTCATCCTTGACAGGCTGGGACGGTGTGCGATTTCGTTAACAGGGAGTTTTGAAGGATGAGGAAGAGGCTTTACAACATGCCGCGGAAGATGAAAGGTCAGCTCAGGGGGACCTACGCTCCGCGTTCCATGAAATACGCCCTTTGGGGCTTCGTCAGCGGCACCCTGTCGATCCTGGCCATACACGCCGTTACGCAAATCGAGGGGCATCATCTGCTCATCGGTTCCTTCGGCGCATCCGCGGTACTCCTCTTCGGAGCAAGCGAGTCGCCGCTGGCACAGCCCCGGAACCTTATCGGAGGACACCTCATTTCGGCAATAGTTGCTGTCGTTACCGTAGCACTCCTGGGAACCGGCCCTTTGGCGACAGCTTTGGCGGTAGGCGTTTCACTTTTCCTCATGTATGTCACCCGAACCGTTCACCCGCCGGGCGGTTCAACCGCGCTCATCGGCGTCATGGGCGGGGCCGGGTTCATGTTTGTCCTGGTTCCGGTCCTTGCAGGTGCGCTGATACTGCTGCTGGTGGCCCTGTTTACCAACAACTGCGTCCATCACCGCCAGTATCCGAAAAACTGGATATGAACTCTGTCTTTCCTTCGTGATGGAATATTTTACTGCGGTCAAATCCAAATTCTGTTGACAGCGGTTCAGGTGCTGTGATATATAATCCATCTCTTTTCGCTGCAGAGTACCGGGCAGTCGGGTGGTTGAGACGGCCGGGAAAACAGTGGCGGAATCGCAAGGTTAACAACTTGCGGATTACCTATTCCCCAGTAGCTCAGTCGGTAGAGCAGGTGGCTGTTAACCACCTTGTCCGTGGTTCGAGTCCGCGCTGGGGAGCCAAACGTGACGCTCAGCAAATTTCTTTGCTGAGCTCAATATAGATGGATCTATGGCAGGCAACTCCCATAGATCCATTTTTATTTTTCCCACCTTCTTGCCGTCCTTGTCTTTTCCCTCTTCTTCGAAATAAACGACCTTCTTCACGAGCAGGTGCAGCAGATCATATTTCTCGTCATGAGTCAGATGATCATACACGTCCTTGAAGATTTTGAAGTTCTCCCGGATCATGTCGGCGCTGAGAATCTTGTTCTCCAGATCATTGGATTCAAACTCGATGGCTTCAATCTCTTTCCGCATCTGCTTTGCCTGAATCTCCAGCCCGTCAAGCTCCTTTGTGATGTAGCCAGAGCGATTATTCTGGGTACCTCCCTCGCCAAGGACCTCAAGCAGATTTTTTGCTTTTTTGTCCACCTGGGTCAGCCGGTCCGTCAGGACCTTCTTCTTGGCGGCAAGGGCTTTCAGCTTTTCCCGCTGCTCCTTTGAAGCATTCTCGACGACACCATCAATAATCCGTGGATCTCCGGCAAGAAATTTCAGCTCATTCACAACCAGGTCTTCCAGCTTACGGGCATGAACGCTACCGATCCGGCATTGATCCTTGCTGTGATCATTATTCACCATGCACCGGTAATAGTAATATTTCTTCCCCTTGGAATAGGAAAAACTTGGCGACATGGATGAACGGCATGATCCGCATCTGACCAGCCCTTTCAGGTAAAATGTATTCTCGTTCTGCCGGTAGCCGGTTTTGGAGATATTGTTCGCCTGAAGAATCGTCTGAACAGCTTCGAAAAGTTCCTCGCTGATGATCGCCGGCTGCTGCCCATCATAGATTCCACTCTTGTATCGCACCTTGCCGATATACACCGGATCGTTCAGCATCCGGCTGACATTGTTTTTCTGGAATTTGTCTCCCCGAGCGTAACGCTCAGCAATACTTTTTCTCTTACCAATTCGTGTTCCTGATGAACCCGACCCAAAAAAACCATCCGAGAATGGAGTTGCGGTTTCAGAGGATTTCCCGCTAGCATCTTGATGAATTCCGTATCCGACTCGCTGCCCGAACGATTATCAAACTGGCTGGAAAAACCCCTTAAAATCTGATATGTTTTGGTAACTTCCAATTTTGGTTGCTGCAGACGTCCACTAGATTGATTATTTCAAAGGAATTCTTTACGCCAAGAGGACCGTAAGTGGAAAAACTGAGAATTTTTGTCAGTTCGGTCCAGAAAGAACTCGAAAACGAGCGCATTGCGATTACCGAACTCGTTTCGTCCGATCCTTTTCTCGACCGGCATGTCAAGACGATACTTTTTGAGGACCTTCCTGCGTCGGCCAGTTCCACAGAGGCAGTCTACCTCATGGCCTTGCGTTCTTCCGATATATACATCGGGATACTCGGTTTCAAATACGGACGTAAAGGGCCTGATGGGTTATCCGCGACTCACCGGGAATACGCAGAGGCGAAAAGGCTTGGAATGCTGACTTTTTTCTTCGTAAAGGGAGACAACTCCCAAGATGCCCGCCGTGATGAGGAAATGAAAGCCCTTTTTTACGAAATTCGAGATGAGCAGCACGGGCAAGTATATAAACGCTTTACCCATTACCAGAGCCTCAAATCATCCGTCCGAGACGTTTTGCTTATTGAACTTGGTAAAGAGGGTTTCCGTCCAACCTCTGAGGAGACGGCAATTGCCGAGAAGACCATTGCCCAGTCCTCGGATTTCGACTCCCGTCTCATTGAACGCGCAGATATAACCGAACTGGACAAGGTCCTTTGCCGCCGTTTTGTTGCTGCATCCACCGGCATTCCCGAGAATGATCTTGGGGAAGGCAGTATCCAAAAGACCCTGATGAATCGTGGATTAATCTGGCAGAACGATGCAATCCATCCGACGGCCGCAGGTCTGCTTCTGTTAGGGAAAAACCCCGAGGCTTTTTTCCTCAGGTTCGCATTGCAGCTAATGCATTCGGAGGGGAAGAACGGGGTGAACCCATTGATCGCGAGAATATACGGGATGCCTTGCCTCTGGCTATCGAGCGTACATTCCAATTCCTCAAACGCAACATGCGTCACACAACCCGAATCGAAGGCTTCACCAAGGTGGAAATCTTAGCACCACACAGCAACAGATATTAGAAATACTTTTGGTTGAAAACGAAACCACTGTGCCGATTTTGTCTGATCGTTTAAATCTAGCTTTGCCGACGATTCGTAAGGCATTGGGAGTTCTGAAGGACAGGAGGTTGATTTTAACGTTCAGACCATCTCTGGAATATCCGCTACCATCCGCTACCGGTTGTGAGAGTATCCGCTACCTGGAGAAATCATCGAATTACAACATAATTTGCTGAGGAGCTGAATCCGGAACCGTTGCGGGTCGGAAAGTGAATGGAGAGAATGATTGAACCTTGACTATGGTACATTGGACATGTTGCGCAAAGGTCACCCCGCCTGGCGGTTGTTGCGCTCAGATAACGCACCTTTTATAGTAAGCTTTCTGCACCGTGTGTTCATTGTTCCCAACGTCCGGGTAATGGAGCAGGCGGACCTGGTGGAGGCGTTGAACGACGAACTGTTTGCCCTGCGTGAACGGCTCGGCCCGGAACAGTTCCCCAAGCCGGCTCTCGAATATCTAAACGATTGGGCCGCCAATGACAAGGGGTGGCTACGAAAGTTCTACCGACAGGCGTCGGACGAGCCGTTTTTCGACCTGACTCCATCCACCGAGAAGGCGATTGCCTGGCTCGGCACCCTTACCGAGCGGAGTTTTGTCGGCACCGAATCGCGCCTTCTCACCCTTTTCGAGCTGCTCAAGCAGATGAGTGAGGGGAGCGAGACCGATCCGCAAATCCGACTGGCAGAACTTTACAGGCGCCGCGATGAAATCGACTCCGAAATTGCCCGCGTGCTTGAAGGCGACATTCCACTGTTGGACGACACGGAACTGAAAGACCGCTTCCAGCAGTTCATGCAGCTTGCACGCGAACTGTTGACCGATTTTCGTGAGGTGGAGCAGAACTTTCGCGGGCTGGACCGACGGGTACGGGAACAGATTGCGCTCTGGGAAGGGGGAAAGGGGGCGCTCCTGGAAGAGATTATGGGGGAGCGCGACCTGATTGCCGATTCGGACCAGGGGCGGAGCTTCCGCGCCTTCTGGGATTTTCTGATGTCAAGCCGCCGGCAGGAAGAGCTGTCGCTTCTTCTCGGGCGGGTTCTGTCCCTGCCGCCGGTGGTGGAACTGAAACCGGACACCCGCACTCTCCGCCTGCATTACGACTGGCTGGAAGCGGGCGAGCATACGCAGCGCACGGTGGCCCAACTCTCTCAACAGTTGCGGCGTTTCCTGGACGACCAGGCATGGCTGGAGAACCGCCGCATCATGGACATTCTGCACGGGATCGAGGCCAAGGTCCTGGCTTTGCGGGACTCGCCCCCACCGGGCGAGTTGATGACCATCGCTGAAAACTCCGCTGATATAGAGCTGCCGATGGAACGGCCTCTCCATACTCCGGCACTCAAGCCGTTGATCGCTGATGCAGTCCTGGAGTCCGGTGACGCCGACCTGGACGCCGCGGCACTCTATTCTCAGGTGGTCATCGATAAGGCCCGGCTAACCCGGCATGTCCGGCATGCTTTGCAGGATCGCTCCCAAGTCACCCTGTCGGAGTTGTGCGAGATGCAGCCGCTGGAAAACGGCCTTTCGGAGTTGGTCGCGTACCTGCAGCTTGCCGGTGACGGCTTCAGGGCCGTGGTGGATGAAGGTGCTGAAGACCTTATCATCTGGCGAGGGACCGGTGCTGATGGCGAGGAACATATTAGGCAGGCGCGTCTCCCAAGGGTAATTTTCGTGAGGTGATGATGGACCAAATACCTGAAACATCAGTTGCAAGCGATCTGTCGGTGCTGGTCGTCACTTTGCTTAAAGGGGTGATATACAGGGAAAGCGACGAAGGGCTGTGGAACGGCCTTTTCAACCTCCAGGCCCGGATACGGGACTACGTAGCCGTGCTTGGCCTGGAGCTGGTGTTTGACGAGGCCGAGGGATACGCTTTCCTCCGCTCGCGCTCGGAGACGGCGGATGAAGGTGCTCCAAAGATTCCCCGCCTGGTGGCCAGACGCCCGCTGTCGTTTCCTGTGAGCCTTCTCTTGGCGCTTCTGCGGAAAAAGCTGGCCGAATTCGATGCAAGCGGCAGCGACACCCGCCTTGTCCTCTCACGGGACGAAATCGTAGAGCTGATCCGGGTATTCCTGCCCGAAAACAGCAACGAGGCGAGAATGATTGACCAGGTGGAAACCCATCTCAACAAAATTGTGGAGTTGGGTTTCCTGCGCAAACTGAAGCATGGTACTATGCATCCGGGACAGATGGCCACGTACGAAGTGCGCCGAATCCTCAAGTCTTTCGTTGATGCCCAGTGGCTTGCCGATTTCGATGCCCGGCTGGCGGCATATCAGGCGCAACTTGAAGGGAATGCCGGAGATTCAACCGATGAGTGACCAGCAGGAGATGCTACTCGATTTTATTGCCGACGATGCCCTGTCCGGCTATCGGCTCACTCGCCTGGAGGTGTACAACTGGGGAACCTTTGACGGCCGTGTCTGGGCACTGCATCCGGACGGCAGGAACTCACTCCTCACCGGCGACATCGGCTCCGGCAAATCGACCCTTGTGGATGCAGTGACGACACTCCTGGTGCCGGCGCATCGCATTGCCTACAATAAGGCGGCGGGCGCAGACAGCAGGGAGAGGTCTCTGCGCTCCTACGTGCTGGGCTATTACAAGTCGGAACGCAACGAGTCGACCGGTAGCGCCAGGCCGGTGGCGCTGCGCGACCATAACGGCTACTCGGTGATCCTGGGCGTTTTCCATAATGCCGGTTACAACCAGACGGTGACGCTGGCGCAGGTCTTCTGGATGAAGGATGCGGTGGCGCAGCCGGCCCGTTTCTTTGTCGGCGCGGAACGCGCCTTGTCGATTGCGGAGGATTTCGCGCAATTCGGTCCGGACATCGCCCACTTACGAAAAAAACTGCGCGGGCTCGGCGCCGAGATATACGACACCTTCCCCCCCTACGGCGCCTGGTTCCGCCGCCGTTTCGGCATCGAGAACGAACAGGCGCTGGAACTCTTTCACCAGACGGTATCCATGAAGTCGGTGGGGAACCTGACCGACTTCGTCCGGAGCCACATGCTTGAGCCGTTCGACGTTTTCCCCCGCATCGCGGCCCTGATCAGCCACTTCGACGACCTGAACCGGGCCCATGAGGCAGTGCTGAAGGCCAAACGACAGGTGGAGCTCCTTTCACCGCTGGTCGCCGACTGCGAGCGGCATGGAGTTCTGGTGACCCAAGTGGAGAAACTTCGTGCCTGTCGTGAGGCACTCAAGTCCTATTTTGCAGGGCTGAAATTAGGGCTTCTGGACAGACGAATCGCCTTGCTCTCAGAGGAGTGGACACGACAGGACGCGCAGGTCAGACGACTGAACGAATGCTGCGACGCGCTGCGCATCGAGGAAGGAGAGCTGAAGCGGAACATTTCCGATAACGGCGGAGATCGCCTGGAGCGGCTGGCCAGCGAGATCCGCATGAAAGAGCAGGAACGCCAGAGGCGCGAGCAGAAGGCCCGGCGTTTCGAAGATTTGGTGCGCGCTGTCGGCGACATTCCGGCCGTGGATGAGAACAGCTTTCTTGATCAGGGGCGCCGCTTCACGTCCCTGGCCGAGATGGAGCGGGGCAAGGAAGCGGATCTGCAGAATCGGCTCACCGAGTACGGAGTGAATCTACGCCAGGGGAAACAGGAGCACGACGCGCTTACGGCCGAGATTGCCAGCCTGAAGACCAGGCGCAGCAACATTCCGGCGGAACAGGTGGCCATGCGGGCTGCATTGTGTAAGGCGCTCGATCTTGCCGAAGGGGATATGCCTTTTGCCGGCGAGCTGCTGCAGCTGCGTGAAGACGAGCGCGATTGGGAAGGCGCCGCCGAACGGCTGCTGCGAAACTTCGGCCTGTCAATTCTCGTACCGGATGGGCATTACGGGACTGTTGCGGAATGGGTGGACAGAACCCACATGAAGGGTCGGCTGGTCTATTTCCGGGTCCGTCCGGGAACGCGGAGCGAACTCCCCGAACTGCACCGGGATTCCCTGGCGCGCAAGCTGGCCGTCAAGCCGGATTCCCCGCTCTACGACTGGCTGGAACGTGAGCTTGCGCACCGCTTTGACGTGGCATGCTGCGCAACCCAGGAGCAATTCCGGCGCGAGGCCCGTGCGATTACCCGTGCGGGCCAGATCAAGATGCCCGGCGAGCGACACGAGAAGGACGACCGCTTTCGGATTGATGACCGCCAGCGTTATGTCCTGGGGTGGACCAATGCGGAAAAGATTTCCGTGCTGGAAACCAAGGCACGCAAGCTGGAGTGTAGCCTGGCTGAGTTAGGCAGCCTAATCGGCAAAATCCAGAAGGAGCAGAACGAGCTCAAGAAACGTCTGGACGCATTGTCGAAACTGGACGAGTACACGGATTTCAGCGAACTCGACTGGCAGTCGCTGGCAGTTGAAATAGCGACCCTGGAGTACGAGAAGAAGAATCTGGAAACTGCGTCCGACCTCCTCCAGAGCCTGACATTACGGCTGAAGACCCTGCAAGAGAAGCTGGGCGAAGCAAAAAAGGAGCTTGAAAAGAAAACGGGGGAGCGGGGCGCCACCGAGGCCAAGCGCGAGGCTGCTGAGGAACTGCGCCGGTTGGCCCTGGCGTTGCGGGAATCATCGGAACAGGAAGGTTATAACGCCTTTTTTGAAGACCTTGAGGCCTTGCGCGGTGAAGCCCTCGGCGAGCATCATCTCACGGTAGAATCGTGCGAAAACCGCGAGCGCGAGATGCGGGACTGGCTGCAAGCCGGAATTGACGCCGAAAACAAGAAAATTGAAAGATTGCGAGACAAGATCCTTGTTGCCATGCGTTCTTACTGTACGGAGTTTCCGTTGGACACACAGGAAGTGGACGTCGCGGTCGAGGCGTCTTCCGACTATCTGGCCATGCTTGAAAAGCTGAAGGCAGATGACCTCCCCCGTTTCGAGTCCCGTTTCAAGGAGCTTCTGAACGAAAATACCATTCGCGAGGTTGCCAACTTTCTGTCACAACTGGCGCGGGAGCGCGAAACCATCAAGGAGCGGATTTCACGGATCAACGAATCGCTCAACCAGATCGATTACAACCCCGGCCGTTACATCGTTCTGGAAGCGCAGCCGGCGCCGGATGTCGACATCCGTGACTTTCAATCCGAACTGCGGGCCTGCACCGAAGGGGCGATAACCGGTTCGGACGACAATCAATATTCGGAGGCCAAATTTCTGCAGGTAAAACAGATCATCGAGCGTTTCCGCGGTCGGGAAGGACAATCCGAAACGGACCGCCGCTGGACCGCCAAGGTCACCGACGTGCGCAACTGGTTCACGTTTGCCGCCAGCGAACGTTGGCATGAGGACGGCAGCGAGCATGAGCATTACTCCGACTCCGGCGGCAAGTCGGGCGGTCAGAAGGAGAAATTGGCCTACACCATCCTTGCGGCCAGCCTGGCTTATCAGTTTGGCCTCGAATGGGGCACGGTCCGTTCCAGAACCTTCCGTTTCGTGGTTATCGACGAAGCGTTCGGCCGCGGCTCGGACGAGTCAGCCCAGTACGGCCTCAAGCTGTTCTCCCAGCTCAATTTGCAGATCCTGATTGTTACCCCTCTTCAGAAGATCCATATCATCGAGCCGTTTGTCGCCAGCGTGGGATTTGTCCAGAACGATGACGGCCGGGCATCCAAATTGCGCAATCTTTCCATCGAGGAGTACCGCGAGGAGAAAGAGAGGATGGCACAATGAAGTTGACACGGCCGCATGATCTGCGAGCGCAGATGCAGAAGTGGTGGGACCGTGGGGAACTGCTTGCATCCCTAGTCACCGGCGAGTCATTGTTTCCGAAACGTCTGACGCTCAAGACGCCGACGTCCGCTGAGATTGCCGACCGGTTCGAGGAGGTGCGCACCTGGATTGGAGAGCTTAGAGAGTTCACCAACGGCCGCGTGGAGATGCGTGAATTCAGGCACCGGCAGTTCGGGGTGAATTCAATCCCCCAGGCGGTGTGGATCGACACGGTTGAAGATGCCCTATCGCTCATCGGCAAGAGACGCTCCGCGGGCCGATTCTCCGAATTGATCGCGGTAACGCGCGAGATTGAGCCGCGGCTTCTTCCCTGGTTGTCAAAACGGCCGTTGCGGGCGCTGGAGCTTGCGGATGAATGGCAGCGCCTTCTCGAAATTGTCGCATGGATCGAAAAAAATCCCGCTCCGGGAGTGTATCTTCGGCAGGTGGACATTCCGGGCGTCCACACCAAGTTCATTGAGGCCCATCGCGGAGTCCTGGCCGAACTGTTGGACATTGTCTTGCCGCCGGAGGCAATCGATCCAACGGCATTTGGAATAGGCAAGTTCGCGAAACGTTATGGTTTCAGTGACAAGCCGGTCCGCATCAGATTCCGTGTTCTCGATCCACAATGCGCCATCCTTCCCTACGGATCTGGGCAGGACATCACCCTCGATGCGGAGAGCTTCGCCCGGCTTGAACCCAAGGTCTCGCGGGTATTCATCACCGAAAACGAGATCAACTTTCTGGCCTTCCCGCAGGTAAAGGAGTGTCTGGTAATCTTCGGTTCCGGATACGGTTTTGAAATGTTGAACGAGGCCGAATGGTTGAAACGCTGTCGCATTCTTTACTGGGGCGATATCGACACCCATGGTTTTGCCATCCTAGATCAACTCCGCAACCGATTCGTTAATGTGGAATCTTTCCTGATGGACCGTGCTACTCTGCTGGCATTTGAATCCCAGTGGGGGGAAGAAGACAAACAGACACTGCGCGACCTCCCAAGGTTGACCAAGGAAGAGATGGATCTATTCGACGATTTGCGGGACAATCGCATTCGAGAGAGTCTGCGCCTTGAACAGGAAAGGATTGGTTTCAGCTGGGTGGAGTCGGCGCTTTCGGCGCTTTTCTAGGCCGGCAATTCATGGAGATAAACGAGATATGCTGGAATACTTTATCGAAGGAGAGCTTTTGGGTGTCATCTTACAGGGACATGAGGAAAGCCAGTGGCTGCGACAAGACAGGTTTGGAATGGCCGTCGGTCTACCACTACGTGGACGGGGTCGTACCGAAACTGGCGAGGATGCATGAGAATCGAATGAAGGGGTTTAGGGCGATGGGATATAATCAAAAATAACCATGGACCCTCTGCTACACTAGTAAAACCCGTAACATACTGATATTACTAACGAATGTTTGGGCAAAAAGTTGTGTTGCAAAAGACGCAAAAAAATTAAATGGCCGATTTCAATGAAGAAATCGGCCATATTGATTCTGGCTCCCCACGCGGGACTCCCACCGCAATTTTTTCCGCCATCACTTCAGTTTTATGCTCAGCCCGGTCAAGAAAAACCACCCGAGAACGGAGTATCGGTTTCAAAGGATCTCCTGCTGATTGGTTCGGGATGTGATATTCCAGATGACTCACTTGAAAATATTTGTCCGCAACATCAAAGTGTGTTACTAAAAGTCGGTATTTAATTACAAGTGCCGACGGATTGTAACCTATGGAGCTACCCCGGATTGACACCATAATCTCTCTTGCCAAAGAGAAGGGAATGATTCGCCCTCGGGATTTAGATGGGTATGGCATACCCAGAGCATATCTGAGTCGTCTCTGTGACAAAGGAAAGCTGGAACGGCTTTCTCGAGGAATGTACGCAGTAGCAGACTCAGAGATTACAGAACATTATAGTCTCGTCCAGGCATGTAAGCGAGTACCCAAAGGGGTTATATGCCTTCTCTCTGCGCTCAGCTTTATTGATCTCACAACCCAATCCCCCAGCGATATTTGGATAGCAATTGACAGGAAAGCCAGATTACCGAAGAGCGACGGCCTGCCATTCCGCTTTGTTCGTTTCTCAGGAGATGCTCTTTACAGCGGAGTCGAACTTCATGTGATTGATGGAGTTGAGATAAAAGTTTATTCCCCGGCCAAGACGGTTGTCGATTGTTTCAAATACCGCATCAAGATTGATGGTCCCGCAAAAACGATTT
>DIFZ01000043.1 GCA_002419385.1 Geobacter sp. UBA5735
GTAAATCGTTTTTGCGGGACCATCATGTAATTGTTTCCCGCCTTCATTCCAGAAATGAAGCGTCGAAGGTCGAGCAGGTCGTAATCTTCGGGTCGGCGGCCTTTTTCTTGCTGGCTTTTTTCGCCCAGCACCATTGGGAAACGACCTGGACGGTCAAGATCTTCACCCTGCTCCTCGCGGGGTGCGAGATCTGCCTGGCCGAACTGGTGAGGCGTCGTTCCCCGCTGTCGCGCCTGACCATCGCGGCCTATGCAGCTGTTTCCGTGATAATGACGGTCATAGCGACTTTTGTCGCCTTGGAGCAGCGCTGGATCATGCCTGCTCTGGCGGCAGAAATGGTTGCTTTGGGATGGATCGGACTCCGGTTGAACTTCCCCGTGCTGCGTCGCGGAGCCTATCTGGTCGGGCTGGTTGTCTTGTTCCGTTTTGTTGATGACATCGTTCTTCGTCTGGAACCATTCGAGCGATTTGTCCCTGTTTTCAACGGCCGCTTCCTGGTCTGTGCCGTGGCCGTCACGGGTTTTTATCTCCTCCTCTGCTTCCTGTCGCGCTGCCGGGACAAACTCAGCACCAAAGAGCGTTATGCGATCGTCGCAACTTTTGTCCTTACCCAGGCTCTCTCCCTGGCAGTGCTTTCCGTGGAGGTTCATGATTTCTTCCGCTTCCGCTCCCCTGGCCACTTTTTTGACTGGGGCGCTTTATCAGCTTTCCCTCTCGGTCCTCTGGGCGCTGTATGCGTCTCTCTTGACGACAGTGGGGATCTTCAGGAGGATTCGGGGCGCCCGTGTCCTGGGAATCCTGCTGTTAGGCGCAACGGTGTTGAAGGTGTTCCTGGTCGACCTGTCCGCTCTGCAAACCTTCTATCGCATCATCTCATTCATCGTGCTCGGCCTGTTGTTGCTGGCGGTTTCCTATGGCTATAACCGTTTCAAACACATCATCTTCGGAGAAGATCAGACATGACAAGATTCCTATCCTGCACGCTTTTATCCGTCTGTCTCTTGTTCAGCTGGACTGCCGGCTTCTGTTCCTCGTTCGACGAGCGTCTCTGGGAGAAGTATGCCGAGATCGATGAATACGCTGCCAGGAGCAGTGGAGGCCTGGCTGGGGTCTATCTGGAACCGCAGCAGCTTGGCGACGTGGCCGCCAGAACCCCCTTTGCGGACTTGCGGGTTGTTACGGAGCGAAAGGAAGAGGTCCCCTGGCAGATCGTCATGAGAAGGCCGGAGAGACTGAACAAGGAAATACCGGCCCGGATGCAGAATCTCTCGACTACCGGGGCAGGGGAAACCTGGCTCGAACTACTGGTCGGCGGGCACCAGGACCGTCTCAATGCGGTGGAAATCATTACCTCAGACACCGATTTCTCGCGGCAGGTGCAGGTGCTTGGCTCCCCTGACGGCAAAACCTGGAACACCATTCGTAATGACGGGGTCATTTTCGACATCAGCCGGGGCGAGAAACTCCGCCACACCCGCATAATCTTCCCCCAGACCGGCTTTCGTCATCTCGCGCTCAAGATTGCCAACGGCACTGCGCAACCCTTGACGATAACCGATGTCAAGGTATTCCAGGAAAGCGACTCGCGGGGGGAGAGCTACACGATTCCGGGAGAGACCGGAACCCGTGAAAGTAATGCGTCGAATAAAGAGAGCAGGGTCGTTGTCCGCATGAACACGGTATTCCCCCTCGATCGCCTGGTAATTTCCACGGCAGAGCGCAATTTCCAGCGATCAGTGGAGGTTCAGGTCAAACGGGGCACGGGTGACTGGCAGTATTGGGCGCAGGGAACGATTTTCAATTTTGATGCGCCGACTATGCATGAGTCGCAATTGGCTGTCGACATGCCGGAGATCGCTGCCAGAGAATTCCGCCTGGTGTTCAGGAATCTCGACAGCCCGCCGCTTTCCGTTACCAGCGTGCATGGCGAAGGTTATCGCCGGTTATTGGTCTTCAAGCAGCAGGGGGATCGGAAGCTGTACCTCTTCTGGGGCAATCCGATGGCGCGCCAACCCCAGTACGACCTGGCCGGGCTCATCGCAAAACAAGAGCCGGGCGAGTTGCCAATGGCTTACCTCGGCCAACCCCGGCCAAATACCAAATTTGCCGGCAGCACTGCCCGACTTCCTTTCACCGAACGTTACAAATACCTGCTTTATGTTGTCGTCACCATGGCCATAGCAGGTCTTGTGTTTGTTCAGTATCGCGTTTTCAGGCGAGTCGGATAGTCGGGTATGATCTGACCCTGAAGGACTCAGAAGCCCTTGACGAATTCCGGAATCAGGCGGAATTCGGCCGTTGGCCTGACCGAAATCGAGGAATAATTTGAATCGACGGGATTTCCTGAAATACAGCCTTCGGGCCCTTGTTCTCGCAACGTTCGGAAAGGGGTTTTACAGCGCTACCGGTGGTCAGGTTGAACTGGTACGAGTACCTGTAAAAGTCAAAAATCTGCCCGCGTCTCTTCGGGGTCTCAAGATCGGCCTTCTGACCGACCTTCATGCTTCTTTCATTGTGTCGCATGAGTTGATGGAGTCTGCAGCACGACTCATCATGTCCGAGAACCCTGACACAATTGTGCTGACCGGGGATTATATTTCTGGCTCCACCAAATTCCTTTCAGGGTCAATCGGCAAGTTTAAAAATGAGTACTTAACTCAACTTTCGCAGTGGCAG
>DIFZ01000021.1 GCA_002419385.1 Geobacter sp. UBA5735
GGCGACGGCAGGCCCCTCGGCCTGGGTCACGTCGCCCTGGCGGTCTGGCGCGAGCTGGGCAAGGATGGCCGGGAACTCACCCCCGCTGACCTGGGGGCACTGGCCGCCTATCTGCCGAAGGAGGGGACATGCTGACCATCGATCGGTTGCGGTTGCTGTTGCCGCTCCCCCTGCGGGAGAGGGCGGGCGACATCGCCCGCCTGGTGGCGGACGAACTGGCGGCGCTTCCCGTTGCCTCGAGCCTGCACCTGGACCGGCTCGTCGTACCACCAGTCGAGGTGCATCCCCAGGCCGGGGACCGTGAAGTGGCGCGGGCCGTGGCGGCGGCGGTCCATGCCGGGATCCGCAACGAAACGAGGTGAGAGATGCTCAACACCACCAAGGGAATGCTCATCGAATACGCACTGTCGATTCCTCCGCTGGTGCTGGCTTTCGAATTCAACCCCCAGTCGCTCACCCGCACCAGGACCATCACCCTGCGGGCCGGCGGCGCTCCGGGCACCCGGGGGGGGTACGATTTCGCCCTGCCCACCGAAACGGCGAGGGTGGCCCAGGGGGTCACGGTGCAGCCCGAGAGCTTCACCATCGAGATCCTGCTGGATGCCACGGATAGGATGAACGACGGCGACCCTGTTGCCACCCGGTTCGGCATCGAGCCCGAACTGGACACCCTGCGCACCATGGTGGAGCCCAAGGCCCAGGGGCCGGGCGGGCTCCAGGCGCTTGCGAGCCTGGGCCTGGGCGGCCAGCGGGCGTTCCAGCGCAGCGAGTCAGCCTCGGTGCTCCTGCTGGTCTGGGGCAGCCATATCCTGCCGGTCTTCCTGACCAGCATACGGGTCACCGAAGAAGCCCACCTGCCCTCGCTGGTCCCCTACCGGGCCAGGGCAAGCCTCACCATGCAGGTCATCGAGGGGAACAACCCCTTTTACCAGGTGGAGAAGGTCCGGCAGGTGGTTGGCGCCGCCCTCAATACCGGGAACACGCTGACGGGAGGGATTTTCTGACATGTTCCAGAAAGGGAGCCGCTACGAAAAATGCTCGCCGTTCATCCCGGGCTCAGATGGCACCGTGGTCTTCGCGGGCATCCGCCCCCGGTCAATCAGCGCTGCCACCGGCGTCGTGGAGCATGTGGTGAAGGCGGGCGACCGGCTCGATCTGCTGGCGCGCCATTACTACAACGACGACCGCCTCTGGTGGCGGATCACGGATGCCAATCCCGATTTCCTCTATGCTGGCGACATGGTCCTGGAGGGGATGGAGGGCCGGGTGATCCTTATACCGAAGGCCAAGGAATGAGGGACAGAACATGATCCTGGATTTTCTTGCCGCAAAGCGCCGCGAGCCGGCCGAATGTGTCATCCGCGTGGGAAACTCCGGGGAGGAGATCGCGGACCTCTACCCCTTCCTCGTGGAGGTTACGGTGGATGCCGGCCGGGCCGAGCCCGCAGTCGCGACCCTCACCTTCGAGAGCCGCCGCGACGGGCAGGGGCGGTGGCTGATCCAGGACGACGGGCGGCTCGCGCCGTGGGAGCCTGTCGTTATCGAGGCGGTCTTCGGCAGCGCGACCGAGGAGGTCATGCGGGGATATATCCGGGAGGTCCGGGCGGACTACCCGGAGGATCCCGGCGCTGCCCGGGTGACGGTGGAATGCCGGGACGATTCCCTGGCGCTGGACCGGGAGCACGTCAGGGAGGTCTGGGGAGGCGACGCGCCCACCACCGACCAGGTGATTGTGACCACCATCCTGGGCAAGTACGGCCTGGCGCCGGACCAGGACAACGGTGCGGGACTCACCGGTCTGGTCCTCAACCAGGACGGGACCGACATCGACTTTCTGCGGCGGCGCGCCGAGGCCAACGGCTACGATCTGATCTTCCGCGGCGGGATGGCCTACTTCGGCCCCCTCCGGCTCGATGCCGAGCCCCAGGCGACGATCATGGTCCATGCCGGGGAGGGCACCAACGCCTTCCGCTTTTCGGTTCGCGACGACGGCCATCAGGCCGACCGGGTTGCCTTCGACCGGGCCGAGACCCGGGGAAGCGGTACCGTCTCGGAGACGGTCGACCCTGACCTGCCGCTGCTGGGCAACGAGGCTGCAGGCCTTGCCGGCGGCGGACTGCCCGAGTTCGCCTGGCGAATGAGCCGCCAGGGAGGCATGGACGAAGACGAGTGGCGGGCCCGCGCGGTGCGCCGAGCAAACGATCTGTCCCTCAAAGTCAAAGGAGAAGGGGAACTGGACGGCTCGCTCTACGGCCATGTCCTGAGAGCCGGCGAGCCGGTGGGTGTGGATGGCGTGGGGGAGCGGTACGGCGGCATATGGTTCGTGGACACGGTCAGCCACCGTTTCAGCAACGAGGGGTACCGGCAGAGTTTCACGCTGCTGCGCAATGCCTACGGCGACAACCTGGGAAGCGGCGCCGGCGGGGTTCTGGCCGGGGTTCTGGGAGGATAGATGGAAGAGCTGCTCCTGCAACTGGCACGGCAGTACAAGGACCGTTACTACGGCAAGTACCGGGGGTTTGTGACCGATAATGATGACCCCGATCAGCTGGGGCGGCTGCGCCTCACGGTCCCGTCGGTTCTCGGTTCAGCCCAGACCGGCTGGGCGCTTCCCAGCCTCCCCTTCGGCGGGATTGCAGACCAGGGGCTGTTTGCGGTCCCCGAGGTAGGCGCCCAGGTCTGGGTGGAGTTCGAAGCAGGGAACCCGGACCAGCCCATCTGGACCGGGACCTTCTGGCAGGCGTCCGGCGACCCGCCGTCCGAGGCGGCCAAATCCCCTCCCACGTCCCGGGTCTTCAAGACGCCCTCGGGCCATACCCTGCAGTTCGACGACGAATCGGGCAAGGAGAAATTCCGCCTCGCCCATCCTGCCGGGACCGAGGTGACCGTGGACGAGAAGGGGACGGTGGTAATGGCCGACGCCAAGGGAAACACATTGACGCTTGACGCCGATACCGGTCAGGTGGTGCTGGAGGATGCCAACGGCAACACCATTACCATGGCGTCCGGCGGCACTACGATCGAGGATGCCAACGGCAACAAGGTGGAGATGGCCGCCTCCGGGATCACCGTGAAGGGGCAGCAGGTGGTGGTGGAAGGGCAGATGGTGATGCTGGCGGGAACGGGAGGCGAACCGGTCATCAAGGGGCAGAGCTTTCTCACCCTCTTCGCCACCCACGTTCATCCCAGCGCCATGGGTCCCACCGGGCCGCCCATCCCCCAAGGCGAGATGAGTACGTTATCGATGAAGGTTTTAACAAGTTAGGAGGAACGTCTATGAACCGCCTGACCGATCCCCCTTACCTGTCGTTCCCGCTGCGCATCGGTGAGCACGGGGCCGCGACTGCCGACCGCCGGGCCCACGTGCGGCAGCAGATCGAGCAGGTCCTGTTTACCAACCCGGGAGAGCGGGTATTCCGCCCCGATTTCGGCGCCGGGCTGAAACAGCTGGTCTTCGAGCCCAACTCGTCGGTCCTCTGGGAGCTGACCCGCAAGCGGATCTCCTCGTCCCTGGTGGAGACCCTGCGGGGGGAGGTGGACCCCAGGAGCCTGGAGGTGGAGGTGAAGGGGGTAGGAGAAAAACTCCTGATAACCGTTTCCTATTCGCTGGCCGCTATCGGCCACTCGGAACGGTACGATTTCCTGGTGTGAGACCATGGCAGACAATCCGCAGAGCACACTGACGTTCCAGGGGCGCTGCCCCGACTGCGCCGAACGCAGGGTGGCGCTTCCTCCGCTCCTGCCCCTGCCGGGGGACGACTTCGACTGGCTGGTGCGTGACTTCGACAGCTTCCGTCGTCTCATGCTGGAAGAACTTGCAGCCCGCTACCCGGAACGGACCCGCTGGACCCCCGGAGACCTGGAGGTAGTGCTGGTCGAGGCTTTTGCCGCGGTCCTGGACCAGCTTTCCGACATGGCCGACCGTGTTGCCAGGGAGGGGTACCTGGAGACTGCCCGGCGTCCCGAATCGGTGCGGCGGCTCCTGTCCCTCATCGGTTACGATGCCGCAATCGCGGCCGGACTGGAGGACGATCCGCCCGGCGATCCCGACGGCAAGACCCGGCAGCGGAAACTGGAAGAGCTCTGGCGCCGGAACCCGCACCTGCTGGAACCTGCCCGGCGCGAGGGGTCCCGGGCCATTCACACCCAGCGGCGGATGGTCACGGTGAATGACTACTCCATCCGGCTCGCCGACCACCCTCTGGTGCTCAGGGCATGCGGATGGAGCGCGTGGACCGGATCCTGGCCCACGATCAGGGTGGCCACCATCCTCTGGAACGATCATGCCCTCGACGAGGAGGGGCTTCCCTATCCGGATGACCTGAAGGAGCGGGTAGAGGCGTTCCATCGGGAGCATCGGCTCTGTGAGCCGGTCTGGGAACCCCGGCCGCCCACCATGCGGACGCTGCTGCGCCCCCTGCTGGAGGCGTGGCGCATGGCGGGCCAGGAGGTGGTGCTGGAGGATGCCGAGCCGGTGGGGATCAAGATGTTCATTTCCATCCGGGTGTGGGAGAATTACTTCCAGTCCGAGGTGCGCAACGCCGTTCTCCAGGCGCTGGGCACGGCGCCTGGCGGCTTTTTCGCGCCGGGGCGGCTCGACTTCGGCCAGGACCTCTATGCCAGCGACGTTTTCCAGACCCTCATGTCCCTGGATGGCGTGGAAAACGTTTGTCTCAACCGCTTCAAGCGGTTCGGCGACCAGTACCCTGACCGGACCGACACGGGCCACATCCCGCTGGAGGGGCTGGAAATCGCCGTGTGCGACAACGATCCGAGCCGCCCTGAACGCGGCTACATCAACCTCACCCTGAACGGAGGGCGCCGAGGATGAGCATCGGAACCGACCTGACCCGCTGGAACCGCGCCGGCCTGCGCCGCTTCAGGTACGTGGACGGCACTGCCGTAACCTTTCTCGAGTTGCTCAGGGCCGAGCTTGCCGAAAAATTTCCGCACTGGCGGGAGATAACCGGCATCCCCGCTACCGAGTCGGAAGGGGAGCGCCAGCAGCGAATGCTGGAACAGTACCTGGCCTCGCGACGGGATTGGGCCTGGGAGATCGTGCGGGTCCTGGCCCGCTCTTCCCATGTGCTGGCCGAATACCTTGACGCCTACGCCAACGAGGGGTTCCTGGGCACCGCCACCCAGTGGGACACGCTCAGGCGGCTGGTGGAAATGATCGATTACCACCCGGCGCCGCCCGCATCAGCCTCCACCAGGCTGGTCATCGAAGCGAAGGAGGCGGGGACCCTGCCGACGGGCTTCGCTGTGAAGCATACACCCGCCGACGGCAGTGCGCCGGTCGTTTTCGAGACACTGGAAGAGTTGCAGGCAGACCCGCTCCTGAACGATCTCCGTCCTGCCGACCACGACAGGAACCAGGAGCGTCTCGGCGGACACATCCTCCTGCTGGAAGGGGAGGTGGCGGATCTCAAAACCGGCGAGCCTCTCGTCCTGGAGGACGAGCAGAACGGCATCCTCCGGGCATACCTCATTGCGGGGACCAGGACCGTGGCGGGCAACACCGAAGTGCAGGTCACACCCCGGCTCTCCAACCGGCTGCGGAAGGGGTATACGCTGATCCATGCCAAACCGGTCGAAGGGCTTGTGCCGAAAGGTCCGGCGGCAAAAGGGGCAGAGGTGGAGCGGGTCCTCCGCCTGACCGGCGAACCGTATGGACTCCTCCCCGGCATGGTGATCCTGGTCAGTGACGGATCCGGCTGCCGTTACCGCCGCGTCGTCTCGGTGCAGGGAAAACGGCTGGTGCTGGATGCTGCTGTGGGACCCCTGCGGCTGGACACGGCCTGGGTCGGCTATCCGGTCACTTTCACGGTCAGCGCCCAGGAAGAGCGTCCGATCGATCAGCCCGACGCGGTGATCTATGCCCTCCGGGTGGCCGGGGACTGGTCGCGGCTTGCCGGGCTGCGAGTCGCCCATGATACCGTCGACGCCAGGAAGAGAAAGCACCTGCCGTTCTACACCGTGACCGCTGCCCGCTATCATCCGGCCGACAGCGGTCACCTGCGCAAAGGCTATACCATCCTGACGGTAGCGTGGCTGAAGAACGACCATTCCTTCCCCCTGGACAATCCCCAGGCCCTGCTTGCTCCGCTGGTGGGTTCCGGGCCGTGGCGGACCGACAGCTACCTGGAGAAGAAGGACGGCCACTTGCCTGCTGCCATCGTAACCGGCAAACCGAAAAAAACCACGGCCGGCGACCTGGCTGTGGTGGTGACGGGACAACAGGCAGCCTGGGCGCGCCTCGCATCGGTGAGCGTCGACCTGGAACGGGAAGAGGCAACCCTGGCTGCGGAAGGGGGATGGACGGACCGGGGGGGCGGCGACTTCTTTCTCGGGGAAACGAAGGTCCATGCCCACTTCAAGGAAGCGCTCCGCATGGTTGCCTGGCAGGAAAACAGCCTGCCCCTGACGGGAAGCCGCATCCCCCTTGAAACGGCGCCTGCTGCACTGGAGAAGGGACGCGTCGTGGTGGTGGAACGGACCGGTGGCCCTGCTGCTTCTTTCTTCACCACCGTTGCCAGGCTTGAGGGGGGCACCCTCGTCATCGCCCGCGACCTGGGGTCGGGGTTCACCCGGGGAAACACCTCCATTGCCGGCAACGTGGTCCTGGCCGGCCACGGCGAGGGCAAGGGGGAAAAGGTCCTGGGCAGCGGCGACGCCACCCGTGCCGGCCAGTCCTTCGTCCTGGCCGAGGCGGGAGTGTCGTTCGTAGCCGATCCGACGCTGGCTGCCGGGGTGCAGGCTGCCATGGAGCTGTCGGTTGCAGGACGCACGTGGCAGCAGGTGGAGAGTTTCGCCGACTCCGGCCCGGCTGACAACCACTATACGGTGCGCATTACCGAAGCGGGATATCTGTTGATCACCTTCGGCGACGGGACGAGAGGGCGGCGCCTCCCCACGGGTGTGAACAACGTGCGAGCCGTGTTCCGCTCGGGAACCGGGCTCGGCGGCAACCTGCCCGCCGGCAGCCTGGAAAAGCCGGCCCGGCCCCACCGACTGGTGGACAAGGTGCGCCAGCCCCTGCCGGCCACCGGAGGCAACGACCGGGAAGGAGTGGAGTCCCTGCGGGAGAATGCGCCGGCAACGCTCCTCACCCTGGAGCGGGCGGTCTCCCTGGACGACTTCGCCTGGCTGGCCACGGGACAGAGCAGCGTCTGGCAGGCCCGGGCGTTTTCCCGGCCGGCCGGGTTGGGCAGAAACGACCGGGTGGAGGTCGTGGTGGTGCCGGCCGGCGGCGGGGAGCTTGGAACCCTTGGCGCGACCCTGACCGATTTCCTCGTTGCCCACGCCCTGCCTGAGGTGGAGGTGACGGTTCTGCCCTACGAACCGCGCACCTTTTCCCTGGAGGTGCTGCTGACCGTCGAGACAGGCCGCAATCCGGACCTGGTGGCGGCCAACGTGAAAGGTGCGTTGCAGCATGCCTTCTCGCTGCGGAAGCGGAAGCTGGGCCAGGACCTGTTCCTGAGTGAAGTGTACCAGGTGGTCGAAGGGACCGCCGGCGTGGAGCATTCGCTGGCAGTCATAAACGGTGACCGCACAGTGCGGCGGGAGCCGGTCGCGGACCGCCAGGTGCTCACGCTGGGTCAACTGAGGGTCGCTGTCGAAGAAGAGGTAAAAGGCGGAAACATTCCCTAGCCCCGGAGACGACCATGGCCGACGACATACCAAAAACCGCCACAGGCAAACAACTTTACAGCATCCTTCCCGAGGTCTATCGAACCCGCGACAGCAGCGAAGCTGGTGGAGAGGGGGACCTGGCGCGCTACCTGGACGCCTGCGGCGAACTCCTGGACCGGATCCGTTCCACCCTGGACCAGCGCCTGGCCGACTCCTTTCCGGACAACCCGCCGGAGGGTCGCGCCTGCCAGCCCTGGCTGCTGCCCTACTTTGCCCAGCTGCTGGACGTGCGCCTGGTCTCACCCGACGAGAGGGGGAGGCGCGACGAGGTGGCCAACGCCGTGGCATGGCGGCAGCGCAAGGGGACCCTGACCGCCATCGAGCAGATTGCCGAGGCTGTGGGCCGGATGGAGGTGGAGATCCGGGAGGGCTGGAAAAGGACCGCCGTGACTCCCCGTATGGCTATGCCGCTGCTTCCGGCCGGGGCGCTGGGGGAAGATCCCTCGCGTGACGATTTCCGGTATCATCCCCTCTGGGCGGCGCGTCACCCCGATCTTCCCGCGGCAACGCCCGACCTCCGCTATCCTGCGCGGGCCATGGAGGTTGCCGTGGCCGCGGACGGATTTCCCGCCAATCCCTCTGCCAAGCTCACCACCTTTGCCGGAAAGCCGACCTGGTGGCGGCAGGTGAACCCCCACGGTGCACCCTGTTTCCCCGGCAGCTTCGACGATGTTTCCCGCCTCACTGCGGATCTGCGCACGCCAGACTGGCGGCAGGGGCACAGCCACCCCAAGCGGGTGATCCTCCATGCGCCGCCTCCCTTGGGCTTTTTCGAGCCGGGGCTCTTTCCCGTGCAGGGGGATACGCTCATTGACACCAAGAAGGAGCAACTGCTCGAGGACCTGGTCATCGACGGCACCCTGAGGGTCATTGCCGGAAGCGTCTGGCTCAGGCGGTGTGCCGTGCGCGCCCTCGAGGTCACCGTTCCGGCAGGAACATTGGCAGATCCGGTGGTGACGGCTGAGGAGTGTCTGTTCGGAAAAATGACCGTCCCCGGGCTGGCGCGATTGGAATGTTGCACGGTGCTTGACGGCCTGGCGTGCGGTCGCCTCCAGACCAGCGACTCCCTGTTCGACGGGATGCTGGCGCTGGCCCCTGCAGCCAGAGCGAGGCCGCACTGCATCCGTTTTTCCCGGATCCCACCGGGGCTGTCGGCAGTGGGGCTGCTTGCCTTCCGCACGACCACCGAACCGCCGGTCTACTACGCCTTCGAGTTCGAAGAAGGGGGAGGGGTGGTGCGCCGCACTGCCCGGTTCGGCGAGCCGGGATGCGCCGTGCTCCATCCTGTTACCGCGGAATCGGTGCGGTTCGGCGCAGAGGACGGGGGGGAAATGGGTGCGCACCATGGCTGGCGCTACAGCCTGCTCATGGCAGCGGTGCTGGACAAGCTGAAGGAGTTCATCCCGGTGGGAATGGAAGCGGTCATCGTGCCCGATCTCCGGCTGCACCGCGCCCCGCACCCGCCATGCGAAGAGAAGTGATTCTTGAACCGAGGGGTAACCCATGAAAACTCAGACATCGCGTGACAGCTTCCAGCCGGACAAGCGCTATTCAGGCATCCACCAGCAGCAGGGCCGGATGATCACCGACGCCGACTGGAACGAACTGGTGGCCATTTGCCGGGAGCAGCTCCTCCGGGCTTTGGCCGATGTGGTGGGTGACGGTTCGCCGCGGACCGGCGCCGTTTCCATAACCGCCGACCGGAAGATTCAGCCGGGCGACCTCTATGTGGACGGCATCCGGGCAGAACTGCCGGGTAGTGCAGCCATGGCCGCAAATGCCCAGCCCGACCTGCCGGGATATCCCCCGTTCCCCGCCACCGGCCCCTATGTCGTCTATGCCGACGTGTGGGACCGGGCCGTGACCTCGCTGGAGGACGGCGCACTGCGGGACCCGGGGCTCCACGGTGCCGACACCTGCACCCGCAGCCAGACCATGCTCCAGGTGAAGACCTGCCCGGCAACGCTCAACCCCGAAACCGGCATTCCGCGGCAGGGGAACGCCACCCTGTCGCTGTCCCTCCACACCAACCTGGAGGCCGGCGACCCCTGCGACCCCTGCGCCGGGCTGATTTCCGCCGGCAAGGGAAGGGTCGGCAGCTACCTGTTCCGGCTTGAAGTCCATGCCCTTGAGGGTGAGGCTGCAAACTCCACCCGCCTGGTCCTCAAGTGGTCCAGCGAGAACGGCGCCGAACAGTATGACGCGCTTCCGGTGGAGAAAATGCCGCCGGGATTCGTGTCTGCCAAATTCGTCTACGAGTTTCACAACCTGACAACGGAAAAACACCTGGGACTTTTCCCGGGAACAGGATTCACGCCGAACCATGGGGTCATAAAGACTTCCTACGAGATTCCCGCTGCTCCGCCGAAGGAACTGGTCCGCCGCTGGGACGGCTACTGCGACCTGATCCGGTCGGGCGCCACGTGGTCCCTGGCTGCCGGGCGCGACCGGGGAGTGGAGCTGAATACCGGCGGGTCCGACACCGCTCCCGGTTACGTCAACCTGGGTGCGGCTCTGCAGATCAACCTGGAAGCGTTTCAGCTCACCCTCGACCTGGCAGGCAGAACTTTCGTGCCCGGAGACTTCTGGCTGGCGCCGGTGCGCGAAGCGGTGCTGAATCCGGGCGATACCGTGCTGAGCGGCGCAGATCCACGGGGAATAAACCATCATTATTTCCGCCTTGCCCGGGTTCTGGCGGACGGCACGGTGATCTCCTTCGACAGCGACGCCGACAAGCGGCGGCACCGGTTTCCGCCCCTCACCGACCTCCACGCCCACGACGTGGGGTATGCCACCACCTGTTCCAGCGGGCTGTTCAACGCCACCCACGACAACGTGGAAAAGGCCCTCAACCGCCTCTGCCAGCTGGCCGCCGAGCATGTGGCTTTTGCCAAGCCGTGCGACACGAGCATCTACCAGGGCAAGACCGTCACCACCGTAGCGGATACCCTGAAACTCCTGTGCGACATCCGCGCGGGCCACGTGTCGTATAAACCGGGCATCACCTGCACCTATTTGAATCAGCCCGGCATCGACACGGTCCAGGATGCCCTGGATGCACTCTGCGCCCGCCCTTCCGGCGGCGGCTGCCGGATCACCGTAGGGAAAGGCGGAATGTTCGCTACCCTGGAGGAGGCCCTGAAAACCCTCATTGAAAAGGGCGAGCCGGATATCTGCCTCTGCCTGCTGCCGGGAGACCACGAATTCGCCGGTTACGCGATCGTTCCCAAGGACGAAGGGGTCCACCTCTGCCTGACCGGATGCGGCCACGGGACGCGTCTCCATCTGCAGAAGGAGCCGGCCCGCTTCAGGGGATTTGCGGTGGTCTGTCTGTCGGACATGGAGATCATCACAGAGGACAGTCCGATGGGAGCGCTGGACTTTGCGAACTGCCGGGATGTCTCACTCAAGGGGCTGGCGGTTTACGGCTTGGTCACCGAAGGAGCCCTCGTCCGGGTGAGCGATGCGGAGACAGTCGCCATGCGCTGCCTGGAGCTGGAGGCGTGCGCTCCGGCAAGCACCGAAACTCCCTTCAAGATCCTGGAGATCCACCCGGCACTGGCCGAGCTCTTCAATGGCGCGGACCGGAACGTTTTTGACCGGAAACTCCCGGAAGCGGCCAAGTACCTGGCCGATATGGCGGAACCGGCGCGCGAGGAGCTGGCGTCTGCCATCAGCGAGCGGGTGAGGACCCTTGGTGCGTCCCTCGCGGTCCGCGAGCGGCAGAGCTACCAGGTGCTTATCGCCCTGCTCCGCTCCCCTGACGTACACGCTGCCGAACTGGCAGCGGCTTTGGTGAAGATTCGCGTTGAGGCGGTGCGCGAACGCCCGGCAGGGGCCCTTGCGGCCCTCGATGCCAAAGGGGACTGGACGCTGGCGGATTGCGACATCCTGGGAGCCGTCACGCTCTACGGTGTTCAGCCTTCGGGTCCCCTCCCCGATGACATGGTCAAGAATCTGGATGCGCTGGTCAAGCAGCGGTTGGTGAATTTCGGGGGAGTGGGGACCACTTTCCGCATCAGCGGTTGTCGCCTGACCAGGATCGATTTCAGCGCAGTCGTCAGGCAACGCCTCGTGGACATCGTCGCCAGCCATGGCGGTACGGTTCCCGCACTGTTCTCGAGTGCGCTGTTGAGCGACATGACATGCCTCAGCCAGGACAACCAGATGGCATTCCTGAACACCAGTCTCTCTTCCTCGGTCTTCGAGGTGGCGGCTGCCCGAGCAGCTGTGGTCATGGGCACTTCCTCCATCTACGTGGGCAACCGCGGAGAGGGGGAAGCGGTAATCGTCAACCTGGTCCCCCAGGGGCGTTCTCAGCAGACGGCCAACCTGGGGCTGGTCATTTCGGTGTAAGGACACGCGAGATCAAATTGTAGAGGCCGGGAGGCGGACATGAAGATATTCGCCGACAACGTGAAGAACCGCCAAGAGCCGCACCGAAGGCTGCCAGTCTTGCCGGCATTGCCCTGCAGTTCGACAATTTTGTGCCAGCATGAAATTCGCCAGATCCTCCGAAGCCGGATAATCCAGCCCCGCCTTGTGGTCGGCGCTCCCAATGACAACCTTGAGCAGGAGGCGGATCGCGTGGCAGACCAGGTCATGCGCATGCCGGAGATACCCCTTCCAGGCCAGGCTGGAGCGCAGGAACAGTCTTCCAGCATCCTGCCTGTAGTCGGAGACGTGATGCAATGCCCGGATTCAGTGCGCAAGGGAGAAGCCGGGTCGATTCTCCAGGCAAAGGGTGACGAGAGCGCTGCTGACATACCTCCTTTGACGGCAAGCTACATCAATGATCTCGAGGGTGGCGGCCGGCAGCTCGATCCGGAGGCGCGGGCGTACTTTCAGCCGCGTTTCGGTGTCAATTTCGACCATGTTCACGTGCATACGGACGGTAGAGCCGCGGCCAGCGCACAAGCGATCGAGGCCCAGGCCTACACGTATGGTAACCATGTCGTGTTTGCGCAAGGGCGATATGCTCCCGACAGCGAATCGGGAAAGCGTCTGCTTGCCCATGAGTTGACCCATGTCGTTCAGCAGTCTGCCAGTGGCGATCCGCGGTTGTTGCCGCCTCATGCCCTGCCAGCGGAACCGGCGCTACAGCGCAAAGAGGCGACCCCGGCTCCTGGAGAAACCCCTGAAACGGCAACCCTGTCTCGCTGGAACGGTATCCTGCGCGGCGGTCTTTTGGGTCGGATCAGCAGCGAGTCGCTGCTCATGGACCTCTATGGGCCTCCGCAAGCCGATGCGCTTGCCGATGCCATCAGGAGAGATGGGGAAGCACTGGCCTTCGTCCGTGAATACTCAGGCTTCAATGCCGTGCGACCTGTGGTGGCCCTCGTCGACACACGGCGTTCCGGCGGAGGTTTCGATGTCGCCCGTGCCCGCCAGGCGGTAATCCACCTCTCGCTGGCCGTACTGGATGCACGGGCGAGCCGGCAGAAGAGCGAAACATCCCGCCAGGCCTCCGCACAGTCGCTGGCGGGGTTGCAAACGTGGGCCGAGGCTCGGCAGGAGCAACAGGGCGTCATTGACACGGCAGCGGTTGTTGGCCTGGATCCCGCGCAGTCCAGGGCATTGTCGACCCTGCGCTCCCGACTTCCCGAGCTGGGTTCGGCAGGGCCGCAGGCTGCCGGGGTGTTGAACGAAGTGGCCCGGGGGATACACGCGGTTGCGGAAGGCACTGAAAAAGGCGGTTTGCGACATGCACTGCCTCGACTCAGAAGCGATGATGACATGAATCGCCTTGAGGGACTGGTGTCGGTTAAACAAGCCCAAATGCGATTGCGAGATTTGCTTCAGAGGATGCCGGGCGTCTTGGCACTGGTGGACGTGGATGTCCTGGCTTTTTCACTGCAAGACGAACTGAGGAGATTGCGGGGCGCCGTTTCCGAACGCGAGGTCGATATCGGAATCGTGGAACAAGTCAGGGACAACCTCAAGGCCTTGCAGCGGCGCTTCAACGAAGCTGCTGCAACGTTCGCTCAAGGTCAGAGCAGTCCGGTGCGGCTTGATTTTGTCTTCAGGTGCCTTCTGTGGCTCAACGGAGTACCGGGCGCTACCGCGCCGACGGCTGAGGAGGCCGTACAGCTCGCCGGGCTGTTGCGCACTACCGTCGAGGATGATTTGCTTCGCCTCTTCCCGAGTCTCAACAGGAGCCAGATACAGTTGTTGCGTACCTTCGGCGAGTCCATCCTTCCCCGGCAGCTTGAGGCACGGCAACTGATGCAGGCCGAGGGACATCTGCCCGCCGGCCCCGTTCCGACCCTTGCTGAAGGCAGGGACTGGTTCAGATCCCTTCGCGGTCGGAGTAACGCAGAGGTCGTAGGTGCCTATGAGGCATTTGCGAGCGCCTGGTTTTACCATCGCCTTGTCGCCTCCCTTGAAGACATGGCCGAGCCGACCATTGAAAGCCTTTTCGAACGTCAGTCCTCCATTACGGGAAGGCGACCGCTGGTTTGTTCAGGCTATGCGCTGTTGGGCGCATCGCTGCTGCAGGCAGCGGGCGCACGGCTTCAGCATTACACGATGGCCGTGCGCGCCACCGATCAACAAATCAGGGATAACAGCATTGATACGGGCCATGCCATTGCCGTATTGCGGAGGAACGGAGCAACCCTGATTGTCAGCAACGATTCGGTAGTGGACAGCGATGACGCCGCAATCGGTCCCGACGCCGTAGCTTGGGAAAACGCTCAAGCGCCACTGCACAGGGCGAATGGCTCAACCCTTGCCAGGGCGAAACGAGTTCTCGAAGGGATACTTTCCGGAATCGCCAATCATTGAGAAGGTTGGGCGAAGAAAATGGTGGATGTTCATGAGAGAATTTGCCTTTGCCAGAAACAGAAAAGCATTTCATTCCGTTGCCGAGTTCCGCAGCATGTCCATGCCCTGGTTCCATCGCCAGCAGCAAACCCAGGTTAGCCGGATCCTGCGTTGTTCTGCAAACCAACCCATGCTTGAAATCAGTCAACCTTATGATTCATGTGCAAGGGCAAGCGCACAACGAGACACTTTGCACGGTAACGACCCTGAAGATTTTCAGGCATCGCTGGATACAGGTATTTTATCTGGACAATGGCAATTTTTGCCTAAACCTCTCCGTACCTTCTTTGAGTCACGCTTCGATTATGATTTCAGTCGTGTCCGGGTGCATGTCGACGCTGACTCCGCTCAAATCTCCCGGCACATAAACGCCAGGGCTTTTACTTTCGGGCAGGATGTCTTTTTCGGAGACGGCCAGTATGCGCCGGATACAGCTCAAGGACAGCGGTTGATTGCTCATGAGTTGACCCATGTAGTACAGGAATCAGGAGGGCCGGCTTCCACCATAAGGAGAGAGGAAGAACCGACACGTCGGCAAATCGAGCGCGACAGGTATCTCCGTCGTCTCGCTGTATGGCCGGATGAGGCGCTCGATGCGTGGCGGCGTCTCGGGCCGGGTGAACAGACGGTTGTTGTGGTCTATATGTCCGGAAATTATGGCAGTGATTTTGCCGGCCAATTTCTTGTCCATGCGCAAAGCCGCCGTCGCCCTGAACCGGTAAGCCATTGGACAAATATTTTGAGGGAGACTCACGACCAGCTTCGGCAACGAGGATACCGATGGGTAGTGACATCCATGAGCATTGAGCACTGGGTCCATCCTTCGGGAAACTCGTTGCATCGGATCCTGCCATCCCGAAGGTCCGAACGGCAAACCGCGCCGTCGGCTTCATCTGAGCGGAGTCCGCGCCAGGAGCAACCGCCGCAATCTGCAGAAGAGATACACGAAAATCCACCGCGTATCGATCCATCCGCCGACCCGGTTGCGGCTTACGGACTAGTGGTTCAATCACGCGAAGGTGTTGAAATCATGGGACAGAATGGCCGTGCTGTCGAACACGAGGACGGGACCATTCTGCTATTTCCACCTGGCTCCAGGATACCCGTTACGTATAGGCCGACACCCGGAGGATATGGTGCTTATGATTACTACCGCCAGGATGGCACGAAGTTTGAGAATCTCATTGTCGCTATCGACCCTGACGAGCTTTTCGGTGCAGGAGGGACCGAGTAGAGACGAGACAACATGATCGGAGCCATTATCGCCCTGGAAAAAATCGCAGACGTGTTCATTGCCCTGAACCGGCAGGATCACCATAGAGAAGGGGAAAGTGGTCCAGGCCAAGAACTGTGTCTTCGATGTGGGGGCCATTTCAGGAAATACTGGGGAGCGATCGAGCAGGGTGATGTTGAAAAAAATATTCATTGTGGTATGATGCTACTCTTTCTCACGCGGCGAGGCGACTCGCCGTTATTTTTTTTCTGAAGGAAGGTATCAGATGGGTTTCAATTGCGGCATCGTCGGTCTCCCCAACGTGGGAAAATCCACCATTTTCAATGCGCTGACCTCGGCGGGCGCCGAGTCGGCCAATTATCCATTTTGCACTATCGATCCCAATGTGGGTATCGTCCAGGTTCCCGATCCCCGCATGCAGCGGATCGCCGAATTCGTCAAACCCGAAAGGATCCTGCCCACCACCATCGAGATCCTGGATATCGCCGGCCTGGTAAAGGGGGCCAGCAAGGGCGAGGGTCTGGGGAACCAGTTTCTGGGGCACATCCGCGGTGTCGATGCTATCATTCACGTGGTGCGCTGCTTCGAAGATGAAAATATCGTCCACGACAACGGCGCCATCGACCCGGTGGGGGACATCGAGATCATCCAGACCGAGCTTGCCCTGGCTGACCTTGATACCGTTGAAAAACGGCTCTCACGAGTGGAGAAACTGGCCAAGAACGGCGACCGCAAACTGAAGGACGAAGTGGATTTCCTGCAGCGGGTGAAGCAGGCGCTGGAGCAGGGGGGGGCGGTGCCCGCGGAGTTGCCGTGACGGACGATGAGCGGAAGGTTCTCGGTGAGTGCCATCTGCTGACGGACAAACCCGTGCTCTACGTCGCCAACGTTTCCGAGGACGATCTCGCGGGGGAGCATCCCGCCGTTGCACGGGTGCGAGAACTTGCCGGGCGGGAAGGGGCAGGGATGGTGGTGATCTGCGGCAGCATCGAGGCGGAGATAGCGGAACTGGACGAGGAGGAGAAGTCAAGCTTCCTCGCCGGGATGGGGCTGGAGGAGTCGGGGCTTGACCGGCTCATCAGAAGCGGCTACGAGATGCTGGGCCTCATCACCTACTTTACCGCGGGCAAGAAGGAGGTCCGCGCCTGGACCATTCCGGCAGGGACCCGGGCGCCCCAGGCGGCAGCCGTGATCCATACCGATTTCGAAAAGGGGTTCATCCGCGCCGAGGTAATCGCCTATGACGACTATGTCGTGGCCGGGGGCGAGGCCGGCGCAAAGGAAAAGGGCACCATGCGGCTGGAAGGAAAGGAATACGTGGCTCGGGACGGGGATGTCATGCATTTCCGCTTCAACATTTAGAAAATCGGTATCCGAGTTTCTATCCGTTTTTTGTGAAAATGGGGAGTGCGGTGCTGTCGCAACTCCCTTTTTTTGTGTATACTAGATGGTGCTGATTTGCTGGATGAAAAGGAAACCGGGGTCGGGAAGGCACCCGTGTTTCACCATACGGAGATGACTTATGAGATACGTGAAGCTTGGCAACACCGGTTTGACAGTTTCCGAGTTCGGCTTTGGGTGCATTCCGATAATCAGGTTGGTCAAGGATGATTCGGTGAAGGTGCTCAGGTATGCTTTCGAACGGGGCATCACCTTTTTCGATACGGCCAACGCCTATCGCGACAGCGAGGAGAAGATCGGGAAAGCGTTCGACGGCGTGCGCGACCGGATCGTGCTGGCCTCCAAGACCCTGAAGCGCGATGGGGACGGAGCGATGGAACAGTTGGATAACAGCCTGCGGATGATGAAGACCGATTATCTCGATCTCTACCAGCTGCATCAGGTCGCGCAGGAGGAGGACTGGCAGAAAGTGACGGGACCGGGAGGGGCGCTCGAGGCGGTCATGAAAGCGAAAGCTGCCGGCAAGGTCAGGCATGTCGGCGTTACGTCGCACAGTCTGCCCATGGCGATCCGGATGGTGAAGAGCAGCCTGTTCGAAACGGTCCAGTTCCCCTTCAACCTCATCGAGGAGGAGGCAAAGGGCGAGCTGTTCAGTGCGGCCAGGGAGATGGGGCTGGGCTTCATCAGCATGAAGCCGTTCGGCGGGGGTGTGATCGACAATGCCGAGATCGCTTTCAAGTACCTTCGCCAGTACCCCGAGGCGATACCTATCCCCGGCTTCGAATCGTGCGAGCAGGTGGACCAGATTCTCGCCATCTACTCGCAAGCCAACGTGGTCGGCGAGCAGGATCTGGAGGTGATGGAAAACTACCGCAACGAGCTGGGCAAAATATTCTGCCGCCGCTGCGAGTATTGCCAGCCTTGTTCGCAGGGCGTCATCATAACCCCTGCCATGGGTTATCCCATCTTTGTCAAGCGGATGTCCGCGCCTGTCGCAACGGAATTCTGCAGGAAGGCAATGGAAAGCGTGCCCAATTGCACGGAATGCGGCGACTGCATGGAGCGGTGTCCCTACGAATTGAAGATTCCGGAGATTATCAAAGCCAATTACGCGCTCTACGAAGCGCATCTGAAGGAACTGAAGGGGTGACGCACTGAAGAACTATGAAGAGTCCCTTTCTTTTCCGGATCAGCCTGTTACCTTTTCAGACTGCGTCCCGTTTGCAGGTTATCTTTCCAGGGGAACCTTGCGGCGCTTGGCAGTGTTGCTGCCCCCTTCCTTCCAATAACCGCATACGCAGCATGTCACGCCTTGGGCCAGATGGTTGAGGGTTCTGGATTCATAACGGTGGATACCTATCTTTGCCTTGCATTTCGGACAAAACATGGTTGCCTCCTGTTTGTGAACCTTTTTTGATGGTAAACGCACTTGTCTGCTGCGGGTTGACAAGAAAGAAACGGCTGTATATCAGCTGGGGTCTGAAAGATTTTATCCACGTATGAATCATGAACCATCACCTGCCATTGCCGACCTCAGGAAGCGTTTTGCCGTTGACGGTCTTTCTCCCGTCGCCACAGCGCTCCTTCGCGGGGTCGTCTACGACCACTACCGCAGCCACTGCCGCTCGTTCCCCTGGCGTGAAACGCGCGATCCCTATGCCATCCTCGTTTCGGAGGTCATGCTGCAGCAGACCCAGGTGGAGCGTGTGTCCGGGAAATTCAGAGAATTCATCGCCCGGTTTCCCGGTTTTCCCGTCCTGGCTGCGGCGCCGCTGCAGGAGGTGCTGACATACTGGCAGGGTCTCGGTTACAACCGGCGCGCAGTCAGTCTGAAGCGCTGTGCAGCGGTAGTGATGGAGCGTTGGGGAGGTGATTTGCCGGCTTCAGTTGAAGATCTGCAAACCCTGCCCGGAATCGGCCCCTACACGGCGCGGGCAGTAGCAGCTTTTGCCTTCGATCTGCCCGTGGTGTTCATCGAAACCAATATCCGGGCTGTTTTTATCCATCTACTGTTTCCCGATACTGAGAATGTTCACGACCGGGACCTCCAGCCCCTGGTTGCTGCTTCTCTCGACCGGGAACACCCCCGGGAGTGGTACTCCGCGCTCATGGACTATGGCGCTTTTCTCAAGCGGGAACTCCCCAATCCCTCACGCCGGAGTGCCCACCACGTCCGTCAGTCGTCTTTCAGGGGGTCGAACCGGGAGGTGCGGGGGATGCTCCTGAAGGCCGTGCTCGGTTGCCCCGGCCTGACTGCTGCTGAGCTGTCGGGCATTATGGGCAAAGATGCTGATCTTGTGGAACGAAACTTGTGTCGGTTGTGCGACGAGGGGGTTCTCGCAGTGCGGCGGATGCGCTACTTCATCGCCTGAGTTTCGTTGAATTATTCCCTGGAGTGCGTTCGGTGTTGTGCCGGAGAAATTAAAAGGAGGTCAAGCTCCCGGTGTTTCAGCTGCTTATTGGGGGCTTGACCCTCGAGGTTTGAGAAGTTTCAGCTTTTCCGGATTTCAAGAACTCTCGTGTATTAATGTGTGCAGATACAGCCCGGAAAATGCAGTATGCAGGATTTTGTGAAGCCGAAATCGACCGTCAGGTCGATGCCTGAACTGCTTGAGAGATTAACCGTTGCAGGGCAGCCGTTACTGTCTTTACTACGATCGCCTCCCTGGTTGGCGGGTGATGGAGAATATCCCCATGGTGTAACTGCGGTTACGGTGTAGCTGCCGGCACATAGGCCGTCGAAGCGGTACTTGCCAAAGCAGTTGGTATAGGTGGTCTTTGTTGCACCGGTGTCGTTGTTTTTCAAAGTAATCTTCACGCCGGGCATTCCTTTTTCCCAGCAATCCTGGATTCCGTTCCTGTTCAGGTCAAACCAGACACGGTCGCCGATTGTGCCTGAACAGCTTTGACAGGATTTGTGATAACCAAAGTCGATGCTGGTGTCCACTCTGTTGTCAGTGTCGAGGATGACGGCAGCCGGTCTTGGGTTGCTGTCAACAGCGGGGTTTGTTCCGATCCCGATAGGGGAAGGAACCATCCCGTCCGGCATCGTCGCATGGTCGACATCTATGCGGTAACTCCCCGCACAGAGTCCGCCGAAACGGTAAAAACCGTTGACCGTAGTTGTTGCAGCGGCGATTTCGTTGCTGAAACTGTTCTTGAGGAAAACCCGGATGCCGTTCAAGCCCGGTTCTCCCGCATCCTGGATGCCATCACCGTCAAGGTCATGCCACACGAAGTCGCCAATTCCGCCGTCGCAAGGAGTGATGAAGCCGAAGTCGAGCGTTTTCTCAATGGTATTGTCGTTAAGCAATGTTACCTCGGCAGGGTTTGGATTGCTGTCGAGCGCCGTATCCGTTCCCTGGGTCGGCTGGCTGGCGACAAAACCGGTCGGCGCTGTCACCTCCACGCGGTAATTGCCGGCACAGAGGCCATTGAACTGATAGATTCCCGATCCGTCGGTTGTCGTTGATGTCATAAGGCTGTTTGATTGTTGATCGCGCAATGATACTTTGATGTTGCCGAGGCCCGGCTCTCCGGATTCCTGGATGCCGTTGCGGTTTCTATCATGCCATACCAGGTCGCCAATCTGTCCTGAGCAGGGCGAGTTGAAGCCGAAATCTACTGTCCTGTCGGTGGTGGAGTCGGATGAAAGGCTGATCAATGATGGATTCTGGTTGCTGTCACGAGTTGTGTCGTTTTCCTGGTGGGTCGGTGAAGGGACAAAATGTGCCGGCAGTGTCGAAATGTCGACCTCCACCTGGTAGTCCCCGGTGCAGATGCCCGAGAAAACGTATGCGCCGTTTGGGCCGGTGAGAGTGCTGTCTAACGGGTTTCCTTGATTGTCTTTCAGCATTATCCTGACATTGTCGATGCCCGGTTCTCCGGATTCCTGGATGCCGTTGCGGTTCGTATCGTTCCAGACAAAGTCCCCGATCACACCGTTGCAAACCTGTTTGGGAGGGATCGGACCGAGGTTGCCCTTGGCGCTCCCCTTGAAGGGGACCGCAAATGATCCACTGAACGTGGAGTCCTCGATGGCCTGGGTGACGCCGATTTCAAGGTTCTGAAACAACGGCGCCATGTTTCCGCCGGTCACCCGGAAACGGAAATCCAGGTAATCAATGCTTGGCGATGAATCCTGGATGCCGAATTCAATGATTTCACCGGTCAGCAGTACTCCGCTGTACCCTCCCACTGTTCCGGTGAAGACAATATCGTCTCCAGGAACCCCGCCGACCAATTCTCCAGTCGTGTTGACCTGGATGGAAATACTCAAGGAACGCGGTGCTTCGACCGCTAACCTGCTTGCACCGATCGTCATCAGGGTCTGCAGTGGAGTTGCTGTGATTGTGAGAAGTCCGGTAACCGGGTCGTAGCTTGTACCGCTGGGATTGAGGTATGTGGTGTTCGGGATTCCGGGAGTGACGCCGAGAATGGCGGAGCGGGAAGTTCCTGGTAGTGCAATAGATAAGAAGAAAGTAAAAACGATGAAACAGATCAATTGTGTTTTCATTAAGGCGCCTCCAGTGAAATGTATCGCCATAAGCCAAAACGCTGGTCGTCAATGAAAAGAGCGCGGCCCTTGGACAAGGACCGCGCAGAACAGGTCAAACGGATCATTTCACGACACTTTACGCCGTCTTGCAGCAAGAATGCCCAGTAGGCCCGGCGCGAGCAGAAGGGCGCTTCCAGGTATCGGAACCGGGGTGTTGAAGTTGTTTGACTGTTTGATCGCACCGGCCTGGGAGAACAACGCACCGGTCATCTCACCAAAACCGGCATTTTTAAACGCCTGGTCCAAAAAAACCGTTTTGACCAGAAAATCATAGGTTTTTCCATCTCCGTTATCACCGGCTTTGGTGACGTCTCCAAGCAGCAGGGTAGTGCCTGCCTGCCCGGTTATCGACAATTGATCAGTTTTACCCGGCACATTGTAGTTTAGAGCATAGGTTCCATTGAACGATTTCCATGTGCCTGGGTCGGGGGAATCGGCAAGTGTGAACTCTCCTGAAGCTGTTGCGTTGAAAAGAGCGGTCGGGTCAGCTTCCAGGGACCCGCCTGTTTTGGTGATGCTGATGTCTGATACAAAGATGTTTGGCGTTCCGGTATGGAGGCCTATCAGGCTTGCCTTTGCCGCGGGCGCATCGGTTAGACCGACCAGCAGCGCCAAGGCTGCGACAAAACTGGGTGACAGGAATGAAAGACGTCGTAGAGATTTTTTGATTATGACCATGTAGTTCCTCCTTGTGAATTAGTTTCCATCCGGAAACGGTCTTTTTCCGCCCTGACGGTGTAAACCGACGGGCTTGCTTGTGCGACATACCTGAGTATGTTTCCGCGCAACCCCTTGGTTTCCTCGCCAGGACTTAAAATCCTCTCTTTCCGGTCTGGAAACTGCATAGTGTCCGGATGGAGTTTCCGGATGAAAACGAATTATGTTTACAGCATGGTGCACGATTAATGTTCGCAGATCGTAGGGAAAAGGTCTCATTTGGATTCAGGGTATCTGCGTTTGTTGCAACTGGATCACCACCTCCTCTCATGTTTTCCGACATTTCGAAATGATTCCCCCTGCTTGTTACCTGTCTGCCGAGAAATCGTCTGCAATGCCGGTTGTTTCATCCAGTGGGCTGTTTGAGCCTGTCCTGTGGAGACCTTCCGCGGTTTCAGGCGGTGCGTACACCTCCGCCTGATTGTTGGTATTTTGCGGTTGCTGTGCTCCGTGCGTCTTGTGCAGGCATGGCCCATGATGTTTATCAACGGCATGCGAACATTTGCATGATGCGCTCTGATCCGGATAAACGGCGTATCTATAAAACTATTATGAATAAAAATATTATTAAGATAAAATCACCAAAATATAGTAAATGAAAAATTACATAATGCAACAAATTTTATTGGTATAATTTTTTTGGAACTGCTGCCTCTTGAAGGATTCTTCCAAATGGATGCTGGAAATGGATGATCTTTCCTGCAGCAGGATTGCATTGACGGCTGGATAGCCGTGAAAACGTTATCCCGACGGAATTGTCGGCACAATTGTCTCCATTGGAAACCTCTTCTGGGTTGGTGATTATCTCGTTTTAGATTGCTGTTTATGACTGTCGTGCTTTACATTTCGTGAGACCGCATGTATGAAATTGAGGGAGAACCGCGCTTGGATATTCTTCTTCAGAATTACAAGAGGTGAAAATCGTGATTTCGAACAGTGACAACATACTGGAAAACGAATATAGAAGGGTCAAGTCTCAACTATCAACTGAAAGTGTCAATTGTTGAGACGTGCCCCCATTGATATGCAGATGTAATCATGCCGAAGATTGATGTTAAAAGCATCTACGAGGAAATCAGGAAGTTCCGCCCTGACATGAAAGTCCTCTTCATGAGCGGATACACAAAGGACATTCTTGTGGAAAAAGGCATTCTGGAGGATGAGTTCAGCTATATCAACAAGCCGGTTAATTCTCTCGAACTGCTCAAATTGGTAAGGGACATACTTGATCAGGATCAACTCTCATGAAGATGAAAGGCCATGTCTTTTGCTGTTTCACCAGGAGTCTGTCCATGTTCGCAGGCGGCCGCGACAACAGCCTGCCAAGATTCAGGTGGGGGAGACTTCTATCCTGAATAGAGCGCCAACGTCCGTATTAACCGCAGTCAGTGTTCCACCCATATTTTTTTCTATGATGTTTCTTGACATGTACAGGCCGATTCCCGTGCCGCCGTCCGCTTCATTGGTGGTGAAATAGAAATCGAATATCCTGTCAATAATTGCTTCGGGAATACCTCCGCCATTGTCGTCTATGGTGACAACCGCCTTATTTCCCTCCGCAAAAGCCCTCAGTATCACTCTGGCCCTTTCTGTCCCTCTTGCCATGAAAATGTCCCTCGCATTGGCCAGTATATTGAGGAGTACCTGAGCATATTCCTTTGGATAGCCGAAAGCCGTCAAGCCCGGATCGACATCGAGTTCAATCGCTATGGAGTGGAATCTGAAGGCCGGCGCCATGAATGCGAGTGCCTGGTCAATGGAGTCTTTAAGATTGAATACTAATTTTTCTTTGTCCGGCCGGTAAAACCCTCTGAAAGTATCGATGGTCTGCCCCATATGCTGCACCAGGGCAATTGTTTTGCCTACTGCTTCTTCGACGATTTTATCGTCAAGTTCGCCATATGAAGAGGTTTCCTCCAGCTCCTGAACGATAAGGGAAATTGAAGTGAGCGGCTGTTTCCACTGGTGGGCTATGTGATCCAGCATTTCACCCAACGCCGCCTGACGGTTCTGCTGAATGAGCATGATGTCTTTTTCACGATTTTCCGAAACACCTTGCTGAACCCTCTTTTCCAGGGTGGCGTTGAGTTCTTCCAGCTGCTGTTTCTGCTCCCGCAGTTTTTCTTCGCTCAGCTTGAGATGATGTATATCGCTTATGACGGAATGTTTCGATACCGTGCCGTTTGCATTGTAAATGGGAACATTCACCACATGATACCAGCGATCGTCCTTCGGGCTGAGTATCTCCCAATGCACCGTCTCTCCGGCTAATACCCGGCCATTGACGCACCACGGGCAGACGGAGTCCCTTTCGTGCAGGACCTTGAAACAATACTCGCCGGCCGCATCGCGGCCCGTCCTTTCGATCAGCTTCCTGTTCATGAACTCGATGCGATAATCCTGCGAGCAGCTATAGATCAATCCGTCAAAGGAATCCACTATCGCCTGGTATTTCGCCCTGCTCTCGTGGATAGCATCCTCGGCCAGCTTGCGTTCGGTGACATCGATGACGATTCCTTCGAAGTCTTTGACGCATCCGGAGGCGTCGAGCTCAACATGGGTGTGCTCGTTTACCCAGCGGACATCCCCCCCTTTGGTCATGATCCGGTATTCCAGGCGGAACTGGTCTGCTCCTTCATCGCAGAAGTCGTGGACCTCCCGGCTTACCCGTTGCAGGTCGTCAGGGTGTATGATTCTGGAATAGGTGATGGAGCCGGAAAGAAATTCATCCGGGGTATACCCGAACTGGATGATATTTCCGGAAACCAGCTCAACGGGCCATTCGTCGTCACCCTTCCAGCGGAACAGCACCGCCGGGCTGTTCTCCACCACCAGGCTGGCCTCCCGCAGTGTTGCCGTCAGCAGGTCCCGCTCGGCCAATGAATGCGCCAGCTTGATATTGGCGTAGCTCAGCTTCGAGAACATGTCCGTGAGCCCCAGAAAAACGGCTTTTCCCAGGTTCACGAGCTCTTCGCTGTGGCGGGGCAGGGCTTCCAGGGCGGCGATGTATTCTTCTTCTGGGAAGCCGTACTTTCTCGCCTGCGCACGGAAAAGCTCGTAGTCGGTCTCCTCATCGGCAAAGAAGAACTGTCCCATGAAGAGATTGCCCATATGTCTTCCCCCGACAATGATCGGGGTCACCAGGTGCCACATGTTGTTTCTGCATCGGTACGTCTTGAACTCTCCCTGCGGGATGCCGACCGTGAAGTCAGTGTCGCTTTCATTGCATCTTATCCGGGCTTCCGGATGCATGCGGTGAAATTTGGAGCAGATATCCTGCCAGCCCACACCGACCAGCACCCGTCCCTTGAGATCGATTATGCTCATCTTCAGGCCGGTGATGCGGTAGAGATCGTTCATGAGGTTCTGGATTTCCGGTGCATCCAGGATGTCGGCAAGGTCCAGTTCGCCGGTATCGCCTCCGGGGTCAAGAATGTTCTCCAGCTTCCGTTTTACACGGGTCTCACTCTCCTTCAGTGCCTCCTCGGCCTGCTTGCGCTGGGTGATGTCCTTGACAAATGAGATGCCGTATGTCTTTCCCCGGTAATCCAGAATGTTGGCGGTGATTTCAACGGGAAAGGTCGTGCCGTCCCTGCGCCGGTGGGTCGTCTCATGGGTCACGGAGCCCTTTTCAACCAGAACTTCCTTCAATTTCAGCATCTTTTCCGGGGTGATTGCCGGATCGATATCGAAAACACTCAATGCGCAGAACTCCTCCCTGGAATACCCGAGGCTCTTGCAGGCATGATCGTTCACATTGAAGATGGTGCCGTTCTCGTCGCTCTGATAGATCCCTATCCCCGCCTTATCGATGCAGAACTGGGACAAGAGCAATTCTTCTTCCATCTTCTTGCGCTCGGTGATGTCCTGGTTCGCGCCGCGTATCTTGACGATGTAGCCCATCTGGTCGCGCACGGCTTCGGCGCGAACGACAATGACGCGCTCCTCCCCGTCGGAGCGGATGATCCGGTGCTCCAGTTGATTGGACGACTTTTCCAGCACTTCCGCGATACCTCCGGCGACTAGGGCCGACTCCTCCGGCGGGATGAATTTCCGGGCATAATCCCCGCCGGACATATATGTCCCGCCCTCCCGTTCGGCGGTGGTGCCGTACAGCGCATAGAATTGATCGTCGAAAGTGAACATGCCGGTCTTGACATCGTATCCCCACTGCACCAGCTTTGCGAGATCCATGGCCATCTTTTGCCGCGCCTCGCTTTCACGCAAAGCCTCCTCCGCCCGCTTGCGCTCGGTGATGTCCGTTACGAAGCAGCAATTGTATTCCTTGCCGTCGAAAATCAAGAGATTGGAACGGATTTCAACCGGATAGACACGGCCATCCTTTGTACGATGACAGGTTTCGAAGCTATCCGCTCCATTTTCGCGCAGAACTTGCCAATAGTGGACAAGCATCTCCGGAGGACAGGTCGGGTTGATATCCGGCACCGACATCGTCACCAGTTCATCGCGTGTATAACCCAGCGCATGACAGGCCGCATCGTTGACGTAAAAGAAATATCCGTCATTCGTCATCCAGAAGGCCTGGTCTAACGACCGGTCAACGGCGAACTGGGTAAGGCGCAGCGCCTGCACTGTCTCGGCCAGCTCCCTGGTCCGCTCCTCGACCCTCTTCTCCAGATCTTCCCGCGCATGGTGCAGTTCTTCTTCCACCCTCCCGCGCTCGGCCAGCTCGTTCTCAAGTTCTCCGGTCCGCAGTCTGACCTGCCTCGCAAGCGCCCTGTTCCACACAATGACGCCCGCAACCATCAGGAGAATCGCCGCGACAGCCGCGAGGAGTCCTGCCTGGAAGCCCCTGCTGGTGAACAGCGACCCGGGTTCCACGGGTATCCACTTTTTGTAAATCGCTTTTTTCTCGTCGGCGCTGATTACGGCGAGTCCTTTATCCAGGATCCTGTTCAGTTCAGGCCAGTCCTTGCGCGAGCAGAATCCCATTCTATAGAAATATCCCGATTCTCCGGCTATGCGAAGATTGGTGATTCCCTCCTTTTCTATGTAATAGGTGGCGGTCGCGAGATTTTCCACGAAAGCGTCACTCAAGCCGAAGGATACTTTCCGCAGTCCAGTTGCGACACCAGGGACCAGATCAAGGTTTAATTTCGGATGGTTGTAAGCGATGAAATTGTGCGCCGCATACTCGGACACCACGGAAACCTTCATTCCCGCCAGTTTTTCCAGCGTGAGAGGACCTTTAACTTTCTCGCGGGCAATGATCACGACGGGAAATTCGAGGAACGGCCTGCTGAACAGCAGATATTCGGTGCGTTGCGGGGTTTTCGTCGCCACATACGCATCGATCTGCCTGCTTTTGGCCTTACTGATGATCTCATCCCAGTTCCGCAGGCGGACGATTTCAATGCGGATGCCGAGCTTTTTTTCCATAAGCGCAACGTAATCCGCTGTTATGCCTTTGTACACGCCGTTCCCGTCAAAATAATCGACTGGCGGGAAATCCGGATCGGGCGCCAGACGGATGACCGGATGAGCTTTCAGCCAGGCCCTTTCCGCTGTGGTGAGCGGGTCTGCGCCTTCCTTCTCAAGATTCAGGCTCCACGCCATTACCGCGAGAACGACAAACAAAAAAAGCGCCCCTGTCAGCCAAATCCAACGGGGACGCTTTTTTATTCCAGGGATGATTGCGGACATCATTCTCCTGCCTCCATTTCCTCAAACCTTTCAGTTCCAGCGTGAACCTGACCTTGTGCAGCAGCTCCACTGTGCAATGACCTCTACCTGTATTGACTACTTCCTGAATCCGTGACGACTTCACGGATTCAGGTAATTCAAAAAGAAAGCCACAAGTACAATGACTTGTGGCTTTTAACACGCTTACACAGCCCGATTGGGCTGTCGACTGAGCTACGGCGACAGTCAACCATTTAACATTGTTTAATTTTATTTTTTTTGCTCCCGCATCACAGTATGTCCTATGGAATGGCAATATTTATCCATTCTAATTAATTACCTGTATCAACCTGGAACACCTGCTGCCGGCGCCGTCCCGCGGACGGACATATCGGGCGCATTTCCCCGGGGAGTCCGGTGAATGCCGTCAAGTCCTTCATGTATGTCGCACAAGCAAGCCCGCAGATTGACACAGCCAGGGCGGACAATCCGGCTTCACCGGATTGGACAGCAAGGGCTGCCCGTCAGGGTGAGGCCAACGGCCGAATCAAAAGCACCCTTTCCGGATGGAAACTAACTCAGCCCGCGGATGAAATCCCCGATAGCTCCGACGCCCTGTTCATCCACTACCCTGATAGTCTGGGAACCGATAACCGCGATATCAGCCTTGCCCTTTAAAAAATCTACGTCCGCCTTGTCCTTGACGCCGAAACCCACGGCCAGGGGAAGGTCGGTAGCCCGTCGACAGCGGGCCAGGCCGATGTCCAGGTCCGCGGAAAAATCGGTGTTCTGACCGGTGACGCCTTTTCGGGCAACGCAGTAGATAAAGCCGCTTCCATGCCCGGCGATCAAGCGCATGCGCGCATCGCTGCTGTTCGGCGCGAAGATGAAAATCGGCGAGAGGTTGTTCCGCTTCATGGCCGCCAGGTATTCTTCCGCCTCCTCCGGCGGCAGATCCGGGACAATCGCTCCCCGCACCCCAATCTGCGCCATGGTATGGGCAAAGGAATCGACGCCGTATTTGAAGAGGATATTGTAGTAGGTCATGAAGAGAAACGGGATATCGAAGGTTTCGGTCACCCGGGCGGCAAAATCGATGCAGTTCCGGACGGTGATCCCACCCCCGAGAGCTTCCTGGTTGGCCTTGAGAATGACCGGCCCGTCGGCCATGGGCTCGGAAAACGGGATCTGCAACTCCATCAGATCGACGCCTGCCTCAACCATTTCCTGTACAATCTTGAAGGAGGCATCCAACGAGGGATAGCCGATCACGATGTGGGTCATCAGCAGGATTTCTTTTTTTTCGCGCTGCACGCGAATGTAGGATTCAATCATGGTAGTGCTCCGCCTTCCGCTTGATGAATGTTCTCCACGCAGGGTCCTCGAAGGCATCCGCCACGGTAAAGATATCCTTGTCGCCCCGTCCGGACTGGTTGATGATAATGATGTCGTCGGAAGAGAGGCCCGGCGCTTCCCTGAAGGCCCGGGCAAAGGCGTGCCCTGACTCCAGGGCCGGAATCAGTCCCTCTTTGCGCATGGTCAGCGCCACAGCATCGATCACCTCTTTGTCCGTCGCGGCCTCGAATCGTGCCCGCCCGTTATCCTTGAACTGTGACAAAATCGGAGAAACCCCGATATAATCAAGGCCCGCCGCGATGCTGTGGGTCTCCCGCATCTGTCCGTCATCGTTCTGCAGAAAATAGGTCTTGTACCCCTGGGCGACGCCGATGCTGGCGTCAGTGGAACAGAGCCGCGAGGCATGCTGCCCCGAATCGAGCCCCTTACCGCCTGCCTCCACGCCCACCAGTTCCACCGGGTCATCCAGAAAACCCGAAAAAAGCCCCAGGGCGTTGGAACCACCGCCGACACAGGCGTAAACCCGTTTGGGTAAGCGTCCTTCGATAGCCATGATCTGGCTGCGCGCCTCCTTGCCGATTATCGACTGGAAATAGGTCACCATTTCGGGGAAGGGATGGGGACCGCAGGCCGTGCCGAGCAGGTAATGGGTGGTGTCCATATTGGTGACCCAGTCCCGGAAAGCCTCGTTTATGGCGTCTTTCAAGGTTCTTGATCCGTCACGCACCGGCACCACCGTGGCGCCGAGCCGCTCCATCCAGAAGACGTTCGGTCGCTGCCGTTCCACATCGACTTCGCCCATGTAGATGGTGCAGTCGAAGCCGAACCTGGCCGCCATGGTGGCCGTTGCCACTCCGTGCTGGCCTGCGCCTGTTTCAGCGATCACGCGTGTCTTGCCCATCCTCCTGACCAGCAACCCCTGCCCCATGACGTTGTTGGCCTTGTGGGCGCCGGTATGGTTGAGGTCTTCCCGCTTTATGTAGATCCTGGCGCCGCCGAAATGGCGCGTCAGGTTTCCGGCGAAGGTCAACGGCGTCGGTCGGCACGAATAGGACGACATGATCTGTTCATACTCCGGCCAGAAGGCCGGATCGGCCTTGGCCGCTTCAAAAATGGTCTCAAGCTCGTCAAAAGTGGCGTTCAGCACTTCCGGGATAAAGGCGCCGCCGAATCCTGCATAGTAACCTCGGTTATTCATAGCCGAATCCTCCGATATTCTGTGAAAAGACAAACCGGTCGGTGCGACAGTAAAGCCGGGAGAAGAACCCGTTGTCAGTCTGGGGAAAATCCAGAAAACGGTCAACCTGGAGAATGGGGACATTGTCCTCCACTTGCAGAAGCCCGGCACGGTCAGCGCCGGGATATTCGATCCTGAAATGCTGCTTTCCGCTGGCAGGCCGCAGAAAATAGTTTTCTTCTGCAATGGCCGAAAGGGAACACCCCTGCAGTTCAAACCGTTCGATCCCCGTGAAGAGTTCCGGATGCAGATAGATATCCTCCAGCAGGACCGGTGCGCCATTTACCCAGACAAGGCGTGACAGGAAAAAGGCGGTTTTATTGTTGAAAGGGTTGCCGGGATCGCCGGTTACGGCCTGCAGCCGGACCGGGGCGATGAGGCGCGTTTCAACGGCCAGCCCTTTGTCGTGGAAAGCCGCGCTGGTCCCATCCAGGGAAAACAGCGCAACTTCCTGCCGTGGTTCGCAGACGAACGTGCCGGCTCCGCGACGCCTTTCCAGGAGACCTTTCCGAACCAGTACGTCAAGTGCCTGACGAACCGTCGGGCGGCCCACTGCGAAATCCGCAGCCAGTCGCTGTTCGGATGGTATGCGGGCGCCCGTCGGGTATTCGCCGGCACGAATGCGGGAAGTCAGTTGCTCTGCCAATTGATGGTAGAGTGGTGTCGGGGCTTGTGGGTTGAGCATCTTTGTGCGCCTCTTTAGTTGATTTTTACCAAGTATCACGTCAATTGGTAAAGATGTCAAGACAAGTTTGTTCGAAGCCTATTCATTTTGTCGATTTTGAGCTTGTAACGATTTGAAATGTCCGCTAAGTATTTAACAATACCTTGCCAGCGGACTTCCCCATGCCTCACTGAAGGGAAAATCATGGAGACGTGTTTGACTTCCCGGCTTTTACGGAAAAATTATTTATCAGGATCGAGAGGGACACCCGCCATGAATTCAGACAAGATAGATATACTGGAAAATGAGCCCCTTGCAGCTTTGACCTCGTTCGGCGTCGGTGGCCCGGCGCGCTATTTTGCAAGGATTTCACGCGAAGAAGATGCCGCATCAGCCCTTGCCTTTGCACGTGAACGGGGACTTGAGGCACTCGTGTTGGGCGGTGGCAGCAATGTCCTGATCAGTGACGAGGGTTTCCTCGGGCTGGTGATCCTGAACCGCATCACGGGATTGGCCGTCGAGGAAGCGGGCCAGAACGTGCGCGTCAGTGCCGGCGGCGGAGAGAATTGGCAGGATTTCGTAGACCACTGCGTCGCGAAGGGCTGGCAGGGGGTCGAGTGTCTTGCGGGCATACCTGGAACGGTCGGCGCTTCTCCGGTCCAGAACATCGGCGCATACGGGCAGGAAGTATCGCAGGTTGTTTCGCAGGTGCGATGCCTGGAGACCGCGACCGGAACAATCGTGACATTCGGCAGCGATGAATGCGAGTTCCGCTACCGGGAGAGCATCTTCAACACCCGGGATGCGGGAAAATACATCGTCACATCCGTAACCTTCAGCCTGACGAGGGGGGGCGCACCGGTCATTCGATACCGTGAGCTCGAAGAGCGGCTTTCGGGCATTCCCTCTCTGACAGCAGCGGATGTGCGCGATGCCGTGATAGCGATCAGGGCCGACAAGGGGGTTCTCATACGGACCGGTTACGAAACACTGAAGAGCGCCGGGTCGTTCTTTAAAAACCCTGTTGTCACCCGTGAGCACTTTGAACATGTCCGGGAGGTCCTCGCAGGTCGGGAGGGAACGGCAACCTGGTTTTGGCCCTTGCCCGGCGGCGATGTCAAACTCTCAGCTGCGTTCCTTATCCAGCGTTCGGGATTCGAGAGAGGCTCTGGAAGGGGCAACGTCGGCATTTCGCCTCACCACACGCTGATTCTGGTCAACCGCGGCGGGGCCACGGCCCGTGAGATCGTCGATTTTGCCGCAGAGGTGCAGGGGCAGGTGCTGGACCGGTTCGGTATATTCCTGGCTCCTGAAGCCCGCCTGATAGGTTTCGGTACGTCCCCGTTACAGGCCAGGCGGGGAGCGTAGGTAGTGCCCATCCGGGAACTCCGGATCGACACGAATACGGTTTCCAATTCGAAAACGAGGATTTATTTGTTCTGACAAGGAAACCAAGGGCTTGCGCGGAGGCATACTGAGGTATGTCGCACAAGCAAGCCCGCCGGTTGACACCGTCAGGGCGAAAAAAGACCGTTTCCGGATGGAAACTGGGTAGTGAGGGGATTCGATGGCATGGGCCGGCCGGTTCATACCACCGGGAAAGGGCTGCAATGATCGTTGATCCCGTATCGCTCAAGCTTTTCGTTGCCATTGTGGAGGAAGGTACGATCGCCGCTGCCGCTGAACGGGAGCATATCGCGGCAGCTGCCGTGAGCAAGCGCATCAGCAATCTGGAAAAGACGCTCGATACGCAACTCTTGAGAAGGACCAACAAGGGGATTGTGCCGACCATGGCGGGGATGACGCTGCTCAATCTCGCGCGTGGTGTCCTGCATGACCTGAACGACATTTTCCTGCAGATCCGGGAGTATTCCAGCGGTGTCCGCGGTCGCGTCAGGCTGTGGGCCAATATTTCCGCGATCAACCAGTTCCTGCCGAACGAGCTCAAGTCCTTCCTCAACGAACATCCCCACGTACAGGTTCGTCTGGAGGGGAATATCAGCGAGGCCATCATGAAGGCAGTGGCCGAGGGTGCTGCGGACGTGGGCGTCATTACGATGGAGTCGTGCCGCGAGGACCTGGAGTACCTTCCGTACCATTCCGATCAGCTGGTCGTGATCACGCCAAAAGGCCACATGCTTTCCCGGAGCAAGTCGGTTTCCTTCCAGGAAACGCTGGATTTCGATTATGTCGGCCTGCCGGCCGGCAGCGCGCTGAACAACCTGATCGTGCGTGCGGCGAACGACCTGAACAGGACTCCGAAGCTGAGGATTCACGTGAACAGTTTCGACGCGCTCTGCCTGATGGTGGAGGCAGGGCTCGGGATCGGCATCGTGCCGAGGGGTGCTGCCAAACCCTATTTCAAGGGGCTGCGAATCCGGCCCGTCCAGTTGCGGGAAACGTGGGCGACCCGTGACCTGAAGCTGTGCGTCCGCGCCTACGGCGCGCTGCCCACGGCGGCGAAGCTGCTGGTCGATCATCTCCGGCAGAGGGGATGACCGCAACCATGACCGCCATCGTATTTCGCGATGGCAGCTTCACGAGATACTGCTTTCCCGGAGTGCTTCTGTCGGGTATAAAGGAAGAGCTTCACACCACGGTGTGAAGCTCTTTTTTGGAATATCAACCAAGATGCATTCGCAAGTAGTCGTCACCCCGCTGAAAAACTGGGTCCAGGGGTAAGGCCTGTTGAAAGACTGGATTCCGGCTTTGCGCCACCGCTAAAGCTACGGCGACACGCGGTTGCCGGAATGACGGGTTAAAGGTGTTTAGGACTTTTCGCGAGAGAATCAACCAAGGGAGCAGAATAGAATGACGAGTACCTGCAAAATAGCAGTGTTGGCCGGGGACGGAATCGGCCCGGAGGTGATGGCGGAGGCGCTCAAGGTGCTGGATGCCGTAGAAAAGAAGTTCAACGTGAAGTTCGCAATAACCCGTGCCAACGTGGGAGGGGCCGGCATCGACAACGAGGGCAAAGCCCTTCCCGATTCGACCGTCGAAATCTGCACGGCATCGGAAGCCATCCTGTTCGGTTCCGTGGGCGGTCCCAAGTGGGAGTCGCTGCCGCCTGAAGAACAGCCCGAGCGGGGCGCGCTCCTGCCGCTGCGCAGGATATTCGGCCTGTACGCCAACCTCCGGCCCGCGATCGTCTTTCCCACCCTTACCGGGGCCTCATCGCTCAAGGAGGAGGTCGTCCGGGGAGGCTTCGACATCCTGGTGATCCGCGAGTTGACCGGGGGCATCTACTTTTCCCAGCCCAAGGGGATCGAGGGCGAAGGGCGGGCGAGGGTCGGCTTCGACACCCTGCGCTACAGCGTGCCGGAGATCGAGCGGATTGCTCATGTCGCCTTCCGGGCGGCCCGCGAGCGGAGCGGCAAGGTCTGTTCCATCGACAAGGCCAACGTCCTTTCTTCGTCGGTCCTGTGGCGTGAGACCGTAACCGAGGTGGCAGCGGGATATCCCGATGTGGAACTGACCCACATGTACGTGGACAACGCAGCCATGCAGCTGGTCCGTCAGCCGAAGCAGTTCGACGTGCTGCTGTGCGAGAACATGTTCGGTGACATCCTTTCGGACGAAGCTGCCATGCTGACCGGATCGCTGGGCATGCTCCCCTCCGCGTCGCTGGCCGAGGGGACCTTCGGCATGTATGAACCGTCGGGAGGTTCGGCACCGGACATTGCCGGCAAGGGGATCGCCAATCCCATCGCCCAGATACTTTCCGTAGGGATGATGCTGCGCTACTCCTTCGGGCTTAACGATGCAGCCGAATCTATCGAAAATGCCGTGGTCAGGGTGCTGGACCAGGGATGCCGGACAGCTGATATTTTCCAGGAGGGCAGCGGCGAACGCCTGGTGACGACCAGGGAGATGGGTGATGCGATTGCCGCGGTGCTGTAGGGAAGAAAGGTGATAACGGAACGTGGTTGACAAAGGGGCCGGGCTGCTTTTCCGAAAAGCAGCCCGGCCCCTTTTCATGTCCAATGGCCATGGCTGACCTGGTGTATAATTGCTCGCAGGGGCAGCACGTTGTGCTTATTCAAGCTTATACCGTGGAGGGCGACATGAACGAGGATCGGCGGCACGTCGACATTGACGGCATATACCGGCAACTCTCCCTGGAAAAGATCCCCTGGAATGTGGAGGAACCGCCGGAGGCCCTGGTAGCCCTGGTTGAGAGCGGCTCGATCAAGCCCTGCAGAACCATCGATCTGGGTTGCGGCGCCGGGAACCAGGCTGCGTATCTTGCCGGGAGGGGGTTCAGCGTCACCGGGGTCGACAGTTCGGCTGAAGCGATACGCCTGGCACAGGAAAACGCAGCCGGCAAGGGTGTCTCGTGCCTTTTCGTGGTAGCGGATGTCCTGGGAGATGTGCGGGCACTAGGGGAAACCTTCGACTTTGCCTATGACTGGGGGCTTTTGCACCATATCTATCCTGAACAGAGGAAGAAATATGTCGCCAACGTTCACAGGCTGCTGAGCAAAGGGGGGAAATATCTTTCAGTCTGCTTCAGTGAGCAGGACCCCCAGTTCGGCGGCGTGGGAAAATACCGGAAAACTTCCCTGGGAACGGTACTCTATTTCTCTTCCGAAGACGAGCTGCGTGAGCTGTATGAAGGGTGTTTCACGATTATCGAGCTCAAAACGATTCAAATAGCGGGAAGGGCCGCAGCACACCAGGCAAACTACGCTTTCATGGAACGGAAGTGATGAATTGACGCTCATATCGCACAGATGGGGCAGCCGGCTCAGCCGGTGATGCCATTTTCTTTGCGGTGCCGCGATTTTTCTGCTCGAATTCCGATAGCATTTCATGCTTCGATATATTATCATGTAAAATCGTGCATAATGATGCATTTGCTTACCAGTAAACGTAGACGTTACGGTATGCACGATTACAATATGACACCTGAAAGGGATACATTCATGTCTATCAACGATGAACGTGACAATACGGTCGAAGAAGAGGATTTTGCCGAGCTGCTGGAGCAGAGCCTGAGCGGGCAGAGCGGCAGATTGCAGCCGGGTCAGAAGGTGACTGCACGGGTCCTCAAGATCACCGGCGAATGGCTCTTCATCGACACCGGCCACAAGGGGGAAGGTGTCGTCGACCTGAAGGAGTTCCTGGACCTGGACGGCAACCTCACGGTCAAGGAGGGGGATGACGTGGTCGCTTATTTCCTGTCGTCCCGTCATGGGGAAATGCGCTTCTCCACCAGGATCGGCGGCGGCGCGTCCGGCAGTGCCCAGCTGGAGGAAGCCTGGCGGGCGGGCGTTCCCGTGGAGGGCCTGGTGGAGAAGGAGATCAAGGGGGGCTACGAGGTGAAGCTGGCCGGGACGACCCGCGCTTTCTGCCCCTTTTCGCAGATGTCGTTGCGTCGCGTCGACAATGCCGAGTCGCTGGTCGGAGCCCGGCTGGAATTCCGGATCACGGACTACAGTGAAAACGGCCGGAACATCGTCGTCTCACGTCGTGTCCTGCTTGAGGAAGAGCAGCAACGGGCCCGGGAGGAATCTCTGGCGGCCATCAGCGAAGGCATGACGGTCAGCGGCACGGTCACCTCGCTGCGGGACTTCGGGGCCTTTGTCGATATCGGGGGGATTGACGGGCTTGTTCCCCTGTCGGAAATTGGCTGGAGCCGTGTCAAGGACGTTCGGGATGTCCTGAGTGTCGGCCAGCAGGTGCAGGTGGTCATTAAGGCCATCGACCGGGAGAAGGAGCGCATATCCCTGAGCCTCAAGGATACACTTGCCGACCCTTGGGAAAAGGTTGCGGAGACCTATCCGGAAGGATCGTTCCACACCGGCAGTGTCGCCCGCCTGGCGCCTTTTGGTGCATTCGTCACCCTGTCCGAAGGTGTGGACGGGCTCATTCACATCTCCAGGCTCGGGTCGGGGAAGCGGATAAATCACCCCCGCGAGGTGCTGCAGGAAGGGGACAGCGTCGAGGTCAAGGTCGAGAGTTTCGACCGGGCCAACCGTCGCCTCTCCCTGGCCCTTGCCGGTGCGGCCCGGGCGGCTGACGAGGAGGAGGCATCGATTGCCGAGTACCGGCGCCAGTCGGGCGAGGCGCCCAAGGGGATGGGAACGCTGGGCGAGATGCTGCAGGCCAAGTCGAAAAAAAAGAAGTAGCGTGTGTCCGGGAAGATGTCGAAGCAAAGCTGGCGGGTAAGGGATGCAATCCTGTAAAATACGGGGACAGATATGCTGCTGATCATGGGCGAAAACAAATCTGTCTCCGTTTTTACGTTTTCGGCATGTTCGAAATTATCTGGCAAAAGGAGATTGACTGACAGTGTTCAAGGAAGAACGGGACTACAACAAATTCACCTGGAAAGACCTGGGTGATATTGAGGAAGGCCGGCCCAACCTGGGCTTGACCGTGCCGGTGCTGGCTTACAGATTGCTCCAATACACGTTGCGGGATGTGCTGATTGCCGATTTGGGCGTAGGCAGGGCAAATGACATTCTCGTCAAGGCCGGCCGGCTTGCCGGCGCTCAATTCTGCGAGCATCTCCTTGATAGAAGACTCGGATTTAATGAATTTGTAGCTCAATTGCAGAGGGTGCTCAGGGAACAATCAATCGGAATTCTCAGAATCGAAACAGCTGACATGGAGCAAGCGAGATTTGTCTTGACGGTAGCCGAAGATCTTGACTGCTCGGGACTGCCGTTCACGGACGAGGTCGTATGCAACTATGATGAGGGGTTTATCGCCGGCATTTTCGAAGCATACACCGGCAAGCCATTTCATGTGAAAGAGATCGATTGTTGGGCAAGTGGTGACAGGGTTTGCCGTTTCGATGCCCGAGAGGTCAGGGTGGATAAATGATCGAAGAATTCATTGAGAAGCTCTCCACGCTCTTGCAGGGCAGAATACCTGTAACGATCGACATTGACAGCTACGGTCCCGGGCCCGAGCGTGATCTTGCAGGGATGCTGAACCAGTTCATCGAATTCATGCACGAGATTCACGAGTTCATCATACCGTTGTCTCAGGGTGAGTTGCAGGATATACGCATACGATCCGGGAATTTCATGGCATCGCCGTTCAAGGAATTGCATTCCCGCCTGCGCCATTTGACGTGGCAGGCAACACAGGTAGCCAATGGAGATTATAAGCAACGCGTCGACTTCATGGGGGATTTCTCCATAGCCCTCAATTCCATGATCATTTCCCTTGATCACAATGAGAGGATGCTTAAGAAGAAAATCGACGAGCTTGAGCATGCCCTGCATCATATTACGAAACTGGAGGGTATCCTTACAATCTGTTCAAATTGCAAGAGAATCAGGCTTCAAGGCGCCGATCCCAAAAAACAGGAGAGTTGGCTGCAGATAGAGAGCTATATCAGCAAGAGGACTGATGCCCAGTTTTCACATGGCATCTGCCCGGAGTGTGTCAGGAAACTCTATCCTGAACTCATGGGCTGACATCATGCATTAACCGATCATGACATACGTATGTGCCTGACCCGACCCTGACCGTAAGAGAGATATGATGGCCGATTGTACCCCTGAAAGAGCGAAACGATTCATAGTGTACTGGATCGTGGCGATAGCTGTTGTGCTGCTTTTCCTGGCGTTTTTCACGCTGGATTTCTCGAACCGGAGCATTGACCCGCTCACCGCGGAAGAGCGGGCATGGCTCCGGGCCCATCCGGTCATTCGCTTCGCGCCGGACCCCGATTTCCCTCCCACCGAATATTTCGGCTCCGACGGCCGTTACAGCGGAATTACAGCTGACTATCTGGCACTTATTGAGAAAAAGCTCGGGATACGTTTCCAGATCGTCCGGCTGCGGAATTGGGATGAGGTCATCAGCCATGCCCGAGGTAGACGGATCGACATTTTTACTGCCTCCGAAACCCCTTATCGCGCGCAATTCGCCCTCTTCACCAGTCCGTACTTGGAGTTGCCGGCAGCGATCATCGCCCGCGAGAAGGTGACGGGGCCGCTCTCCATGGAGAGCCTGAACGGGATGAAGGTTTGCGTGGTTTCCGGATATGCCGTCCAGGAGTTCATCACCCGACTGTATCCCCACGTCAGTCTCGACGTTGTCCCTGATGTCCTAACGGGGCTGCGAAAAGTCTCCTTCGGCACCAGCGATGCCTTCGTAGAAAATCTTGCAACCGCTTCGTATTACATCGAAAGGGAGGGATTCGCCAACCTTCGCGTAGCAGGAGAGTCGGGATATGCCTACCGGATGGCATTCGGCTCGCGCAAGGATTGGCCGATGCTGAACCGTATACTGACAAAGGGGCTGGCGCAAATTGGTGCCAGGGAGAAAAAGGCTGTTTACCGGAAATGGGTTCCCCTGGAGCCCAGGTCCCTGTTCGCCAACAAAAGTTTCCAGATCGGGACGCTGGTTTTCTTTTCCGCAATAGTGCTGCTTATCGCCGGAATAAGTTTCTGGAACCGGTCTCTGGCAAAACAGGTAAGGGCAAGAACTCGTGAACTGGAAAAGGAGCTTGGAGAGCGCAGGCGCATTGAGGAAGCGTTGCGGGACGCCCACGACGAGCTGGAGAAACGGGTGGCAGATCGGACGGTTGACCTGGTGCATGCCAACGAAAAGCTGCAGTACGAAATCACCGTGCGCAAGCGGACCGAGAGCGTCATAATGGCACGGCTGCGCCTGCTGCAGTTCGCGGCAACCCACACCCTGGAAGAGCTTCTCCAGGCCACCCTGGACGAGGCGGAAGAGCTGACCGACAGCCGTATCGGCTTTTACCACTTTCTTGCTCCCGACCAGAAAACCCTGTCTCTCCAGAACTGGTCGACCAGGACAAAAGGGGTGTTCTGCACGGCGGCCGTTGCCGGGCGCCACTACGATGTGTCGGAAGCGGGGGTGTGGGTCGACTGCATCAGCGAACGGCGACCGGTCATCCATAACGACTATGCTTCGCTTCCGCACCGCAAGGGGATGCCTGCGGACCATGTTCAAATCATCCGCGAACTGGTCCTGCCGGTCATGCGCGACAACAAGATCGTTGCGATTCTCGGTGTGGGTAACAAAGCAGGTGACTATACCCGCCACGATGTCGAAGCTGTGTCGTTGCTGGGAGATCTTGCCTGGGACATAGCGGAAAGGAAGCGGGCTGAGGAACAGCTGCTGAAGAAAAAGGAGCTGCTGGAGGAACTGAACGGTACCCTTGAAAAGAGAATCCGGGCAGAGGTGGCGAAAAACCGGCAGAAGGACATCGTCCTGATCCAGCAGAACCGCCAGGCTGCAATGGGGGAGATGCTGGATCACATCGCCCATCAGTGGAAACAACCGATCACCTCCCTTTCCCTGATTGTTCAGGATGTGGGAGAGACCTGGACAAATAATGAGATGTCTGATGAGAGCGTCACTGAAGCTGTCGGCACTGCCCTTTCCCTGCTGGAGCACATGTCCCAGACCATCGACGTGTTCAGGGATTTCTACCGGCCGGACAAGGAACGGAAAGAATTCAACATCAAGGACTCCATAGACGAGGCCCTCACCTTCATAGCGCCGGCCCTGAAGTATCACCGCATCGGGGTTGCGCTTGATGCCGATCCTGACATGACCGCAATCGGCTACCCGAAGGAATACACCCAGGTCCTGCTGAATATTCTTACCAATGCGCGCGATGCGGCAAGGGCAAGGGGCGTGGATGATCCGATGGTGACTATCAGGGCCTTTGCTGAGGATGACAAGGCCGTTGTCACCATATCGGACAATGCCGGGGGCATCCCGGAACCGATCATCGGCAAGGTCTTCGAGCTCTATTTCTCCACCAGGGAGTCCGGCTGCGGTTCGGGGGTCGGCCTCTACATGTCCAGGAATATCATCGAAAGGAATATGGGCGGAACGCTGAGCGTGGCAAATGTGGGCCGGGGAGCCCAGTTCAGGATTGAACTCGACAGCGTGCAGAGCTGATCGCCCAGTGCGCTGCCAGGCACCTTCCGGGCGACCTGTCACCGAAGACCGCCGGTGCCGTATCATCACGACGATCGTGAAGGCGGGCCGGGTCACGATGCTGATTCCAGGAACGTTTTCCGGCAGGTGTTGCCACCTTCTTCATGAAGACCAAAGCTTTCCACCGCCTCTGTGGATAACGTGCGTCCATCTGTGGATAAACCGCGAAATTCTCACGTATCCTCAAGTACTTTTGCACTCTGCACAAGGGATAGGCAGGCTATGTAAGTAGTTGAAATATCGTGTCAATATATTTTTTTACCGCGGGGTGCCGAGCGCAACGGCGTTTTCCGGCAAATGCTGCCCGCAGCGTTGGGGAACAGTGGATAACTGCTGGGAAACAGGCAAAAAAGCAGGAGGAAGGGAAGCCCTTCCTGCATCAGGGGACCTCATCCGTGGCAGCCGGAACGATAGCAGGATGAACATGCTGTCATGAATGTGCGAGGAATACTGTTTTCGTTCAAGCAAGAGGTTTGATCCATGAGTGTTATCTATCTGCTGATGTCCGCTCTCTGTGTACTTGCCCTGGCATACCGGTACTATTCGGCGTTCATTGCCGTCAGCGTGCTTATGCTCGACGACCGGAACATTACTCCTGCTGTCACCTGCAATGACGGCAAGGATTATGTCCCGACGAATAAGTGGATCGTGTTCGGGCATCACTTTGCCGCAATTGCGGGAGCGGGACCGCTGATCGGCCCCACTCTGGCAGCACAGTACGGCTGGGGCCCGGGTTTTTTCTGGATTCTGCTGGGATCGGTGTTCGCCGGTTGCGTCCACGATATGGTGCTCTTGTTCGCCTCGGTCCGCCACAAGGGGCAATCCCTGTCGGTGATAGCACGAAAGGACGTGAGCAGGCTGACCGGTGTGACCACTGCGTTCGTTACCCTGTTCATCATCATCGTGGCCCTTGCGGGCCTTGCCGTTGCCGTCGCGAACGCTTTGTACAACAACCCCTGGGGGGTGTTCACCATCGGCATGACGATTCCCATAGCCATGATCGTCGGCGTGTACATGTTCAGGATCAGGCCGGGCGCCATCCTCTCAGGGACCGTTTTCGGCGTCATGGCCGTGCTTGCCGCCGTCTATTTCGGCGCGCCTGTCGCGGAATCTTCCCTTGCCGGATGGTTCACCTTCAGCAAGGAGAGTCTTTCGCTCATGCTGCCGGCATACGGCTTTTGCGCTGCGGCCCTGCCCGTTTGGCTGCTGCTCGCCCCGCGCGATTATCTCAGCACCTACATGAAAATTGCCGTCATCGGCGGATTGGCGGGCGGGTTGTTCGTGGTCAATCCCACCGTGAAGATGCCGTTCGTGACCGGATTCATGCACGGCGGCGGGCCGATCATCCCCGGGCCGGCTTGGCCCTATGTGGTCATAACCATTGCGTGCGGGGCCATCTCCGGGTTCCATGCCCTGATCGGTTCCGGCACCACTCCCAAGATGCTGGAAAAGGAAACCCAGCTGCGCATGGTGGGGTACGGCGCCATGCTGACCGAAGCTTTCGTCGGCCTTATGGCGCTGCTTGCCGCGGTTACCCTGGTGCCCAACGATTACTTTGCCATCAACACGTCGGCGTCGGTCTTTGCCGGGCTCAACATGCCGGTGCAGGACCTGCCCGAATTAAGCCGCCTCGTGGGCCTGGATGTCGCGCACCGCCCGGGAGGCGGGATTTCGCTGGCCGTCGGCATGGCGCACATTTTCTCTTCTGTCGGCGAGGGGCTGCAGCACACGATGAAATACTGGTTCCAGTTCATCATCATGTTCGAGGCCCTGTTCATACTGACAACGATAGATGCGGGGACAAGGGTGGCTCGATACATTTTGCAGGATATACTGGGAAACCTCTATAAACCGCTCAAGCAGACTGACTGGATACCCGGCGTCATACTTACCAGCGCGGCCGTCTCTGCTGCCTGGGGGTACATCCTTTACACAGGGGACATCTCAACTATCTGGCCCATGTTCGGGGTTACGAATCAGACGCTGGCATCGCTGGCTCTGGCTATCGGGACAACGATCATACTACGGATCTCTACCAGGAAGCGTTACGCTCTCGTCACCGCGGTGCCGTGCGTTTTCATGGCATTGACCACGTTTGCTGCAGGGTTCATGAACATCAAGCTCTATCTGGCCAAGGGCATGATGCTCAACACCGTGCTCAGCATCGTCATTATCGTCCTCGTAACGATCATTATCGTGGATAATTTCCGGGTCTGGATCGCGCTCCTCAAAACGGGACAACCGGTTGGCATGAACGACGACCGGGACACGATCTACTGCCCGGTCGTTCCCGCCCACGCACCTGACGATCTGCCCCTTGCGTGAAGCGCCGGACGGGCTCCATGATAGGCGATGGCCTGAGCAGCGCCAACGCTGCAGATGGATTCCGCGAAAGTTTTTCGACAGCCTGTCAGAATGATTTGGACCAGAGCAGCATGATGCTGCTGCCGGAAGTGCCGTTGCGCAGCAGCTTGTCGTCGTATGCGTATTCAAGGTACAACTGCGAGTCCTGGAAAAAGCCGGTGGTCAGCCCGATGGAATAGGCTCTGCCGTCAGCCGAGTCCAGCTTGAGCCGGAGACCGTCGGAATCGGTGTAATCCGGCCGGTTGGCTCCCCAGGCCAAGGTGGCGCGCAGGTGGAGGTAGAGGAAAAAGAGGATTTCATAGCGGTATTCAACGGTGCCGACCACGTAATCGGATACGGGGAAATCGTTGAGCAAAGCACCGGGATAGGGCAGCCGGTAGAGATCGTCGGTCTCGTTGGGGAACGGACCGCCGCCGGCGCGGAAGGCCGAGAAGCGGTCCAGTTTGCCCATCGGCGTAACGCCGCCGTGAAGATAGCCCACGAAACGGTGCCGTTCCGACAGCCAGGGGATTCCTGCGGCGCCGATCAGGTAGCCGGACAGTTTCAGGTACGTCTCGGTATCGCTTTTCCGATAGACGTGGCTTCCGAAGGCGCTGTCCGACCACGTGTCCCTGAATGTCAGTTCCAGGTCTCCTCCCGAGGCCCACCCTTCGTGGGGGAGTTCCATGATGTTGCGGCGGAGGCCGTCATAGCGTGCCCTGGCCCGCAGCCCCTGGAAAAAGGTGTCCGGCGGCAGGACGACGTGCGCCCCGGTGTCGTCGGTTCGCTTGTCGTAGAAATAGCCTCCTTGGTAGAAAAGCTGGAGCCTCAGGTCATTGTCAGCCTGGAATGGCCCCATGGGGATCCTCACTCCTGCACCGAGCCATCCGGACACGCTGCCCCAGATGACGGAGCTGGATTTCACCTCTTCCCCCTTTTCGACAGTCGTATCCGCGAAGGGGACGGTGTTGTTCTCCAGGTGCCCCAGCAGCTGGAGCTTTCCCATGCTTCGGGCGACATCCACTTCGTTCACGAAAACGCCGACCACGCTCCGTGCCCACCATTTATCCCAGCGATGGCGAACATAGAGCGCAGCGATCGGCAGAGCATTGTTGCCCCCGACACCGGGTGTATAGAAATTTGCCCCCAGGGTGAGGCTCAGGATATTTTCCCGGTCCCGCGCGGGTATGCTGACGTTTTTGCCGAACATGGCGGTCGAGTATGCCTCTCCGGCCAGCGGGGTATGGTGGGTGGCCTCTTCCGGATGCGTGGAAGGGGCTTGCACGCTGGCCCGGCTCGAGGTGACGAACAGGATAACGGCCGCGACAAGCACGGCCAGGAATGCCCCGGTACGTTGCGGGGAATATCCCTGCCCAACATGCTTCGATCCGGTCCCCGGCAATTTCATGCTGTTTTCACTCCCCTCAATGGCGTTTTCCGCGGCTTTCGCCACCCTCGGCTGCGTCGAGAAGTGATTTCAGAATTCCGCATTCGCTGGCCGGCACGTTTTCCCGGCAGCAGGTGCGCAGGTCGATCAGCTGGAGTTCAAGGGCATGCATCGCTTCGATCTGCCGGTGGATGCGTTCGATCTGCCGCTCGATCAGCGCGCTCACTTCGGCGCACGAGCTCCGGGTGTCGTTCTGCAGGGTTTGCAGGGTTTTGATCTCGGCCAGGGTCATTCCCAGGGAACGGCAGAGCAGCACAAAGTTCAGTTGCCTGAGATGCCTGCCCGAATAATGCCGATAACCCGCTTCGCTGCGTGCGGTCTTTTCCAGCAATCCCTCGCGCTCGTAATAGCGTATCGTGCTCGTTTCGCAACCGGCCTGTTTCGCCAGGTCCCCGATCAGCATATGGCCGTCTCCCCGAAAAAACATTGACCTTGCAGCAACTCCAAGGTTCTATATTTGAATTGTACTCTCGGCAGGTTTGTTTGGCAAGGGCAAGACGTAGGGAAATGCGAGGTTTTTATGAACGTTTCGGGTAATTTTGAGGAGCACAGGGAAGCTGCCCGGGGGGCATGCTCCTGCAGCTGCGGGCACAAGGTTTGCCACGACGACAATGAAGATCCGGCTCCGCCGGAAGAAATCGTCCTGCCGGCCGCATCCCGCGTTTCAAGATTCCGCATCGAGCATATGGACTGCCCGGTGGAGGAGCGGCTGATACGGAACAAGCTGGTGAATGTGCCGGGTATCCTGAAGCTTGAGTTCAACCTGCTGGAGCGTGAACTGACTGTCTGCCATACCCTGGAAGATACGTCGCAGATCGTCGCTTCCCTGGACGCCATAGGCATGCATCCCGCTGACCTGCATGGGGACGAGCGGCAACGGCCTGAAATGGCCGCGTTTTCGGTCCCGGTTGCAACGTGGTGGCTGCTGGGGATTTCCGGAGCGGCTGCACTCGGTTCGGAAGCAGCGGCCTGGGCGACCGGTGTGGAAAGCTCTCCCCTGACCATCGGACTGGCGCTCGCCTCCATTGCCTGCGGCAGCCTGCCCACACTCAAGAAGGGTTGGATCGCCCTGAAGAGCCTGACGCTTAATATCAGTTTCCTCATGCTGGTTGCCACGACCGGGGCCATAGCCATTGGCCAGTGGCCGGAAGCGGCCGTGGTCATCTGGCTGTTCACCCTTGCCGAGAAGATCGAAGCGCTCTCCCTGGACCGCGCCCGCAATGCCATCCGCAGGCTGATGACGGTTGCCCCGGAAACAGCGACGGTGTCTGACGATAACGGTGAATGGCAGGAAGTTGCGGCGCGGTCCGTCATGCCGGGCCAGATCGTCAGGGTGAGGCCGGGTGAACGCATCCCGCTCGACGGCGTGGTGGTGAGCGGCAGGTCCAGCGTCAACCAGTCATCCATAACCGGGGAGAGCATGCCGGTGGACAAGGCGGCCGGCGATGCGGTTTTTGCCGGGACCGTGAACGGTAACGGATCGTTCGATTTCCGGGTCACCGGCGACTACCAGCACACCACCCTGTCGCGAATTGTCGCCGCCGTGCAGAAGGCCCAATCGGAGCGCGCCCCGACCCAGCGCTTTGTCGATACTTTCGCGCGGTACTACACACCTTCCGTGGTTGCGGCAGCCGTGCTGGTGGCGCTGTTTCCCCCGCTTTTCCTGGGCGCGGAATGGCACGCATGGATTTACAATGCATTGGTCATGCTCGTCATTTCGTGTCCCTGCGCCCTGGTGATTTCAACCCCGGTGACCGTGGTGAGCGGCCTGGCTGCTGCGGCCCGTCACGGCATACTGATTAAGGGGGGGGCGTATCTGGAGAGCGGGCGGAAGCTGAAATTCCTGGCGTTCGACAAGACCGGCACGCTGACTGTGGGAGAACCTGCGGTGACCGACATCGTACCGCTTGGAGCCTTGGACGGCGGCGAGGCGCTGTATCTGGCTGCCAGCCTGGATGACCATGCCAGCCATCCGATCGCCTGGTCAATTGTCGGGCACTGGAAGGATAGCGGGCAGGGCAAGGCGCTGCTGCCGGTGACCGGTTTCAGGAACCTGCCCGGTTACGGCGTCACTGGCGAAATCAACGGACAATGCTATTATATTGGTAACCAGCGGCTGGTTGAACAGCTGGGCCTGCTGACCCCGCTCTTTGAACGGGAATTGCATCAACTGGAACTGCAAGGGAAAACCGCGGTTGCCCTTGCCGCTTCCTCCGGTGTGCTGGCGGTGATCGCAGTGGCCGACACCCTGCGGGTGCATGGCAGACAGGTTATAGAGGAACTGCAGTCCCTGGGGGTGAAGTCGGTGATGTTGTCGGGAGACAATCTCCGCACCGCACGGGCCATCGGCCAGGGGGCAGGCATCGAGGACGTGCGCGGCAACCTTCTGCCGGAAGAGAAACTGGATGCAATTGCCGAACTGCAGCGATCTGGCCTGGTGGGCATGGTGGGGGACGGGATCAATGACGCCCCGGCGCTCGCCAAGGCAGACATCGGTTTCGCCATGGGCGCGGCAGGCACGGATTCGGCACTGGAAACCGCCGATGTTGCCCTGATGGATGACGATCTGCGCAAACTGCCCGATTTCATCCGCTTAAGCCGTCGGACCGGCCGTCTCCTTGCCCAGAATATCGTCTTTGCGCTCTCCACCAAGGCGGTTTTTTTCGGGTTGACGCTGGTGGGGCAAGCGACCCTCTGGATGGCGGTGTTTGCAGACATGGGCGTGAGCCTGCTGGTTGTGTTCAACAGCTTGCGGCTGCTGGGGTTTTTCAACGGAAAAACACGGTGAAGCAGTGGTTGTGCGGGCGTAAAAAAAGGCGGCGGTTCGGTCCCGAACCTGTTGCTGAAAGGAAGCTGGGCAAGCCATGATCGATGCGCTTCAGAACTACAGCCCGGTTACCCAGGCCCTGTTCGCCACGCTCTTCACCTGGGGCGTGACGGCGGCAGGATCAGGGCTGGTTTTCTTCACCAACAGGGTCAATGCGCGTTTGATGGACGCCATGCTCGGCTTCGCGGCCGGGGTCATGATCGCGGCAAGCTTCTGGTCCCTGCTTGCGCCGGGGATCGAGATGGCCGGGCAGATGGGCCAGGTGCCCTGGCTGACCGCCGTGACCGGGTTCATGGCAGGCGGCGTTTTCATGAGGCTGACCGACCGGTTGCTCCCCCACCTTCACCCGGGCTTCGCCATGGCTCAGAGCGAGGGGATACGGACCTCCTGGCAGCGGAGCACGCTACTGGTCCTTGCGATCACCCTCCACAACATCCCCGAAGGACTTGCCGTGGGTGTCGCTTTCGGCGCCGTGGCAGCCCAGCTGCCTTCGGCGACCATGGGCGGAGCACTTGCCCTGGCAATCGGGATCGGGCTGCAGAATTTCCCGGAGGGTACCGCGGTTTCCATGCCCTTGCGCAGGGAGGGCATGGGCCGGACAAAGAGCTTTTTCATGGGGCAGGCTTCCGGCCTCGTCGAACCCGTTGCCGGGGTGCTGGGGGCGATGTTCGTCCTGCAGATGCAAAGCATTCTGCCCTATGCGCTCTGCTTTGCCGCAGGTGCGATGATTTTCGTGGTTGTCGAGGAACTGATCCCCGAATCCCAGCGCAATGAGAAAAACATCGACCTGGTGACACTGGCGACCATGGCGGGATTTTCGGTCATGATGATGCTTGATGTGGCGTTGGGCTGACGGTGCATGATCAGGCCCGGTTGCGGTTGCCGGTGCATGCGGTCTGCGCTTTCGGGAGGGGAGTATGCCCAGCGGAACTTTTTTCAGCCCGCACATGGTGTGGCTGTTTGCGGCAAGTGCAGTGATAGCCGCGGTGTCGATGGGGTTCTCAATCAGAGGCGTGGTCAGGCTGGTCAGGCAGTCGCGCATCCTGAGCGTTCCTTTGCGCACAGAGCAGGCGGTTGATTTTTCCGAAGCCGGGCGGGTGGTCCTCTGCCTGGAAGGCCCCCTGTTCACCCGCCGGTTCGCCAGGCTCGACTATGAATTGAGAGCGCCCGACGGCAGCTCTGTCAGCGGAAGGCCGGCCCTGTTCCGCGCCAGGACTTCAGGTTTCTCCACGGCAAGAATGGAACTGAGGGTCTATCGGATTCCGAGTCCGGGCCGTTATGCGCTCAGCATCCAGGGGCTGAAGGAGCCGAGCGGTACGGATTCGCGGGAATCCATCGTTTTCATGCGCCCCCATCTCGCCCGGACGGTATGCTACGTGATCGGTATAGTCCTTTCGTCAGGCATCTTCATTACGGGACTGGTTTTTACGCTTCTCTGCTTCGTAAAATAAAAAAGCATATCGTTTCTGCATATCGATGAGGAGGTTGCCATGCTCTGGAAAGGAAGAAGGGAAAGCTCGAATGTGGAAGACCGCCGGGGCCGGGTTTCCAAAGCCGCCGTGGGCGGCGGAATCGGGACCATCGTCATCGCGCTGGTTATCTACCTGCTTGGTGGCGATCCGTCGCAACTGCTGAATGTCACGCAGCAGGGTTCTTCGGATACGGAAACAACCTACCAGGCAACCGCTGAAGAGAACGAACTGGCGAAGTTCGTCTCGGTTGTGCTGGCGGATACCGAGGACGTCTGGCAGGAGCAGTTCCGCAAGAGCGGTTCCAGCTATGACAATCCGAAACTGGTTCTTTATTCGGGCAGTGTTGAATCGGCCTGCGGCATGTCGGGGGCGGCTACGGGACCCTTCTATTGCCCGGCCGACCACAAAGTGTATATCGATCTGAGCTTTTACAATGAACTGCGCGAAAGGTTCCGGGCTCCGGGCGATTTTGCCATGGCGTATGTCATAGCCCACGAGGTGGGGCATCATGTCCAGACGCTCATCGGCATCAATGACAAAGTGATGGCGCTCCGTTCCAGGGTCAGTGACACGGAGTTCAGGAAGTACCTGGTGCGACTGGAGTTGCAGGCCGACTATCTGGCCGGGGTATGGGCGCATCATGCCGAAAAAATGAAGCTGCTCGAAGAGGGCGACATCGAAGAAGCGATGAACGCTGCCAGTGCGGTGGGGGACGACCGCATCCAGAAAAACGCGCAGGGATATGTCGTCCCGGACAGCTTCACCCACGGCACGTCTGAGCAGAGGAAAAGCTGGTTCCTGAAGGGGTTCAAAGCCGGCGACCTGAGCGAGGGTGATACTTTTAAGGCGCAAAGCCTCTGAGGGCGATATAAGGATGCCCGGGACCGCGGTGGTTTCTGCCCGGCGAAGGTCAGATGAACGCCACGTTGTCGGTGGCGCCGGTTACGACGAATACCTTTTCATTGTTGCTTTCCGGATCGCTGGGAAACACGATGAAGAGGCTCCTGTTTGCTGAATATCCCTGCGTATAGCCCACCAGGGTTTCACCGTCCCTGAACGAGACCCGGATCCTTTCCCCCAGGCCGATCCGTTCACTGTCGATTTTGTCCTGGTAGTCCTTGTTCCCTTCAAAGCTCTTTACGAAATATATAGCTTTGAGATTGACAATGTCGATTTTTTGTATGGCGCCGGTATCGTTTTCACTGAGATGGAAGACCGATTTGTTCGGCAACAGATCGACAGTCGTTCCTTTCAGGATCTTTCCATCGGTGAATCTTACGATTATCCTGTTTTGCATGGTAGAGACCTTTCCGGCACAGTTTTCCCGTCAGCCCCATGACCCGCGGATCGGTTGCCAAAGGGCTGCCTGCCTGATATCCTGCAGGTATCATGCCGATTGGGGAGGCTCTCGACGAGATACCGGGTCATCCCTGTCCCCCCCCTTTCCAAGCACCGCTTCCTGTGCTAGTATCCTTTCCCCCTGCCGACAAGGCAGAGATCCACATCATTTCCAAGAGGTGCCATCCATGTCCCTGACCGACAGCCAGAATAGCCGCATCCTCGGCTGGATCGCCGAGGAAAGCGGCCTGAAGCCGCTCCAGATCCAAAACACCGTTGCCCTGCTCAGGGAGGGCGCAACTGTCCCGTTCATTGCCCGCTACCGCAAAGAGCGGACCGGCGAGTTGGACGAAGTGGCAATACGGCTGATGGAGGAGCGGCTCTTCTACTACACGGAACTGGAGGAGCGCAAGCTCACCGTGCTCACCTCCATCGAGGAGCAGGGGAAACTGACGCCCGAACTGAGGGCGAGGGTCGAAACGACCCGGCTGAAGACGGAACTGGAGGACCTCTATCTCCCCTTCAAACCCAAGCGACGGACCAAGGCTACCGTTGCACGGGAGCGGGGGCTGGAACCCCTTGCGGACCTCATGGTCGCCCAGGAGCTCACGGACGGGACACCGGAAGGAGCAGCGCTCCCCTTTGTCGACTCTGAGCGGGAAGTGCCTGACGCTGCGGCAGCCTTGGCAGGTGCAGGCCATATCCTGGCAGAGCGGATCGCCGAGGACGCGGACCTGCGGGCCTTTGTCCGCCGTCTGACCGGCGAGCGTGGCGAGATGGCGTCGCGGGTGTCAGCGGACAAGAAGGGGGCGGTCACCAAGTTCGAAATGTACTACGACTACCGGGAGCCGCTCAGGGACATACCCTCCCACCGGATGCTCGCCATGCGGCGTGGTGAGAAGGAAGAGGTGCTGTTCCTCGCTGTCGTGGCGCCGGTCGAGGAGATCCTTGCCGGCCTGAAGGCAAAATTTGTCAGCGGCAGGAGCATTTTCGGGCAGTTCCTGGAAGGGGTGGTTCACGATGCCTACAAGCGGCTCATGGCGCCATCGATCGAAGTGGAACTTCGTCTGGAGGCGAAGCACAAGGCTGACGACGGCGCCATCAAGGTGTTCGCCGACAACCTGCGGAACCTGCTCCTGGCGCCGCCGGCCGGTGGGAAACGGGTGCTGGGCATCGACCCGGGGCTGCGCACCGGCTGCAAGCTGGCGGCAGTGGATGAAACGGGCCGCCTGCAGGGCCACGGCCTCATCTACCCCCATACCGGCGGTGGCAAAGCGGAGGCTGCCCGGAAGGAACTGCTCAGGTTCGCGCAGGCGCACGACTGCACCATGGTGGCCGTGGGCAACGGCACCGGCGGACGGGAGACGGAGCAGTTCGTGCGGGAAGTCCTGTCGGCGGCCGGGTTGGAGACGCCGGTTGTCATGGTGAGCGAGGCGGGGGCCAGCGTCTATTCCGCCTCAGAGATCGCCCGGGAGGAATTCCCCGACCTGGACCTGACGGTGCGGGGGGCCATCTCCATCGCCCGGCGGCTGCAGGACCCCCTGGCGGAACTGGTGAAGATCGATCCCAAGAGCATCGGCGTGGGGCAGTACCAGCACGACGTGAACCAGTCCCAGCTGAAGAAGAGCCTGGACGGGGTGGTTGAGTCCTGCGTCAACTTCGTGGGGGTGGACCTGAACACGGCATCCTGGGCTCTCCTCTCCTACGTTTCCGGTCTCGGGCCCGCGCTGGCCAGGGCCATCGTGCGCCACCGCGACGAAAACGGCCCTTTTCCCGCCCGGGCGGCCCTCATGGCTGTTCCCCGCTTCGGGTCCAAGGCCTTCGAACAGTCCGCGGGCTTCCTGCGCATCCGGGACGGTGTCAATCCCCTGGACAACACGGCGGTCCACCCGGAACGCTACCCCCTCGTGGAGGCCATGGCCGCGGACCTCTCGGTTTCGCTCCGGGAACTGGCGGCCGATGCCGCACTGGCCGGGTGCATCGACCTGTCCCGCTACGTTACCGATGCAGTCGGGCTTCCCACACTGCGGGACATCATCGAAGAATTGCAGAAGCCGGGGAGGGATCCCCGCCGACAGTTCGAGGCCGCTGCGTTCAGGGACGATGTGCGGGAGCTGTCGGACCTCAGGGAGGGGATGGTGCTCCAGGGGGTGGTGACCAACGTGACCGCCTTCGGCGCATTTGTCGACGTGGGGGTGCACCAGGACGGGCTGGTTCACGTGAGCCACCTTGCGGACCGGTTCGTCAAGGACCCGCATGAGGCGGTCAGCACCGGCCAGTTGGTGAAGGTCAAGGTGCTGGCCGTGGACCCGGAGCGGAAGCGGATTTCCCTTTCCATCCGCGAGGCAGCTGCCGGAGGCGGCCGGCCGCCGAAGGGCCAGAGGAGGGACGCTGAAGCACAGGTTGGCGCCACGGGCGGACTTGACCTGAAGGGACTGGAGAAGGCGGGGTTTCGCGTCAGGAAAAAATGACGAATTTTTCACCGGGTGTGTTCGTCTGGCAAACAAGGCACCCGCCGGATGATTTCCTCGGCGTCCATCAAAAGGATTCTGCCTCTTCCTGCTTTCGGTTCCGTCCGCTTCGTCCCTTTCCAGCGGCAGTCGTTCCACGTAAACGGGCAAATAGTAGATGGAATACGGTTCCTTCATCCACATGGCTCTGTGTGATAGGCGCAGGAAATTTCCTGCCTTTGACCTGGATCTCCCGAAATGTTACAGTAGCCATTATGGCCAGGGTTGCATGGAAAGGAGTTTCACATGGTCGGACGAATCATTCTGCAGGTTTTCCTTGCGCTTGCTGTTGTTTCAGCTGCTGCGGCCGGGACTTCTTCCCGTGAGACCGCACGGGATGTAGGACAGGATTTCAAAAAAGCCGGCAAAGAGACCGGCGATGCTTTCGGCAGTTTCGGCAGGGAAACCGGCCAGGCCTTTAAGCAGGGTGGCAAGGAAGTCGGCAGGTCCTTCAAGGAAGGGGGCAGAAAGGTCGGCAGGGATTTCAGGGAGGCGGGCACGGAGGCTGCCAGGGAATCGGGGAAAGCCGGCACGGCCGTCGGGGAATGGTTCAGAAACCTGGGTGCCGGTATCAGGGATTTTTTCCGCGGAGGGAAGTGACCATAGGGAGTGCCTGCGGCCGGGAGCGAAAACCGGCTGTCCTTCGCTCCCGGCTCGAAAATTACCGGCACGCTCCGCTCACAGCCTGGCAGCCTGCACGTGCATCCAGTCATAGTTCCTGGAGCGGCCGAGGCTGACCCAACCCTCTTCCTCCCAGAAGCGCCACCACGGATCATATTCGGGCCGGGCAAAAACGGCCCTGTCCCTTCCCCACTTCAGCTGGTTGCGGTCCGGATCGTAATCGATGGCGATTCCCCACGAGTGCATCGACCAGTTGCTACCGCCGCGCATCTTGCGTACGTTGAGACATCCGCCCCATCGGTCGAGGTGCAGATCCCTGATCCGTTCGATGCCGTAGTGGTCGAACACTTTCGTCAGGATCCGCTGGGCGCTGTCTCGGACCTTGATGTTGCACGAGAAGGAATTGACAGACTGTCGCAGATCCCAGGCAAGCCGGTGCGGATAGGGAAGGACAAGCTTGGTCTGGTTGTGCCCCGCCTGGCCGAAGAACTGGTTGAGGTGTGCCTCCTTCTGGTCCGGCCAGTTGTTCGGGTTCACGTCGAGCGGCACATCGTCTCGCCAGGGTGGCGGCATTTCACCGGTCGTGAGGAGGTGCGACAGGGTGTCGAAGGCATGGTCGGTCTGCTGGCCCCAGTAGCCGTCGATATCGCCGGTCTCGATTGCGTGCTCCGTGCAGCGGCACTGGAGGTAGGCAATCGCCCTGCGTGAATTCGGCCACTCCTGCCAGTCTGCGGGGAGCTTGCTCTGGCGGGCCTTGAGCGCCTTGGCCACGGCGCCGTAGGTGTCCGGGCCAAGCTGTCCGTCGACCTTGCCCGGCGCGAAGCCTTCTTCGATGAGACTCTGCTGTATCACTCGAACTGCTGCCGCGATCATGTGCTGATCCTCCTTCCCCGGCACATCGTGCGTAGTGCGCGCGTGTCGGCCGGCCCCTCCCTTCCCGTCACCTTGCCGTGAACCGCGACTCCAGGGCTTCCGGCAGCATTTGCGAAGTCACGATCTGCGAGCCTGCCAATGGAGTAAGATTACTACACAATCATCGAGAGGCAAGGCTGCTTGTTGCCGCAGGGCAAGGGATGTTTTTGCACGGAAACTTGAGATGCGCTGCACGTGAAACTGCAGTGGCGAGAACGGCCGGAAAAGTGTCAGGCAGGATTTTCTGTAAACCCCAACGTTGCGTTTTCGTTTTTTACAGGATACTGCTATGATGTCCCTCGATATCCGTTCCCGGATTGATTCCCTGCTCGATGAAACTGGCTGAAAAGGATTGATGCAATGCACAAGAAGTGTCCGGTTGGCCCCCGTGCCGGCAAATCGATGTTCTCGAGAAAATTCCTTCATGTCGCCATCACCGGAGGGCTGTTCCTGGTGCTGTTCGCGTCCCCGGCCGTTGCCCGGGAGAGTTACGTCAGGTATCCCGTTCTGTCTTCCGGATACAGTTCCATAAAGGTTTTTGACAGGGAAAGGCGTTATGTCGGCCGGATTCCCTCGGAAAACAGGTACTGGGCTCCCATAGACCGGATACCCGCGTTCCTGCAAAAGGCTGTCGTGGCGATAGAAGACACCCGTTTCTACGGGCACGGCGGCATTGATGTGCGGGGAATCGCAAGGGCACTGGTGAAAGACGTGGTCAAGGGCAAAATGGTGGAGGGCGGCTCCACCATCACCCAGCAACTGATCAAGAACAAGTACCTTTCCGGCGAGAAAACCATTGACAGGAAGCTCAAGGAAGCGCAGCTCGCCATGGAATATGAGCGCAGGTACACGAAGAAACAGATCCTGGAGATGTACCTGAACGAAATTTACTACGGCAACGGCGCCTACGGCATCGTTCAGGCTGCCCGTCTCTATTTCGACAAGAACCCTGAGCAGCTGACCGATGCAGAATGCAGCCTCCTTGCCGGAGTGCCGAAAAACCCGTCCCGCTACAACCCCCTGGGGCCCCCTGCAGACGTGGGCGCACGCAGGGGCCTTGTGCTCAGGCGGATGCAGGAACTGGGGATCATTTCCCGCCAGCAGGAGCGCACGCTGCGGAACCAGCGGGTCACGGTCATCAAGAGCGGCCAGGCTTCTTCTTATGTGGCCCATATACGCAACAAGCTGAAAGAGCAGTATGGCGCGGGTATAGTCGATCAGGGCGGTCTGGATGTCATCGCCGCGCTGGACCTCAGGATGCAGAAAAGTGCTGAAAAGGTTGTGCAGGAAGGTGTGAAGCGGATTTCCCCCCAGCTCCAGGGGGCACTGTTGTCACTTGACCCCGCAAGCGGGGATGTCCTGGCGGCAGTGGGGGGCGTGGATTCGGGCAGGAATTCCTACAACCGCGCTTTCTATGCCAGGCGCCAGCCCGGGTCGGCAATCAAGCCGTTCATTTACGCGGCTGCATTGGAGAAGGGATATACCGCTGCCAGTTTTCTCAACGATTCGCCCGTCACCTACCAGGGCGGAAACAACGGTATCTGGCGACCCCGGAATTACGGAAATGAAGTCTATGGGGAACTGCCCCTGCGGAAGGCGCTTGCCTATTCCAATAATGTCATCACGGTGAAACTGCTGGAGGCTGTCGGCGTTTCCAACTTTACCGAATTCACGGACAACCTGGGCCTGCCGATGCACGGCCGCAACGATCTGACCCTTGCTCTCGGGACGGAAGAAGTAACCCTCAGCGATCTGGTCGCCGCTTACGCTCCCTTTGCCAATGGCGGCCTCCGGGCCAAGCCCCGGACCATTATCCGCATCTATGACCGCTATCGCCGCGCCTGGACGGAGAATCCGCCGTCAGTCGTGCCGGTGCTGTCTCCGGCAACCGCTTTTGTCACAACCCAGATGCTGAAGGATGTCCTGGCCTACGGAACCGCCAAGAATCTGAAAAAATTCAGCCAGGAGCGGCCCTCGGCGGGCAAGACCGGCACTACCGACGACTATCGCGACGCCTGGTTCATCGGTTACACCCCCCAAGTCGTGACCGGTGTCTGGGTGGGGCATGACAAGCCAAGGCCGGGCGGCAGGGGGTTCACCGGCGGAGCGGTCGCTGCTCCCCTATGGGGTCAGTTCATGCGTTCAGCCCTGGCCGGTAAGCCGGCTGTCGATTTCCAGAAGCCCGAGACGGTCGTTTCCGTCCGGATCGACCCTTCCGCAGGGTATCTGGCAACACCCGGCTGTCCCCAGCAGCGGGATGAATATTTTGTGTCCGGGACCGAGCCGACCGAGTACTGCCCGAATCATGGCGGTCCGGGCGTTCCTCCTCCTGAAGCCGGGGAGACCGTGGAACCTGGCGATGGTGTTCAACCGGGCACCACCGACGACATCGGTGATGTCGTCCCCGAATAGCCGGACGGCGTCTACCGCGTCGGCTTGTCCAGCGCGAAGACCGATAGTGTCAAAAGTTCTATGAAA
>DIFZ01000048.1 GCA_002419385.1 Geobacter sp. UBA5735
AACCGGCCCTACACCCGGGTCAGCGGCGGCGAGCGGCAGCTGATCCTCATCGCCCGCGCCCTAGCCCAGGAGGCGCCCATCCTGCTCCTGGACGAGCCCACCTCCCACCTGGACTTCCGCAACCAGCACGCGGTGCTCTCCATGGTGCGGCGGGNNCGTGCTCATGACCCTGCACGACCCGAACCTGGCCGCCCACTTCGCCCACCAGGTGGTGCTGCTCAAGGAGGGGGGCGTCATTGCCGACGGAACTACGGAAGATGTTCTGACCGCCGAGCGCCTGGAGCAACTCTACGGCGTGGGCATCGGCGTCATGACGGATACGGAGCGGCGGTTGTTTTATCCCGCATCCTGAAAACCGGGGAAAGGAAGCCGACATGGATGAATTCAACATCGGTGCGAAACTGAGACTGGCCAGACAGGAAAAAAACATGAGCATGAAGGAACTGGCGCGCATGCTCGGCTGCTCGGTCTCCCTCATCTCTCTTATTGAAAACAGGAAGATATCCCCTCCTATCAAAACACTTTCCGGCATCGCCAAGGCGTTGAACCTGTCATTGGCGAAGCTCTTTGAAGATGATGAAGAACTCGCGCGGTTCGAGATAATGAAGAGCGCGACATGCAAAACAAAACCTGTACTCCCTCCGGAAGGCGGCATGGATCCGGATGGCCGGCTTCGGCAAAAAGGCATCCACACCAGGAAATTGAAACACAAGTTCATTACACTTCCAAACAGGTACGCTCCCTATATGAAATTCATGCACAGCGAAGAATCACTGGTTTACGTCGTCCGGGGCAAGGCGGAACTCTTGCTCGGTTCAAAACTCATACCCCTCGAAGAAGGCGACAGCGTATATTTCGAAACAAACACAGCCCATGGATTCAGATCCAGGGATGATTCGGAGACCCTCATCCTTGAAGTTGACGCAGCTTGACAACACCATACTGATGTTTCGGCAGCGGCCATGATCCGGTTGCGTGAACTGAGAAAGACCTATGGCCCGGTCAAGGCGGTGGATGGTGTTTCGCTCTCCGTAACGTCCGGCGAGGTGTTCGGCCTTCTGGGTCCCAACGGCGCGGGCAAGAGCACCCTCATCCGGATGATGACCTGCCTGACCCGGCCCGATTCGGGGACCTGCCATATCGCGGGCCGCGACATGGCGCTGGAGGCGGGAGCGATCAAGTCCCTCATAGGAGTGGTCCCCCAGGAGAACAACCTGGACCGGGAGTTGAGCGCGCGGGAGAACCTGTTCATCTACGGCCGCCTGCACCGGGTGACAGACCTGAAAAGGAAAATCCGGGAAGCGCTGGAAGAGGTGGACCTGGGCGACCGGGCGGAAAGCCTGGTAAACGGGCTGTCCGGCGGCATGAAACGACGTCTGATCATCGCCCGCGCCCTGCTCGCCGACCCGGCCGTACTGTTTCTGGACGAGCCCTCCATCGGCCTTGACCCCCAGATCAGGAGACAGTTGTGGGAGATGGCGCGCCGCGCCGCCCGTTCCGGCAGAACGGTGTTCCTGACAACCCACTACATCGAAGAGGCCGAAGCCCTGTGCGACCGGGTGGGCATCCTGTCCAGGGGGCGGCTGATCGCCCTGGACACCCCCGCCGCCCTGAAGGAACTGGTGGGACCCTACGTGGTGGACCGCATCACCGATGACGGACGCCTGGTCCAGCATCTGGCTAGCTGCCGGGACGAGGCCGTGGAGGTGGCCAGGACAATGGAGAACGGCTGCACCGTGCGCCGCACCAACCTGGAGGACGTGTTCATCAAACTGACAGGAGAGCGGATCGAATGAACCTGAGCGGCTGGTATCCCATCTTCCTGCGGGAGATGCTCCTGTTCCGGCGCAAGCTCCTCAAGCCGGGCTACCTGGTCTCCGCCATGCTGGTCCCCCTCATGTACCTGGCGGTATTCGGCCTCGGCCTGGGGAGGAGCGTGCGGATCAGCGGGGGAGACTACCTCTCCTTTCTCATCCCCGGCCTGGTGGCCATGAGCTCCATGACCAACTCCTACACCTGGGTGGCCAGCTCCCTGAACCTGAACCGCCTCTACTTCCGGACATTCCAGATCTTCATCCAGGCGCCTCTGTCGGCAGGCGCCATCATGGTGGGAGAAGTGGCCGCCGGGATGGTAAAGGGGCTGTTCGCCGCCCTGCTGCTGGTGATCATGGGGCTGTGCATACCCGGCAGTTTTCGCGTTACGCCGCTGTTCCTGTTCACCATGGTGATGAACAGCTTCATGTTCGCCTGCCTCGGCGTCATCACCGGCATGCTGGCCAGGAGCCACGAGGATACCTCGACGTACAACAACTTCTTCATCCTCCCCATGGCCTTCTTCAGCGGCACCTTCTTCCCCCTGGACCGCCTCCCGGCAATCCTGAAGGGGCTGATCCTGCTGCTGCCGCTGAGTCACACCAACATCGTCATCCGCAAGGCGTCCATGGATGGAGAGGCGCTGCTGTCGCTGCTGGTCATAACGGGGTATACGCTTCTGTTCCTGGTAATCGGGACACGGCTGATACGGAGGTACACCGAATGATTATCATAAAAGTACGGGCGAACCTTGTGTTCGCCCTTTCCGTGATATCCCTTTTATAGGGCTTCCATAGGGCGAACACGAGGTTCGCCCCTACGCATTCATCACATACAAAAGGTTGGTAAACTGCCTATGGAACGCTGGTCAATCAACGAGTCCCGCAAGATCTACAACATCGACAACTGGGGTTCCGACCTTTTCTCGGTCAACAAGAAGGGCAACATCTGCGTCCATCCTTCTCCCAATTCCAAGTATTCCATAGATCTCAGGGCACTGGTTGACGACCTGATAAAACGCAAGATCAAGCCGCCGATCCTGCTCCGCTTCATGAACATCCTCGAGGGGCGCATCGCCAGCATTAACCGGATCTTCAAGAGCGCCATCCAGGAAAACAACTACCCGGCCAGGTACCAGACCTTCTATCCCATCAAGGTCAACCAGCAGCGCCAGGTGGTGGAAGCCATCGCCAATTTCGGCAAGAAATACGACATGGGCCTGGAAGTGGGATCCAAGCCGGAGCTGGTTGCGGCCATCTCCCTCTCCACTGGCAGCGGAATTCCGATCATCTGCAACGGGTACAAGGATACCGAATACATCGAGACCATCCTCTACGCCACCAAGATCGGATACGACATTATCATGGTGGTGGAAAAGCTGTTCGAGCTGGAAAAGATTTTGGACCTTGCGCAGCAGACCGGCATCTCGCCCAAGTTGGGCATCCGGGTGAAGCTCTCGTCGCGGGGCACCGGCAAATGGGCCACTTCCGGCGGGGAAGACGCCAAGTTCGGCCTGCGCATCTCCGAGATCATCGCTGCAATCGAGATGCTGAAATCCCGCGGCTTCATCGACAGCCTGAAACTGCTCCATTTCCACATCGGCAGCCAGATCACCAAGATCGACAAGATCAAGAACGCCCTCATCGAGGGGACGCGGATCTACGTGGAGATGAAAAAGCTGGGCGTCAACCTGGATTACCTGGATATCGGCGGCGGCCTGGGCGTTGATTACGACGGCTCCAAGTCGAGCTATTTCTCCAGCGTGAACTATTCCATAGAAGAATACGCAAACGATGTGGTCTACCAGATCAAGAACATCTGCGAAGAGGCAGGGATCGACTGCCCCAACATCATTTCCGAGTCGGGGCGGGCGACGGTCGCCCACTATTCCGTGCTCGTCACCAACATCCTCAATACCAACACCCAGAACCTGATGCCCGATTTCGACGCGTTGCTGGACAAGCCGGAGAAACTGTCGCCGACGGTAAAAAAACTCATCGACATCTTCAAGAGCCTGGACCGCCATTCGTTGCGGGAGGACTACCACGACACCGCCCAGCTCATCCAGGAGGCGGTCAGCCTGTTCAACCTGGGGTACCTGAATCTGAACGAGCGGGCGATTGCCGAGTGGGTGTGCGGAAAAATCATCCGCAAGATCAACGGCATCGTGGAAAAGATGAAGCCGATCCCTGACGAGTTGCAGAATTTCCGGCTGAGCCTGCGCCAGACCTATTTCGCCAACTTTTCACTGTTCCAGTCGGTGCCGGACTCGTGGGCCATCGACCAGCTGTTCCCCATCGTGCCGATCCAGCGGCTTCACCAGAAACCCGACGTCATTGCGTCAATCGCCGATATTACCTGCGATTCCGACGGCGAAATTACCAGTTTCGTCGGCGAAAACGGGCGGACGAAATTCCTGCCCATCCACAAGATCCGCCCGGAGGAGGACTACTTTATCGGTTTTTTCCTCATCGGCGCCTACCAGGAGATCCTGGGCGACATGCACAATCTGTTCGGCGACACCAACGCGGTGCATATCACCTTCAACAAGAAGACCAACTACAAGATAGACACGGTGATTACCGGCGATGCGACGTTGGAAAGCCTGAAGTATGTGCAGTACGACGGCAACGAGATCGTCAAGAACATCCGTGACAATCTGGAAAAGAGCGTCGCGCTGAGGAAGATCTCCATCGAAGAGAGCAGCCACTTCCTCGAACTGCTGGATCGGACCCTGCAGGGGTATACGTACCTGGGGAAATAGGCGAAGGCAGAGCACCTGTTGCTGCGTCGCATAGATTGCAAAAATGTTCCATAGTTGGTAGTATGTGCCAATCAGGAAACGAAGCCTTACTGGTATCTGTCCGGTGATTGCCGTATACGGCACTGGGTTTTTCCGGTAACAGCATACGGCACAGACAAGAGGAGAACTGTCCATGAAAACCTTTATCGCTCTCATTGCCCTGCTGCTGACCAGCTCGATTGCCGGTGCTGGCATGTCCCTTCCGGCTGACGGAGAGAGCTACGAACTGGCCTCTCAAACAACCATTGCAAAAAAAGATCGTTTCAACGGTACCGTAGAGGTGTATGTCACGAGCTGGTGCCGCTTCTGCAGCCAGGCCCTTGATTACCTGAAGAGCAACGGCATCAAGCATGTGGCCCACGACATCGAAAAGGACAGTGCCGCCAGGCAGAAATATGAAGACCTGGGAGGGCAGGGCGTGCCATTCATCGTCATCGGTTCCAACAAGATGTCCGGGTTTTCCCGGGAAGCGCTGGAGTATTACCTCGAAAACAGCAGATAGGACCAGGGGGAACGGCATCATTCCGGATCGAACATGGCCCCGGCGTCCCGAAAGGGATGGCCGGGTTTTTTTGGGGTTGAAGGTTGCATCGCACATACCGGATTGTGTTCTGGATGGGAATAATTGCTGATTTCGCTGATATGTCGGGTACAGGCGGGCACAGGTCAGCGGTTGCAGAGAGAGGATGATTCAGTGGTTTTCATTGAAATGTGTGAAAAGTAAATGGTATAGTCCACCACGAAAAATCACTGTTTCCAACGTACAATTGAGGAGATTCGCTCTATGAAAACAGTAAACCTGGTCTTTCATGTGGGGATATGCCTGTTGTGCTTTGCCGCCGTTCCTTCGTCAAGCAGTGGTTTCGGCGCGCCGCAAATTCAGTGGAGCTATGGCGGCTGTTACAGCTCCTGGTGCGAAACCGGGTGGTACTCCTCGCCGGCGGTCGCCGATCTTGACGGCAACGGGACAAAGGAAGTCATTGCTTCCGCCTATTCGATCATCAATCTTGACGGCGCGAGCGGCGCTCTTAACTGGCGCGTTGCCTCTGGCCATGATCGTTCCGAACCGGGCGCGTCAAATGTCGGGCGCACCTGGCCGAACGTGGTGGTCAGGGATGTGGATAAGGACGGCCAATTGGAAATCATTTCAGCCCACAGCGGAGGGTATGTTTCCGTGTACACGCGGGATGGGTATTTCAAATCCGGCTGGCCGAAACATCCCGTGACCGAGGAACTGCGAGGTTTGGCGGTAGCCGACCTGGATGGGAACGGCGACATGGAGATCCTGGTCACCGCGGCCCGTAGCAGCGCGACCAATGTCTGGGTCTATGAACATACCGGCGTGGTGAGGACCGGCTGGCCGCAATTGAGTGACGGTAACGGGTATGCCTGGGGTGTTTTCAACAATAACGTTTCTGTGGGTGATATTGATGGCGACGGGACCGCGGAAATTGTCGTGCCTTCCGATGTTCACTATATCTGCGCGTACAATCCAGACGGGACAAAGATCCAGGCCAACGCCATGTACGGCGACAAAGTCTGGGGCCAGGTCGGTGTTTGGGAAAATTTGGGTGTCGAAGTGCGGGGGTGGGGAGCATGTGACGGCGTTCGGGCGGAAAGCTATCGCGCCAATTTCGCCGATGGCGCCAGCGTGATTGCCGATGTGAATCTGGATGGGATACCGGAAATCGTAGCCACCGGAAATATGTATGATTGCGATGCCGGATATCCTCCAAGCAGATACAATGCGGTCTATGTATTCAACGCCGACCGCAGCCGTTTCAAGGATACGACCCGCGGGTTTGACTGGGAGACCATCCCGGTGGATACCGGCGCACCGTTAAGCGAAGATTACAACGTCATTGAGAGTAATCAGCCAAATCCGGTGGTGGTTGATCTCGATAACGACGGCATAAAAGAAATCCTCTATTCCTCTTATGATGGCAGGATGCACGCGTTCTGGCTGGACAAAACCGAGCACCACGGCTGGCCTTATTCTGTGTATAAACCTTCGGAAGGCTTTTATCGGTTTGCCTCCGAGCCGGTGGTGGCGGATCTCGACAACGACGGTTCGGCGGAAGTGATCTTCACATCCTGGCCGGCCAAGACGACAAGCGCTCCGATGCGGCTGGGGAAACTCCATGTTCTGAGTGCCGAAGGAACGCCGCTCCATGAAGTGGACCTGCCGGTCCCCATATCCTCGTCGTTGCGCTGGAATGGCGCGCTGGCCGCCCCGACCCTGGCGAATATCGACAGCGATCCGAACCTGGAGATTGTCGTGAACACCGTTTATGCCGGGTTTGTCGCCTTTGAGGTTCCTGATTCGGCAAGTGCGCGCATACTGTGGACTACCGGACGCAGTGAGCAGAGCTGCGAGTTCGATTCCAGCCCCACTTTGACGGTGACCCTGACCGGGAGCGGAGGGGGACGGGTGATAAGCGCACCAGCAGGGATCGACTGTACGGCCGGCTCCTGCTTCGCGGATTTTGCCAACGGGACACCCGTCATCCTCGCCTCCCTCCCGGACCAGGATTCCGTTTTTGCCGGGTGGGGCAGCAGGTGCAGCGGATCAGGAAGCTGCGACCTGACCCTGCGCTCTGACACGAGCGTATGGGCGACCTTCACGTATGTCCAGCCGGCCAGGACGTCCGGCACGTCGTACTTCGACACCATCTCGGCTGCCTATGCGGCCCTGCCCGTTCCTGCCGGAGGGACGATCCAGGCACGCCAGTTCACCTTTGCGGAAAACCCTGACTTCGACCGGTCGATCCCGGTTAAGCTCACGGGGGGCTTCAACGCCGCTTATTCGAACAACACCGGATATGCCGCTATCCAGGGAAAAGTGACGGTGGCGCGAGGTTCCCTTACGGTTGACCGGGTTGTTATTCGATGATTCCTGTCAGGAAAACCACGGAAAAGTTGCCCTTGGTCTGATCGGCACGAAAAAACTCATGTTCAAAACCGGGCATGAGGTAAAGGATCCGTTTGCGGGATCGAAAGAGTGACTGGCTGTCAACAGTCCGTAAAACCACGGGCGCACACGCGTCCGACCCGGGGGCCGTCATGAAAGAGCAGGCGACAATTACTCCTGAAATGGGCCGGTTTTTCCTGACCGACCGGATCAGGGAAGAGGTTGATTTCCGCACAACCCGCCAATCCCGCGGGTCCCGGCCGCCGGCAGTCCAGAAACCGGCTCCGCCGGGCGCCAGTGTCATAGCGCTGCCGGACCGTGAAGCATGGAAAATCCCGCCGCGCGATCTGCAAGCCGCCATTGCCGGCCGGGAGAGCCACCGGCAGTTCGCGGCGGATCCTCTTTCGCTGGATGAGCTGCTGGGGGTTGACGGGTATGATGAATTCGTCATCTACATGGCCCCGGTGGGCAAGCTCGTCAAGGGAACGTGATGGCGAAACGCGTAACCGTCCCGCTGACCGATTTCGCGCTGCCCGTACCCCGCACCGGGAGCATAGAAGCCCATTCGGGGTATGGCCGCGCGGCTGCCGAGGGCCGGGAAATTCACGTTCGCGTGCAGAGGAAAAGGGCCAAGAGCGACCCGCTGTACCAGTCCGAAGTTCCCGTCTCTTTTCTGTTCGACAGGGAGGCGTATCAATTCCGGATCGATGGACGAATGGACGGCATCTTCCGGCACGATCCCCCCAGAATCGAGGAAATCAAAAGCAGCTTCAATGCCCGGGTGCTGATCCAGCCTCAGTGGATCGTCATCTGATAGTCACGAATGCAGTTTCCAATCCGGAAACTACTTCACGTCCACATTTCTTATCCCCTCCGGCCTCCATGCCGGGGAGATGACATGGCTTCCCTTCTGCGGGGCTTTCTCATTGTCCAGGAGGCTGGCGAACGTGACCGAGAAGTCGCCGTAGCGGTTATTGACTTCGTCCATGGCGTCGGCCAGCATGGCCTTCTTCCGTTCCTCGGGAAACAGGGGGAGCTGGCTGGAGGCATGTCGCAGGTTGCTCAGCCTCACTCCCAGCAACCGCACCGGCTGGAGCAGGGTCAGGCTGTCCAGGATGGCAACGGCGGCCTGGTAGATATCCCCGCTCAGGTTGATGAACTCCCCCAGGGTCTCCTGCCTGCCCGTCCAGGTGTCGAAGTCTGCGTACCGGATGGAGAGGGTCACCGTTTTTCCCCACACATGGTAGCGCCTGGCCCGCCGTCCCACCATTTCGCTCAACTGGAGCAGGAACCTGAGAATTTCCTGCCGGTCTTCAATGTCGTGTTCGAGGGTCATGGAGTGCCCGACGGACTTGACTTCCTCAGCATTCTCAGCCGGGATGACGGGGGAGTCATCGATACCCCTCCCCATCCGGCTCAGCTGTTCGCCAATGACGCCGAAGCGCTTCCTGAGGACGTCCACCGGAAACCTCCCCAGGTCCCCGCAGGTGGCTATGCCGTAGAGCGCCAGCTGCCGGGCGGTTTTTCTCCCGATCCCGCACAGGTCTCCGGCAGGTATCCTTTCCAGCACTGCCGGTACGTCTTCCGGCCTGATGACCGTCAGGCCGTCGGGTTTCTCCATGTCGGAGGCCAGTTTGGCCAACAGCTTGTTGGGGGCGATGCCGATGGAGCAGGTGATGCCGAAGCGGTGCCTGATCTGTGCCTTGAGGAGATGGGCTATGCGTTGCGGGGAAGTGAACAGGGACAGCGAGCCGGTCACATCGAGAAAGGCTTCGTCAATGGAAAAGACTTCCACGAGAGGCGTGTAACGGAGCATCAGCTGCACGATCTGCCCCGATGTCCAGGTGTATTTCCGGTTGTCGCCGACGACGAAGATGAGAGGGGGGCATTTCTGCCGGGCCTCCCAGGTGTTCATGCCCGTTTTTACGCCAAAGGCCCGTGCCTCGTAGGAGCTGGTGGTGATCACGGTCCGCTTGGCGCTGCCGATAACCGCAATGGGTTTGCCCCTGAGTTCGGGGTTGTTCTGCTGCTCGATGGACGCAAAGAAGGCGTTCATATCGATGTGCATGATGATTCTGTCGCCGTTCATAACTTTTCCGCGTCTATGCTCTCCAGTGTCCAGGTCTGCTCGGCCGTGTTGTAAACCAGTTCGTAGAGGGCCGTACCGTCGGTTACTGAGTAGTGCAGCATCAGTTCGTTGCCCGCCCGGTGCCGCCAGTGGTAGGTCACTTCCCGGACCTCGTGCTTCCGGCGCTGCCAGTCGAACCAGACCGGGCGGAGCCTGGCCCCGGGGCCGTGAATGACGCCGACGCGGATAGGTTCACTGATTCGCTGCACCATGACTCAATCCATCTCGCGGACAATCCTGATGACCTTGCCGACGATGCTGACCGGTTCTCCCGCGGGAATGATGATGGGGTCCATGTTCGGGTTGCGGGGCTGCAGCCGGATATGGTTCCGTTCCCGGTAGAATCGCTTCAGGGTCGCCTCCCCGTCGACCATGGCCACAACGATGTCGCCATTACTGGCCGTCTCCTGGGGCCGGATCAACGCAAGGTCGCCCTCCACGATGGCGTCGTTGATCATGGAGTCTCCCCTGACACGGAGAAAGAACGCCCCGCCCTTCAGCTGCATCCGTTCCAGGGGATAGTACCCCTCGATAGCCTCGTAGGCCGTTTCCGGCACGCCTGCCCTGACGGTGCCCACAATGGGAACGGCAACCACATCCTGCTGTTTCGGTCGGTTGAGAACGATCCCGCGTGAACTGCCCGGTTCCCGGCGGATGTATCCCTTGCGCTCCAGCTGTTCCAGGTGGCTCAGGACGCCGGCGTTCCCGGAGATGCCCAGATGATGCGCAATGTCCCTGAAGGTGGGGGGGTATTCGTTGCTGTCAATGTAATCCGTTATGAATTCGTAAACTTGCTTTTGCCGTAGCGTAAGGCTGTCCATAATGGCTCCTGCTATACCATTCAGTATGTATACCATATAGTATTCAGTAAAAGCGGATGAAAGTCAACGCCCCTGTGGCAAAAAACAGCTGATGCGTATGAGCGGGTACCTCATCGGCTTGACAGGTGGCGTCATGTCCAGCATTATTATTTCATCGGGACGTAGGCGCACGACCGTGAAGCGGGAGCGGCAGATATGAAAACGGCTGATTTGAAAAAAGTTTCTGGACTCTCGCTGGCGGAAGTTCTCAAGATGGTCGCCATACCCCTGTTTGTCATTGACAGGAATCACAAGGTGATCTGCTGGAACAGGGCGATCGAGTGCCTCACGGGAATGTCCGGGAAGGATGTGCTCGGCACGGACCAGCACTGGCGGGCGCTGTATGTTTCGAAGAGGCCGACCATGGCGGACCTGGTTGTCGATGCCATGCAGGAAGAGGTGATCGACAGTTTCTACGAAGGGAATTACGGGAAATCCCCCGTGCTCGACTCCGCATATGAGACGGAAAGTTTTTTCCCCGCTCTCGGAGAAGAGGGCAAGTGGCTGTTTTGTACCGCTGCGCCGCTTCTGGACACGAGTGGATGCATCGTGGGAGCCGTTGAAACTCTGCTGGACACGACGGAGCGGAAAAGGGTGGAGGACAATCTCCGCGAGAGCGAGAAAAGGTACCGGGAGATGAGCATTACCGATTCTCTGACCAAGCTGTTCAATTCCCGCCACTTTTTCAACCAGTTGAAGCTGGAGGCGGAACGGGCGGAGCGCTACGGCCATCCCCTGTCACTCATGCTATTGGATATCGACAATTTCAAGGAATACAACGATCTGTACGGACACCTGGAGGGAGACAGCGCGCTGGTGGTCCTGGCGGATGTGATCCGGAAGATTCTCCGGATTACGGATACCGCCTTTCGTTACGGGGGCGAGGAATTCACGGTGATTCTTCCCGAGACCGATGCCGCTGAGTCGCTGGAAGTCGCGGAACGCCTGAGAAAGGGTTTCGCCTCCTCCTGGCTGTCGCCGTTGTCGAAGCTGAAATGCTGCGTTACCATAAGCATCGGCGTGAGCCGGTACCTTCCGGGAGAAACGGTCCCGTCGTTTCTCAACAGGGTCGACGGGGCGATGTACCGGGCAAAGCAACGGGGCAAGAACCAGGTCTGCCATGGAAACGGCACTGAGCAGACCGGACAGGTAGCGTAGCCGTGGCAGCCCGTGTTTCCGGACGGAAACCAGTTACGGTTGCCGGATGCCGCGCTTCCTGCAGCGTGCGCGATTCCTTCGCCATATCGTTGTCCGATACGCTGTCCGTTTGACCTCTCATCCTATCTTCAGAGCTGACCCTGCAGCGGCTCCCGGGTTCGGGAACCGCCCCGTTCCTCTTCCATTCCTGTCTTCATAGTTCTCTTTGCTGCATCCGTTCCCGCCTCTGATTGCCCCTGAGAAAAAGCCGACGGGGGATTGACAGAGGAAAAATTTTTGTTAAATTAATTATAATATTGTTGAACCACAGGGCATTGGCCCGATCTGCCCGAAGAGTGGTCGTACGCGCGAAAAACAGCGATATCACCGGCGGTTGCGCGGTCTTGCAACGTACAATCTGACGAAAGGAGTGCAGACGATGCCTACGTATCTTCATCCGGGTGTGTATGTGGAGGAGATCCCGAGCGGCTCGAAACCCATCGAGGGAGTCGGGACATCCACCGCGGCGTTTATCGGCTACACCACGAAGGGGCCGGTGGCCGAACCGACGCTCCTGTTCAAATGGAGCGACTACGAAGAGCAGTTCGGCGGTATCCGCGATCTGGGGAAGGCAGCCGAGGGAGACCCCATGGGGTTCGCGGTCTACAGCTTTTTTCAGAACGGCGGGACTGCGGCCTACATCGTGCGGGCCATCCGGGCCGGAAGCGCGGCCACGGCAGAGGGGTTCCTGCGCAATCCCGACGACAACACCCGGATCATCCGCTTTGCGGCGGCCAACCCCGGCGCGTGGGGGAAATCCCTGCGGATCCGGTTCGAGGCCAAGGAAGACGCTCCCGGTCTCTACATCCTGCGCGTCGGGGTCATGGATGGAACCGAGTTCAGGGAGCGGGAGCGGTTCAGCGACCTGACGGTGGCCGACGAGGATGCTGCTGATTTCATCGAGAGCAAGGTGAATGACGCTTCGACGCTGATCAGCGTGGAGATGCAGGACATCAGCCAGTACCTCCTGGGGGTGAGCGTCAGCCAGGATCTGTCGGGCGTTGCCGACTTCAGCATCCTGAACAACCGTACCATGACCGTTACCGTGGACGGTACGGCCCGTCCCGTGACCTTTGCGGCTGCGGAGTTCGACAACACCAGCACGCTCGCCGACGTGGCGGCACGCATCCAGACCCTGGTGAGGGGTTCGGTGGTGGCCAACCCGGCGGTGCGGGATTTTACGTGCGCCGTGGAAGACAACGAACTCGTGCTGACTTCGGGCACCCGCCTTCCCGCTTCGGCGGTGGTGGTCAGCGGCCCGGGGGATGCCACCGACGCGGCCGCGGCCCTGCTCCTGGGGGCTGCCAGCGACGGTACCGAGCAGACCGGCCAGCAGTCCCTCGACGCGCTGCTGTCGGACATCGCCGGCCAGGTCAGCCTGGAAGGGGGGACCGACGGCAGCGAACCGGACCAGGATGCCTACGACGACATCCTGGCTGTCTTCGAGAAGGTGCGGGACGTCAGCATCATCTGCCTGCCGGGCCAGACCTGGAGCGGTTCGGCAGGACAGGTGGTCATCGACGCGGCCGTGGCCCATGCCGAGAAGATGAAAAGCCGCATGGTCCTCATCGATCCGCCCCAGGGCGTGGAACTCAGGACCGAAAAAAGTGTCAACGACCTGGGATTCAAGCCCAAGACCTACTCGGTTGTCTACTATCCCTGGCTCAAGGTGGCCAATCCCTTCTACAACGCCGAAACCAACCCCGGTGCGCCCTCCACCCTGCTGGTTGCGCCCGGCGGCTTTGCCGCGGGCATGTGGGCCAGGATCGACGGCCGGCGCGGTGTGTGGAAGGCGCCTGCAGGGGTCGAGACATCGCTGGCCGGGGTCGCCGGGATCCAGTATTCGGTCGAGGATGGCGAGCAGGATCAGTTGAACCCCCTGGGCGTCAACTGCATCCGCACGCTGCCCGGATTCGGGCCGGTCATCTGGGGCAGCCGCACCCTGGCAACCAGGGCTGACCCGGAATGGCGCTACGTACCCGTCCGGCGCACTGCCATAATGATCGAGCTGAGCATCTACAACGGCATTCAGTGGGCGGTTTTCGAGCCGAACAACCACAACCTCTGGGCCTCGCTGCGGGCCAACATCGGTTCGTTCATGGACGGATTGTTCCGCTCCGGCGCGTTCCAGGGGGAAAAGGCTGCCGACGCCTACTTCGTCCGCTGCGGGCTGGGGGATACCATGACGCAGGGGGACATCGACCGGGGCCAGGTTATCGTCATCGTCGGTTTCGCCCCCCTGAAGCCGGCCGAGTTCGTCATCGTGCGGATCCAGCAAAAAGTTGCTCAGCAATGACAGCCGCATGAATTTTTCTAAAGGAGGTTTGTGATGGCAGCACCTCTCTTTCCCGTGAACACTTACCGGCACGATCCCTACCGCACCTTCAAGTTCCAGGTCGTCATCGATGGCAAGGTGGTGGCGGGGCTGAAGAAAATGGGCGCCCTGAAAAAGAAGACTACGCCGGTGAAGTGGCGCGCCTCCAACGACCCGTCCCACGAGCGGGTCATGCCGGGGGGGACTAGCTACGACCCGGTAACCCTGGAGCAGGGGCTCACCCACGACCCGGTGTTCGAAAACTGGGCGAACCTGGTGAACAGCATCCAGGGAGATGCCGGCATGTCCCTGAAGAACTACCGCAAGGACATCATCATCAACGTCCTCAACCTCCAGGGGCAGGTGGCCATTTCCTACAAGCTGTTCCGGGCCTGGGTTTCCGATTATCAGGCGCTTCCTGACCTTGATGCCGGCACCATGAGCACCATCGGCATCCAGACCATCACGCTGCAGCATGAGGGATGGGAGCGCGACACGGGCGTGGCCGAACCGGCCGAGAGCTGATGCGGCTTCCGGGCGGCATAGTGGAAGATGGAGCCCTGCAGCGGGACTTTGCCTTTCGGCCCATGACCGGAGCGGTGGAACTGGCAGTGGGCGAGGCGGGCGCGGCCCAAGGCTCGCTGCCGGCCAGGGTGACCGCGGCACTGGCCGCAAGCCTGGAGATGGTGGGGGGCCTGGCCCCTCTCCCTGAAGTGGTGACGGGGCTTGCCGTGGCAGACCGCCAGTTTCTCATGCTCGAACTGGCAGCGCGCCTTGCCCCGGGGGAGACATGGCTAACGGCATGGTGCGGCGCCTGCAGCGAGAGGTTTGATTTCGCTGTCGACTATCGATGTCTGACGGTTAAAGAGGCGGGGGCAGGCTATCCCTTTGCCGACGTGCAGACGGGCCGTGGCCCGTGCCGTTTCCGGGTGCCTACCGGGGCGGACCAGGAGCTCGTTGCTGATCTGGACGATGGCGAGGCGTTGCGCTGCCTCCTGGCCTGCTGCCTGGTGGCGCACGACGGCCGGATGGCAGACGGGCGTTCAGCATGGGACATGGTGGAGTCTTTCAGTAGCGACGACTTTGAGGCCATCGACGCAGCCTTAGAGTCTGTGTCCCCCGAGGTGGCTGTTTCGGTCCAGGCGGCCTGTCCGGCGTGCGGGGCCCTGCACGTGATACCGGTTGACCCTTACCGGGCACTGTCAGGGCCTCAGGGGGAAAACCTCCTGCAGGAGATTCATGCCATAGCCTCTGCGTACCATTGGAGCGAGGCGGAGATCCTGGCGCTTCCCCAGGACCGGCGCTGGCGCTACCTGGAGCTGATCGAACGCGCCCGAGGCATGGCCGGTTGAAACCTGAAGCAATCGTGAGCCTCTACGGACTCACGTCAAGGGAAGGATCGTCATGGGTTATTTGGCCGAAATAGTGCGGGATAGCCGGAGGAGGGTGGATGACCCCTCTGTCGCCGGCGTATCTGCCCCTGTTGGCGGAATGGAGATGCCGCCGGCAGATCCGGTTGTGCCGGACGGGATTTCTGCTGGTCCGCCTGCTGCCCGGCCAGCCCCCATGTCGGTTACGCAAATTCGGGAGGAGGGGAGCGGCAGGCCGGACGAGGCGGGGCAGCAGGCCGCGGAATCCGGTTTCGCGACCCGCCAGGTGGCGGGCCCTTCGCCTTCGGAACACATCCCGGCAGTCGGGCTTCCGGAGGCGACCGCTGAAGGGTTGCACCTTCCCGATCCTGTGGCACGCATGCAGGCTGGTTGCGAAAGCGCCCGAACGGCTACGGACGGTTTCCGTGTGGAAGAGACGGAGTCATTTCATGACGGTGATTCGAACGACGCTCCCGCAGTTTCGGGGATCGAAGACGGCTCATCGATAGTGGAATCCTCGTCCGGATACGCGGTTGCGTCACGTGCCGGGAACGTGTCTGCTGAAACGCAGGGGAGACGGCAAGCGGGGGCAGAACCCCGTGCGGGCTCCACCACCCCTCCCGAACAATCGTCTGTCGAGGCGGCTGCGGAACCTCTCGGCCGGCAGGTCGCGGAAACGGTCAGCATACCTGCCGCGGGAGCTCTTCCCCTGCCGGAGCAGGCCCGGCAGGGACCCGCTTTGCGGCCCGTCGTGACGAGGGATGAAGACGATCGGTCAGCTGTTTCACCGGACAACGGGACGCCCGTAGCACAGTCGCGCCGCGTTCTCCCTCCAGGAACCGCGGCCAATTGCACGGTGACAGTTTCTCCAGGAGTTCCCGCGGCGGAGATGAGGATCGGTCGGGCAGCGGAGACGGCTCAGTCCGACCGGCATCGAACCGGGAAAGAAAAGAGCGGTTCCGGGAACAATCTCCGGTCCTTCGAACCCAAGGTTCAGATCGGGACCATCGAGGTGGTGGTCGTGTCTCCTCCCCCGGCGGCACCTGCGCCGTTCCAGGTGGATCGCTCCCGGCCCGATCCGGCCAGCCGCAACTATGTGAGGAATTTCTGACATGGCCCTTCCCCGCTCGTCACTATCCCAGGTCTGCCGGTCCATCGCCGAGTTCGTCAGCGTGGGGCTCGACGCCAGCGCCAACTCGATCCAGATCATGATCGGGTCTCCCGCCAACGCTCAGCCTGCCACGGCAGACGGGACCCACCGGGTCAATTTCTTCTTTTACCAGGTCATGCCAGCGGGTTTTTTCACCGGGGACACCACGGGCGATCCCTGGTGGGTGCGGCTCCACTGCCTGGTCACCGGTTTCGGCATTGACGAGGAACAGGTGAGCGCCGGGGAGAACGATCTGCGGCTGCTGGGCGGGGTGATGCGGCTGTTCAGCGAGACGCCGGTCCTTTCGGCCCTGACTGTGGACGGCGAATTGTTCAGACTCCAGGTGGTGTTCCTTCCCTTGGGGACGGATGAGCTGAACCACATCTGGTCGACCCAGGGAGCGGTGAGTTATCGCCCTTCCATCGCCTACGAAATGTCGCTGGCGCCGGTGGTGCCGGTGGACCTCCGGCCGGAAAGCCCGCTGGTGGGGCGGATCGGTACGGAGGTCCGCGCCGTGCCCGGCGCCCGCACGGCGCCATTTTCCGGCATGGCCTCAGCACCGCCGGTATCGCTGACGATTGTGAACGCCATGCAGCCCGATTGGGCGCCGGCCATCTGCTTCGTGATTGACGGGGCGTGCGCCGCCAGCCTCCTGTTCTCCCGGGGAAGCCAGGAGCTGGACGATTTTGCACCCCGGGTGTGGGTGGCAGGCGAACCGGGCGCTGCGGTGACCCTGGCCTGGCAGCGCTGGACACGTTCTGCCGGATGGCAGGATGTTGCGGAAACGACGGACACCACGGCAACGACCCTGATGCTGGATCCGGATGGGTGCGGAGATGCGGTCACGGTCCAGGTGGACCTGCCGGCCGAACTGGTTGCCGGCGGCGGGCAGGCGGTCCTGTTTGCCGAGCGGAACTGGGTGCGCGGCTCGGACGGGGTGACGGTGAGGGTACGCAGCAATCCCCTCCTGGTCACCGTGCATGGAGGAACCTGATGGAAGCCGCGGCCCGGAGCGATGGTCAGGAGAGCTTTGCCCGGGAATGGGAACGGATCGGCATCCTTGCCGATATCGTGGCAGGATGCCGCCAGGGGCGGCAGGCATCCGAGGCAGAGCTCGAGCGGCTCGGCACGCTCCAACGGCAGGTGGAGGCCTCCCGTCGCCGGGAGGGGGGCTGGAGGGTGGTGACACCTGCGGGGCTCTCGCCCATGGAACTGGATGTCCTTGCCTGCGTGGTCGCGCCCGAAGCGGAGCCGCGGCTGGGCTGGCTCTTCCAGGCACTGCAGCCCGGCGCCCCTTCTCCCTATCCGTCACCGGCCCTTCTGCAGGAGCTCCTGGCCATGGCTCCGGAGGAAGCGGCGCTCCTCTACGGCGTCCTCACCGAGGCGTCGCCACTGCGGGACAATGGGCTGATCGTGGTGGAGGGGGGAGGCGACCCGTTCCAGCCGGTCCGCCCGGCGCCTGGAGTGACGGCGCGTCTCCTGGGGCGCCCTGACGTGGCAGGTGAGCTGTCGGGGGCGGTCCGGGTCAGGGCACTGCCCGGCTGGGAGGACCTGGTGCTCCCGCCGGACCGGGTTGCCATGCTGCGGGAGTTCCTGCTCTGGATCACCCACAAGTCGACCGTGGTCACCGCCTGGGGCGGTATTGACTGCGGCGGCCCGGTGGGGCTCTTTGCCGGCCCCTCCGGAACCGGAAAGACATTTGCGGCCGCTGTCCTGGCCGCCGAACTGGGGTGGCCCCTGTACCGGGTCGACCTGGGGCGCCTGGTGAGCAAGTACATCGGCGAGACTGAAAAGAACCTGAACCGCCTGTTCGACGTCGCCCACGGCCGATCCATGATCCTGCAGTTCGACGAGGCCGACAGCCTGTTCAGCAAGCGGGGCGAGGTGAAGGAAGCCCGGGACCGCTATGCCAACATGGAGGTGAGCCACCTCCTGGCACGCATCGAGTCCCACCAGGGCCCGGTCATCCTCACCACCAACCTGCGCAAGCAGCTGGACCCGGCCTTTGCCCGCCGCTTTCAGGTAATGGTGGACTTCCCCCGCCCCGACGCCGCTGCCCGAACGCGGCTCTGGCAGCGGCTGCTGCCACCCCGGGC
>DIFZ01000042.1 GCA_002419385.1 Geobacter sp. UBA5735
TTTGACGCTGTGGTCTGTCGCCTTACCGCAGCATAAACAAGAAGTCGCAATCTGTCAATGTGTAGACCTGACACCTTTATTACCTTTACTATTATCGAGTGGCCGCTCCAAAGGTATCTCCAACTCACCCAAACCCGACACCAGGCCGGCCCGAAGTGGATTGAGGTGTATGTAGCGAATCAATTCCAGCAGATAGGATTCTTCTTCGCAGACGATGGACTTGTAGCGGTTCTGGAACAGGTGGCCAGGCCGGTTATGCCGAAGATTGAAATAGACGGCGTACCCGGTAAGGAGGCGACGCATGAAGCGGGAGAGCTCCACCCGGTTACACCGCAACAACAGATGGAAATGGTTCGGAATTAACGACCATGCGTAGCAATAGGTTTCAGTATCGACCAGTAACCGGTCAAACCTGTCAACAAAACGTCGGCGATCATCATCGTCGAGAAATATTTCTGTTCGTTCGATCCCGCGGACGATGACATGCTGCAGCAGACCGGGTATGTCGAGGCGTGGTTGTCGGGGCATTGGCCAAACATACCATTAAACAAATTTTAATTCAACCAGGCTAATGCACTAAAGCAAGAGCGTCCCCTTGTCACCCTGACAGGAATTTGATTCTGACGCAGCCACGAACTCCCCTTGTGGTCCCCTGCCGCCTCTGGTATGGTGGAGCAAGATCCCCTTCGAAGAAACAGAACGGTCCATCATGTCCCCAGGCAGAAACAGCATCATAGAGGTCGCCATCCCCCTGCCGCTCCATACGACGTTCTCCTATGGGGTACCGGAGCACTTGCGCAGCGCAGTTGTCCCCGGGGTGCGTGTCTTCGTCCCCTTCGGACGGCGAAAAGTCACCGGGTACGTGCTTGGGCCTGCCCACCCTCCACCTGGAGACATAAAGGAAATAATCGAGGTCCTGGACGAACAGCCGGTCTTCACCCCCAGGGAGCTCGCTTTCTACCGCTGGATTGCTGCCTACTACCTCCACCCCTTGGGGGAAGTGATCAAGACCGCCCTCCCTGCCGGCATCAACATCGAAACCAGGGGCCGGAAAGCGGCTGACCGGGAGACCGGGCAGGAGGATGAACAGCTCCGGGGCGGCAGAAACGTACGCCGGGAATGGTACTTCCGCGCAACGGGTGATGCGGCAGAAACGGCGGTCCCCCGGGGCCTGGCGGCGCAGATTCTCCTCCATCTCATGGAACAGGGCGAAACTTCCCGGAGCGACCTCAACGGCCGATTTTCCAACCCGTCCGCCCAGTTGAAACGCCTGCTGCAGAAAGGCCTGGTCGTCATGGAAGAGCGGGAGGTCTACCGCGACCCGTTCCGGGACGAGGAAGTTTCGACGTCCACCCCCCAGACCTTGAACGAGAACCAGGCCAAGGCATTCGATATCATAGCCGAAGCCGTAACTGCCGGAGCTTTCGCCCCTTTCCTGCTCCACGGCGTTACCGGCAGCGGCAAGACCGAAGTCTACCTGCAGGCCATCAGCCACACCCTGGAAACAGGGAAAAGGGCGCTGGTGCTCACCCCGGAAATCGCCCTCACGCCACAGCTGATCAGGCGCTTTCGCGGCCGTTTCTCCTGCGGCATCGCAGTTCTGCACAGCGGCCTCACACCGGGCGAACGCTACGACGAATGGCGCCGCATCCGCCGCGGAGAAGCCGATATCGTTATCGGCGCCCGCTCGGCAATCTTCGCCCCCCTGGAAAACCTGGGCATCATCGTGGTGGATGAGGAGCACGAAGCCTCCTACAAGCAGTCCGAAGGACTGCCCTACAATGCGCGGGACCTTGCCCTTGTCCGGGGAAAACTGGAAAGTGCCGTGGTCGTGCTCGGCTCGGCAACCCCGCTGATCACCACCTACCATGCAGCCATGCACGGCAGGCTCCGGTACCTGAGCCTGCCGGAACGGGTGAGAAACCTGCCGCTTCCGGAAGCGCGGATCATCGATACCCGCCGCCTGCGTGACAGCTCGTGCTCTTCCGAACTGGTCGCTGCACTCGGCGAAAACCTGGAAAGGAGGGGCCAGTCACTGCTGTTCCTCAACCGGCGCGGTTTCGCCACCTTCCTGACCTGCCTTGACTGCGGTCACGTGTTCCGCTGCCCCAACTGCGCCGTGACCCTCACCCACCACCGGTCCAAGCAGCGCCACTACTGCCACTACTGCGATTTCTCGCTTCCCGCGCCCGCCGCATGCCCCGATTGCAGTGGCGGAAACATCGCCCTTTTCGGCCGCGGCACCGAGCGTGTGGAAGAAGAAATCAAAGAGCTTTTCCCGGACGCCCGCATAGCCCGGATGGACAGCGACACCACGGCCAGGAAGGGAAGCCATGCCGGTATCCTGAAACGACTGGAAGACGGAAAGATCGACATCCTCATCGGCACCCAGATGATCGCCAAGGGACACGATTATCCCGGCATAACGCTGGTGGGGGTGGCTTCAGCCGACGCCACCCTCAACCTCCCCGACTTCCGCAGCGCCGAGAGGACATTCCAGCTCGTAAGCCAGGTCACCGGGCGCGCCGGCCGTGGCGACACTCCGGGCAAAGTGCTGATCCAGGGCGCCGACCCGGACCACTATGCCCTTGCCAGGGCCGCATCCCACGACTACGAGGGCTTTTACCGCGACGAACTGGAATTCCGCCGGGAAGCCGGCTACCCCCCCTTCTCCAATCTTGCGCTGATCTGCCTTTCGGGGATAGCCGAAAAGCCGGTCGAGCAGGGAGCGGAAGCCGCTGCCGCCCTGTTGCGGAAATCGCGCGGCGCCATGAATGCACGCCTGGAAATCCTCGGGCCTGCGCCGGCCCCGCTGGCAAAAATCCGCGGCAGGTTTCGCTGGCAGGTACTGCTGAAATCTGCCGGCCGTTCCGAACTCAGGAAGGTTCTGCTCAGCTTCCAGGCCGCCTGGAACCCGCCCCGCACCATACGGACAACGATCGATGTGGATCCCGTGGATACCCTGTGAACGAGATCAGCGGACGTCGCCGCTGACTGGCGGATGAAGCAGCCATCAGCTTCTTGACGAACGTGAAAATAAAGCGAGAATCAAAGGAGGCAGGCAAAACATCAGCAGGTCCGAAACGAAGGGGACCGTATCCCGTTCGCAAAGGAGACGGTAATGGCAACCGGCAGAAGCGATGAGAAAAGCTCCCCGCAACGCAAGTCGCTCCACTGGGAGTTGGCCAGAAACGAAATGACCGAGGAAGAAGTTGCAACCGTCAGGATCATGAACTGGGAATGGTACTACAACTGCTATCTCTACAAAGACGAGCCGGTAGCAGTAATGTGCAAGATTTGCGGTAACATTAACGTATTCCAGCCCGGTGAGAAAAAGAAGAAGTGCAGCCACTGCGGCATCGAATGCCGCAGATGCGAGGTTGACGAGGATGAAAAATAGGGCTGGGGCAGAAGTGCCGTCTCAGCTTCCCATTCTCTCGACAGGGTGCATGCACATGAACGAACACGCTGTCCAGCGCCGGTAACGGCAATTGTAGCAGGATCTCGGCTCGTCAGCCACGATCTCCTCCTCCACATCCTCCCGGAATGCATCGCATTCCTGTGCCTCCCGCGCAGCAACGGCCCAGTCCGTTTTGCCTGCCAGAAATTCCCGCGTGCCGTTTTCAAGAAAGCGCCACATAATCCGCTCCACCTCCCTTTAAAGGTATGCATTCTTTCTGTCCACTGGCAATGCTCTTTTGATTGCATCAAATCAACCATGCATTGAGTCAGTGCATCCCCAACCCTTCATTTTTCAGGCTTGTTCCGAATATAGCAAAAACAGCTTGCAGAATCAAACCCGCCTGCCGCTATTGCAAACATCCCTCATCCGGATCACTCTCGGGAATTGTGCCGCACACCATCAAAACGCTGTGCCCCCCCAACTTTCAATTGATTTTTAGGGCTTTTTTGCTATTATCACTGCTTCTGGCAGGATCGCACCTTCTGTCCGGAAACATCCGTCAAACCTGCAGCCGGTGCTGAGGGTTTCAGATCTGACGAGGGCACCGCAACCCTCCCGATCATTCCATGTCATGTAAAGGATCTATCCATGCGCGGCGGAATCCTGTTTGCACTTCTCGTTTCCATTCTAACCGCCTCTGTTTGTCAGGCCGAATCACCAGGCGACAGAAAAGAGGCAACAGCGATCATGGAAAAACTGCGCACGACCACCCCTCCGGAGGTCCTGGCCGAAGAATTCAGGAGCATTGCAGAAACTTTTGCACGGGCAGAGGAACTGACAAAAGGCGGAAAATTCGACGAAGCCCGGAAACTGTACCAGTTAACGATGATGAAGTCAGCTGTCTATGAGAAAAAAATGCAGGAGATGGCTGCAACCGGGGCATCGACCGACGGCACGATTCAGGGATCGGTCGGGCACCCGGGGACAGATGAAGCAGCGCCGGCCCCGCCTCCGGAGAGAGCTCCGGAAGAAGCCGCACACCCGGCCGTGGATCAGGCCGATGACGGCTGGGATGTGCCCGGCGTCGAACCGGACGATGACCAGACCACCGCCGGCCCCATCGCATCAAAACTGATCATCGGCAGGAAATTCATCTATACCGTCAAGAGGCGGGAATCTCTACGCATGGTCGGGGCAAGGCTCGGCGTCAACTGGCGTTCCATTGCCAGGGACAACGGGCTGGATCCGGCAAAGGCCCTGGAACCGGGTCAGCAGCTCAATATCGACACCAGGAGAATCATTCCGAAGACAAGGGCCGAAGGAATCGTTATCAACATTCCCGATCGCACCATGTACCTCTTCAAAGCCAAAAAGCTGGGAAAAGCCGTCCCCGTTGGCCTGGGCATGCCGACCCTGCAGAAAGACGCGGTCTGGCGAACCCCTACGGGCACGTTCAGGATCATTTCCAAGGTCCAGGACCCAACCTGGTTCATACCCCAGTCCATACTGAAAAAAATGAGGAAAACCCGCAAGGACGTCAAAAACAGCGTTCCTCCCGGCAAGCGGAACCCCCTTGGCAAGTACGCACTGAAAACATCCCTGACGGGGATTCTCATTCACGGAACGAGCGCGCCCGAATCCATCTACACGTACAGCAGCCATGGCTGCATCAGGGTCATGCCCGGTGCCATGAAGGAAATTTTCAATGAAATCAGGATCAATACGGGGGGCGAGATAATCTACCAGCCGGTCAAGCTGGCACTGTCCGACGACGGGAGAATCTTCCTCGAAGTACACGGCGATGTCTACAACCAGTTCGACGATCTGGAGCACCTTGCAAGGTCGCTGATAGCTGAGAACAACCTGGAGCAGATGGTCGACTGGGAGAGAGTGAGATCATCCGTCCGAAAGAAGAAGGGAGTCCCGGTTGACGTAACCCAGCGAGACGAAGAAAATGCCGTCCAGGCGAGCAACACGCAGTCTGGGGAGAGACACCCGCAGCCGTGATTTCTTCATTCCGGCACACACATCGCTACAGCTGAAAATCCTTGTCCGTCAAACCGGTATTCTTTTTCACATTCCGAAAACCCATAACCGTTCGATCACCGTTGTTTTCCTCGATCACCAGGCGAACCAGTCGGCCGTCCTCGCGGAACACGACCAGGAGCTCTTTCAACGCGCCCTTTGTCTTGGGAAGGATGCGGAGAGAAAGAACCGTTCCCCGTTTTTCTGCGCGGACATCGAAACCGCCCGGGATGCTTTTCACGGGCCGGGCCAGAAAAGCGAACCAGCGGGAGAGGCCCTGCTCGGCCGGAAGGACCATGTTCTGGCGTTCCGCTTCGTTGGGCAGCTTGAGGCTGAGGGTGTTGTCCTTCAGCAAAACACGACTGGCAGAGGGAGAATGGAGTTCCATGAAAAAACTGTCGGGTTTCCTGAAGCGGACCGTGCCGTTGGCTGTCAGCTTCTTTTTCATCAGCGTCAGGTGTTTCTCCTGAGCAATATCCGCCGAAAAATCCCTGATTCCGGCAAAGGCACGCCTGAATGCCTCCAGCCCTTCAACCGGGCTGAGCGTTGCAGCGGAAGCAGACGGGGCGGAAATCACAACGAAACAGAACATTGAAAAAAGCACGTGTCGCAGGTTGGTCATTGTTTGCGGTTCCTGTCTGGTCGGACATAAAAGGATGCTTACCAGTCACGCGGGGTTTAGGCCAGGCTGGAGCCCGCCCGCTGCGTATTCGTTGCCGAATGCCTTCAGTGCTGCTATAGCTCTCCGATACCGAGGGTGAGCCTCGCCTCGGCAACCTTCTCGCCATTGACGGAAGCCTCGCCGTTGAGCAGATAGAGCCTGCCGAAGGCCTTTGCGATAAAGACCTTGATGACGACACTGTCTCCCGGCCGCACTTCCCGGAAAAATTCCGCATGGTCGATGGCCGCCAGGAATCCGCCCGCGCCTTCCCCGGCAGCAGCCGCTATGCCGCCAAGTTGGGCTATGGCTTCCACGAGGAGGAAAACCGGAAAAGAACCCGCATCACAAGGTATGTGCTTCATACCGGCTGCAGCGACGCCTGGCTCGCGAGAGGTGACACGATCGATGAGCAGAAAGGGACTGCGGTGTGGAAGGTAGTCGGCAGGCGTGGAACTAAAGCCCTCCTGCTCCCATGACATCGATTCCATAGTAGGGGCCCTCGGGGGATGCGGAAAAGTGAATGGCGTCTGCTCCGGGCGCCAGGGCAAGGACGAGGGAAACCAGCGCCAGTCCACCCATGGCCAGGCTGCGGCCCAGCAACTCCCCTGTCTCGAGGCAGGGGACGGACAAGGGGATACGTTCCACCAGACCGGGAATCATGGCGGCGACACCGGACAGGGAAACCATGTGCGGTTCACGCGGCGGACCCGCCAGCCGTACATAGCCCTCTATCTCACGTCCGGGCAGGATCCTGCCAACGGTGCGGATGTCTCCCAGCCCCGCCTTGATCCGGGCGCCACGCCGGCGAGCGTGCTCCGGCTTTTCCAGCACGAGCAGCCCTGCCCCCTCGCCGAAGCCCGCGGCATATCTGCCGAGCTGGCCAATACTCCGGAATGCGCGAATCATGAACGGGTCCAGCTCGTCCACCCCACCGGTGATCATCACATCGGCCCGGTCTTCTTCCAGGAAGCGGCATGCCATCTGGACCGCCACCTCGGCCGAGCAGAATCGCTGCACAAAGGTCACGTTCGGCCCTTTGAAGCGGTATTCTATGGAAGCATTGCTTGCCGGCGCGTTGGGAACGGTATTGGGGAAGAGCATGGGCACGAGCCCTTCGGGCCCGCCGGTAAAGTAGCCCCACAGGAACTCCTCGGAATTGGCGATGCCGCCGAAGCCGCAGCCCAATGTTATGCCGATGCGCTCCGGACCGAACTCTTTGACATCGATGGCGGCGTCCCGCAAGGCCATGCCGGCGGCCACAACGGCAAACTGGCTGCAGCGGTCCAGCTTGCGGGCCTTGAGCGGCGGCAGGTAATCGGTGGCCTTGAAACCGTCCGCTCGTCCCCACCGGTGCCCCTCTCCCCCCGCAAGTTCGGGCGGCACCTGTTTCAGGGCGCTCTGCCCGCTCCGGATCACCTGCATGACCGGTTCGAGCCCGGCGCCGGCAGCCGAGATGGCCGAAAGCCCGGTGATGGCGATTTTCATGCGGTCACCGCTCATATCGCCACCACCAATGTCGTGATATTGCCTCCGAAGGCAAAGGAATTGGACAGGGCAACCCTGGCGTCGGTCGACTGCGTGCCGTGATGGCAGTAATTAAGGTCGCACTCCGGGTCAGCTCCCCGGAAATTCAGTGTCCGGGGGATTACGCCGGCCTTCAGTGAGAGCAGTGTTGCAACAGCTTCTATCGCACCTGCGGACCCGAGGCAATGGCCGGTACAACCCTTGGTGGAAACCAGCGGGACATGTGCCGCCAGTTCGTCAAAGACCAGCTTCATGGCCTTGGTTTCCACCACATCGTTCAGGGGCGTACCCGTGCCGTGGGCATTGACCCAGCCCACCTCATCACGGCTGATACCGGCATAGTTCATCGCTGTCGTCATAACCCGCGCCGCCTCCGTTCCGGTCGGTTCGGGAGCCGTCATGTGGTAGGCTTCTCCCGCCACGGCATAGCCCGGGACGAAGCCATGAATGGCCGCCCCCCTGCCCCTGGCGGCAGCTTCGTCCTCAAGGACGAAAAAGGCCGCCCCTTCTCCCAGCGAAATGCCGCGGCGGTCGCGACTGAAGGGGGAGCACGGCTCCGGGTCGACTACCCTCAGCGAATTGAAACCGGCGTAGGTAAGGAGAGAAATGGCGTCGGAGCCCCCGCAGACGACCGCTTTGAGTCTGCCGGAGGCAACCAGGTCGGCGCCCCAGCCGATGGCTGTGGCGGAAGACGAACAGGCGGTCATTATGCTGCCCTGGTATCCTGCCAGGTCGTAGCGCAGGGCAATATCAGTTGCGGTGCGGTCCGGGAGGATACCCCTGAGGAGCGACGGGCGCGCCCTCTCGCCTGCCAGCGTGCGGCTGAGCCAGAGTTCCGCGTGGTACATGCCCGACGCACCCGCGCCCAAGGAAACCCCGATGTCGTAGGGCGAATAGCAGTCCCGGACACCGCTGCCGCGCAGCGCCTCTCCCGCGGCGATGAGGCCGAACTGGTCGGCGCGGGACAACCGGTTGGCGGATCTGGGGTCAAAATAATCCAGCGGGTCGTAATCCCGTACCTGCGCACCGATCCTGGCCGGAAACCGGGAAACGTCGAAAAGATCCACAGGACCTATGGCGCTCCTGCCGGCGAAGAGGTTTTCAGTGAAAGCGGGGACGTCCTTGCCTGCCGCGCAGAATATCCCGACTCCTGTTATGGCTGCTCTGTTCTTCGTCATGATGATCCGGGCATCGGTCGTGCCGTCACGCTATGCCGCCATCGACTACCAGGCACTGGCCGGTGACATAGGCCGCGCGGTCGGAAGACAGGAAAGCCACGGCTTCTGCCACATCTTCCGGCCGGCCGATCCTGTTCAGGGCAGAAACCTTGACTATGGAGTCAACTACTTCGGGCTTCAGAGAAGCAACCATGTCCGTGTCGATGAGACCGGGCGCCACCGTATTGACTCTGATACCCATCGGGCCGGTCTCCCTGGCAAGGGAGCGGGTAAAGCTTATGGCCGCCCCTTTGCTGGCAGCATAGTTGGTCTGTCCGGGGTTGCCGGTGAAAGCGGAGATCGAGGCAATGGTCACGATTGCCCCCTTCCGTCTGGACATCATTTTCCTGACGCCCCATTTGCAGCAATGGAACAGGGGGTACAGGTTGCTCTCGATAACGTCGCTCCAGTCCTTCTCCGACATCATGGCAAGATAGGAATCCCGGAGTATTCCGGCATTATTGACCAACACATCGATGTAGCCGCCGTTCCCCGCAGCTGCGTCGATCACTGACCGGGCGCCCTCACTGGTCCGCACATCAGCCTTCAGGACGCTGATCGTGCCGGTCAGTGCCGCCGATTCCAGCACCAGGGAGTTGGCTGCTTCATCATTGCTGAGGTAGGCCGCGGTAACCAGCGCACCCTCACGGGCAAAATGGAGTGATATGGCCCTGCCGATGCCCCTCGTGCCGCCGGTGACGACGACAATTTTTCCGCTGAATTCCATCGTTTCCCCGAATCCGGATGACCGTAATCCTGCCGCTGCAAAAGTGAAGTTTACCTTTTCTGCTCTCACTTTGTCAAGGTTGACGGCATTTCAGGGCGCATGGCAACAGACTCGCAGGAGATGACTCTCCTGTCTTGCTGCCACCTGCTGCAGCCACCCTTGCGCATACGGTCTCGACATCCGGGAAAGCTTGGAATACAATAGGCCGGAATCCGACCGGCGCCTGCCGGCGTCCGCGCCATGCAGGCAGCCCGGACTTCAGAGGAGGAGGCGATACATGGGCACAGCGACTCTTGACGGCACGACAGCAGACATTCTATCGGATAAACCGCAGTTGCACACAAAGGCCCGCCTGGAAAAGCCCCCCGAGTACCCTGAACGTTTTCCCGTGCCCGATGCCCTGGTGCCATGGACTGCGCACTATCCCGATTACGCACCTCCCTATTACGTTTCACCTGTCGTGATCGCTCACGATGCAACGCTAAAGCCTGGCGGCTGGGCAGACCCGGAAGACATTTCCCGCCTTCGGGACATTCCTGCCGAAAGCTTTTCCGGCCGCCTGCTTCATGACGAAGCGGGGCGTCCGCTGAATCCGGCCGGCAGGACCGGATTGGCGGGAAGGGGCCTCCTGGGGAAATGGGGACCGAATTACGCTGCCGACCCCATCATCACCAGGATCAACCGTGCAGCAAACTCCATCGAACTTCTTGCCATAAGGAGAAAGGACAACGGCCAGTGGGCGATTCCCGGGGGAATGGTGGACAAGGGGGAGGAAGTTACCCGTACCCTGGCACGCGAACTGGCGGAGGAAACCGGGGTGGAACTGGACATGGCACGGGGGAGGCTCACCTATCGCGGGTATGTCGACGATCCGCGCAATACGGACCACGCCTGGATGGAGACGACAGCGAAACATCTCCACCTGCCGCACGATACGGCGTTCCGGGTGAAACTGATAGCCGGAGACGATGCCGCAGCCGTGACCTGGCTTCCCTTGAACAAGCAGACGGTGGAGGAGCTGTATGCAAGCCACTGTTCCCTGATGCGGAAAGCCCTGGCCGGCATGGTCGCCGAAAACCATTTCGACCTTGTTGAAGAGGAATTGGAGTTTGTCAGGGCACTGGTTTCCGCACTGGAAATCCATACCGCGGGCTAATCAGGGGTTCCCGGCGCAATTTATCATAATCATAATCTTTGGCGACCCGAACTTCCATGAAAGGGCCGTTCACAGTCCCCGGCAGTCATTACCGGCCGGGAATCGGAGGCAGCGGTGACCAGCAACAGTTTCAGACGGGCAGGGTATCTCGCCATGACCAGCGCAATCCTCAGCATACCTTTTCTCGTGCTGACGTATCAGCTCTCGCAGAGAGAAGATGTCGTTTCGTACGCACTTCAGGCCGCGATGCAGCTGGTCGGACTTTTTCTGTTCATTTACCTTGCCGCACTGCTGAAAAGGTATCTCAACCAGCTCCATTCGTTCCATGACGTCGACAACTATATCGACTTCCTGATCACGACAAACCTGATTTTCAGTCTTGCCACGGTTGCCGGGCTTTTCATTCCTGCTTATGAAATGGCCATAGAACGGTTCTGCTTCATTCTCATCGTGGTATTCGGGATCGTGCAGGTCCTGTTCGGCCTCAAGCTCCTGCGCGCAACCGACGTCCTCAAAGGGATGCTGAAGCCGTACAGCATCCTCATCCTGGTAACGGGGGGACTGATCTCCACCGTTGTCTTTCTTCCCGTCGCCGTGCTTACCGGAGCCATTGCGGACGTCATGCTGGGCACACTGTTTTTCCAGGCAACCGGCCAGACGACTCAAGACAGCGTCGAATAGGCATCCTGCTGTCCCATAACGACCATGAAGCTTCCGCAACCCTTATACCGAGGCGCATTGATACGCCGCTACCAGCGCTTCCTTGCCGATGTCCTGCTTGCAGACGGCACGGTTGTCACCTCGCACTGCCCCAATTCGGGCAGCATGCGGGGGTGCGCCGAACCCGGCAGCACCGTCCTGCTCTCCCGGAGCGACAACCCGAAGAGGAAACTGCCCTTCACCTGGGAACTGGTCATGGCCGGGGGAACGTGGGTCGGCATCAATACCGCGCTCCCCAACAGGCTGGTGAAGGAAGCCGTTTCCCTCAGCAACGTGCCGGAACTGGCCGGCTTCCCGGACATCCGGACCGAGGTCCCCTACGGCACCGGGAGCAGAATCGACCTGCTCCTTGCCAATGCTTCGGGCCTCTGCTACGTCGAAGTGAAAAACGTCACGCTGGTGGACGGCGAGGCAGCCCTGTTCCCCGACTCGGTAACCGCCAGGGGGCAGAAGCATCTGCGGGAATTGATGCAGGTGGTGCACAACGGCAGCAGGGGAGTCATATTTTTCGTGGTTCAGCGGGGAGATACCTCCTGCGTAGCCCCAGCGGACGGTATCGACCCGGAGTACGGGAGGCTGCTGCGACTCGCGGTGGAAAACGGGGTGGAAGCACTTGCCTACGAGGCCCATGTCGATCCGGATGAAATCTGTCTTGCCGGGCCGCTGCCCGTGGTGCTGCCACACTGAAAACCTAGTCTTTTCAAGAGCCCCCTGGACCCCGTTTTCCAACGGGGTGACGACTATTTGTGACGGCATCAACCCTTATCGCTTCTGGAACTCCTGCCGCTCTTCCGGGCTCATGGTGTGCCAGCGCTCCCGCATTCCCTGCCGTTCTTCCGGCGTCATGCCATGCCACTTTTCCCTGAGCACCCGCCGCTGTTCGGGCGGCAAAGAACGGTACCATCTGTATCTGCTGCGGATTTTTTCCTGTTCTTCCGGCGGCAGCTTGCGGAATTCGGAGAAACGCTTGCGGATCATTTCCCGCTGTTCAGGGGGCAGCGCCTTCCATCGCCGGTAGCGTTCCTGCGCTTCGCTTCGTTCCTCAGGCGTCATGGTCCGCCACCGCTCCGCGCCCCTTCGCAACCTGTCCCTTTTTTCCTGCGGCATGCGCTCCCATCTGTCCTTGAAAGGCTTCAACATCTGCTGTTCATCCCGGGGCAGCTGATCCCAGGACGGACCCGGACCCTCTCCCCAGGCCATAACCGCAACACTGAGCATTGCCACTGTTATGAGTAACCGCAGAAACCTATTCATGGACACCATCCTTTTTCTCTTTTTTTCTCTTGGCCGCCATGGTTTTCCCGGCCGCCTTCTTCACCGGACCTTTTTTCCGCTCAACCACATCTGACAAGGCCAGCGGATCCACTTCCTTGCCCGATGAGGTTTCATAGGTACCCAGAAACTCGAGCATTTCCGCCGACGGGCTGTCAGCGCCAGATCCTGCATGGGCAAAACCGCACACCAGACAGCCAAGGACCACCACGCCAGCCGGTTTAACCAGCATTATCGACGGTCTCCAGCCAGCGGTAGAAGTCCAGGTCCTTGTAAAGCTCCAGCTGCTCATGGGTGGTCATGATTTCAAGGTCTTCGACCTGGCCGTTTGCCGGGCCGGGCCGGTCCGGGGTCTGCCAGAAAGATATGGCCAGCACGATGACCATGGCGGTTGCCAGCCCACCGGCCGTAACCAACTTCGGGAACCGGGCGTACCAGGGGAGAGTTTTTTCCGCTGCCTCCAAAGCCCTGAAGCGGGCACTCTGCAGGCGCATCCTCGTCAGCGCGTCAGTGCTCTCCTCGGCTTCCGCAAGCACTTTCCCCAGGTTCTCCACGAAAATTCTGTCACGTTCTTCGCCGCTCATGGCTTGAACTCCTCGAGCAGGCCGCGCAGGGTATGCACCGCCCGCGAATAATGGGTCTTCACGCTTCCCTCCGAACATCCCATGGCACATGCGGTCTGGGCCACATCCATACCTTCCCAGGCCCGGAGCATGAAGGCCTGTCGCTGGCGCAGCGGCAGCGAACCGATCGCCGTTTTCATCGCAACCACCGCATCGGCATGGTACAGGGACTTGGCAGGATCGGGACTCTTCGTATCAGCGATGGTCTGGATCGGATCCTCCTTGCCATCGCCGTCATCATCGGAATTGCCGAACCACGCCCGAAACTTGTTCCGGACCGCCGTCCGCCGGTACCAGTCGGTGATGCGGTTCTGGAGTATGCGATAGAATATCGCATTCCATTCGGACTCCGGTTTGTCGGCATACCTGCTGGCAAAGCCAAGCATGGCATCCTGAACCAGATCGAGAGCTTCATCGGCATCTCCGATCGAGAATTCCGCCATCCGGTACGCCCTGACCTCAACTCCGGCAAGGAACCTGTTCAATGCTTCAGAAGTAGCCAGTTCCATCCTCCGTTGCATCCTTTTGTAATTTTTAACGCATTTCCAGCCCAAGGGTTGACATTAGCATGAAATTGATGGGGATTTCCAGCATTCGCTTGGTATGGAGAACAACCCGGGGCAGGACGAAAACCTGGTAATCAGGTAAAGCACTTTTCGGCTGGAAACCTATTGCATGCAGTTGAACAGCCCCAGGCACCAGAAACAGTCGCCGCACGGGACGGTGGTGGTATAGCAGTCCTGCTCGAATTCCTCGCAATAGATGTATTCGCAGGGGAGGAGGTTGCAGTTTGAACAGAACGGGTATTCGTGGCGAAGCACTTCGGCGCGGAACGACACGTAAGCCGGGTCGTTCCAGACCTCGAAGATTCCCTTGTCAGTCACGTTGCCGAACACCTTGTTGGCAACGTATTTCTTTCTCCCGGAGAAATAGCAGATGAAACGGTGCCAGAGAAAATAGCAGGGATGGACCTCGCCGTTCCAGGAAACGAACGCGCCGCCTCCCTCGATGAAGTCGCAGCGCCGGTCGCTTTTCGGCGACACCCCGGGGAGTTTCAATTCCAGCCCGCACTCTTCGGCAACCTTCCGCGCATCTTCAAAGATCCGGGCAACCCGTTCGATTTTTTCCCCGTCCATGGCAAGCAGGTTCTTCACATGCAGGAAAATGTCCTTGGACCGGGCGTCTTCCATCATCTCGTGAACGAAAGCGACCATCCGCTCCTCTTCTTCAGTGCGCTTGTACTTGCAGCAATAGATATAGAAGTAATCGGTCATGTCGATGCCTTGGGCATCGGCTTTCTGCTGCCACTCGCGGAACAGCTGTATTGCCTGTTCGGTGTTGCTGTCATAAGCGGCTTGAGAGACGTGTTCCGCATCGTAGGGGAGGAGATGGGATACAATTGCGAAATCCGCGCCCCGCGATGCAGACCAGCGGAGCACCTCGGGCAACTGGTGCATGTTGTCCTGCATGAGGACGAATTCCACGCCGACGCTGATGCGGGATTCCGGCCGAAGCTTTCTTGCTGTCGCCAACGCGTTGAATGCCTGGGCCAGATCATCCACTTCCCCGCCCTCCCTGATTTTGCGGAATGTTTCCGGGCAGATGGCGTTCAGTGACAGACAGATTCTGTCCAGTCCCGCATCCAGGAGCGATACGGCCCGTGCTTCGTCGAGCAGGAGGCCGTTTGACTGGAAGCCGACCCAGCTTCCGGACGGCATGAGTTCCTTGGCAATGCCGATGAACTCCTCGAGTCGGGGATGGAGCAGCGATTCGCCGATGCCGTTGAGGAGAAGTCCCTCCAAGTGAGGAAATGCGGGAGACAGCTTCAGGAAAGTCTCACGCGACATGTCGCCTTCTTCGATGCTGTTGCCCCATGATTGCTTGACGCACATCTGGCAGGAAAGGTTGCAGCGCGTGGTCAGTTCGACAAACAGCCTGGAGGGATACTCCCGGAAAGCCGGATGGGAATCCGGCAGAAGTATTTGGTCCGGAACGGTTTGGCAGGAATCAGCTGCTTTCCCGTCCGAGACCTTGCAAATCTTTGTTTCTTCGCTCATGATTTCTGAATCCTGAATGGAGATTTTTCGACCGGTCATTCTGCCTGTCCACCGGGAATAATGCACCCGGCAGGTCGGCACGGCCATTAATTGGATAGTAATACATATCCTTTTTCCCAGCTATAAAAAAAACGGATAGCGAACGCCTGCCGCCCCCTTTCCGCTCTCCTGTACCTGCAACGGAACTATCCCCCAAACCAAGGTTGTTGCCGAATTCGAGACGCCTTCACGCGCTTTTCGAGCGCTGAACGCCTCTGGTATCGAAGCATCTTCATGAATCAATCTCCTCTCAGCAGATATACCCGACGCCATTTCCGCACTGAATTTATCAGGAAGATCTCGTCAGCCGTCTCCAGGTCAGGGAGCGTTAGTATCCCTTCACGGATTTCTCCGGCAGCGAGGAGGAACTGGCGGAACGTGCCGGGCAGAAGGCCGCACTCCATCGTTGGCGTAAGCAGAACATCACCCTGTCGGACCACGACATTATTGTTGGCCCCTTCTGTCACCTCCCCACGTTCATTGAGAAAGATCACATCGAGGCAATCGGGCTTTTTGCCTGTTTCGCGCCTGTAAAGCTCCCGATTGCTGGTCTTGTGGTAGAGAAAGGGGTCTGACGAGTCGACTCTTTCCTCAGCAAGGCAGATAACGCCTGACCCGGGAATGCCTCCCCTGCCAGGCGGCTCAACATCGATGATAAAACTGCCGCCACGGGACAGCTCGAGCCTGACCTTGCAGCGTCCGCTCAGACCGCCGCACGTCTCCTCCAGCGAATGCAGTACCGTGTCGTGGTCCAGAACAAAACCGAAGTACCGGGCGGATCTCCCCAGCCTTGCCAGGTGCAGATCGAGAAGGAAATATCCCTCCCCCTCCTCGTATAGCAGCGATTCGATGAGTGTGAATTCAGGACGGACAGTTTGCGCAAAAAGCCCCTTTGCCAGGCACTCGTCAAATTCGGCATCCGCATCTGAATCCCAGGTGATGGCGCTGCCCACGCCGAGTTCCCCGGCGCCTGCCTGAGTGTCGATCACGAGCGATCTGATGGCGACGCTGAAAACAGCTTCTTCCATTCCCGGCGAGATATATCCGATGCAGCCGGTATAGAGGCCCCGCGGAGATGTTTCCAGTTCCGCTATGATCTCCATGGAGCGCTTCTTGGGCGCACCGGTCACCGATCCGCAGGGAAAGAGCGCCTGCATGAGCTCTACCAGTCCTGTTCCGGGGTTAATCTCGGAAGTGACCGTGGACGTCATCTGGTGAACCGTCTCGAATGGCTCTACGTCAAAAAGAGACGTGGCGACAACGGTGCCGCTTCGGGAAACCCGTCCCAGGTCGTTGCGCAACAGGTCGACGATCATCAGGTTTTCGGCCCGCTCCTTGGCGCTCTCCCGCAGTCGGAGGGCAAACAGCTCGTCCTCTTCGACCCACCTGCCGCGTGGAGCGGTCCCCTTCATGGGGCGGACCGTCAGCACGCCCCGGTCCAGGCGGAAAAAAAGTTCGGGCGAAACCGACAGGATGCAGTATCTGCCCAGGTCGAGACAGGCGCTGTAGCTGGTCCGCTGGGAACGGCACAGGTCCCGGTAGTAGCGAAACGGGTTGCCGGAAAAACGGAACCTGAGCGGCATGGTGAAATTCACCTGGTAGCAGTCTCCGGCAGCGATGTATTCCCTGATCGCTGCCACTGCATGCCGGTACCCAACCGCAGACAACGATGGCACCCAATCCCAGGCAGCGTAGTGTTCACCCGCCGCGAGTTCCGGCGGGGCCATCTCGTTTCGCTGTGAATAAATGCCGAACCACAAAAGCGGCAGAGCGCCGGCAGGCCGGGTGGTCAGGTCAGGGTCTACGCCGGCGGCTGCCTCGTAGCTGAGGAAGCCTGCCGCATGGTTACCGGCCGCCACAGCCGACTCGATTTTCCGCAACGCCGGTAGCACCCCGTCAAGGGTTTGAGCGGTTATCTCCTCGACATGGCAGGAAAATTTCATGGCCGTTGGATTGGACCTCTGGTGCGATTCGAACAGCATTTCTCCGGAAGGGATCACCTCAGTCCTCCCATGCAGGCATCAATGATAACGCATTTGAGACACGCATCCCTGTTCTTGCCGTCGCAACCTTCCGAGATGCCCAGGTGGCAAAGGGAGAAGTCGTACTTCACCGGGTCCAGCAGGTCCAGTTGCCGCAGTGCCGCAGTAACCTCCCTTGCCATCCGCCAGTCCGCCTGGCTACGGGAAGTGAAACCGAGAAATCCGGAGATCCTCTGGATGTGGGCGTCGACCGGTATTACGAGCTGTGACGGCGAAACCGACTTCCACAGGCCGAGGTCGATGCCGTCGGCTGGACGCACCATCCACCGCAGATACATGCAGAGCCGCTTGCAGGCGCTTCCTCCCGCCGGTGAAGGATAGAACAACGGGAAATACGACTCCTTTGGGATGGCCGGGCAACCGAAGACAGCCGAATAATCAAACCGGAGCACCGCGGCGGTAAATTCCGCAAGGCTTGCCGATATGTCCTGCGCATCGGCATCGTGGCCGGCGAGGAAAAAATCCTGGATGGAATCCGCTTCCTCCAGCATCGTCCTCACTGCCAGGAACAGTGCGCACAAGTCCCGGCCATTGTGGAACCGGTACTTGAAACCGGCAAATTCCTTCAGCCCCGCCTCCACATCGAAAACCTCCATGTAGCGCCGAGGGGAAGGAGACATCCGGTCAAAGACCGATTCCAGGCTCGTCAGGATTGCCTTGACGTTGCCGTAGGCCAGCGAAGAAGCGATGAGACCCACAACCTCCCGGTCTTTGGGGTCTTCATACCTGTGGCAAAACGACAGCGGATCATTGGCCAGGTGCACAGTGGAACGACTTTCGTACAACCGGTCCAGGATCGTCTTGATGTCCATTTATGTTCCTTGGATTATATGTGGCGACAAGCATACAGAATAGCACAGAACGGGGCGGGAAATCTTTCAGGAATGCGGGTGACGGGAGAACGGATTCGGCTGTATCTGCCAAGGACTTCCGGCTAGGCTTTTTTCGGGCTTTCCAGGATGAACGTTACCGGGCCATCATTGACCAGGCTGACCTGCATGTCAGCCTGGAAAACACCGGTTGCAACAGAAAACCCCATATTTCGGCTTTCGCCAATGAAGAATTCATACAGCCGGTTTGCCTCATCGGGAGCTGCAGCACTGTCGAAAGAGGGCCGACGACCTTTGGCGCAGTTCCCCGCCAGGGTGAACTGGGAAACGGCCAGGATCTCTCCGCTGATATCCCTCACGGAAAGATTCATCTTGCCGGCGTCATCCTCAAAGATGCGCAGGTTGGCGATCTTTTCCGCCAGCCAGGTCGCGTCCCGCTTCACGTCGCCCTTCTCGACGCCGAGCAGGACCAGGATGCCCTTATCTATCGAGCTGACTCCAGTGCCGTCGACCTTAACGGAAGCATTGAGAACTCGCTGAATGACTGCTTTCAAGGGATTATTACTCCGAAAGGTAGCTGCAAAACGTATGACTCGTGATGGCGAATAAGCAACCTTACTCGACAATTACCTTTTTTGCAACAGTCTCAGCTCTCAGAAAAAAACATTGCTCCTTTAATTTGATTGTATTACATTATATTTAATTTAATATTGGACGGTAAATTTATGGTGAAATTCTTACTTTCAGTATTTTCCATTCTCTTCGTTCTCTTTCCGCGTTCTACCGTTTTTTCCCAGAACGTCGAATTCCACGAGCTCGTCAACCGCTTGAAAACATGCGAAGAAACGTGGTGCCATTCTGTCGCCAACGCCCCATCGCTCTGGCCCCAACCCTGCACGACCAACACTATTTCCATTGAAGTGCAACCGGCAATTGTGGTCGATATCCCCGCGGGTTTTTTCCAAATTCGTAAAACTGGTTACTTCCTCATGTTTATCTATGAAAAGAAGAAAGTCCTGACTATGGAAGAACTGTCCAAAGAGGCCTTTCCAGAATTGAATAAACGCACCAAGGACGCTCGATTGACCATGGCTGAAGCGGCACATGCCACCTTTACCAGAACCACCAAAGACACGCCCCCTGCATGCCCGGACGACGCGCAGTTCTGGTACTGGGCTATGTTCCTCAAGATGACTTTTTTCGAAAACAGCTTTCCTGTTTTTTCAAGTAAGAAAGGGCCGCTAACGGTGTATTACCTTTCAAGCAAAAGACCTGGACTGGCGCTCGTTAACGATGCAGTGATTATCAACGACAATAATCCTGAGTATGTCTTGAAGCTCAAATCGGCAAACATGACGTCTGAAGAATTCAAATCCATTATCGGCACGACAAGAGAAAAAAGGAATCGAAACCATGCTGACCATCAGTGAACAACAGGAACTCAAAACCATACTGGGAAATATCTTTGGAAACTCTATCGTCGCACATTGGGAAATGACTGAAGAAGTTAAAGAGGTTTTCAACAAAATGCTCGCCGACAACATGAAATGCTCGAAACTTATGGATATAATTCCCCGTCCAGCCGGCTGGATACCAGGACAAACATACCTTCCTACGCAAGTCATATCAGCAATTTATCGTTTGGCCACCCATGACAGGAAACATGTATACTGGCTCTGCAACGAAACCATGAAAGTAAAATACCGTTCCCAGTTCGAAATGGCGAGCGTTGGCATACTCCACTGAAAAATATCACACCGGGTATTATACAACGCAATCCTGACGCAGGGGTGCTGCTCGCCGCGCCCCTGCGTCTTCCGTTGCTCTCCGTTTCATTGCAGCAAACTGTCAGCCAGCTGTACAAGGTTCGGCAGGTCTGGCTTCGTGACGATGGCGTTGGCCCCCAGGTCGCACCACTTGCGCTTGTTGTCCTCGGTGGCAAGCGAAGAGAAAATCAAGACCGGCAAGCCTTGCAGCGCAGACTCCTTGCGTATCAGTGAGGTAAGGTGCAGGCCGTCCATTTGCGGCATTTCGATATCCGTAATGAGCATGTTGAACTCGCTCGTATAGGGAACTCCATCATTGCTGCAGCGTTCCAGGATGCGTTTGATCATCTCCCAGGCATCCGCTCCGTTCTCGGCTTCTTCCACACGATACCCGGCGCAGCGGAGCGACGAGCAGATATTGTTGCGGATGAACCGCGAATCGTCGGCCACCAGAATACGGCAGCTGCTCCGGTCAAAGACCTGCTCGCCGCTCATCTGCTCGGCCTCTATCTGATAAAGGATATCCCGACCGCAAATCTCGGCCACTATTTTTTCGAAATCCAAGATCAGAATGATCCGGTCTTTCATCTTAACCACGCCGGTGACATTGTCGGCGCCGAGGGCGCCTGCCGGAGGTTCCACCTGTTCCCAGGATATGCGGTAGATGCAGGAGACCGAATGCACCAGTATCCCCACGGTCAACCGATTGAACTCAAGCACGACCACCCGGTCGGCGGCCAGGCCCTGGTCGCTCTTGCCGAGAACGTGCGCAAGATTGATAACCGCGAGCACGCTGTCCCGGAGTTGCATCATTCCTTCAACGGCAGGATGGCTGTTGGGTATCTTGTAAGTTGTCGGACGCCGGATGATCTCCCGCACCTTTGCCACATTGACCCCGTAGTAACAAGGGACGGTGTCGCCGTTCGCGCCCCGCTCGTCAATGCGGAATTCCACGATTTCCAGTTCGTTCGTTCCGCTTTCCAGGAGTATCTTCTGCTTGTCGTCCGTCACTGTCACCTCGCCTGCGGAAAAGTTGCCTGAAACCTTGATGGCAAAGTCAGACGCCGCACTGCGTATTACTATCGGCGAACAGGCGACAAACTTGAGATGAACGATAGAATGTCAGATCATTGGTTTTTATTTGGGCGTTTTTTTCGCAACGATGGAAGACTTGATCCCGTCATATACTGCGGCGCTTATGATTTTCTTCTGTTTCAGCTGGTTTTTCCTCGCATAGGGACGACCGGCGACGATTTTCTTAACATCCTCATCGTTAAGCCCTGGAAGCGCCTTGAGCTGATCTGCCGTGGCAGTGTTGATATCGAGGAGATTTTCCTGCGCGGGGAAGGGCTTTTTCTTTGTCTTTTTCTTCTCAGCGGCTGTCGCTGGCGATCCAGCCTCAATGGAGGCGCCCGACTCAGCGTAAGCGAATGAAACCATACAGACGACCGTCAATACAGCAAAAAACAACCGATTGATTCCTTTGCACATAGCATACCTCCGTTAGCATGTTTTTACAAACGGTAGCTAATGTGTTTATGCTTGTCAAGACAAATCTTCGTTTCTAGTATCTTCCACTGATCAAAACATCGCCTTTAATGCCAGCAGTTCACGGAACGTTCTGTCATAAACCGCCTGCACAGGCGTAACCAAGCCAGCCTGTAACCTTGGACGACAAGCATGGTTTCTGCAGCTGAAACGCACAAAGCCCCGCCTCTTTAACAAGAAGTGGGGCTTTGCTGAAAGATCCCGGCGGCGACCTACTCTCCCACACAGCTGCCCGTGCAGTACCATCGGCCCTGAGGGGCTTAACTTCCGTGTTCGGGATGGGAACGGGTGTGACCCCCTCGGCATTGCCACCGAGAAACTCTTTGGTGACGGGTGGAAGCGGGAACGCGCTCATGGGGTTTTCCACTCAACGCTTCGACGCTTTACACGCATCTCCGGATTTATCTTTTCAATTGCATAGTCTCGATTTGTAGTTGGTAGATTAAGTGCAGGGGGTGGGGTTGCCACCCCCCGTCAATCAATTTTTTATGGTCAAGCCTC
>DIFZ01000026.1 GCA_002419385.1 Geobacter sp. UBA5735
TACCAACTGCGAAAGTTGAGTTATGTTACCTTATGTTACTGGACGATAATGTAATTGACAATAAACATTAACGAGATTGTCATTATTCGCGAAGAAACCGACCATACTCTCCTTTTGAAAACAAAACCTATCCCGAAAGCGACACCGGTTAATATTGTACTCACGGTGGCAACCAGCAGATAGCTGCCAGTTGACTGGTAATTACTTCCGAAAGGAGAGCTCTTGCCTATCAAATGATTGTATTCTTGTGGATTTGACATGAAGTCAATTAAGTCCCACGCAAGAATAGGGAACAGTACTCCAGTTGCAATAATGAGTAAAATATCAAACCACTTCAATACTTTGTCATATCTGCTGATATTCAACGACAAGCTCCATGTCTTTTCCATATTCCAGAAACATCGACACAAATTCGCCAATATACAATGTCATATCAATACATCCTGCTGATCCGGCTTTCCACCCTCCATGAATAGAGAAGTCTTTTCTACCGTAAGTATTTGTCCCATCCTTGGGATGCAGCCACACGCGATGAGCCCCCCATGCGATCAGACTGCCCGGCCATTTGCCGCGTTTTAATCCGACAATGCTTGTCAGGCCCACTATCGCATCCTCGGCAGAGATTTTTTGGTATTCTGATTTTTGCACGATCCAAGCCCCTTCCGGCAGAGGACCTTGACCATGAATACTCTGCTGCTTTTTCCCTTGATGCCCTGGTCTTCCTGATACTGCTGGCCACCTCTTCATTATTCTGCCATCACAATCGACCCAAGAAAGTTGCCTACCATTGAATTTCAAGAACTGATTCCCGATAAATTTCCTTTTCTTTACAACAACTGCTCTGCCACTCTTGATCATGTGCCTTACTGCATCCAGGACCTGATGATCACTCATATTGCGCAGATTGTTGTGCATCACGTCATTATTGCTGAGGAAAGACCTGAGGCCGTGCATGCGTGTGAAATCTCCCAAGCAACCTACAAGTATGCTGTCTACAAATATCGATTGCTCCACGAATGCATATGAAGGGACATCAGCCCAATATTGAAGGTAGTGATCTTCGAAACCGGATTTGATCAATACTGCATCTGCGTACATGATTTACCTGACTCACCTCTCGTAATTAAGGTTGCAATACTATCGTGGTGCCATTAGGTACCAGGACCCAAATCTCTTCGATTTCCTTATTCGTTACAGCTATGCACCCTCGAGTCCAGTCGAATAAACGGTGAAATGGGCCGAGCCAACCAAGCCCATTCCTTATGCCGTGAATCATGATATTGCCACCGAGACTGTCATCTGATCGGCGAGCCTGTTGAAAGTCAACCGGTGAAGGGTAAGAAATATGAAGTGAGCGATGATATGAGCTGTTGGCGTTGCGACCATCGACTACATATGTCCCTTCAGGAGTTCTATTGTCGCCTTCCCGACTCTTACGACCCACAGGGTTTCTCCCGAGGGCGATACGATAGGTCCGGACGACTTTGCCTGCCGACATCAGGTGGAGTCGGCGTGAGGATTTCTCCACAACTATTCCGTCAATATTAGGTGCGATTGTGGACTGTCCACGACGATCCTCTTCGCAACCAATCATGGATGCGATCATAATGATTGCCAATATCACGCAAACAGCTGTTTTCAGTTGAATATTTTCCATACACCACTATAATATGCATTCTGATTACGACATGCGCCTAAAGGGGTCGCATTCAAATTTTCCTGTTTATGCAGAATGCAGATCTGACCCTCGCCCTTCTTAGTCCTATTTTCGCATCTATCTTTATTTTGCGCCCGCCAACAGTTTTATTGCTCTTTAACATATCCTAATCATTGGATACCATTCACCATTTTTAATGTCAACTATAAAAGCACCTTCCCCCCAGATATAGGCTATCGGATGGAATATCCGATAGCCCGAACAGCACCCAACCAAAAATCTCTCTTGACTCCTCCCCCATGAAATGATAATTTTAGAAAAATTTGAGCGACCGGCCTTTTAACAGGTAACCCAGAGAGGTTAATAAAGGTGGGGGCACACAGCAATCCAAGTCATTTGAATAGCCAGGAGCCTTTCCGCCATGCAGCGGTGAGGCTTTTTTTGCGCCCTGCTTCCGTAACGAAGATGTCACCATCATGCAGACGAGAGGAGATCCCGCGTGAGCACTGAAGCTACTGTCATCCTGGATGGCGTCGGCATCAAGAGAGCTTTGACCCGCATCGCCCACGAAATCCTGGAGCGGAACAAGGGCGTAACCGACCTTGTCCTGGTGGGGATCAGGACCGGCGGGATCCACCTGGCCCGGGAGCTTGCCTCGCGCCTGGAAGAGATCGAAGGCGTGAAGATCCCGGTCGGTTCCGTGGACATAACCCTCTACCGGGACGACATCAAGACCCAGGCCGCCCACCTGCCGGTGGGCAAGACCGAAATCCCCTTCAGTACCGAGGGAAAACGGGTCGTCCTGGTGGATGACGTCCTGTTCACCGGCCGAACCATCCGGGCCGCCATGGATGCCATGATGGACCACGGCAGGCCCCAGTACATCCAGCTTGCGGTGCTCATCGACCGCGGCCACCGGGAGCTGCCGATCCGCGCCGATTTCGTCGGCCGCAACGTTCCCACCAGCAGGAAGGAGAACATCCAGGTCCGCTTCGACAGCGGCGACCACCCGGTCGAGGTGTTCCTGGAAAAGAACTGACCGGCCACGGAAACAGCTGTTGAGCATCCAGCGGCAACTGCTTACTTTTGTCTGATTCGGAGGGGCAAACATGGTATTCAAGCACAAAGACATCCTGGGACTGCAGGACCTGACGGCGGAGGAGATCGAGCTGCTCCTCAACACCGCCGACAACATGAAGGAGATCAGCAAGCGCGAAATCAAGAAGGTCCCGACCTTGCGCGGCAAGACGGTGGTGAACCTGTTCTATGAGCCTTCCACCCGCACGCGGACCTCTTTCGAGATCGCGGCCAAAAGGCTCTCGGCCGACACCCTCAACATATCGGCCTCCACCAGCGCCGTGCAAAAGGGTGAGACCCTCTCGGACACGGCCCGCAACATCGAGGCCATGAAGCCTGACATCATCGTCATGCGCCATGCCATCTCCGGCTCCCACCATTACCTGGCGAAGCGCGTATCCTACTCGGTCATCAACGCCGGCGACGGCGCCCACGAGCACCCCTCCCAAGGCCTCCTGGACATGATGACCATGCGGGAGAAACTGGGGACCCTGAAGGGGCTCAAGGTGGCGATCGTCGGCGACATAGCCCACAGCCGGGTTGCCCGCTCCAACATTTACGGGCTGACCAAGATGGGCGCCAGGGTCTTTCTCGCCGGACCACCCACGCTCATCCCGCCCGGCGTCGAGCGGCTGGGCAACGTCACGGTCTGCAACCGGATGCGGGACGCGGTGGAAGACGCCGACGTGATCATGATGCTCCGCATCCAGCTGGAACGGCAGGGCAAGACGCTCCTGCCCACCATGCGCGAATATTCCCGCTTCTTCGGCCTCTCCCGGGACGTGGTGAAGCTGGCCAAGCCGGGCGTCCTGGTGATGCATCCCGGCCCCATGAACCGCGGCGTGGAGATCTGCTCCGACGTGGCGGATGGCGCCGACTCGGTGATCCTGGAGCAGGTGGAAAACGGTGTGGCGGTGCGCATGTCCATGCTCTACCATGTCAGCGGCGGCGGTCCGACGGAATAGGAGCATTGAAAATGCTCGGCCGTTGAGGCTGAAGGCTGAAGCATTCAAGAATCCTTTATTGGCTGAATCTCGTTACCCCAAGGTCTACAGTCAGCCAATGAGATCAGAAAATGATCATACTTTACCTTCAGTCTTCAGCCTATGAACCAGACAATTTCAATTTTGGGGTGATATATGAATCTTCTGATAAAAAACGGTCATGTCATCAACCCTTCCCAGAACCTGGACGAGAAGCTGGACATCCTGGTGGCGGATGGGAAAATAATGGAAATCGGCAAGAAACTCGCCGCGCCCAAGGGTGCGGAGGTCATCGACGCCAAGGGGCTGCTGGTGACCCCGGGCCTCATCGACATGCACGTCCATCTCCGTGACCCGGGGCTGGAGTACAAGGAAGATATCGTGACCGGCACCCGTGCTGCAGCGGCAGGGGGCTTCACTTCCGTAGCCTGCATGCCCAACACCGGGCCGGTGAACGACAACAAGGCCGTAACCTCCTACATCATTGCCAAGGCAAAGGCCGAAGGCCTGGTCAACGTGTTCCCGGTCGGCGCCATCACCCAGGGGATCAAGGGCGAAAACCTGGCGGAAATGGGGGACATGAAGGAAGCCGGCTGCGTGGCAGTCTCCGACGACGGCAAGCCGGTGTCCAACCCTGAGCTGATGCGCCGGGCACTGGAATACGCCAAGGGCATGGAGATCACCCTGATTTCCCACAGCGAAGACCTGGGCCTGGCCGGCGACGGCCAGATGAACGACGGTTTCACGGCCACGGAGCTGGGGCTCAAGGGGATTCCCTGGGTCGCCGAAAACGCGGCCACCGCCCGTGACGTCTTCCTTGCCGAGTTCACCGATTCGCCGATCCACATCGCCCACGTATCCACGAAGGGCGCGGTGCAGATCATCAGAGATGCCAAGGCGCGCGGGGTGAAGGTCACGTGCGAGACGGCGCCCCACTACTTCACCCTGACCGAGGACGCAGTGCGTGGCTATGAGACCAACGCCAAGATGAACCCGCCGCTCCGCACGGGCGCTGATGTGCAGGCAATCAAGGAAGGCTTGTCAGACGGGACAATCGACGCGGTGGCCACCGACCATGCACCCCACCACCTTGACGAGAAGGATGTGGAATACACCTTGGCCTCCAACGGCATCATCGGCCTGGAAACCTCCCTGCCCCTCTCGCTGGCACTGGTTGCCGACAAGGTCCTGAGCCCTTCGCAGCTGATCGCGAAAATGTCCCTCAACCCGGCCCGCATTCTCGGCATCGACCGGGGCACCCTGACCCAGGGAGCGGTAGCTGACATCACGCTCATCGACCCGAATGCCGAATGGGTGGTGGAAACGGACAAGCTGGAAAGCAAGTCGAAAAATTCCCCATTCCTCGGCAAGAAGATGAAGGGACGGGCGGCGTATACCATCGTGGGCGGGAAGGTGGTTTATAAAGCTTAGGCAAAAGGCATAGGGCAAAAGGCAAAGGGTGACACCGTTCAACGACTCAGCAGATCTCCGCAATCGTTTTTTAACAGCCTGCTGGTGGTTATCCCCTGTGCCTCGTGCCTTGTGCCCTGTGCCAGCCGAAACCGGCACAAACCACGACAGACAGCAATAAGTTCGAATCACTAAACAAGTTATTCAGGAGCACCCACATGAAAGCAGTACTCGCGCTCGCGGACGGGCGTGTATTCCAGGGAAGATCATTCGGCGCCACCGGCGAGGCAACCGGCGAGGTGGTGTTCAACACCGCCATGTCCGGCTACCAGGAAGTCCTCACCGACCCCTCCTACAAGGGGCAGATGGTCACCATGACCTACACCCAGATCGGCAACACCGGCATCAACCCCGAGGACGTGGAGAGCAGCCGTCTCTACCTGTCCGGTTTCATCGTCAAGGAATACCAGGAAGAATATTCCAACTGGCGGGCCACCATGAGCCTGGGGGACTATTTGCGGGAGAACGGCATCGTCGGCATCCAGGGGATCGACACCCGCGCCCTGACCCGCCACCTGCGGGACAAGGGCGCCCAGAACGGGGTCATCTCCACCATCGACCCGGATCTCGAAAGCATGGTGAAAAAGGCCCGTGCGCTCCCCAGCATGGCCGGCCAGGATCTGGCCACCGGCGTCACCTGCGACAAGCCCTACCACTGGACCGAGGGGCTGTGGGAGCTGGGCAGGGGGTACGGGGATTTCACCGGCAGGGACCTCTCCTACAAGGTCGTCGCCTACGATTTCGGGATCAAGTTCAACATCCTGCGCTGCCTGGTTTCGGCAGGGTGCGACGTGACCGTGGTGCCGGCCACCTTCCCGGCGGAAGAGGCTCTGGCACTGAAGCCGGACGGCATCTTCCTCTCCAACGGCCCCGGCGACCCGGAACCCATGACCGAAGTGATCTGCAACATAAAGAAACTGGTGGGCAAGGCCCCCATCTTCGGCATCTGCCTGGGCCACCAACTGCTGGGGCTGGCCTTGGGCGGACGGACCATGAAGCTGAAGTTCGGCAACCACGGCTCCAATCTGCCGGTCATGGACCTGGCTACGCACAAGGTGGAGATAACCGCCCAGAATCACGGCTTCTCAGTGGACATCGCCTCCCTTGCCGGGACCTGCGAACTGGCCCACGAAAACCTCAACGACATGACCGTCGAGGGGATGCGCTGCAGCGCACATCCCATTTTCTCCGTCCAGCACCATCCCGAAGCGTCGCCCGGCCCCCACGACTCCCAGTACCTGTTCGGCCGATTCGTGGAAATGATGGAGAAATACCGGAAGGCGTAGGGGCGATCTTCGTGATCGCCCTTCAACCGGGCAAACACAAGGTTTGCCCCTACAGCGTGCATTGATGCGTTACCTCGATCTTTATCAATCAGGAGAATTGCTCGACAGGGTGCGCCGGGTATACCACATGCTCCGGAGTTGCAACCTCTGTCCCCGCGAATGCGGGGTCGACCGCATGGCCGGAGAGACCGGATTCTGCCGGGCAGGCCTGAAGCCACGGATTGCATCCGCCAACGTCCATCACGGCGAGGAACCGCCCATCTCGGGAACGCGGGGATCGGGGACGATTTTCCTCTCGCACTGCACCCTCAGGTGCCGTTTCTGCCAGAACTTCCCCATCAGCCAGTTGGGAAACGGCGAGGAAATCTCCACGGCCAGCCTCGCGGAACGGATGCTGAAACTCCAGGCCCAGGGAGTGTACAACATCAATTTCGTAACCCCCGGCCACTACCTCCCCCAGATTCTTGCGGCACTGCTGCTTGCCATACCCCGGGGATTCCGCCTGCCGATCGTGTGGAACACCAGCGGCTATGAAAAAGTCGACGCCCTGCGGTTCCTGGACGGGATCGTGGACATCTACCTGCCGGACATGAAATACGCGGACGAGGTGCCCGCTGTCAATTTCTCCTCAGCACCCGGCTACCGGGACATCAACCGGGCAGCCATTCTTGAGATGTTCCGCCAGGTGGGACACCTGGAACTTGACGGTGAAGGCATCGCCGCCAGAGGGCTCATCATCCGGCACATGGTGCTCCCGGAGGGGGCCGCGGGCAGCCGCGAGACCCTGCGCTGGATCTCGGGAAATCTGGGGAAGTATACTCATATCGCACTGATGAACCAATATTTCCCAGCATATGAAGCCCGGGAAATGCCGGGGCTTCACCGCAGGATTACCGATGAGGAATATGCAGAAGCCGTTGACGCCCTGGAGGAGTTCGGGCTGGAAAACGGCTGGGTGCAGGAATAGTAGGGGCAGGTCCCCCTGCCTGTCCAAAGGCGGGCGGCCACAGGGGGCCGCCCCTACGGAACAAAATATCTATGAGAACCGTTTTTCTGCTGCTGCTATCCAATGTGTTCATGACCTTCGCCTGGTACGCCCATCTGAAGGACATGAAGGCCACCCCCTGGTTCCTGGCGGTGCTGGTGAGCTGGGGGATCGCCTTTTTCGAGTACATGATCCAGGTTCCTGCCAACCGTATCGGCTACGGCACCTTCAGCCTCGGCCAGTTGAAGATCATGCAGGAAGTCATCACCCTGGCGGTATTCGTACCATTCGCGGTGCTCTACATGGGGCAGCCGCTGAAGCTTGATTACCTCTGGGCCGGGTTCTGCCTCGCCGGGGCGGTGTTTTTCATTTTCAGGAGCTGACCGCCCCTCATCCGCCCTTTCCGGGCACCCTTAAGGAGCAGTTGACATGCCAAAACGAACCGACATAAAAAAGATCCTCATCATAGGCGCCGGCCCCATCGTCATCGGCCAGGCGTGCGAGTTCGACTACTCCGGGACCCAGGCCTGCAAGGCCCTCAAGGAGGAAGGGTACGAGGTGGTGCTTTTGAACAGCAACCCGGCCACCATCATGACCGATCCGGACTTCGCCGACCGGACCTACGTCGAGCCGGTAACCCCGGAGTTCCTGGAAAAGATCATCGAAAAGGAGCGGCCCGACGCGCTGCTCCCCACGCTGGGGGGCCAGACCGCGCTGAACACCGCCGTGGCCGTGGCCGAGAACGGCGTGCTGGAGAAATACGGCGTGGAACTGATCGGCGCCAAGCTCCCGGCCATCAAGATGGCCGAGGACCGGACCCTCTTCAAGGAGGCCATGGAGCGCATCGGCCTGGAAGTCCCCCGCTCAGGGTTTGCCCACAACCATGCCGAAGCCATGGAAATCGTAAAGGTTGTCGGTTTCCCGACCATCATCCGCCCCTCCTTCACCCTGGGTGGCACCGGAGGCGGCATCGCTTACAACATGGAGGAATACGAGCGGATGGCCATTGCGGGCATCGACGCCTCGCCCACCGACGAAATCCTGGTGGAGGAATCGGTCATCGGCTGGAAGGAATATGAACTGGAGGTGATGCGCGACACCAAGGACAACGTGGTGATCATCTGCTCCATTGAAAACTTCGACCCCATGGGCGTGCACACCGGCGACTCCATCACCGTGGCGCCGGCCCAGACCCTCACTGACAAGGAATACCAGATCCTCAGGGACGCATCGCTGAAGATCATCCGTGAAATCGGCGTCGATACCGGCGGCTCCAATATCCAGTTCGGGATCAATCCCCGCGACGGCCGCCTGGCCGTGATCGAAATGAACCCGCGCGTTTCCCGCAGCTCGGCCCTGGCCTCCAAGGCTACCGGTTTCCCCATCGCCAAGATCGCCGCCAAGCTGGCGGTCGGCTATTCCTTGGACGAGATCCGCAACGACATCACCCGCGAGACCCCGGCCTGCTTCGAGCCGACCATCGACTACGTGGTAACCAAGGTGCCACGCTTCACCTTCGAGAAGTTCCCGGCCGCCGACGCCACCCTGACCACCCAGATGAAGTCGGTGGGCGAGGTCATGGCCATCGGCCGCACCTTCAAGGAATCGCTGCAGAAGGCGATACGCTCTCTGGAAATCGGTTCCTGCGGTTTCGAATCAAGACTGTTCGACATCACTGAGGAAACCCGGCGGGCCCTGACGCAGAAAGAACAGACACTGCTGCAGGAGAAGCTCCGCACCGCCAACTGGGAGCGCCTCTGGTATCTGGGCGACGCGCTCCGTATCGGCATGAAGGTGGATGAACTCTACGCAGTCACCGGCATAGACCCCTGGTTCCTGAACAACATGCGGCACATTATTGAGATGGAAGACGAGCTCAAGTCGGCGCGTCACGTTTTCGAAAAACGGCTGCCGGAACTGGTCGAAATCCTGAGGGATGCCAAGCAGTACGGCTTCTCCGACCGGTTCATCGCCCGACTCTGGCAGACGGACGAGGAAAGCCTGCGGCAGGTGCGGCTTTCCCTCGGCGTCAGGCCGGTGTTCAAGCGGGTCGACACCTGCGCTGCCGAATTCGTCGCCCACACCCCCTATCTCTACTCCACCTACGAGGAAGAGTGCGAAGCCGATGCCACCGACCGGAAGAAGATCATGATCCTGGGAGGCGGGCCCAACCGCATCGGCCAGGGGATCGAATTCGACTACTGCTGCGTTCATGGCGTCTTCGCCCTTGCCGGGGACGGCTATGAAACCATCATGGTCAACTGCAACCCGGAGACGGTCTCCACCGACTACGACACTTCGGACCGCCTCTATTTCGAACCCCTCACCTATGAGGATGTGCTCAACATAGTCGACGTTGAGAAGCCCCACGGGGTCATCGTGCAGTTCGGTGGCCAGACCCCCCTCAAGCTGGCGGTCGCCCTGGAAAAAGCCGGCGTTCCCATCATCGGCACCTCGCCGGACTCCATCGACATGGCGGAAGACCGCGAACGCTTCCAGGTCATGCTCCACAAGCTCCACCTGCTGCAGCCCGCGAACGGCACGGCCCGCTCCTTCGAAGAAGCGGAAAAAATCGCCGAACGGATCGGCTACCCGGTGGTGGTGCGCCCCTCATATGTCCTGGGCGGTCGCGCAATGGAAATCGTCTACGAGGTCGAAGATCTGCGGCGCTACATGCATACCGCCGTACAGGCATCTCCCGAGCACCCGATCCTGGTGGACAAGTTCCTCGACGCAGCCATCGAGATCGACGTGGATGCGCTGTGCGACGGACGGGAGGTCATCATCGGCGGGATCATGGAACACATCGAGGAAGCGGGCATCCATTCCGGCGACTCGGCGTGCTCCCTCCCCCCCTACTCCATCTCCGCGGAGACGGCAGACGAAATCAGGCGGCAGACAGGGCTCATGGCACTGGAATTGGGTGTCAGGGGCCTCATGAATGTGCAGTTCGCCGTCAAGGACGGCCTGATCTACATCCTGGAGGTGAACCCCCGCGCTTCCCGCACCGTTCCCTTCGTTTCAAAGGCGACCGGCCGGCCCCTCGCCAAGCTGGCAGCCCTGATCATGGCCGGCAAAACCCTTGCGGAACTGGGCATTTCCTCCGAGATCAGGCCAAGCCACACGGCGGTCAAGGAATCGGTCTTCCCCTTCGTGAAATTCCCCGGTGTTGACACCATTCTCGGCCCGGAAATGAAATCCACCGGTGAAGTCATGGGGATCGACGCAGACTTTGCCCGCGCCTTTGCCAAGGCACAGCTGGGTGCCGGCGTCAGGCTGCCCCTCTCCGGAAAGGTTTTCATCAGCGTGAGGGACAGTGACAAGAAACATATTGTCACGGCAGCCAAAAAACTGTATGATAACGGCTTTGAACTGCTTGCCACCCGGGGAACGGCCGCCCATCTCGCGGAGAAGGGCATACCGGTCACGGTGGTGAACAAGGTCACCGAGGGAAGACCGCACATCGTTGACGCCATCAAGAACAACGAAGTCTGCATGGTGTTCAACACTACCCAGGGCGCCCAGGCTGTGGCGGATTCGTTTTCCATACGCCGCAACACGCTGATGAACAACGTCGCCTATTTCACCACCACGGCAGGCGCAAAGGCAGCGGTAGACGGCATTCTGGCCATGCTCCGCAAGGATCTGGACGTAAAGCCGCTTCAAGAGTACCTCTGATCGGACCCCCCGCGGACCGGTCAGCCCCCCACGGGGCGACACCACCGCACGCAGCGGTGCGAACACACGAAAATAAGGGGCGGCCGCACAGGCTGCCCCTCATGTTTTAGGAGGATGACAAACACGATGTCCCACTCAGTCCCCATGACCAAGGAAAGCTTCGACGCGCTTCAGGAAGAATTGAAACGGCTCATCAGGGAAGAGCGGCCGAAAGTCATACAGGATATCGCCGAGGCCCGCTCCCATGGCGATCTCTCGGAAAATGCGGAATACGATGCCGCCAAACACCGCCAGGGCTTCATCGAGGGAAGGATCCAGGAATTGAAGGACAAGCTGGCCCGGGCATACGTCGTGGATCTCTCCAACCTGAAACCGGACAAGGTGGTTTTCGGCGCCACGGTAACCCTGTTCGACACGGCTGCCGAAGAAGAAGTCACCTACCGTATCGTCGGAGAGGATGAAGCTGATATCCGGCTCGGGAAGATGTCCTGTTCGTCGCCGGTCGGCAAGGCGTTGATCGGACACCGGCTCGACGACACGGTCAAGGTCAAGGTACCATCGGGCCTGAAGGAATACGAGATAATCGACATCAAGTACTGCTAGCGCGAAAGAGCCCCAGCCCGTTCGGGGAGGGGGCTCTTTTCATTCCGTTCTTCCCACCACTTCAATCGTCACTTCCACCCGTCCTTCCGCTGCAGGCTCTGGCGGAACCTCTCCCCGGACCGTACCGATCCCGTCAAGCCGCTCATGCAATTCGTCCAACCGGCTGCTGTCAATCCTGATGGCAAGGACTCCCCGCTCCCCTTCCGTGATCGTTGTCCTGACAATACTGCCGCCCAGCCTGCCGACAGCAGCCCCAATCCGGCCCATGGCCGCGTCACGGTCAGCCGCCTCGACCACCAGACGGACAGCCGACGGCTCGGCTGCGGCAATCGTCGCGCTCCGGGAACGAACCGATCCGGTCGATTTCTCCGCCCTGTTCGGGCCCGCCATCCCGAAATCTTCATCTGCAGCGCTCTTGCCGTACATCGGTGCCCGGGTCGCAGCGCGCTTCTCCATCATGATCGAACGCTCCGCATGGTCTTCCCTCGCAGGAAGCGAATATGGCGACGGGGAAGGAGCGGGCTGCGGTGAAGAAGTCTCCGTAGGAGGAGCCGTCTGCGTCTGCACAGGGGCAACGCCTTTCCTCTCGCTTCGCTGCACTGCCGTGTGCTGAGTCCCGGACAGCGTTTCCTTCCGTGCCTGTTTCGCATCACGGACAGCCGGTTTCCCCGATGGCGCCGCTGGCGGTGGGGAAGAGGCTTCGCTGCCGTGCAGCTCGGGGGCCTGCGTCACAACCTGCGCCAGCTGGGGCGCAGCAGTCCTGTAGAGCATGTATCCGGTTGCCGCTATCACAACCAATGCCGCAGCCTCAATGGGGAGTTTTATCCGAAGCGGGTAGAGCAGCCAGTGAAAAAAGCCTCTCCGTGCACCACCAGTCTCCCGGACCCGGACCATGATCTTCTGCGTCATCCAGGGCGGTGGTTCTTCTTCGCCGAAGCCGCGGATCCGGAGGACGGTTTGCTTCAGTTCAGCCAATTCAGCCCTGCAGTCGGCACAGCTTTCAAGATGCTCCTCGATCCCCTGTCGTTCCGCAGGAGTAACAGCGTCGTCCATATATGCCGACAAAAGGCTGCGAACCGTGGTGTGATCCATCACCATTCCCCCGCCACGCGCTTCAGGCAATCACGGACGGCTTCCCGCGCCCGCGACAACCGTGACTTGACCGTTCCCTCCGCAAGGTTGAGCAGGGAACCTATCTCTCCGTAGGAATGCTCCTCAAGGTCACGCAATACCAGCACTTCCCTGAAGCCGGGCTCGAGTGCGCCGACGCAGTCCCGCACCCGCTGCCGGAGCTCTTCCCGTTCCAGCTGCTGGAGCGCGGACGGCCCGCTTGACGGCGGATCGATGGAACAGCTCCCGCAACCCGCAAGTGGGTCATCCAGGGAGCAGGGCTCCCGAAACCTTCGGGTACGGGACTGCTTCAGGCGGTTCCGTGCAAGGTTGACCGTGATGGTCCTCAGCCATGTGGCAAAGGTCGAATCCCCGCGAAATCCGTCCAGGCTCCGATAGGCCGAAACAAAAGCATCCTGGGACACTTCCGCTGCATCCTCATACTCGCCCACGACCCTGAAGGCAAGGTTGAATATCTTTTTCTCGTACTTGCGCACCAGAACCTCAAAAGCCGACAGATCGCCTTTTCTGCAGGAGTCCAGCAGTCCGGCATCTTCATCGATTATCTCTGTTTTTCTGTTCCACAACATACCAGACAACTCCGGGTTGCAGTTTGTTCCCGATGCGGTTCCTGCAGGGCCGGGCGGTGGAGCCCCCCCCTACCCGCCGGCGACCTCGGTCCGTTTGACCTCGTAATACTCCCTGTATGCCTCATAATCCCCGCAGGAAAACAGGGCGAAAATAACCGTGCCCGGGAAATCATGGCGCATGAGAAAATCCGTTACGGTATCTATGGCTATGCGGCATGCTTCCCTCACCGGGTAGCCATAGGCCCCGCAGCTGATGGCAGGGAAGGCAATGGTCCTGATGCCGTGTTCGGCTGCCAGGGCAAGGCTGTTCTCGTAACAGGCGGCAAGAAGCCGGGGAGCTTCCTCACCCTCCATTCCGTAAACCGGGCCGACAGTGTGGATGATATGACGCGCCTTCAGTGCATGCCCCCCGGTCAAGCGCGCCTCGCCTGCCGGGCACCAGCCCAGGGACCGGCACTCCTCGAGCAGGCCGGAACCGGCGGCCCAGTGAATCATGCCGTCAACGCCGCCACCTCCCAGCAGCGTGCTGTTGGCCGCGTTCACGATGGCATCGGCATCAATTTCGGTGATGTTTCCCATCCTGATCGTCATTCTGGAAAACACACCGGCTTGCTTCCTCTGAGTGTTCTTCACGCACACCTGCCTCACGTTCCGGGTGCAAAGCAGTACCGAGTATACCGGCAAAAAGTGCGGCCCGCAACGTTCCTTGCCGGGTCCCAGGAAAAAGGGGCCGGCGTCCGGACGGACGGCGGCCCCTTACGGGCTGCACAGGTTTTGTCGGGTATACCTCGAAATCAAAGCGTTGTACAGCTTGTGCTGCATAACTGTGCTTGAAGGTTATGCGTAAGTTGAAAACCCACCCTTCTCGGAAGTTGAGGCAGGTGGAACTACGGCCGCATTCTTCGCCAGCATGTCCGCCATCTTCCGTTGCGCATCTGCGACCTGCCTGACGGCGGCTATGCCCAGCTGGGATTGCGACAGGTTCTCCTTTACCGCCAGAGCCTGGCTTGCTACTGAACTTATTTCCATACTGCACCTCCCCTATGCAGCCCGTTCATTGCTTATCGGCAACACGGGCCCGTTTCTTGAGCATTTTTCTGCCGACCAGACCGTCACCCCTTATAGCAGATAACCTTCTGGGTGAAAGCGTCGGCGGCAAGGTACAGGGCCCCTTCCCCACCCGCAACATCAGCGGCATTCACGACCCTGACCGTTTCCGTCCAGCGCTCCGCTTCCGGAACGTACTCCAGCAGCCTGTTGAAGCCCTGTTCGAGCACCTCTTCGCTGAGACGGTTGTCTCCCTTGTTGGGAAACAGCGCCAGGTACAGCATGTCCATTTCGATGAGTTCGTTGAGGAAATGGGTGCCCAGCGAAACGTCAGGCACCAGGCTCTCCCGCATGGCCACGATCTCGCAGAGCACGGCGACACGGCTGATATCGGCGAAGACCACGGGAATGCCGAGGAACGGGCAACTGGTGCCCCATCTGCCCGGTCCCAGCAGCATGACGTTTTCGCTGCCGTCCGGGGCGATGGTCCCGTTGAGCCGCCCGATGAGGCGGGCAATGTCGTGCTGTTCCTGCACCGTGAGCTGGGCGAATTTCGCGGGCACAACGTGGATCAGCCGGTCGATGCGAATATGCCTGCTGTGGCCGATCACCGCTCCGCTGGCGGTAATGATGCGGTTTTCCTCCAGGACATCCATCGGCAGCGGCGCGGGGGTATCCATCCCCTTTACCGGCAGGGGACGGCACTGCACGACATGAATCCGGTAGTCCTGGTCATCCAGGAAATTGATGGTGAACTCAACGTCGACCGGGCAGGCATAGGCTTCGTGCAGCATACGGAGGATGCCCCGCATATCCTCGACGAAATTGGACGAACTGAGCAGCTTGTCGAACGTCAGCACCCAGGAGGGCCGGGTGGAACGCTCCGTTCCCCAATCGGAGCCGGTATCCGTTGATGCGAACAGGTGCACCGGCACATCGGGGCTGGCGGCGACGACATCCAGGAAGTGGCCCGACAGGAGCCGGTTCGCATCGAGATCGAGGAAATCAACCCTGCGCTGGGCGTACTGCCGCACTTCCTCGAAATTGGATTCGGGTCGTCGTTCAGGGGCATTCAGGGCCACCACCCGGGTGTAGTCGTCATCCGAACGGTCGACCGCGCGGGTACCCAGGCCGAAAACCAGCCTGATCACTCCCGAATGTGGATCGATATACTCGTTCCAGACGTAGGGATTGAAGGAAAACCCCACGCCCGCGGCATGGGGATAGAAATACCTGCCGTGCACCGCGCCCGAAACCCGCATGACAAGGAGCGCCATCTGTTCGTCCTGGGCAAGGAGGCCCTTCTGACCGCGGTAACGCAAAGCCTTCTCGCTCATAGTGCTGGCGTATATGGTGCGCACTGCCGCGAGGAAATCGTCCAGCCTGCGCTCGCGCGGTCCCTGGTTGGGGCAGAAAACGCTTTCGTACTTGCCGGCGAAGGAATTGCCGTAATTGTCCTCCAGGAGGGAACTGGACCGCACGATGATCGGGGCCTGGCCGAAGTAGCCGAGCATCTGCTCGAACTGCTTGACGAGAAAGCTGGGAAACTGGCCGGTCAGGATCCGCTGGCGCGCCTGTTCGGCCCCTTCCAGGAACTTCTCCGGATCACGCTGTTTCTCCCGCACCCACCAGACGCCGTTGCGGACCAAAAACGTGAAGAAGACGTCCGATCCGATGTAAAACGAGTCATGCGCCTCAAGGAGCGAGGCGTAGCGCGGCGAGTTGCGCTGCAGGATGCGCCGTGCCAGCAGCATGCCGACCGTTTTTCCACCGATGAGGCCCGTTCCGATCATGCGCCTGCGGATCTCGAGAACGTCCTCCAGCCTCAGGAAGCGTGACACCAGGCTGGTCATGCCCGGATCGCGGGACACCATCATCCGGCACAGCCGCCGGAACATCTCGTCCTCCCTCTCGGGGGAGCAGCGTCCGGCCTTGACGGCACTCAGCACCTCCTCTCCCTCGGCAAAGGTCCGCTCCCAGAAGCCAGGCCGGACATCGGTATCCAGTCCCGACCAGTTGATGGAGGTGAGAATCGAGCTTATCAGCGCACTGGCGGTGACGGGGCGGAATTCGTCTCCCCGCCACTCATGCAGCATGTTCATGGTCGGCGAATACCTCAGGTGCACCTTCATGGGATAGATGTAGCGCTTGTCCCCGTAGGCATAGACATCGAGAAACAGCTGGGTGGTCTGGACAATCGGCTGCAAACCCTGCTGGGAATGGTAGTTGCGGAATATGGCAAAATAGGCGACCGTCTCCAGATCGAACAGATAAGGGCAGGTGAGCATGAAGAAGTTGCCCAGCATCTGGTCGGAATACCAGTCCGCGGCAAGTTCCGACAGACAGTCGAAAACGTAGAGCGCCCCTCTGCCCACCTGCTCTATCACCTGGTGAATCCTGGCGATAAACGTCTCGAAGCCCGAGTTGGGGTCCAGTTCGACCGTCAGGAATGACGCGTCCGGCCGGATCAAGGGCGGATGGCTGGCAAAACGGAAATAGACCAGGCGCCTTCCCGACTGGATGCCGGCCTGCACGAAGGGATCAACGAGGACCTGGTAATCACTGATCGAATCCACCTGCCAGACGATATTGTCGCCGGGCAGCACGCCCTTCAAGGCACCGTCAAGCCCGGGCAAGCCGGTCGTAAATGATCTGTCGTATGTCTGCATCAAGCCCCCCTTGTTTCGTTGTCCGTCGTCCGCTTGCGGTCTGCACCCATTATACGTGCTGCAATCCCATAAGGTAATAAAAAAAACAGACAAACTTGGGGATCGGTCTTAAAAAAAGGGGGCGCTGAAAACCATCAGCGCCCCCACTTTCGTCGTATTCAAACCATCATGACTGGAACCCTATACCACTCCCTGGTCGATCATCGCATTGGCAACCTTGAGGAAACCGGCGATGTTCGCGCCTGCAACGTAGTTGCCGGGGCAGCCGTACTCCTCGGCGGTGGTGTAGGCGTTGTGGTGGATGTTTTTCATAATGGTCTTCAGCTTGGCATCGACTTCTTCACGAGACCAGCTCATGAACTGGGCGTTCTGGGACATCTCCAGGCCGGAGGTTGCCACGCCGCCTGCGTTGGCAGCCTTGCCCGGGCCGTAGAAGATCTTGTTGTCGAGGAAGATCTTCACTGCATCCAGGTCGCTCGGCATGTTGGCGCCTTCGCTGACCAGCTTGCAGCCGTTCTTGATCAGCTCGGCTGCGTCCGCGCCGTTGATCTCGTTCTGCGTGGCGCTCGGGAACGCGCAGTCGCAGGGGATGGACCAGGGGCGCTTGCCCTCGAGATACTTGGCTGAAGGATATTTTTTCACGTACTCGGAGATGCGGCCGCGGCGCACATTCTTCAGTTCCAGCACGAACTGGAGTTTTTCCTGCGAAATTCCGTCCGGATCGTAGATGGAACCGTTGGAATCGGACAGGGAAACCGGCTTGGCGCCCAGCTGATTCAGTTTTTCCACGGTGTACTGGGCAACGTTTCCGGAACCGGACACGAGACAGACCTTGCCTTCGAAAGACTGGCCCTTGGTGGCGAGCATTTCCTGGGCGAAGTAGACGGCGCCGTAACCGGTTGCTTCCGGACGTATCAGCGAACCGCCCCAATTAAGGGCTTTGCCGGTGAGAACGCCGGTAAATTCATTCTTCAGACGCTTGTACTGGCCGAACAGGTAGCCGATCTCGCGGCCGCCGACGCCGATGTCACCGGCAGGGACGTCGGTTACCGGCCCGATGTGGCGGAACAGTTCGGTCATGAAGGACTGGCAGAAACGCATCACTTCGTTGTCCGACTTGCCCTTAGGGTCGAAATCGGAACCGCCCTTGCCGCCGCCCATGGGCAGTGTGGTGAGGGAGTTCTTGAACACCTGCTCGAAACCCAGGAACTTGAGTACGCCGAGGTTGACCGACGGATGGAAGCGGAGACCGCCCTTGTAAGCGCCGATCGCACTGTTGAATTCGATGCGGTATCCCTTGTTCACCTGGATGGTGCCCTTGTCATCAACCCAGGGTACCCGGAACAGGATTGTGCGTTCCGGTTCGGTGATGCGCTCAAGGATGCGCTGCTTCTCGAACTTCGCGTCACGCTTGAACACCGGCTCCAGGGACTCGAGGACTTCTTTGACCGCCTGATGGAATTCAGGCTCGTTGGGGTTCCTTGCTACAACGGAATTGAATACGGATTCGACGTAGGACATGGTGCCTCCTCTTTTGAATGAGAATCGTAGCGGAAAATGCTTATTCGGGCTACGTTATCGCTGATGCGAATTAGTTTCTTTTCTGGCTTTCCTTGTTAATTGGGAGCTATGCTGTCGTCGTCACGGGCCACGTACCGGTGGCGAGGTAGTCGTGCATGG
>DIFZ01000065.1 GCA_002419385.1 Geobacter sp. UBA5735
CCTATGGGTGCGGATCTTTACTCTTTGACCAACGGCCCCCGCGGGTGACCCGCCGAAGGTCGGTGTCCACTTGCGTGTTCATGCGCAAGTCGCAGCACTGTCGGGTCACCCACGTGAACTCCTTATTGATCAGACCGGCCATCCTTCTGTCCGTCTCTCGGAACATCACTTTAGTACAATTTACCATTTGATGCAACACATTAGGTTTGATAAAAACACATCGTTGGCCAACATACCATTCAAGAAGCTGAACAGTTTTACGGCCAACATTCCAACAGGAACCAACGCTGATTTCCGAATCATTTCAGAGGCTGATCAGCAACCATGCTCGATTGCTGGTCCCTGTCTTAACGTTCATTGTTCCCATGACGCCTTCAGCTGTAAAGGAGACCCCATGCTGCTCGAACCAAAATCTCTGTGCGCCCAGTATGCAGCGCACTTGAAATTGCACGGTATCACTGCTGCGCGCCATACCCCGGTCAAGCAGCATTTCGAGTGCCTGCAACTGTGTGTGGGGGTATTTCAACCTCTCTGACCGGCCATTTACGAAGCACCGGCGACCACGCTTGATCAGAATGGAACCTGAAGAAGTCGTGCTTCGTCCTTGAATCCCCATGCACGAAATATTTCCGCAGCGGTGACAAGTGTTTACCTGGACTGAAGTGTCACTACATGCTAGGATTCGAAACGACTTCTGCTGACTAGCAACCGGCAGCTGAACATGATAATGGATTACAGTGAGGAGACATGAGAGAACGACTCGAAACCGCAACCCTGGGCGCGGGGTGCTTCTGGTGCGTGGAGGCGGTGTTCCGGAGTCTGAAGGGCGTTGAGAAGGTGCAGTCCGGCTATGCGGGCGGGCATGTGGCCAACCCGCTCTACGAGCAGGTCTGCATGGGCAACACCGGCCATGCGGAGGCTGTGCAGATCACCTTCGATCCGGAAGCCATTTCCTTCGAGGAGATCCTCGCCGTCTTCTGGCGCACCCACAACCCAACAACCAGAAACCGCCAGGGGCACGATTCCGGCCCGCAGTACCGCTCGGTGATCTTCTGCCACGACGAAGCGCAACGATGCATTGCGGAACAATCACGGCGCGAAATGGATGCGTCCGGCAGCTTGCCTGCTCCCATCGTCACGGAAATCGTGCCGTTCACCAATTTCTACCCTGCCGATTCCCGCTACCAGGAGTATTTCCTGAACCATCCCGAAGAGGCCTATTGCCAAGTCGTCATTGAGCCCAAGATCGTCAAGCTGCGGAAGGATTTCCCGGACAAGGTCACGGATTAGTGCCTTCGTCCCGATGGAGTTGACCGGCGCCGGGCGAGGACTTGAGAGCTGCTCTTTGCACACTTCTGCCCGGCGTTGCCCGATATTATTGCTTGACAAGGCAGGTTTTCAAGGAGTAAAAGAATGAACGTTCATTCCGTTTGAAGGGGGAGAGATCATTTGACGGTAAAACCTGACAAGCGCGAGGAAATCATCAGCGCGGCGCTGGAGCTGTTCGCCGAACAGGGCTTCCATGGCGCGCCCATGGCCCTGATCGCCGAGCGGGCAGGGGTCGGCGCCGGAACCATCTACCGCTACTTCGAGAACAGGGATGTTCTCATCAGGGAGCTTTACCAGGAGCTTGAGGAGACCATAACCCCGTTCATACTCGAAGGCTACAGCGAGGCAGCCCCGTTCAGGGCACGCTTTCTCCACCTGGGCACGAGACTGCTGCGCTTTTTCATAGAGTACCCGCTCCGTTTCCGCTACCTGGAGCAGTTCCACAATTCTCCCTACGGCATAGCCCACCGGCGGGACAAAATGCTGGGCGATGAGGGGCGGTGCAACGTGTTCCGGGAACTGTTCGACCAGGGCGCGGCCCAGCAGGTGCTGAAGGACCTGCCGCTGGCCATCCTTTTCAACCTGGCCTTCGGCCCCCTCGTTGCTGTGGCGCGGGACCATGTCCTGAACTTCATCACGCTGGACGAACCGATGATCGTCAAAACGATCGAAGCCTGCTGGGACGCGGTGAAGCGATAGCCGTCACTGCCGGGTGAGGGGTGCTCAAGCAGAAAATACAGAAGTGCATTCAGGGAATGAATGTTCATTCAAATCAATACCAGAGGTGGTTATGCTGACCAGTCGCAGAGCAACGTTGTTCTTCATTGCGGGAATCCTTGCCGGCGTGCTGATGCTAGCCGGATGCGGTAACAAAACCGATTCGAAACCCAAGGGGGGCGGCCTTCCCGAAGTGGGCATCGTCGTCATCAAGCCCGAGAAGGTTATCCTGACGACCGAACTGCCGGGTCGGACTTCGGCCCACCTGGTCGCGGAGGTGCGGCCCCAGGTCGGGGGGATCATCCAGAAGCGGCTTTTCACCGAGGGGTCGGACGTGAAGGCTGGGCAGGTGCTCTACCAGATCGATCCGGCAACCTACAAGGCGGCGTTCGCCAGCGCCAGGGCGGCTGAGGCGCGGGCGAATGCCAACCTGATCCCGGCCCGGCTCAAGGAACAACGTTTCCGCGATCTGGTGAAGATCAATGCAGTCAGCCAGCAGGATTATGACGATGCCTATGCGGCGCTCAAGCAGGCAGAGGCAGACCTGGCATCCAGCAGGGCCGCGGTCGAATCCGCCCGCATCAACCTGGCCTATACCCGGGTCACGGCTCCCATTTCGGGACGGATCGGACGTTCGACCGTGACCAACGGCGCGCTGGTGACCGCGAGCCAGCCTGCTGCGCTGGCCACGATCCAGCAGCTCAGCTCCATGTACGTGGACGTCACCCAGTCCAGCGCCGAGATGCTGCGCCTGAAGCAGCACCTGGCCAGCGGGCTGCTGAAAAACGGCGCATCCCAGGCCAGCGTCCGGCTTACCCTGGAGGACGGCAGCGCCTATCCTCTGCCAGGAACGCTGAAGTTTTCCGAGGTGACCGTGGACCAGAGCACCGGTTCCATCACGCTGCGTGCGGTATTCCCGAACCCGAAGCAGGTTCTGCTTCCGGGCATGTTCGTGCGTGCCATCGTCGAGGAAGGGACCAACGATCAGGCAATCCTGGCGCCCCAGCGTGGCGTCACCCGCAATCCCGCGGGCGATGCCACGGCCCTGGTCGTGGGTGCTGAAGACAAAGTGGAGCAGCGGGTCATCAAGGTTGCGCGCACCGTGGGCGACAGCTGGCTGGTGAGCGAGGGGCTGAAGCCTGGCGACCGCGTCATTCTGGAAGGGATCCAGCGGGCAAAACCGGGTACGCAGGTCAAGGCCGTGCAGTTCGGGTCGAAACCGGCGGCTGCTCCTGCGGCTGCGCCACAGGGTGCGGCAGCGAAGAAGTAAGTGGTCCATACGCCACCCCCAGACCACCCCACCACCCCCTGACCCCCTCCTTAGCAAGGAGGGGGCTGGGGGGTGGTACCCAAGCTTGAAATCATAGTCCAATGGCCAAAGGAGCCCCTCCATGCCCCGCTTCTTCATAAACCGCCCTATCTTCGCCTGGGTTATCGCCATCATGGTCATGCTGGCCGGCCTGCTTGCCATCAAAACGCTGTCGGTTTCCCAGTATCCCCCCATAGCGCCGCCCCAGATCACCATCAATGCCATGTATCCCGGCGCTTCCGCCCAGACAGTTCAGGATACGGTAACCCAGGTCATCGAACAGAAGCTGAACGGCATCGACAACCTGATCTACATGTCCTCCACCAGCGACTCTGCCGGCACGGTGGCCATCAATCTGACCTTCAAGGCCGGCACCGACCCGAACATCGCCCAGGTGCAGGTTCAGAACAAGCTTCAGCTCGCCACGCCGCTTTTGCCCCAGATTGTCCAGAAGCAGGGCATCCAGGTGGTCAAATCCACCAGGAACTTCTTCATGATAATCGGCCTGACGTCCGAGGACGGTTCCATGGACCGCCATCAGCTGACCGACTACCTGGTGGCCAATGTCCATGACACCATCAGCCGGACTGAAGGGGTTGGCGAAGTAACGGTTTTCGGCTCCCAGAACGCCATGCGCATCTGGCTGGACCCCGCCAGGCTGAACAACTATCACCTGACCACCAGCGACGTGATTTCAGCGGTCCAGGCGCAGAACGCCCAGGTCTCGGCCGGCCAGTTCGGGGGCAACCCGGCGCCGCCGGGCCAGCAGCTGAACGCCACCATCACGGCCCGCACCCTGCTGCAGACTCCGGAGCAGTTCGAGGCTATCATCCTGCGCACCAACAGCGACGGCTCGACCGTAATACTCAAGGATGTTGCCGACTGCAAAGTCGGCGCGGAGAACTACGACATAGAGGCCCGCTACAAGGGCAAGTCAATGGGCGGGATGGCGATCAGGCTTGCCTCCGGCGCCAATGCCCTGGACACGGGCAACCGGGTCAAGGCGAAGATGGAGGCGATGTCGAAATATTTCCCCGCCGGAATGAAAGTGGTCTATCCTTACGACACCACGCCATTCATAAAGATCTCTATCGAAGAGGTGGTCCAGACGCTTGCAGAGGCGATCCTGCTGGTCTTCATCATCATGTTCCTGTTTCTGCAGAACATCCGCGCCACCCTGATCCCGACCATCGCAGTTCCGGTGGTCCTGCTCGGCACCATGGGCGTTCTGTCAGCCGCCGGATTTTCCATCAATACCCTGACCATGTTCGCCCTGGTTATCGTCATCGGCCTCCTGGTGGACGACGCCATCGTCGTGGTGGAGAACGTGGAGCGGATCATGAACGAGGAGGGGTTGTCGCCCCATGACGCCACGGTTAAATCCATGGGCCAGATCACCAGCGCCCTGTGGGGCATTGCCATCGTGCTGACGGCGGTCTTCCTGCCCATGGCCTTCTTTGGCGGTTCCACCGGAGTAATCTACCGCCAGTTCTCCATAACCATCATCTCCGCCATGATCCTGTCGGTGATGACGGCCATGATCCTGACCCCCGCCCTGTGCGCCACCCTGCTCAAGCCGGTTGAAAAGGGGCACGAAGCGTGCGAGAGCGGATGGTTCTGCCCGTTCTTCCGCTGGTTCAACAAATATTTCGACCTGGCCGGGAGGAAATACGAAGGGATAGTTGGACGCTCCTTTGGAAAACCGGTGCGTTACCTGGTGGTGTACGCTGCCATTGTCGCTGCCATGTTGTTTTTCTTCCATCGTCTCCCCACCGCCTTCCTCCCCGATGAGGATCAGGGGTTCATCATCTGCCAGATGCAGCTGCCTGCCGGGGCCACCCAGGAGCGGACCCTGCAGCTGATACAACGGATAGAGCAGCATTTCCTGGAACAGGAAACCAAATCCGTCGAGACCATCATAACTGTGGCCGGATTCAGTTTTGCCGGCCGCGGCCAGAACATGGGGCTGGCGTTCGTGAAGCTCAAGGACTGGAAGCTGCGCAAAACCGCCGACTTGAAAGCCCCTGCCGTGGCAGCCCGGGCCATGAAGGCGTTTTCCCAGTACCGCGACGGCATGGCCTTCGCCTTCTCGCCGCCGGCGGTGATCGAGCTGGGCACGGCCAACGGTTTCGACTTGGAGTTGCAGGACCGGGCCGGCCTGGGTCACGATAAGCTCATGGAAGCACGCAACCAGCTCCTCGGCATGGCCATGCAGAATTCGAAGCTCACCGCGGTTCGCCCCAACGGCCAGGACGATTCACCCCAGTTCAAGCTCGACATCGATGATGTGCGGGCCGGTGCGCTGGGGGTATCCCTGGCAAGCGTCAATGAAGTCCTCGCTACTGCCTGGGGCAGCTCTTACGTCAACGACTTCATCGAAAAGGGCCGGGTCAAGAAGGTCTATCTCCAGTCGGACCCGCGCTACCGGATGTTGCCGGAGGATATCAACAGCTGGTATGTCCGCAACCAGGCAGGCGAGATGGTGCCGTTCTCGGCGTTTTCCACTGCCCACTGGCAGTATGGATCACCCCGCCTTGAGCGCTATAACGGCATTACGGCGGTGGAGATCATGGGACAGGCAGCGCCCGGCGTGAGTACCGGCGAAGCGATGGCCGAGATGGAAAAGATGGCTGACCGGCTGCCCTCCGGTATCGGCTACGAGTGGACCGGCCTGTCCTACGAAGAGAAACAGGCGGGCAAGCAGGCTCCGGCACTCTATGCCATTTCGCTGCTCGTGGTGTTTCTCAGCGTTGCGGCCCTGTACGAGAGCTGGACCATACCGTTCGTCAATTTGCTCATGCTCCCGCTGGGCCTGGTGGGGGCGGTCACAGCGGTCACGATGCGGGGGCTGCCCAACGACATCTATCTCCAGATCGGCCTGCTTACCACCGTGGGGCTTTCGACCAAGAACGCCATTCTCATCATCCAGTTCATCAAGGACCAGCTGCACCAGGGCCATGAGCTGGTGGACGCCACCCTGGCGGCAATCAGGATCAGGCTCCGCCCGGTCATCATGACCTCGCTGGCGTTCTTCTTCGGCACCCTGCCGCTGGCCCTGACCCGCGGCGCCGGGGCAGCAGCCCAGAACGCCATCGGCACGGCAGTTACTGGAGGCCTGCTGTCGGCTACCTTCATCGACCTTGTCTTCATACCGTTTTTCTTCGTTCTGATATCACGACTCTTCGGCAGGAAAAAGGCGCGGCAGCCTTCAGTCGAGCCGGCCGTTGCTGCCGGCGCCCCGGAGGTTCCCTGATATGAATCGCATTTGGTTCCCGTTGATCCTTTTCTCGTTCAGCATGGCAGGCTGCACCATGGCGCCGGAATACATCCGTCCGGAAGCGCCGGTACCGGCCGCCTGGCCGGAGGGCCCGGCCTACCGGGAGAATGGGACTGCGCCGCAGGCAAAAGCGGTCGCCGAAATTCCCTGGCAGGAGTTTTTTGTCGACGAAAAACTGCGGAAACTGGTCGCCCTGGCCCTGGAGAACAACCGCGACCTGCGGGTGGCAGCTCTCAATATCGAGAAATCGAGGGCCACCTACCAGATCCGACGCTCCGATCTCGTGCCCAAGGTCGATGCCACCGCCACGGCCACTTATCAGCGTATTGCCGAAGATTTTTCGGGCTTCGGGATTCCCCTGGATATCCACCAGTACACTGTCGGCCTCGGCATGAGCTCCTATGAGCTGGACCTGTTCGGCCGGGTTCGCAGCCTCAAGGACCAGGCCCTGGAGCAGTATTTCGCCACCAGGCAGGCGCGGCGCAGCGTGCAGATCAGTCTGGTTGCCGAAGTCGCGGCCAACTACCTGGCGTTGGCCGCTGATCGTGAGCGGTTGAAGCTGGCTCAGGAAACGCTGGCGAGCCAGCAGGCATCCTACCGGCTCATCCGCAGCCGCTATGATGCCGGGGTTTCGTCCGCCCTCGACCTCAACCAGGCACAGACCAGCGTGGACACGGCGCGGGTGGACATCGCCCGCTACGCGACCCTTGTGGCCCAGGATATCAATGCCCTGGACCTGGTTGTCGGCACCAGGGTGTCGCCCGGCCTCCTGCCGGAAGCTCTCTCGGACACGCTCACCGCCCTGAAGGACCTGACGCCCGGCCTGCCCTCGGACGTATTGCTGGGCCGTCCCGACATACTCCAGGCCGAGCATCTGCTCAAAGGCGCCAATGCCAACATCGGCGCGGCGCGGGCGGCTTTTTTCCCCCGCATCACCCTGGTATCTTCTGTCGGTTTCGGCACCGATCAGCTGCGTGACCTGTTCGTGTCCGGTTCCTTTGTCTACAGCGTTGCCCCGCGCATCACGCTGCCCATATTCCAGGGCGGGGCCAACCGTGCCAACCTGAAGGCAGCCGAGGTGGAGCGCGACATTGCGGTTGCCCAGTATGAAAAGGCCATCCAGAGCGCCTTCCGCGAGGTGGCCGATGCCCTGGCCCAGCGCGGTACCATAGACGAGCAGGTAACAGCGCAGCAGTCTCTTGCCGATGCAACCGCCGAGAGCTACCGTCTTTCCCTGGCCCGCTATGAAAAGGGGGTCGACAGCTATCTGACCGTGCTCGATTCACAGCGCGCTCTGTACGGCGCGCAACAGAACCTGATCGGTGTCCGCCTCACGCGTCTCCTCAACCTGGCGACCCTCTACAAGGTGCTGGGCGGGGGGGTATGACGGAAACCCTCGGATCGCCTGCTTTCCCGGTCCTTGGGGAGCGGCGGGCGCGTCAACCGGAATCAGGGAGGAAAGCATGGTATACTCTGTGTGCAGATGACAATTCCCGATGCAAGGAGGGCTCGAATGGATATGTCGACCATTTTCAAGGCGCTGGTTGTTGAGAAGACCCCTGAGAAACAGTTCCTGCGGGAAATCCGGGAACGCTCCCTGGCGGATCTTGCGCCGGGGGAGTTGCTCGTCCGCGTGCAGTATTCTTCCCTCAACTACAAGGATGCCCTTTCGGCAACCGGCCACCCGGGAGTGACCCGCCAATTCCCCCATACGCCGGGAATTGACGCGGCGGGTGAGGTGGTTTCGTGCGAAACCGGTGTTTTCGCTCCTGGTGAAAAGGTGCTGGTTACCGGATACGACCTGGGGATGGAGACCGATGGCGGGTTTGGCCAGTATATCCGCATTCCGGCCTCCTGGGCGATAAAGCTTCCGGATGGGCTGACCCTGCGCGAGAGCATGGCCTTGGGGACGGCGGGATTCACGGCGGCGCTGTCGGTGCTGAAACTGCAGCAGGCCGGTGTCAAGCCCGATGACGGGGATATCCTTGTGACCGGGGCTACGGGCGGTGTCGGGAGCATTGCGGTTTCCATACTTGCCGCTGCGGGCTTCCGGGTCACGGCTTCGACCGGCAAGATGGCTGATGCAGGGTATCTCAGGGATTTGGGCGCCGTTGCGGTGCTCAACCGCGACGAGGTTTCTTCCGGGGCCGAGAAGGCGCTCCTTCCGGAACGCTGGGCCGGCGCCGTGGACGTGGTCGGCGGGGCCACATTGGCGGCGGTGCTGAAGGGGACAAAGTATGGCGGGTCCGTTGCCTGCTGCGGGCTGGTGGGATCGCCGGAGCTGCCACTCAACGTATACCCCTTTATTCTGCGGGGGGTCGATCTGCTGGGGGTGGATTCGGTCCAGGCGTCCCGTGAAACCCGCCGGGAAATCTGGGCGCGTCTGGGCACGGCATGGAAACCGGCCAGACTGGGCGAGATGGTGACCGAGTGCAGCCTCCAGGGACTGGAGACATTGATCCAGTCCATTCTTCGCGGCGCTGTCAAGGGCAGGGTTGTTGTCAACCTCCGTGATTCCTGAAGGCAGCTCGTAAGTCTTCTGCAGGACCGGATATATGAGAAACGGTTGATTGGTAACAGGTCCTGCGGGATTTGTTGCCAATCAACCCCTCTTGATCCCGGATTGTTTCGACTCAAGCAAATGAAGTTCCCGCCGATACGTAACCTGTTACGGATATTGCTCCGTACTTCTGCTTATGATAATTGAATAGCCATATGCTAGGGCATTATTGATTCCCCCGTTGAAAAATGTTTTTCCACAGGTCTCCTGATGCTATGATCTTGTTCGGCTTCTTTCCCATATCGGCTCTAGGCAAGTAAAATCGGTTAATGATAAAATGCGCAGTAAATTGTTCCACGCGTGCGCGTGAAGACCGCGTGAGGCTCCGATCTCACGGCAGGTCACTGGAGTAGCACCATGTATTACCATCTGCCAAGCGTCATTTGCAGACTGTCCGGAAAGCTGCCGGGTCTCGTTTTCCTGCTGGTGACGATGCTTGTCATTTCAGCGCCTGCCCGGTCAGCCGAACAGGACCATGAACTCAAGAACGTACTGCTCCTCAACTCCTACCACCAGGGATTCACGTGGACTGACGATGTCACCAGGGGGATAGTCTCCGCCTTGGGCCCGGTACGTGGCCGGACCCGGCTCTACATCGAGCACATGAATACGAAATGGGCGAATGACGGGCAGTATCTGACCCAACTGCACGGGCTGATGAAGCTCAAGTAAGCCAGAACCCGTTTCGAACTCATCATTTGCTCTGATACTGACGCCTTCCTGTTCCTGAGGGACCATCGCGACGAACTGTTCGGCGAGGTTCCCGTCGTGTTCTGCGGGGTGAATTACTTCCGCCCGGAAGACCTGCAGGGCAAACGGCTGTTCACCGGTGTAAGCGAAGTCGCTGATTTACGGGGGACCCTGGACCTGGCGCTCAGGATTCATCCCGGCACGAGAGAGGTGCTTGTCATCAATGATGTCGGCAACCTCGGTGCCAGGATGCAGCAGGAAATGGACAAGCTGTTTCGTCACTATCGCACTGTCCGGTTCAGGTTCGAAGAGAGCAGGGACCTGGACAGGATCTGCGGGGATGTTGCCCGGCTGCCCGATAATTGCCTGATCTTCTATATGTTCTTTTACGGCAATCCCGCCTCCAAGTTCCATGAGAACACCGAAAGCATTTCCCGGATTGCCAGGGCCGCCCGGGTGCCTGTATACAGCGCCTACGATTTCAATCTCGGGTACGGCATTGTTGGCGGGAAACTTCTCAGCGCGTTCGACCATGGGAAAACCGCGGGAGAAATGGCCTTGAGCATCCTGAACGGAAAACCGGTGGAAACCATTCCGGTCCAGTATGAGACCCCTGCCGGCTATCTGTTCGATCACCGGCAACTTGAGCGTTTCCGCATTGCGAAGAGCCTGCTGCCTGTGAACAGTGTGATCATAAACGAACCTGAGCTCTTCCACAAAGTCAGAAAGGAAGTCGTTTGGGCTGTTTTGAGCGGCATTGCGGTTCTGGGGAGCATGGTTTTCATGCTGTTGTATGTCATCCGCACGAGAAAAAAGGCCGATTCGCTCCTGCGACAGGCGTACGACGAGCTGGAAGTCAAGGTCATGGAGCGGACCCGTGAACTGACCGTGCTGAATCACCAGCTGTCATGTCTGAACGACCAGCTTGCCGCGGTCAACGAGGAACTGGGCGATGATATCAGGATGCGGCGCGAGACGGAAGAGCAGCTCAGGACCTCGCAGAAAATACTCAACAAGATATTCGAGGCAAACCCCGATCACCTGGTCGTCATGGACAGGAACCTGCAGGCTGTGCAGACCAACCGGCACACAAATGCGGAAATGCCGTCCGACATGCCTAGCCGGAACCCGTATTGCTTCGAAAGTCTCGGTTCGGAGAGCGGGAGTCCGTGTGAACCATGCGCTGCCAGGGATGTATTCCGTACCGGCAGACCGGTTTTTGTGGAGAAGCATGACGAACGCCTCGGCTATCTGGAAATCCGTTCCGTGCCCATATTCGACGATAAGGGGGATGTGTTTCTGGTGGCCGAGCACATTCGCAACATAACCGAACGCAAGAGAATGGAAGAGGAGATCGTGAAGGCCCAGAAACTCGAATCATTGGGGGTACTCGCCGGGGGCATAGCTCACGATTTCAACAATATCCTCACGGCTGTCCTCGGCAACATCTCGCTGGCAAAGGTCTACCTTGACCCTGCGGAAAAGGCTCACATGAGACTGGTTGAGGCGGAAAAGGGGTGTGAGCGGGCGGCCGGCCTGACCCGGAAGCTCATTACCTTTGCCAAGGGAGGCGCGCCGGTGAGAAGCACCTCATCCATCGCCAGTGTCCTTGTCAGGGCAGCCAAAGATTTGCTGCGGGGCACCGCGGTCACCTGCGAGTTCTCGCTGCCCGACGGCCTGTGGCCGGTGGAGATCGACCGAGGCCAGGTGTACCAAGCCGCTCATGATCTGTTCAAGAATGCCGCCCAGGCCATGCCCGATGGCGGGCTGATCTCGGTTCAGGGGGAAAACATCGTGGTCGGCAGTGAAGAAACCCTCCCTCTCCGGGAGGGCAGATACCTGCGCATAGCAATCCGCGACCGGGGGGCGGGCATAGCACAGGAGAACCTGCCCAGGATCTTCGACCCCTATTTCACTACCAGGCAGGATGGCAGCGGGCTGGGGCTGGCGACAGCCTATTCCATCATCAGCAAGCATAACGGGTGCCTGGAGGTTGAAACTGCCATCGGTGTCGGAACGGTGTTCCATATCTATCTGCCGGCGTCAGAGCGGGAGACGGATTACGAAGCGGAAGAAGGTGATTGGTAAATGGTGTTTCCCGGTTTCCCCGGATGTCTGCAGAATGCAGGGAGCACCAGGAGGGAAAACAGGGCAGTGGCGGCTATCCCGAAGTTTGTGGCCCACCCTATGGATGCCAGTGCCCGGTAGTCGGCAAACGCCAGCGAGCCGAAGCCGGCTATGGTGGTCAGCGCTGACAGCAGCACGGCCCTTCCAGCCTGGACGAACTGTTCCTTCCGCTCTTTTCCCCATACCCCTTTGATCCGATGAGCAATATGGAGACCGTAATCTGACCCCATCCCGATTATGGTCACCAGCACCATGGCATTCATGAAATTCAATCCCATCCCGATTATGGACATGATGCCGAGCATGGTTATGACGCCGGCGACTACCGGATAAAGGGAGAAAAAGATCCCGGAAAGGGAATCGAAGTGGGAGAGGAGCAGGAAGAGGACGATCCCTCCACCCAGGATGAAGGCGATGACAAAGCTTTTCTTCACGGACTCGGTCAGTTGCCCGCTGACAAGATCGACGCTCGTGGCCCGCGCCTGCGGATCAACGGCATGCAGATCCTCCAGGAACTGCCGCTGGTTGAATTCGGCGCCGCGGTAGTCCAGGTACAGGAGATTATGGAATGTACCTCCTGCCGGCATGAGGTGCCGATCGACGATCCCGCGAAAAGGTGACGCTTCCAGCCGTGCAATACCCTCTTCAAGCGGGATGGTGCGACCGTCGGCAAGAGCGGCGATGGCATTCGTGTACGGCTGGAACTGCGAGGCGTCGAATCCCTGAAGCTCCAGGGCGGAAGTGACTGCTGGGCCTGAAGTGCGCACGTGGGCGCTTTCCCTCAATGCCCGCAGGATTGTTTGCTGTTGCTCCTGCCCGTTCAAAACCCGGCCCAAGGAGGACGAGGATTGCAGTTCCCCCCTTTTCAGGTACCCCTCCGCCAACGCTTCGACCTTTGCCGAGCGTTCCAGAATCCCGTGCAGCTCTTTCCCTTCCAAAGCCACCAGCATCTGCTTCGGGCTGATGCTCAGATGCCGCTCGATTTTCTCCTGGGTCTGGAATGCCTCGGAATTCCGTGGCTGGAGGTTTTTCAACTCCCCATCGAACGAGATGAAGAAAGAAGCGATCAGCAGCACTGAAATCGCCATGAATGAAAGGCCGATTACCGGCTTCCCATGATTTCCGGCCAGTTCCCATACCCTTCCCAGGAAAAAAGTGGGCAGCGGTTTGTAGGTGGCCTGGGGGCAACGGTTTTCCATGAAAAGCAGCAGGGGAGGGAGGAAGAAATAGGTGGCATAGAGCGAGAAAATCACCCCGAATCCGACCAGGAGGCCCAGTTCCGAGAGCGCCCGCACATCCGCGAGAACCAGTGCCAGGAACGGGAGGGCGGTTGTTATCGCCGCCGTAAAGACGCCGTGCCCCGTATCCACTATGGCAAGCCTCAATGCTTCATCAGTCGTGCTTCCTTTGACCCGCTCGAAGTAGAAACGGTCATAGATGTGGATTGAGTAATCGGTGCCGAGCCCGATAATGAGCGCAGTAAAAGCGAAGGAGATTATGTGAACCGAGGAGAGCAGGAGCGCTCCGGTCCCGAGGGCCAGAATAACTCCGGAAACCAGGATTGCCGGGATGAGCAGCGTGGGCATGAACCGTCGGTACGTCAGGTAGAAAAGCGCCAGCACCACGACGAGGGACGATACGATGCAGGCGGCGATTTCCTTTTTCATGGCCGCTTCGTCGGCAACGGCGCTCAGGTGCGCGCCGGTGCAGGTGATTTTGACCGGAGCGTCCGCGCGTGCTTCATTGATGCCGCTCATCAGCTTCCTGGCAAATGCCATGTTCGTTACCGGTTGGGCGGGTTCCGCGATGATAATGAGCAGTTTGCCGTCCCGCGACAGGAAATAGGGTGAGGACGGATCCATGTCCAGGGCCTGGGAGGCTTTCTTGAGACGCGGAAGAATGAGATTCCTCAGGTAGAGCGGGTCTGCGGCGATCACTTCCTGAACCGTGCCCGGCATCGCCAGTTCCGCTTCGGCTGTTTCCAGGGCTCGGGCCACGGAATCAGGCTTGAGCTTTGCCGCATACTTCCCCGCATCCACGGGATGGAGAAAAAGCTGCGGACGGGTCACGGCATAGCCGATGAAATCCGCGAGCGGTGTGACTTCGGCCGGATCGTACATCCGGTACTGAACCTTTTCGAAGGCCGGGGCTCCGTCGATCCGGAGCTTTTCGAGTTTGCCGGCGAAAACCTTGGCCTCGGCGGTTATGTGTGCGCGTTCGCCTTCCAGGAGGAAAAAGACGTTCCTGGCATTCCCTGTCCATTCGAGGGAGTCCAGGAAAAGCGCGAGCGGGCCCTGCCGGGGGAACAGCTTGAAAATGTCCGATTCGAAGTGGCTCCGGCTGATGGACAGCACCGCAAGCGCCAGCAGCAGGATGGCGACGGCGAAAACCGTTTTCGGCCGGTTCAGGGTGACATGGTGTATCCACCGCAGGTGCCTGGCGATGAGGTCCTGGGTCACGCCGGTCAGTTTGTTGACGAATTGCATTGGTCTTCTTTCTCAGCAAGGGATGTTCTCTGCATTCCGGTCCGGTCCCGTCAGGCGGCGTGTTCGAAGAGCGATGCCGCTGCGGCGAGCTGTTCGGGTGTGCCGAGGATCAGGACGAGATCATTCTCCCGGATCTCCCAGACCGGGTCAGGGTTGGGTATGACGTCATTGCCGCGCTTGATCATGAGGAGCGTCGCCCCCGACCTGTCGCGGAGGATCCCGTCGCGGAGACTGTGCCCCACGAGGGGGGATGCCGGCCCGACACGGAACGTGGCCAGCTCGGCGCCGGTAAGGAAGCCGGAAATGCCGACCGCGTGGCTGTGCCGGCGGCTCATGGTGCGGAACATTTCGTAGGAGTCGCCCCGGACCTCCGAGACGCAACGTTCGATCTCGTCATGGGAGAGGAGGTATTTCCGCAGTACCCGGGACAGGATTTCGATGGATGTTTCGAATTCCTCGGGGATGACCTCGTTGACGCCCAGCTTGTAGAGCGGCTCCATTTCCAGGATGTAGCGGGTCCTGACGATGACGTGTATCCTCGGGTTCATGCGCCGCGCCTGGGCCGCTATGCGCCGGCTGGATGCCGCGTCCGAGATGGCGATGACGATGATGCGGGCCCGGTCGATGTTGGCATGGGTCAGGATTTCGCTGCCTGAGCCATCGCCGAAGATGATGGGAACGCCCTTTTTCCGTTCGGTCTTGACCGTGAAGGGGTTGGTCTCGATGACCGCATGGTCGATTTTGAAGTGCTTCAGCACCCGGGCAAGATTCCTGCCGTTCAGACCGTAGCCCACGATGATCACGTGGTCGGAGATCGTCATCTGGTGTTCGCGGCGGGCCAGGACTCCCTTCCCCCTCGTCAGTGCGTTGGGCAGGAACCCAACGACACGGTCCGCTACGGGAGCGGCGATCTTCAGGCAGAGCGGGGTGAGCCCCATGGTAGCCACTGACGCGGCGAGAAAGATCTGGTACAGATCCGGCGTGAAAATGCCGGCTTTGAGGCCCGACTGGCAGAGGACGAAGGAAAATTCGCCGATCTGGGCCAGGGACAACCCCGTGATGAGGGCGATCCTCATGGGGATGCCGAGCGACATGGCGGCGCCGGTGGTGATCACGGTCTTGATCAGCAGTATGGTGATGACCAGCGAGGCTATCAGCAGCGGGTACTTGACCACGATGGCCGGATCGAGCAGCATGCCGACGGAGATGAAAAAGAGCGACATGAAGGCGTCCCGGAACGGCATGATGTCGCCCAGCGCCTGGTGGCTGTATTCAGACTCCGAAATGGCCAGGCCGGCGATGAAGGCTCCCAGTGCGAGGGAAAGGCCCACCTGGGCGGTGATCCAGGCGGTGCCGAAGCCGATGAACAGTATGGTGAGCAGGAAGAGTTCCCGGCTCCTGGATTTGACCACCTGGCCGAAAATCCAGGGGACCAGGAAACGGGCGGTGTAGTGGGCGACCAGCACCACCCCCGCCGCTTTCGCGATAACGAGCATGATGCCGTTCAGGCCGTCGCCGGCGCCGGCGAGGAACGGCACGAAGAGCATCAGTGGCACCACGCACAGGTCCTGGAAGATGAGGATACCCATGGCCATCTTGCCGTGGGGCGCATCCATTTCCCCCGCATCCATGAGCAGTTTCATGAGAATGGCGGTGCTGGAAAGGGCGACCAGGAAGCCGAAAAAAATCGACTGGGGCAGGGAGAAGCTGAAGGCGATGCCGGCCAGGGCGGTCACCAGGATTGTTCCGCCCACCTGCAGCCCGCCCCCCAGCAGCACCAGGTGCTTGATGCGCATCAGCTCCTTCAGGGAAAACTCTATGCCGATGGTGAACAGGAGCAGAACCACGCCGATTTCAGCCATCTGTTCGACCTGGTGGGTGTTTTTGATCAGGGCTAATGCGTGGGGGCCGGCCAGGATGCCGGCAACGAGAAACCCGATGATGGACGGGAACATGAGGCGCCGGAACAGGATGACGGTTGCCACGGCCAGCCCGAAGAGAATCTCCATGTCCTGCAATAACGCGTGATCCATAAGAACTCCATCAGCAGGGATTGATGCACCGCTCCGCCAGCCGGCATGATACGGCTGAGAATACCCGTATGTCAGATCTAGTCATATTTCAGAGCATATTTCAATGCAGTTTTCGCAGGTGCCGGTTGACGATCGACATGACCGGCAGCATGTCACGTGCACCGGCAACGACGGCGTCAAGCGGGTTTGGCGGTGAAGTGACCGGTATGCCGGTCAATCGTTCCAGGTGGCGCCCCATGCCGCGCAACAGCGAGCCGCCGCCGCTCAGGCAGATGCCGCTGTCGATGATCTGGCAGCTCACGGCCGGCGAGAGTGCCTCAAGCAGAGTTGTGACAACCCCGGTGATGCTGGCGATGACGGGTTCGATCTCCTCGTGTATCCGTTCACCGGGGATCGAAACGGTCCCGAACGGGGCGGCAGGTCCGGTGCAGCCGGTGAAAAATATCCGGAGAGCGCTTTTCTTGCCGGCAACTCCCGTTTCACGCAGCAGACGTTCAGCTTCGGCATCGGGTATCTGCAGTTTCGTCATGGATGATACTGCCTGCAGCACATGCCGGCGCAGGTCAAAGCAACCCACGCGGCGGGTGTGCTTTTCGATGATCTTCCCCGCCCTGATGACAGCGCATTCGGTAATCCCTTCGCCGATGTCAACGATCATCACCGCATAATGAGAAGAGACGTCCATGCCGGCGCCTATAGCCGCGGCCAATATTTCCGGGACTATGACAACCGTAGCCGCTCCGGCATTGACGACGCATTCCCTGAGCGTGTCAAGCTCTTCCCCGGTTGCGTCCGACGGTGCGCACGCTACGGCATGGGGCCGCAGCATGCCGAATTTCCTAACCCTGAGCAGGAGCGGACGCAGGAGTTCTACTGCGGCGTCTGCGTCCGCTATGGTTCCGGAGCGCAGGACCGGGCGACCCCCGACTTTGGACGGGACCACGGTCTGGCTCAGACTCCCCGACGCGATTCGCGTCAACGCGGTCCCCAGGTCTATGGCGATGTCCGGGTCACGGTATGAGGTGTGCAGGTGGATGCCCATGTGAATCACCTTCTCTGGTGCTATAAATGGTAGTCGCCGGCCGCTTCGGGCTGATAGAGGATCTTGACGATCTTCATCTTTCTCACCCCGGCCGGGGCGTTCCATTTGATTGTCTGCCCGACGCGGCAACCGATCATGGCGGTGCCAACAGGGGCAAGAATGGAAATCCTGTTCTGCTCGACATTCGCTTCCCGGGGGAAAACGAGCTTGTAGGTCTTGCTGTCACCGTTGTCCAGGTCCTGGAAAAGCACTTCGGAGTTCATGGTTATGACGTTCGGGGGGATATCCCGTGATTCCACGACTTCAGCTTTCATCAGTTCACTGGACAATTCTTCAAGATGCTTGTTGTCCCGCGTGGGATTTTCCCCTGCTATCTCCAGTAACTCTTCCAGCCGCACCATGTCGTTGTCGGTTATGTAAATTGTTTTCGTGCCGGAGCTCTTTTTCATGTGCAAGATCCTTTTTAACTATTCGAAATTTTGGAAAAATTTGGATTGACCGAAATTTCACAGCGATAGATGCACTCGGCGGGTGCACGGGTTTCCCCTGCCAGCCGAGGATACGGGAAAAAGTTTGCACCGAACAGTTGAACAGATGGTGAAACAGGAAACCACATATTCATCGATCCGGAATTCCCGGATGTGCACTGATCTGTTATGAAGTTTGGCGTGCAAGAGCCCCCGGCGGCGCCCTGGAAGGAATCGTCAGCTGAATCGCTGAGAAATTGCCGCCGGCTTGCAAACGGTGCAACGAGGATGTGGCAGTGACATGATCAACAAATAAGGAACCTCGCAGCAGAACGCCCTGCTTGCCCTGTTTCTTGATGATGGACTGCGCTTTGGGTCCCTGTTTCTTGATGATGGGAGCGTGGGGTTTTGTCTCCGGAAGGGCGGACCAATAGGATGCAGCAATCCCCTGGGTGAAAAAAAGGAATATGAGCATGAGGATCGCCGGCTTGACGCGGCCGATGCTGTTTCGCAACATCCCGAATGGTTCCATGGCCTAACCATAGCTCAATTCAGCGGAAACGGCAAGCAGGCAAAACCACCCGGCACAGGGGAACATTTCCTTGACAAGATGCGTGGAATGCGTCATTGAGTGGAAAAAGCATTCACCTGCCCCGGCAGGGTAAGCGGAAACCCATGCACCTTCATCTCGTAACCATCCATGCCTTCCGGTCGCCCCAGGCGGTGCCGCTCGCCGCGGCCTGTCTCAAGGCGTGCCTCGACGCCCATACCCGGAGAGCCGTCCCGCTGAAAGTCACCTGCGCTGAATTCTTCTCCGGTGATTCCCTCGAAGAGATCCGGGATGCTGTCCTGGCGACCGGTGCGGATATGGTGGGGTTTTCCCTCTCTGTGTGGAACCGTGCGGAGAGCAACTCTCTTGCAGAGCGTCTCCGGCTCGCATCTCCCCGCCTGACCCTGTTTGCAGGGGGACCCGAGGCGACGGCCGACCCGGAAGGCATTCTTGCCGAGGCGCCGTTCGACTTCCTGGTACTGGGGGAAGGGGAAGTCACGCTTTCGGTGGCGGTTGACCGCCTCATGGCAGGAGCAACGCTGCATGGCGTGAAGGGAATTGCGCTTCGGGGCGAAACAAAGGGTGATTTACGCGCCCGTCCGCCGGTTGCGGACCTTGGGACGCTTCCCTCGCCCTATCTCTGCGGCGTGCTGGACGGATGCATTCCCGGCGGGGTCCTCTGGGAAGTCTCGCGGGGGTGCCCCTTCGGCTGCGACTTCTGCTTTGACGGCATGGGGGAGCGGCGTGTCCGCCGCCAGCCCCTGGAGCGCCTGGAACAGGAGCTGGGCTACCTGGTCGCCAGGGGTGCGACCCAAGTGGTGGTGCTGGACTCAACCTTCAACCTGGACGGCGAGCGGGCCAGGGAGCTGCTCCGGCTGATCGGGCGCAAGGCGCCTCGCGTTCACTTCCACTTCGAGGCGCGGGCCGAATTGCTGGACGCGGTACAGGCCCGTCTGTTCGCCCGCCTGAAATGTTCCCTGCAGATCGGTCTGCAGACCGCGGACCCGGACGTTGCCGGCTCAGTCGGCCGTTCTCTGGACCTTCGGGTATTCTCCGACAGGATCGGCTTGCTGAACCGGGAGGGGGTCGTGTTCGGGTTCGACCTCATCTATGGCCTCCCGGGCGACAGCCTGCAGCGTTTCAGGAAGACGCTCGATTTCGCTCTTTCCCTCTATCCCAACAGCCTGGCCATCTTTCCCCTTGCGGTGCTCCCCGGCACCCGGCTTGCGGCCCGTGCCGGAGGGCTGGGGCTTCGTCACCTGCCACGCCCGCCCTATACGCTCCTGGAATCACCGGCTTTCCCTGCGGCCGATCTGCAGGCAGCACGGCGATTGGCCGCGGCCTGCGACATATTCTACAGCAGGGGCAAGGCAGTGGCCTGGTTCAACGGCATCGTGGGGGCACTCGGGATGACCCCGGCGGGGTTTCTGCAGCTTTTCGCGGACTGGCTGGGGGAAAAGGGGAAACTGGATCTCGCGGAAACGGATCTTCAGGATGAAGAAATCTGGCAGATGCAGCGCGCATTTCTTGCTCATCTGTTCAAAAAAATGAAGTTGAAGCGCCTGCTGGCTGCGGCACTTGATTTCGTCGACTACCATTACTGCTACGCCGCTGCCCTGATGGCACCGGTGCCGGAACGACCTTCTCCCCGGGCTCATGGCCGTATCGACCTGTTGAAACGGCCCCTGGCACGGGCGGCATCCACCAGGCTTGCGGTGTTCACGTACGAAATCGGCGAGCTCCTGGAGTGGGGGGAGCCTGACCTGCCCCGGATCTGTTCGGCACAGGAGCCTGTCGGTTCCTTTGCCGTGATCTACCCCTGTTCCGGACGGGTTGCCACCGAATCGCTGGCAGAGCCGTATTTCCGGTTGCTGGAAAAACTTGACGGTAAAACTCCGGCAGGTGCCATTGCCGACGGGCTCGCCTTACCTCGGCAGGACGCGACGGAGTTCCTGCGGTTTGCCGTTGCCGAGGGGATCGTCATCCCGGGATGAACATACTCATATGACAGGAAGAATCGAAAACCAATGAAACCTGCAAAAGACGCCGTTTCCGGAAACCGGATCATGAACCCTCTCGAAATTGAAGTTGCCGTTTCCGCACTGCAATCTTCCGGCGACTTCAAGATTCTCCGCAAGCTCGACGTCGGCACGGACAGCAGGTTCAGTCGCGGGTCTGGCCGGGAAGCCCGCCTGGCGCTCTGCATCGACACGGAAACGACCGGCCTGGACCATGTGCGGGACAAGATAATCGAGCTTGGTATAGTGGCATTCGAATATGATCCTGCAAGCGGCGAGATCATCAGGCTGAGCGGGCGCTATTCCGGGTTTGAGGATCCGGGCTTCCCGCTGGCGGCCGAGATCACGGACATTACCGGAATCACCGACGAGATGGTTGCAGGTCAGGCCTTTGATGACGGCCAGGTCCTTTCCCTGGCTGAACGGGCTTCGCTGGTCATCGCCCATAATGCGGAGTTTGACAGGAAGTTCGTGGAAGACAGGTATCCGGCCTTTGCGGGGCTGCCGTGGGCATGCACGGTTGCACAGATCGACTGGCAGGCTGAGAGGATTTCCTCCCGCTCCCTGGAATACCTGCTCTACAAGTGCGGCGGTTTTTTCATCAACGCCCACAGGGCGCTGGATGACGCGGAAGGACTGCTGGGATTGCTCCTCGCCCGGTTGCCCTTTTCCGGCACGTCCGTCATGAAGGCCCTGCTGGAAAGGTCAGGTGAAGTATCGTCGAAGCTCTACGCCGTGGGTGCTCCTTACGACAGGAAGGATCTCCTCAAGCAAAGGGGATACCGCTGGAATGACGGCTCGAGGTCTGGCGTCAGGGGATGGTGGACAAGCGTGCCCGGGGATGGTGAGGCAGATGAACTTGCGTATCTTGCCCGGGAAATCTATCCGGGAGGAAACACCGGTAATGTGGTGATCTTCCGGGTCGACCCGATTTCAAGGTTTTCGGTGAGGGAGGAATGAAACCTCGGCTGTGTCGTGGGAATCAACTGCCGGTCTGCGTTATTTTCTGCGTGGCGCCGGGTTCCTCCCTGGTGCCGTTGAGGTAGGCAGCAAGCGTGTCGGAAGTTGCCTGGCTCAGTTCCACGAATTCGACGCCAACGCCAAAGGGGAAATCGATCTTGGAGAGGGCGATGGGATGGTTGATCCAGGCGACCCGTGCGTTGCAGCTTATGGTGATGGTGCTTTCCGGAAGAGTGAAGTTGAGTGCTACCATCGTATTGATGGGCATGGGCGGGCAGGATTTCAGAAACAGGCCGCCTGCGCTGATGTCGTAAACCTTGCAGTCATGGCTTATGCTGTATTGGAGCGAGCAGTTGATGTTCGAGGGGCTCCTGAATCGGGGATTGAATCTCTTTTCCAGGTTGACGAATTTCCGGAGCGTCGTGAAAAAATCTCCCCGATCTACCGGCTTGACGAGAACATCGCTGCACCCCGCCTCATAGCAGTATTCGCGGTCACCGGTTCGGTTGGGAGACAGAACCGCGATGATGGGTATGGCAGACGAATTTCTGTCCGTTTTCAGTTTCCTGCAGAAGGAAAGGCACGAAACGTCTTTCAGGGTATCCGACATGTAGAGCAGGTCGGGTTTCTCTGCCTGGATCGATACCAGGGCCTCCTTTCCGTTGCTGCACGCAACCATCCGTGTACCCGTGTTTTTCAGATAATCCGTGACAACATCATGAAAATCCTGATCGGCATCGGCCAGCAGTATGGTGAACTCGTTATTCATAGAAAAATCCGTTCTGTTGACTGTTTTGTCGCGCAGATGCCGGGAGGGGCGGTGATTGTCTCCATGTTTTATTCCCACCTGAATCCGTGACGTCTGAACGCCGAGACACGCTGAATGCCGGGGTCCATCGTCGCTGATGTCGTGTCATGCCGTTTACGCCGGGTTACCTTCGTCGGGCTGACTCATGCCGCGGGAATGCTGAAACAAGAGGCGTTCCGCGCAGGCGAAGGCGTGAAGGCGTCACGGATTCAGGTCCCATTCAATTAAATGAGAAAAGCCCTTTGTTGTCAAGCGGCTTTATGGGCGCCCGACGCTTTTTCCCGCCCACCGGCAGGGTGAGGCGCCGGAATCCACGATACCATGTGCCGACGGCATGAAGGCGCGGGAAAAAGCGTGCCCGGGCGCCGAAAGCCGTCAGAAATTGACATTTCTGAGCACGGCGCAGACTTTTGCCAACAATTTCTGCTTGCTGATATCATACTCGAAGTCCTTGTAGGACGTGTTGTCCGCCGTAAACATGGACCTGTTCCTCGAAGTGCGGTAGCGCCGCACTATCCACGTGTCCCACCTGTTTTTCAAGAGCACGATGTCTTCGTTGTCGATCGATTCGACCGGCATGAAAATCATCAGGTCGTTGGCCTGGATGGTCGGCGCCATGTAGTCTCCGCGCTGATACAGAGCGAATGCGTTGTCGGGAAGGTCCGGAAGCGACAGGTGTCCGGCCAGTTCAGTGGTCATGGCAGTGTCCGGGTAGCTGTCCGGCAGGTGGCTGTATACCGGTATGCCTCTTTCGGGCATCGGCCGGGCAAGCGGCTCCCCGCAACCGTTCAGGAGCCACGACTCGTTTGCTCTGAAACGATGGCAGATTGCCATGATCAAGGTGTCAGACGGCAGGTGGTTCCCCTTTTCGATGACACACAGATGGCCCTGCGAGATCCCGATGGTTCCGGCAAATTCTTTCTGCGACAGGGCGAGCATCTTCCGGAGCGTCTTGATCCGTGTGCACGCATCAGTGCTTCCAGGAGAAACCGGGTGGGTCGAGGTTGGTTTGTTCATGGAGGCATGATACCACAAAAAAATAGATAATCAATATTAAAATGAAAAATAATATATTGACAATGTATGGTGCGTGGTTGAATGTTGCTATTATGAATTATGCACTGTTAAGCAGGAGTTTTGTGGGATTGTAGATGGCGTGTCCTGAAGAGTGGATGGGTTGAGATCGGTACCGGTACGAATCTGCCGCTGATCAGCAGGGTTTTGAGGCAAGGAGCTGAAAAATGTTGGGAACAAACGTTCCGCTGGTTCTGGTGGTGGATGATGATGTGACCGTCAGGCTGATCGCCCGGGAGGTGCTCGAACGGTCGGGATGCGCAGTCGCCGAGGTTGACCGGGGTGATGGGGCCGTCGACGCTGTCCTCAATCTCGGTCCGGATATGGTGCTGCTGGATGTCATGATGCCCGGGATGGACGGTTTCCAGGTCTGCGCTGCGTTGCGGGAGCTGGCGGGAGGAGAGTCCCTGCCTGTGGTCATGATGACTGGCCTGAACGATAATGATTCCGTGAGAAAGGCATATGAAGCCGGCGCTACCCAGTTCATCAGCAAACCGATTCATTGGGTCAATCTCGGCCATCAGGTGCATTACATCCTGCGTGCGAAAAAGACCTACGAGAAGCTGAGGGTCAGTGAAGCCCGCCTTGCCCAGGCCCAGCATATTGCCGGTATCGGCAGTTGGGAGCTGTACACTGCTTCCGGGGAAATGCACTGGTCGGAAGAAGTGTACAGGATTTTCGGCATGGACGGGGAACGTTCCGGCGCCTGTTCCGGGATTTTCAGGGAGTGCCTGCATCCGCGGGACCGGTCGCAGGTGGCGGCGGCACTGCGGCGGGTCATGTCCGGAAACGACTTCCTGAGCATGGATTGCAGGATAGTCAACCGCAAGGATGAGACCCTGGATGTGCACGTGGAAGGGCAGATCCGAAGAGATCCGTCGGGCCGCCCGGTTCAGGTGGTGGGTTATGTCCAGGATGTCACCCAACGGCGCAGGGACGAGGAAAAGATCAGGAGGCTCGCCTATTTCGACAGCCTCACGGGGCTTCCCAACCGGGTGCACTTCACCGATCATTGCGAGCAGGCTCTCGAGCGCGCCCGCCGCATGAAACGCATGCTGGCCTTGCTGTTCGTCGACCTGGACCGGTTCAAGCGCGTCAATGACAATTTCGGCCATTCGGTTGGCGACGAATTGCTGCAGCAGGTGGCAGTGCGGCTGTCATCGAGTGTCAGGACCAGTGACCAGGTTACGCGGGAAACGGAAGAAGGCACTGAGGCCCAGGTTTCCCGCCTCGCGGGAGACGAGTTCCTGGTCCTTCTGGAAAATTTGCGGGACTATTACGATGCGGCCAAAGTGGCAGCCAGGATTCATGCGGCGCTTTCAGCTCCCTATGTGATTGACGTTCACGAGATTCGCATCACCCCCTGCATCGGCATAAGCCTCTACCCCCTGGACGGGCTTGACCGCAAGGACATGATCAGGCATGCAGACATGGCCATGTATCAGGTCAAAGCATCCGGAGGCAACAATTTCCGCTTCTATTCGGATGAATTCAACAGTGCGGCAGTCGAACACATCGATATGGAAAACCGTATGCGCTCTGCTCTGGCGCATGACGAGCTGTCGCTCCGTTTCCAGCCGGTCCTGGACGTCGAGCATGGCAGCCTGCTCTGTGTCGAGGCGCTGGTCAGGTGGGACAGCCCGGAACAAGGCGTTCTGCTGCCGGTGGATTTCCTGCCGTTTGCCGAAAAGGCCGGGGTGAGCCGTGAGCTGGACGAATGGGTGCTGCGGAGCGCCTGCAGGCAGCACATGCTGTGGCGTGAACAGGGGAAGGGCAGGTTGAGGATTTCGGTCAACATTTCGGGGCTGCAATCAAGAAAAGGTGAATCGCTTCTTTCGCTGACGGAGCGGGTGCTTGCGGATACGGGGATGGATCCTGCATGCCTTGGCCTGGAATTCTCGGAGAACATACTCCTGAAAAGCGGTGCAGATGAGGTCGATGTCTTGTGGCGCCTGAGGGACAAGGGCATACGGTTGTCGGTGGACGACTTCGGCGCCGGCCAGTCGTCCCTGCATCAGCTGAAACGGTTTCCCATCGACAGTATCAAGATAGACAGGTCTGTCATCAAAAAACTCCTGGATGACGCCGACAGCCGGTCTCTTGCCTGCGCGATCATCGCCATGTCGCGCGCCCTGGGCCTGGAGACGGTCGCTGCCGGTGTGGAGCAGGAGGAACAGCGGGAGCTGTTGTTGCGCAACGGATGCGGGAATATGCAGGGCTACCTGTTCAGCCCCCCCATGACGGCATCCGAACTGGAACGGTATGCCCGGGCCGGCTCCCTGGTGCGCGGTTAAGCTTCCTCCGGTACGGCGCCGAGCAGCCCGGAGAAGAACCTGCGCCAGTTTTCGCCAAAGATGGCCTGTATGACCTGGTCGGAATAGCCGGCGTCTGAGAGCAACCCTGCCAGCCGGGGCAGGGCCGCGTGGTCCTCGAGGTCCCGGCATGGGGTGTCGAATCCGCCGAAGTCGGATCCTATGCCGATTCCCCGGGGCCCATACCGCTGCAGCAGCCAGTCAAGCTGCCTGAAATAATCATGGATGTCCGCTTCCCCCGTGGGGGCCAGCGTCCCTGGATACACTGCAAGGCCGATCATTCCGTCGCGGCTCAGTATGGTTTTGGCCTGCTGATCTGAAAGGTTTCGCGGCGTGTCGCAAAATGCGCGTATTCCGGTATGGGTCGAAACGAGCGGTCCGGAGAAGGTGTCTGCCACTTCCCGGAAGCACGGTTCGGACAGATGGGCGGTATCTATGGACATGCCGAGCCGGTCGAGGCGGGCCACGAGGGACCTGCCGGCATCAGTGAGGCCGGTGGGGGACTCCACCATGTTGCCGCAACCGATCCGGTTCCGGCCGGCATGGGTCAGGCCGACCAGGCGGAATCCGCGCCGCCGCAGGTTTTCCGGAGCGTATTCCAGCAGGGGGTCGGCATTTTCCAGCAGCAGGAGCGTTCCCGGGGCGCCGGCGCCTTCGAAGCAGCCGGCAAGTTCCCGGGGGGTCCTGATAACCGGCAGCACCTGCAGGTAGTCCTCGGCATACTGCAGCAGTGAACGGAGGTTTTCGGAGGCAGTGAGAGGCCCGTTGCAGGCATCCTGGCAATAGAAGGCGGCCACGATGACGCGGACGTTTCCGGCCGCAAGCCGCGGCAGACTGCACCACGAATCGGGCAGATCTTCGACCGCCGTGCCCGGATAGCGCCGCATCAGGTCGTAAATCAGGTCTACATGGCCGTCTGCTACGGGAAACAGTGTCGGTTTGATCATGCCGTTTCAATGCCTTTGGAGAATAGGGGGCGGATCTCCCGCACCGGGGCAGCCCGCCCCCGAAGGTCGCAGCATCACGGGACAGGTGCGTGGCAGGCCGGCGCATGACAAGCCGGGGCATGGCATGACGGAGCATGGCATGCGGGCGCGTGGCACGAAGGACCGTGGCAACCGGCCGATGATACGGCTTTCTTTTCAACGCTTCTCAATTTCAGCATGAGATCACCTCCTTTCTTCGTGGCGGGGAGTCATTCACCCGCTGACAATGTCCATTTTTTCCAGCGCTGTGAGGGCGTCCCGGCACTCATTCCTGAAAGCGTCCGTGTCCATGCCCGCACCATAGCTGCTGTAGAGATCTGCCGCTATGCCATCCACTGTAGCCGAACCGCTGCACCTGGCAAGCAGATCCCGCCCGAATTCGTTTGTTTCAACAACCTCAAGTCCGGTATCCCTCGAGATGAAGACCAGCAGTACCGGTTCATGTTCATAGTTCCGCAGGAAAACCCCCTTTTTCACGTCGTCGATGATGGCGGGGATGTTAAAGCGGAATTCCTCCACCAGCGCACGCCCGCTCTGCTGCGGCGTCCATCTGTTTCCGGAGCTGATGCGGGCCGTTGCTGTCGCCTCCCGCACCCGTCCGCCTGACAATTCGCAGGAAAGCTTCTCGTAGGAGCATACCTGGGGAATGTGGCTCCACCCGTGAACCCCGGCGTCCGCCAGTGCCTGCTCTGCGAAGGACGGCAGCTGTGTCCGGCAGTCATCGGGACTCAGCGTGGCGGAATCTTTCCCATCGGTTGCGGCTACCTGCCCGGCAAAGCTGCAGAAGAGCCTGCTGGCCGATGCCTGCAGCGCATGAACCAGGAGGAGGAATGAGGTGGGGAAGTGGTTGACCAGCAGGGGGAAACAGGTTGCGATGCGGTCGAGCTCTTCCAGCGGCACTCCGGGGCACGGAAGGTTGAAGAAACTGCTGAAGATGACCGGATCGGACTCGATCAGTCGCGTGTCCCCGGCCAGTCGCGTGCCGTTGTCGAATTCCAGGCCGAGGGAGAAATAGGTGTCGGCTGAACGGACAAGCCGGTCCGCATACCGCCTGTGGAGCTCAGTGCCGGGGAGTACGGTGGGCAGCTGGATGAGCGGGTTGCTGTTTCCCTGGACTCCGCACCTGAGGGCCAGTTCGAGGGTATCGTCAATGTCTTTGCGCTCTTCCTCGGGAAAGCCGATCACGAAGCTCAGTGTCGGTGTCATCCCCTGGTCAGTCGTTTCACGCACTCTTTGGAACAGAATGTCCCGGTCGATCCGCTTGCCGATGAAATGAAGGGTCCGCGCAGAGCCGGAATCGATACCGTAGCACATGGATTCACAGCCTGCCTCACGCATGGTCTGGAGAAGCGTGCGGTCGACCGAGTCGAGCCGGGAAATGCAGTACCAGGGGGTCCCGCTCAACCCTTCATCCATCACTGAACGGCAAAAATCTTCCACGAAGCGACGGTCCGCGGTGAACTGGTCATAGGCAAGGAGAAAGCACTCCGCGCCGAAGGAGTCCCTGAGCATGCGCATTTCCCGGACTATCCGCGCGCTGGAAAACGTTCGGGTCGTGCGGCGCCACATGACCGACTCGGAGCAGTAGACGCACTTGTGGGGGCAGCCCCGTCCCACTTCCAGGATGGCAATGCTTCGGGGGATGCCGCAGGCGGACCGGTAGACGTCGAGGGGGGGGACGAAACGGTAATCGGGCACGGGAATGTCGTCCAGGCGGCACAGGAGCTTCCGCTCGGGATTGCTGTGTATCCCTGTGCCGGAACGCCAGGTGATGCCGCTGATCGATGACGGGGTGCCCTGCCGTTCATACTCCGCCGCCAGTTCCGGGAACGTTGCCTCGCCTTCGCCCCTGACGATGGCGTCGATCCAGGGGAAACGCTCCAGGATGCGCTCCGGGACGAAGGAAACGTCATGCCCTCCGGCGACGATCTGCGTTTGCGGCCGGTTCCTTTTCAGCAGTTCCGCGATCCTGATCACCGCCGGGGTGGTGGCGCACTGGGCCGAGAAGCCCACCAGGTCGGGTTCCCGGTCGAGAATCAGGCGTGCAGCGTTTTCATATATGGCGCTGCCTGTTGCAAGCTCACCGGTCCGTATGGCAAGGACGAGGTCCAGCACCGAAACCTCATGCCCCGCTTCCCTGAGTATCGTGGCAAGGTTCAGAAGGCCCAGGGGGGGGAGATTGTAGAGGGGCTGCAGGAAGAATGGCGGAAAAACCAGTGCTATCTTCATCGTGCGTTACCGATCGGGCTGAAACGCCCTCATACATGGTCAGAGCGGACAATCCGGCGGACAGCAAGGGCTGCCCTTTAGGGTGAGGCGGACGGCCGAATCAATAAAGGACTGTTTCCGAATGGAAACTCACGGCTATGAACATGGCAAAGCATACTGTATACTATCACGCAATGTGGTCTTTGCAAGAGAAGGAGAGAGTGACGGAGAATTCCGGAGGCTTTGTCGTATGGATATCCTGGAAGGCATTTACACCCGCGTCACTGGGGCAGCGCCCGGGGCGGAAGGATGTGGCGGACCTGCTGCTCAGGGAATTCTGACCGGCCCGGCAAACAGGCGGTCCTGCTGTTTACTCAGTGGCACCGCCCCAACTCCTCCTTGAGTCTCCTGGCGGAGAGGAGCAGGCTTTCCAGACGGATTTCCACCAGTTGGGGGAACGGATTGCCGTCGCTTTCAACGGCAAGGAAGGGAAGGGGGATGTTTCCCTTGGCTCCTGCCCAGAACGCGCGGTTGTGCAAAGAGAAATGTTCCTTTTCAGCTGCGAGGCGGTAGGTGATGATCGATTCGGCGATCCGACTGGGCATGCAGCCGAACGGCCCGATGCTGATGACGCCGTGGGTATGGTCGCCGAGTTCGGTCAGTGCGGAGCTGATGGTCAGGATGGCTTCTCCGGTCAGTTGGGGGTTGAGCAGGGAAGCCCCTTTGGCAACCAGGTGGTCCACGGGTATCCGGTGGCCGTCATAGAAGCCCGAGGCTGCGAGATGGCCGTCAATCAGCCGCTCGTCTTTCAGCATGATTGTCTTCTTCAGCCTCATCATGAGCCGTTTGCCCAGGGACACGGGTCCGCTGAGGCCCCGGGCCAGGCAGTAATCGGTATAGTGGAGCCATTCGGTCGCCGGAGCAGTCCGCAGCAGCACGCCTTTGTCGGCCAGTTTTTCCGCCAGGTACTGGCGGGAGAACTCATCGCGCCGGACGAAAATCTCCCCGATGAGGGAGACCTTTGTCGCCGCTTCGACGGGACATCGTTTCCTGAAGGCAGCAAGCCCCTCCATTGCATCCCTGAGCGTCTTCATGACCCCGTCGTAGCTATCCTCGGCCACGCTCTGGACTATCCGGTCCCTTGCGCGGGCAAATGCGTCCAGCGCTGCCCCCCGCTCTTCGGCCAGCGCCAGGATCCCTGCCCGGACTTCTTCGAGGCCGTCACCGATGGTCAGCCCCAGCCAGATGCGGCGGGTCAGGTCCCGGGGGATGCCGTCGTAACTGTCCCGGGATGAAAGGCTGAACAGCGCCACATTGGGAATCCTGTTCTTGCGGATGTAGTTTTTCATGAACACGTTGTACTGGCCGAAACGGCAGGGACCGTCGGTTTCCGGCATGAAGTACGCGATCACTTCCCCTTCGCGCCGGGGCGAAGACAGATAGTGAGCCAGGGAGCCGCTGGTGAGTATGAGGGGGAGGCATTCCTTGCAGGTGGCGTGCCCCTTGCCCAGCGAAAGCTCCCGGCGGCCCGGGGGGGCGAGGGCCGTGGCCCTGATGCCGGATTTGCGCATGGCGGCTGCCAGGCACCTGGATACGCTTTCGCCCATTGAAGGGATGAGCAGCCTGACGTCCGGGTCGGTCAGCCGGTAGCGCCTGCCGTTTCCCGTTTCGATGACATAGCCCTCCTTCCGGCGCACCATCCGTGCAGGTCTGAAATCGTCAGTATCCTCCACAGCCGGTACCAGTTCCCGGTACCCCTTTATGACGTCGAGGAATGCCTCGATCCTGGTATCGATGCCCGCATCGGCGGTATGGGCATCGATTTCAAGTGTCAGGGAGGGCTTCTGGCCCATGGTGTCACGGAAATATCCGGTTATGAATGAATCGGGGCCGCAGCTGAAGCTGGTTATGAAGACCCCGAAGAGATTGGGGTGGCGCCGCACGAATCCTGCCGCCTGCATGATGCCCTGTCCCGTAGCCCAGAACATCTGGGGCACGGTCGAGCCCCCCAGTTCTTCCAGCGGCAGGAAGTCGTGGGGTATGACGCGGTAGCCACGGCTGGCGAATTTGTGCGGAACGCCCATGTTGCCGAAGCGGCTGAAGGCGTTGTAGGGGCGGCCGAAGAGGACGATGACCGATTCCTCCGGAGTCAGGCTCCGGAGGAACTGTCTCCCCAGGTCGGCCATCTCCCTGCGCATGGAGGCGAATGCCTCTGCGGCGTCTTCGAATGCCGCCGCGGAACGGCTGCGGGAGAAGCCGAGACGGCGGCCGATGGACAAAAACTCCTCCCGCAGCCGTTTCGGGTCGTCGAATTCCAGCACCGCGGAAAGCAGCTTGGGGCTGAGCTCGTCGTGGAAAGCAGCTCTCAGGCAGTAGGGATCGGCCTGGACAAAGGGACAGGTGCAGTTGGTCTCGTCGCTGGTTTCCATGGCCATGGACTTTACATGGGGAAGGAAGATGTAGTCCGTATCCCGGTTGAGGAGCCCCTGGACAAAGGCGTGGCTCTGGAGCATGGGAAAGCAGAACGACGCGGCCGGGGCCTCCATTCCCGTGGGGTCAGGCTCCAGGCCGGGAACGACCCGCATGCCGAGACGGTTGAAAAAATAAGCATAGAACGGGAAAAACGTCGTGGTGAGCAGGGATGCGGGGATACCCACCGAAGGGGCTGCCTGATTGTCAAGGGGGGGAGGGGCGTAGCTGGTGAAAACCAGGTCTTCCCGGGTTTTCACCAGGTCCCGGCCGGCCGGGTCGATCTGCTCTTTCCTGAACTGGTTGTAGTAGAGATCGCAGGCGCCCCCGAACGGGTAGACGGTCCCGTTCACTTCGATCCGTGCTATCGTGCATTTCCTGTCGCATCCTTCCCTGCCGCCGGCGCAGATGAACGGCTCTTTCTCGGCGACTTCGCGGGCTGCCAGCTCCGGGAGACGGTAGCTGCCCCTGTCCATGAGACCGCCGAGGATCTTGCGGCGTATTTCCAGGGCAACACCAAAGGCTCCCATGAGGCCGGGTTCGGGAGGGACGATGATCTCCTGCCCGCACAGGAGTGCCATTGCGGCGGGAACCGCCCGGTTGTAACAGACCCCCCCCTGCATGAAGACCTTTTTCCCCACGGGCCGCGCGCCCTTCACCCGGTTCAGGTAATTCTGGCAGACCGAGTAGACGAGCCCGGCCAGGATGTCTTCCCTGCCGATCCCTTCCTGGACGGCAGTCTTCACATCGCTGCTGATGAATGCCGAACACTGGTCGCTGAAGTCCGGGGGGGATGATGAGCGCAGGGCAAGGCGCTCGATGTCTTCCATGGCGACGCCGAGCGACTCGCGGCTCGCTTCTTCGAGGAACGATCCGGTGCCCGCGGAGCAGGCTTCGTTCATGGCATAGTCGCTTGCCACCCGGTTGGTGATGAACGTGTACTTGGCGTCCTGCCCGCCGATTTCGAAGATGGTCTCCACATCCGGGTCGAAGTGGACTGCGGCGGCGGCATGGGCGACGATTTCGTTGATGACCCCGGGGGTCTGGGCGTGCAGTCCCGCTATGCGCCTGCCGCTGCCCGTGGCGCCGATGCCGATGACGTTTACGGAGACACCTGCCGGGATCTGTTCCAGGATTTTCAGGTAACACGTGCGGCTTGCCCCTACCGGATCGCCGGACGTGCGCAGGTAGACACCGGCAGTGACCGCGCAGTCTTCCATGCGGAGCAGCACTGCCTTGGTGGTTGTGCTGCCCACGTCAAGGCCCAGGATATAGTCCCCGTCAAGGAAGTCGCCCCGTTGCATCGAGCTGAACCTGACCTTCTCCGAACCTTCCGCCAGACGGGGCAGAAACGAGAACGAGCTGTGACCGGGAGTGAAAATTCCCTCGATTCCCGGGGTGACCGCGGCATGTGTCTCGGCCCAGAGCATGGCGCCCAGCGCCTCGAAATAGGGAGATTCGGGAATGGTGACCGCCAGGGGGTACGCACTACGGAGGAAATCCAGCACCACGAGGTTCCTGCTGACTCCGCCGGTGACCAGGACACGGGCGGGCCGCCCCTTTTTCAGGAGCTCGGTGATTTTCACCGCCATCATCCTGCAGAGACCGGCGCTTACCCTGCCTTTCGCAAGCCCCTTGTTGAGGGCATGGGTGCAGTCGGATTTGCAGAACACGGAACAGCGGCTGGCAAGGTGATACGGCTCCTCTCCCTCGCTCGAGGATAGTGCTGCTTCCAGGTCGAGGCCCATGCGCGTGATCTGCTGGATAAAGAATTCGCCGGTTCCCGATGCGCACTTGTTGCCGGTCTGCACCGATCGTATCCTGCCGCTGCGGTCGAGGAAATAGGCGATGAAGGTTTCCCCGCCGGCAGAGACGATGCACTCCACATCCGGGCACGTTTCCCGGACATGGGCGTAGGCACGCTCGACAGCCTCGGGTTCCGGGATGGTCGGCAGGGCAACCATCCTGCGGAAGGTGCGTCCGGTGATCCCGATGCGCGCAGGAAGCAGTTTCGTGAGGGCTTTGCGGAGCACATCGCCGACCTTGCCGTCGTGCGGGATGCTGTCGAAGGTCACGCCGTGTCCCGTCCGTTTCGCTATGGTAACGGTGCATGCTCCCAGGCAGAGACCGATGCAGGCGGGATCCGCAGTGGGCTCCGCTCTGCCGGGTGCATTGGGATCCGGGACTGTCCGCGTGTCACCCGACATCGGCGTACTCCCGTTTGCGAAAGACAACACCCAGCGCTTCCGCCAGTTTCATGACCGGTTCGATGTCGAGGCCGGGGACGGTCACCGCTGAGGCGACGACCAGGGGAACGTGTTTGCGGGCTTCGCGGAGAAAGTCGCACACGGCGGAAAAGCCGGATTCACCGAAGGGGGGACGGCACAGGTCCACGTAGGTTGCCGCGTCGGCAGCGTTCAGGCTGACGGAGAGGGCGTCCACAATGCCTGCCAGTTCCGGCAGGATATTCCGGCCGTGGACCAGGTTGGCCAGGCCGTCGGTGTTGACCCTGATCCGGCATCCCCTGGCCTTCAGGGCGGCTGCTACCTCCCGGACCAGTTCGAGCCTCAGGAGCGGTTCGCCGTAACCGCAGAAAACGATCTCGTCGTATCCCGAAGTGTCCCCCACAGCGGCCATGACCTCGGCGAAAGACGGCTCATGGTCCAGTTTCAGGAAGTGCCCCTTGACGAAAAAATCGGAGAATTTGGCGCAGAAAGAGCACCGGTTGGAGCAGCGGTTGGTGATGTTGAGGTAGAGGGAGTCGCGGATGCGATAGGCAATGGCGCCGCTCTGTTCCTGCCGCCCGATGCCGAAGAGCCGTTCCGCGTTGAGGGTGGTGATCCTGGCGATATCTTCCAGCGAAAGTCCCTTGAGTTCGGCGACTTTTTCGGCCACAAGGCGCAGATAGGAGGGCTCGTTGCGTTTTCCTCGATGGGGAACCGGTGACAGGTAGGGGCAGTCGGTTTCCAGGAGGATGAAGTCGGAGGATACCCCGCCGACGACATCGCGCAGCTTTTGGTTCGACGGGTAGGTGACCGTGCCGGGTATGGAGACGAAGAATCCCAGGCCGATGCATTCCCTGGCCATCTCCAGATCTCCCGAGAAACAGTGCAGCACTCCCCTGATGCCGCGTGACCGCTCTTCCCGCAGGATGCTGAGAATTCTGTCATGAGCGTCCCGGTCATGGATGATCACCGGCAGGTTCAGCTCTGCTGCCAGTATGAGAAAACGGCGGAATACCCGCTCCTGGATGTCCCTGGGGGATCGGTCGCGGAAAAAGTCGAGGCCGATCTCGCCGATGGCGACGCATCGTGGTGCTTCCGATGCCATCTGTCCTATCAGGTCGAAGCATTTGTCCGAAACGCGGATTGCGTCGTGGGGGTGTATGCCCACCGCACAGTGAATGTTGTCGTAGCTTCGAGCCAGTTGCACGGTTTTCCTGCTTGATTCGATATCACCGCCCACAGCGATGATACGGGAAACTCCCGCTGCAGCGGCCCGCGCCAGCATGTCGGAGAAATCCCCATCGAATTCTTTGCCGTCTATATGTGCATGGGTGTCTATCAGGGATGGAACTTCGCTCATGTGTCAAACCTTCCGCCTTTATTCATGAATAAGGCTGTAAAAAACTTCTGCGGTGCGCGGTGTATCCTGCCGGCCTTGTGACATTTTTCGCAGTCTTCTCTGCCGAAGCATTTATGGCGTTGAATAAACATCTTGCATCATACTTTATTTGTATCACACTTTTCCCGGCGTGGAAACCTGCCCGGCACGGTAACGAGGGGATCGCTCCCCTTGCAAATGTACGTACGCCATGCTATACGTTCTCAACGTAACATGCCTTTGTACAAAGAAAAAGCTGTCTCTGCCTTCGGTGGCGGACCGCGAAGGCGGATGAATCCAAGGAGAAATGAAATTTGCGTATCGTAGAACTGTTTGAGCGTGGGAATCCGTTCATTTCCCTCGAGTTTTTCCCTCCAAAGGAACAGGTTGACTGGCCGGGGTTTTTTCGCTGTGCGGAAAAACTGCGTTCCATAAATCCCCTCTTCGTGTCGGTGACCTACGGAGCCGGTGGCAGCACCCAGTCCCACACCCTGGAAATAGTGACCCGCCTGAAGCGTGATCTCCTGCTGGAACCCATGGCCCATCTTACCTGCGTCGGTGCGACCGAAGCCGGTATCCTGGCCTTTCTGGAGGAGTTGCGCTCCGTCGGTGTTGACAATATCCTGGCGCTCCGGGGAGATCCACCACAGGACCAGCCTCTGTCGGTTTCCGCGAAACGGGATTTCACGTATGCGTCTGATCTGGTTTCCTTCGTTCGGAAGAGTTTCCCGGAAATGGGAATCGGCGTTGCCGGTTATCCCGAGGGGCATCCCGAGGCATCCTCTCATGAAGCAGACCTGAATGCGTTAACGTGCAAACTGGGCGCAGGCGGTGATTTCGTGGTGACGCAACTCTTTTTCGACAACAGCCTCTACTGGGATTTCGTGCGGCGGGCCAGGAATGCCGGTGTGGAAAGGCCCATAATTCCCGGCATCATGCCCATCTTCAGCCTGAAGGTGATCCGGAAAGTGCTTTCACTGTGCGGAGCGAGCATCCCCGCGGACTTCATGGCCAATCTGGAAGCGGCCAACGAGAGGGGAGGCGCGGATGCGGTGCAGGCTCTGGGAATGGCGTATGCACGCGAGCAGATCAAGGGCCTTCTGGAAAAGGGTGCGCCGGGCATACATCTCTACACCCTGAACAGGGATGAGGCCTGTCTCAGGTTGCTGGACGGGCTCTTCTGACAGAGAGGGGCTCCCCGGGCAGCCGCGGAAGCGAACAGATGAAGCAAGGAGGACGTTTTGGAAACGGTCTGGCTGGAATTGCTGCTGGTTTTTCTTCTTATTCTGGCAAACGGTTTTTTCGCCGGCTCTGAGCTGGCAGTCATATCGGCGCGAAAGAGCAGGATCGCCCAGCTGGTGGCAGACGGCAACGAACATGCGAAGATCGTCGAAGGCCTTCAGGACGATCCGCATCGCTTCCTGGCAACGGTCCAGATAGGTGTCACGATCGTCGGGAGCATGGCATCGGCCGTTGGCGGCGCCGCGGCAATCCAGTATCTGAAGCCGGTCTTTCTGCAAGCTCCTTTCGAATTCCTCAGGCATGCGGCAGAGCCGGTCGCCATTACGATTGTGGTGGTGATGATTTCCTATTTCTCCCTCATTTTCGGAGAGCTGGTTCCAAAGACAATCGCCCTTCATTATGCCGATACCATGGCATTGCGCGTAGCCAAAACCATCCGCTTCCTGGCCCGTGCCGGTTCGGTCGCCGTCAGCTTCCTCGCATTTTCCAACCGGGCGGTACTTTCCATCATGGGCATCAAGGCCGAAGGTGTACAGGCGTTCATCACCCCTGAAGAAGTACGGCACATCGTTCAGGAAGGGCACGAAACCGGGGTGTTCAGCGAGACGGAGCGGAAATTCATCGAGAACATTTTCGATTTCACCCATACCAGCGTCCGCGAAGTGATGGTTCCCCGGACGCGGATCGTGGGGATAGACCTGGAAGCGCCCCGTGATGAGATGCTCAGGATTGTCATGGAGAACATGTATTCGCGCTACCCGGTATATCGAGGCTCCATAGAGAACCTCACTGGGTTCATCCACGGCAAGGATTTCCTCGGGCGCATGGTGCGGGAACCCGATTTCGATGTGCAGACCATCATCAGGCCGCCCTACTACGTGCCGGAGGTGAAAAAGGTCAATGACCTGCTGAAGGAGATGCAGCGCAAGCGCATTCATATGGCGCTGGTGGTTGACGAGTACGGGGGGATCAGCGGGTTGGCCACCACTGAGGACCTCCTCGAGGAACTGGTGGGTGAGATCGAGGATGAGCATGATGTCGGCGAACCGCGCAGGATCCAGAAGCTGGCTGACGGCAGCATGGTCCTGGATGCGATGATTTCCCTTTCCGACCTGTCAGATGTCCTGGATTTCAAACGGGAGGAAGATCTGCCCTATGACACCCTGGCCGGACTGATCCTGGACCTGATGGGCAGGTTCCCCGAGCGTGGGGAGCGGGTGCCGTTCGACGGTTTCGTGCTGATCTGCGAAGAAGTGACCAAAACCGCGATCCTGAAGGTCAGGATCGTCAAAGACCAATCCCGGCCGTAACCGCGTAACCGGTTTCCACCCCCTTTCCCGGAGGGCTTTGCCATGGACCGCCGCCTGTTCGTCACCCTGACGGTTTTCTCAGCCCTGCTGGCGCTGCTCTTCCTGGTCTATACCATCCTGTCGCCGCTCCTTGACACCCTCGGCTGGTCGGCGGTCGTGGGCATCTCGACGTTCCCTCTCTACCGGCGCCTGCGGGGGCGTCTGCGGGGCAGGGACACCCTGGCGGCTTCGCTCATGACCCCGGCCGTCATCGTGATGCTGGTGCTCCCGTTCCTGGTGTTCGTATCGGTGTTGGCCGGCGAGTCGATCCGGTTCTATCAACTGCTGGAGAAAAGCGCTGCCAGCGGTCTGCCCGTTGCATTGAAGGATTTTCTTTCCCATCCCTACATCTCGCCGCTCATCGAGAGGGCCATGCCCTATATGAGCACGGTCGAGCCGGACATCAGGGCGGTGCTCCTGCCGGCCGTGAAGAACATTGCATCCACGCTCCTCAGCTATTCGACGGCAATCATCAGAAATGTTTTCTTCATGCTCATCAAGCTGGTGATCATGGTCATCGCGCTTTTTTTCCTCTACCGGGACGGGGAGCGTGCGTTGGGCCGGTTCATGTCGGTTCTTACCGTGAAGGGTGAGGACATCGCCGTGCTTCTCGGCACCGTAAAAAGAGTGCTGTCCGCAGTGATTTACGGCATTCTGCTCACCTGCGTCGTGCAAGGCGTGCTTGGTGGCGCGGGTTTCTTGATCTGCGGGCTTCCTTCGCCGGTACTGTTCGGTTCCCTCATGGCGGTGGCTGCCGTCATACCGGTAGTGGGAACCGCGCTGATATGGCTCCCTGGCGCATTGTACCTGTTTGCCCAGGGTGACGTTCTGCAAGGTGTCTTCCTGCTGGTGTGGGGCGGGGTGGTGGTCGGCATGTCGGACAACCTTATCCGGCCGCTGTTCATCAGCGGCAAAGCCCACATGCCGATCCTGGTCATCGCATTGGGCGTCCTGGGCGGAATTTTCGCCTTCGGCCCCCTGGGGGTGATAGGCGGCCCCATCGTCCTTGCCGTTGCCGTTGCCATTTTCGGGCTCTATTCCCGGCGGATTTCACCTGAGGGGCAGGCTGGGCAGGATCCCCGCGGCGAGGGATGAATCATGGCCCCCAGAAGCGGCTGTTTTCAGTGCCTGGCTTTCCGTTTATTGCCGATGGCAATCGAGGTGATGACGGAAATGGAGAGCACTCCCACGATCATGCCGAGGGAAAAGAAGATCGGGAACTGGTAGACGGAGGAGATGAGCATCTTGACGCCGACGAATGCCAGGATGAAAGAAACGCCCAGTTTCAGGTAGACGAACATTTCCATCACGTTGCTCAGGAGGTAGAAGAGGGATCGAAGTCCCATGATGGCGAAAACGTTGGACGTGTAGACGATGAACGGGTCGCGGGTCACTGCCAGGATGGCGGGGATCGAATCAATCGCGAAAATGACGTCGCTGCTCTCCACCACCAGCAGGGCCAGCATCAGAGGAGTCGCCGCAAGCACCCCGTTGCGCCGGATGAAAAAATTGTCGCCGTACATGCGTTTCGTGACCGGGACGAACTTCCTGACGATCCTCACGACAAGGTTTTTCTCCGGTTCGATCTTTTCCTCTCCGCCCAGTGCCATCCTGATGCCGGTGAAGATCAACAACCCGCCGAACAGGTAGACCATCCAGTGGAAGCGCTCGAACAGTTCGATACCCAGGAAAATGAATACGGCTCTCAGAACCAGGGCGCCGATGATTCCCCATTTCAGGATCTTGGGCTGATGTGCCCGGGAGACGTGGAAATAGGAAAAGATCATGATGAAGACGAAGAGGTTGTCCACTGAAAGGGATTCTTCGATGAGGTAGCCGGTCAGGAATTCAAGCGCTTTCGTCGTGCCCAGGAAATGGAGGATGCCGATGTTGAAGCCCATGGCAAGCCCCACCCAGACCAGCGTCCAGGCCAGTGCTTCGCGGAACGAGATTTCATGGCTCTTGCGGTTGAACACGCCAAGATCGAGGATGAACATGACGGTGATTAGAACGGCGAATCCGCCCCAGAGCATGGTTTGTAGTGACATGGCACAGTCTCCTTCAGCGAGGCGCATGCAACCCGTGGCACACGATCCTTGTGCGGCAGTGCGGGATGATGGGGACCGCTGACAATGGTAAACATATATAAATATTTGAAGAGAGATGTTTTGTCAATTGGTTTTGCCGGAAAATATCGAGGCTTGCCTAGTGGGGATTGGGCAGTATAAAATAATACAAATAAGCGTATACGGTCGAGATCAAGGGAGTGGCGCATGTGGCAACCGATTTGGAAACCTTTACTGGCAATGGTAGCGCTCGTCGTCGTCTTCAATGTCGTTTACACGGCGATGACAGACAACAAGCCCGGTGATTCCGCAGAGATCCCGTACAGCCGTTTCAAGGAAGAGCTTGCCAGGGACAATGTTAAGGAGATCACGATCCGCGGCACTGCCCTGAAAGGGGAGTTCCGGTCAAAGGTCCCGATCAGCGTGCAGGTTGCCGGAAAGAGCGCTACGAGGAATGCGGGCGCGTTCACCGCCGTTATGCCTGATATCCAGGATCCCGCCTTGATGGCGGAACTGGAGTCGAAGAAGGTCCAGGTTACCGCGGTTTCACCTGAAACGTCGCCGTTCGTGTCCGGCCTGATCTATCTTCTCCCCTGGCTGCTGATCATCGGAGTCTGGATCCTGTTCTCGCGAGGCGTCAAGTCCCAGGGGCCCGGCGCGATGATGGGCGGGTTCGCCAAGTCGGGCGCCAAGGTCTACACGTCGCAGAAGACCCCCGTCACCTTCGCGGATGTCGCGGGCATGGCAGAAGCCAAACAGGAGCTCCGGGAGGTCGTTGATTATCTCAAAGATCCGAAAAAATTTTCGCGCATTGGCGGCAAGGTGCCCAAGGGAGTGCTGCTGGTGGGCCCCCCGGGGACCGGGAAAACCCTGCTGGCACGTGCCGTGGCGGGTGAAGCGGGTGTAACATTTTTCAGTATTTCGGCTTCCCAGTTCATAGAAATGTTCGTCGGCGTCGGCGCAAGCAGGGTGCGGGATCTGTTTGCCGGCGCCCGCAAGGTTGCCCCGAGCATCATTTTCATCGACGAGCTGGATGCGGTGGGTCGCAGCAGGGGGGCAGGTTTCGGCGGCGGGCACGATGAGCGGGAGCAGACCCTCAACCAGCTGCTGTCGGAGATGGACGGTTTCGACCCCCACGAGGAGATCATCGTGATGGCGGCAACCAATCGCCCGGACGTCCTGGACCCCGCACTGCTCCGCCCGGGGCGGTTCGACCGGCGTGTCGTCATTGAGCGGCCCGATTGGCGCGACAGGGAGAGCATCCTCAAGGTGCATACCCGCACGACGCCCCTTGCCCCGGATGTGGACCTGACCGTCATCGCCAAGGGCACGCCGGGCATGACCGGGGCGGACCTGGAAAACCTGGTGAACGAGGCGGCGATACTGGCGGCCCGTGAAAATGCCGAGGTGGTCGGCATGAAGCAGATGGAACAGGCCAAGGACAAGATTCTCATGGGTGGCGAGCGGAAGATGTACCTCTCGGCGGAAGAAAAAAGGATAACTGCGTACCACGAGTCGGGGCACGCCCTGGTGGCCAGGCTGCTTCCCGGCACCGACCCGGTCCACAAGGTTACCATCGTACCCCGCGGCATGGCGTTGGGGGTTACCCAGCAACTGCCGGAAGACGACCGCTACCACTATCCCAAAACCTACCTCATGAACCGGATCGCCGTCATTCTGGGCGGCAGGGTTGCCGAGCGGCTCGTGTTCCGCGACGTTTCCACCGGCGCGCAGAACGACCTGAAGGTCGTTACCGAGCTTGCGGAAAAGATGGTCTGCCAGTGGGGCATGAGCGAAAAAATCGGCGCAGTCACCTTCAGCCGGGGCGAGGAACATCCCTTCCTCGGCATGAAACTGGCTCAGGAGAAGACATTTTCCGAGGCCATGGCCTGGCGTATCGACCAGGAAATCTCAGCCATCATTCATGAGGCGGAGACGGTTGCCCTGAACCTCCTCGAAAGCAACCGCGACCGGTTAGATGCGCTCGCATCGGCCCTGTTGGAGGAAGAGACCCTTGACGGTCGGCGTATTGACGAAGTCATAGGGAAGAGCGCATAGGGGCACAAGGCACAAGGCACAAGGCATAAGGCATAAGGCATAAGGCACAAGGCAAAGGGCACGAGGCAAAGGGCAAAGGGCACAAGGCAAAGGGCACAAGGCATAAGGCAAAGGGCAAAGGGCACGCTTCAGAAACCGGAAGACGGCAGCTGGAAGACAGAATACAGAAGACAGAAGAAACAGCCAGAACTTACAGCCCGTAACCTGGAACCAGGGAGAATCCCGAATGGCACGAGTACGAAAAAGCGGCATACTGCTTCATCCCACTTCGCTTCCCGGTCCCGGCGGGATCGGTTCATTCGGCGTCGAGGCACGGGGGTTCGTGGATTTTCTCCGCAACGCCGGGCAGTCGCTCTGGCAGATCCTGCCCCTTGGGCCCACCGCGTTCGGCAATTCGCCGTACATGTGCTATTCCGCGTTTGCGGGGAATCCGCTGCTGATCGATCTGCGTCTGCTCGTGGAAGAGGGTGACCTGAACGAAAGCGCTCTGCAAGACGAACTATCTACCGAGCGTGTTGCGTATGATCTGGCGAAAGAGCATAAAGCGGCTGCCCTGGGCAGAGCGGCAACCAACTTTTTTGCTTCTGCCGACAGGGCCAGGCTGGAAGAGTTCTGGCACTTCTGCGACACGACTCCCTGGCTCCATGACTACGCTCTCTTCATGGCGCTCAAGGATCGGTACGGGAAAAAGAAATGGTGCGACTGGCCGGAGCGCTTTGCGCTGCGTCGCGGTGCCGCGCTGGAAGAAGCCTCGAGCGTGCTCGGCACTGAAATCGGCGTACTGAAATATTCCCAATGGCAGTTTTTCCGCCAGTGGCACGGCCTGAAAACCTATGCCAACCAGAGCGGGATCGGGATTTTCGGCGACATTCCGATTTTTGTTGCCTTCGACTCGGCCGAAGTCTGGGCGAATCCGCGGCTTTTCCAACTGGACGGGAAGGGACGGCCCAGGGTGGTTGCCGGGGTGCCGCCCGATTATTTCAGCAGCACCGGGCAGTTGTGGGGCAACCCCCTCTATGACTGGGAGGAGATGGCGCGCTGCGGTTACGGCTGGTGGATCGACCGGTTCAGATCGGCGCTCATGCTCCACGACCTGGTCCGGATCGACCACTTCCGCGGCTTTGAGGCGTGCTGGGAGGTTCCGGCCGGCGAGAAGACGGCGGAGAGGGGCGCCTGGGTCAAGGGGCCGGGAGAGGCCGTTTTTCATGCGTTCCGCCGGGAGTTCGGCGAACTGCCGGTGGTGGCTGAGGACCTGGGAGTGATAACACCTGAGGTCGAACAGCTGCGTGACATGTTTTCCTTTCCCGGGATGAAAATCTTGCAGTTTGCCTTCGATTCGGGTCCCGGCAATCCCTATCTTCCCCATAACCATGTGAGGAATTCCGTCGTGTATACCGGGACCCACGACAATGACACCACTGCCGGCTGGTTCGGTTCGCTCTCCCGTGACGCCAGGAAAAAGGTGTTGAGCTACCTGAGTTCAAACGGCAAGGATTTCGTCTGGGATCTCATACGGGTCGCACTTGCCTCGGTGGCCGATACCGCCATCATTCCCCTCCAGGACGTGCTGGAACTGCCCGGAAGCTGCCGGATGAACCTGCCCGGTTCAGCCTCGGGCAACTGGTCCTGGCGTTTCCGGCCGGCAGACCTTTCAGTGCGGCTGGCGGGCAGGCTGGCCGACCTTTCCGGACTTTACGGCAGGGGCGGCTCCTGAGCAGGGAAGGGCTATTTCATTCCAAACACTACCAGAGGGGGAACGATCATGTCAGAAAAGAAATTGAGTCTCGATACCTTGGCGCTCCATGCCGGCCAGTCCCCGGATGCAGCGACCCTTTCCCGTGCCGTGCCCATTTACCAGACCAGTTCCTACTGTTTCAGGGACTCGGACCATGCGGCACGCCTCTTTGCCCTGGAAGAGCCGGGGAACATCTATACGCGGATCATGAACCCCACTACTGATGTGCTGGAAAAGAGGATGGCGGAGCTGGACGGCGGTGTCGGCGCGCTGGCGGTTGCTTCAGGGCAGGCGGCAATCAGCTATGCGGTGCTCAATATCGCGCAATGCGGGCAGAATATCGTTTCCACCAATTACCTCTACGGAGGAACCTATAATCTGTTTCACTATACCTTGCCAAAAATGGGCATAACTGTGAAATTTGTCGACACTTCCGATCCGGAAAACGTACGGGCGGCACTAGATGAAAATACCAGGCTGGTCTATTCCGAATCGGTGGGAAACCCGAAAAACAATGTCGATGATTTCGAGGCCATTGCACAGGTGGCCCATGCTGCCGGCATTCCTTTCGTGGTGGACAATACCGTCACTACTCCCTACCTGTTCCGTCCCCTGGAACACGGTGCGGACATAGTGGTCTATTCCCTCACCAAGTTCATCGCCGGGCATGGAACCTCGATTGGCGGCTGCGTCGTGGATGGGGGGAAATTCCCCTGGAACAACGGCAAATTTCCCGAATTCACCGAGCCGGATCCATCCTATCACGGCATCAGGTTCTGGGATGTGCTGGGAAATGCCTCCTATATCGTGAAGATGAGGGTCGAGCTGCTCCGCGATCTGGGCGCCCCCCTGTCCCCCTTCAACTCCTTCCAGATCCTCCAGGGGCTGGAAACCCTGCACGTGCGCATGCCGCGCCATGTGCAGAACGCGCAGCAGGTGGCGGAATGGCTGGAACGGCATCCCTATGTCAGCTGGGTGAATTATCCCGGGCTCGAGAGCCACAAAGACCACGGCAGGGCCGCCAGATATCTGCCCAAGGGGCCGGGCGCCATAATCGGCTTCGGTATCAAGGGGGGGGTGGCCGCCGGCAGGAAATTCATCGACAACGTCAAGTTGCTGTCACACCTGGCGAATATCGGTGATGCCAAGTCCCTGGTCATCCATCCCGCTTCGACCACGCACCAGCAGTTGACCGCGGAGGAGCAGGAGGCTACGGGCGTGACGGCTGACTTTATCCGTCTCTCGGTCGGTATCGAAGATGTCAGGGATATCATCGCGGACATGGATCAAGCGCTGAAAGCTTCGCAATCATGAGCTCAGGGTTATAAATCGACGACAAATCATGTTGAACCGGGCGGTTCCTCAACGGGCCGCCCTTTTTTGTGGGGTGACCGGCTCATATTGATACTGGCTGCTATGCGACAAAAATCGTGCATGTTGCGGATCATGCACGAACTGTATCTAATAGCTGATAGAATTATTAAAAAACTTGACGCAGTTATTGTTTTCATTAATATTAAATCCGCTATATCAAAATTAAATTTCCGACAAGAGCAAACCCGGGGTGACCCGGGGACGCAAAACCACAGGGTCCGCTGAAGGCTTGCCGTAAGCGGACTGCCGGTTACCGAAGAAAACATATGGCAGCAAGGCGCCCTGTCTTCGGTTAGAAGACGGGGCTTTTTTGCGAGAATGCATTATGCAACGTTGCACTTGTTGAATTTTGTGATGCAGGGGGGCATATTCAGCCAGGCACGTCCAGAAAGGATGTCTCCTCATGTTTTTCGGAAAATACGATTTCAACTGCACGCTTCTCGATAACGCAATCCTTCCGCCTTTCAAGGGTTCAACGTTCCGGGGCGCTTTCGGCAGCGCCCTGAAGCGGGTGGTCTGCGCCGTCCGTGAAAAGGAATGTGCAGTTTGCCTCTTGGCAGGGCGCTGCGTCTACGCCCGGACTTTCGAGGTCAGTCCGGGTGCACCCGATGCGAAGGCACGCACCGCCGTCGTTCCCCATCCATACGTCATAGAACCTCCCCTGAGCACCGACACACGTTTTCATGCAGGGCAGGCCTTTGACTTCTCCCTGCTCCTGTTCGGCGACGCCAACGGCTACCTTCCCTATTTCATTTACGCCTTCGAGGCAATGGGAGAAACCGGGATCGGCAAGGCGTTGTCCGGCAAACGCGCACGATTCCGCCTCGACATGGTCCTCACGGGCGGCGAAGAGATTTACTCTTCCCGGGATCACACGCTGAGAACATCCATTTCTCCGCAAGATGTCTCACTGCAGGCATTTCCCGGTGCAGAGCAGCCTGTAATCCTTGAGGTGAATCTGCTTACGCCGTTGCGGCTGAAATCCGGCAATATTTTTTCCCAAGACCTCCCGTTCCACCTCCTCGTCCGGGCGGGCCTCAGACGGATGTCTTCCCTTTTCGCCGCTTATGGCGGGGGTGAACCGGACATTGATTACCGTGGTCTGGTTGAAGAGGCACGCAGCGTTGAAACCCTTCGTTCGTCCCTTTGCTGGAAAGAGTGGGAACGGTGGTCCAACCGCCAGGAGTGCTCCATGCTCATGGGCGGCATGATGGGAGGCATCACCTACCGGGGGAGGATCGATCGCTTCCTTCCCCTGTTTGAACTGTGCCGCCAGTTCCACCTTGGCAAGCAGACCTCTTTCGGGCTCGGTCTTTTTGACTATTCCTGTACAGGTGGTGCCCCATGAAGAAAATATTGCTCGCAGTATGCGGATTGTCTCCGCAAGTCATAACTGAAACCCTTTATGCCCTTCACCAGCAGGGGAAGATGCCGGACGCGATACGTATCATCACTACCCGAGAAGGCAAGACCGCCTGCAACGCCTCGCTCCTGAACCCGGTAGACGGTCCGTACTACGGCTTCCTGCGGGAGTATGGCCTTGATTACCGTGCCGTGGATTTCCAGCCTTGCCATGTGAACTGCGTAACGGATTCTGCCGGTCAGGAACTGGATGACATCAGCGATGAGGATGAAAATGAGCTTTTCTTGCGGGCCTGCATGGAAGCGACCTTCGAACTCACACGGGACCTTGATAGTGCAGTATTTTTCTCCATAGCCGGGGGGCGAAAGACCATGGGCGCGTGCCTGACGCTGGCAGCGCAGTTCTACGGGCGCCCCCAGGACCGGCTTTACCACGTACTGGTCTCGCCGGAATTCGAGAGTTCGCGCAACTTCTTCTTCCCGCCGGCGGTATCCCAGCCCGTCACTCTTTACGACCGGCAGCAGCAGCCCTACACCAAGGAGAGCCGCTATGCCAGGGTGACCCTGTTTCATGTACCGTTCTTTTCCCTGCGGGAGCGCCTCGACCCACGCCGTTTGAAGGAACCGGAAGAACCGGCCGCCCTCATGCTTTCCCTGGTTCGTGAGAAGAAGTCCGAGTTGATCATAGATTTGCCTGGTCGGAAGGTGGTCTGGAAGGGTGTGGAAGTGGACATGATGCCTGCAAGGCTCGCCGTGTATGCTTTCTTCGCCATGCGGAAAAAGGAGTGCCCCTGTGAGCGTCCCGCCTGCGGCAAATGTGACGAGTGTTTCATGGGCGTGAGCGAGATTCTGGACAGGGTAAGTGAAATTGCCTCCCTCTATCGCAAGACAGGAATGGGGAAGGAGAGCGAAGAGATGAGCAGCACAGGCATCAGTTCACTTTCTACGGAGAATTTCAACTCCTACAAGGCGAAGATCAGAAAAGATCTGGAGAAGGGCTTCGGGGCCCACGAGCTGAAGCATCTGGAGATCGTGTCCAAGGGGAAAAAGCCCGGGGTGCGTTACGGTATACCGCTGGAGCGGGAACGGATCCGGGTGGTGATGTGAAAGTTACTGAACGCACACACGGGACACAGTCAAGGATAGACAGACAAGGTTTGTCGTCCCGCTGGGAAGCTCAAATACCGGTATCATAAAGAGAAATATTATTCGCAGGGAAATTTGTCCATATACAACAATGTACATCCCTAACAGGGCAAACCAATAAACGGGGCAGTCTCAATCAGGAGGGAACAAATGGATGACACAATCCAAAAAATCACGCTGGCGTCACTGTTGCACGATATCGGTAAATTCGCGCAGCGTGCCGGGCGCGAAAAGTCTCGAAATATGGAAGGTGAATATTGTCCGACTGACCAGAAAACCGGCAGGCTGACTCACACGCATGTCCTCTATACCGACCATTTCATCGAACATGAACTTCCACTCCCTCCTGAGTTGGAAGGGATGCGGTCAGCATTGGCGAGGATGGCGTCTTCACACCACAAACCCGACTTGAGCGATCTGCTGGAAATGGCGCTATGTCGAGGCGATTGCCTGTCTGCGGGTTCGGATCGGATTGTCGAGGAGCATGACGCAGGAGATTTCAAGAGCGCCCGTCTTGTTTCAATCTTTGACATGGTTGCGCTCAGACAGAAACCCGAAATTTCAGATTCCGACAAACTTCACTACTATTCTCTTAAAGCAATCGATAAGGACGCCTTCCCCACAGGTCTGGCTAAGGCCCGAGAAAATGAATACGGTGAACTCTTCGAAGCATTTCGCGCTGAACTATTAAAAATCAGGCTCGACATGGGAGTCCGTCATTACATCAACTCCCTCACCTCGCTGTTGGAAAAATATACATGGTGCATACCATCTTCCACCTATCATACCCTTCCTGACATCTCGCTGTACGATCATGCACTAACGACTGCTGCCATTGCCCAGGCTCTGGCAGTCTACCATCGGGAGGAAGGTGGGTTGCCAGGCGAAAGATCAGAGGATGCAAAGAAATTTATCCTTTTTGGTGGAGACCTTTCAGGGATACAGAAATATATTTTTGGACTCGACAAGTCACACGGAACAGGAGTGGCTAAGCTATTTCGGGCACGCTCCTTCTATCTCCAAGCCATTACCAAATCTGTGATTTTGAGTTTACTTGACCGTCTGAAACTACTGTCTGTAGCAAAGATTATGGATGCAGGCGGGCGCTTCATCCTGCTCCTTCCTGCTTCGGCCAGGGTTCGTGACGTCTTGCCGGAGTTTGAAAGGGAAGTGCAGCAGTGGTTTGTCGACAGGTTCCGAGGTGGACTTGCCCTGAACTGTTCTTATGCTGTTGAATTGGCGGAAAACGATCTCGATCTGGAACGTTTCCAGGCAAAACTGGATGAGTTCAATGATCACCTGGAGAAGCGGAAACTCTCTAAATTCGACATGCTGATGTCTGCAGGGATGTCTCCCTTGGTTGCAAAAGACTACGAGGAATTTGCCGATGGCAACTGTGCGGTCTGCACGACCAACGCGGCGGATTCCTCTGCTATGGCGGGGTACGAAGCAGATTTCGGTCGTAAAGTCGCCATCTGCGGCTGTTGTTATGAACAAATCAGTTTGATAGGAGGTAAACTGCCTGACCCGGCAAACAGATTTCTGGTATTTAGCCGGTCAGAGGGGAACAAAAACACGATCGCCCTGTTTGACGGAATGGCAATGTCGTTTGCAAAAGAAGTCGAACAGGCAGATTCCAGCGCGTTTGAAATTACAAACATCCGCGATCGGGGTGGGTTTGCATTCCATGCCATTGCCGGCCATCTTCCCATGATTACCATTGAGGATATGAACCGTTGGCGTAGGGAAGGGCTTCTCAAGGAAGAATACGGCGAAGATACCTATCTTGGTGACAGGGTAGAGGCAGGAATGCCCAAGACTTTTCAGGTGTTGGCCGGAGAATCTCGAGAAGTTAGGGAAAACAGGAGTGGGAAAAAGGAAATTCGTGGGAAAGCATTTCTCGGGGTTTTCAAGGCTGACGTGGACAATCTTGGTTTCATCTTCAGTATCGGACTGAACAAACGACTGTCCGTTTCACGGTTCGCCGGCATGTCGCGGATGCTCAATCATTTCTTCGCTGATTATCTTGTCTCCAGAATCCGCAATGAGTTTCCGGATGTGTACGTCGTCTTCGCGGGTGGCGACGACCTTTTCCTCCTTGGCCCCTGGACGCGAATGGTGAAGTTTGCCTCGTTCGTGCAAAAGGAATTCAGCCGTTTTGTGTCCGGAAATCCGGAGGTGACACTGTCGGCTGGCGTAGCAGTCACAAAACCGAGCCTGCCGGTTCATACAATCACCGCATTGGCCGAGCATCTGCTTGAACAGTCAAAGAAGAGGGAGACTAAGAAAAAAGAAAAGGTGAAAAATGCCGTGACCCTGTTCGACACAACGGTAGGTTGGCAACATTTCGATGAGCTGCTGGAAACAGGGGAATGGTTGGAGCGGATGGTTGTCGAGGAAAAGATAACTGCAGGCCTTGCCCGTCGCTTCCTTCAGTATTCCGATGATTTTGTCGCTTTCATGGGTGGCAATATTGCCCGTGGTATGTATCTGTCGCACATGAGTTATGATTTTGTTCGCAACGTTGACGAGAAGAAATTGTCGGAAGAGGAAAAAACACGCCTGTATGGGATCAAAAACAACGAGTTCCTGCTGCAGCATATGCGGTTACCACTTTCCTGCGCGTTGTACAAACTGAGAACGGATAAATAGGAGGGAAACATGAGCCGGTATTTCGATGAAGAAAAAAACCTGAAGAGTGCCCTGTTGAGTGATGAAGCCTTGAGCGAGGCAAAGAAATTTGTCGTTCTCAGACACGACAACAAAGTTGATACAAACCAATCCATTACCTCTGCACAATTGCGAAAGTTTTATAACGAATTCAAGGGACTGGAGAAACGGCTGGACTTTGCTGCTAAAAACCCTGCCGAAGATGAGGCTGCATTTAAAGGTGTTTTACCGTTGGTGAAGATGGTGAAATCCAAGGTCGCGTATGCGTGGGGGGCAAAAAAGGTACCCCTGCCTTTTGCCAAATGGCTTGAACAACATGTTGATGCGATAAACAGTGTCAAGGACTTCAGGGCATTTCTGCTGCATTTCGAGGCCGTTGTCGGTTTCTGCTATGGGCTCGGACTGAAAAACAATTAAGCACACCACTACGATTCTTTCATTACATACTCAAGAGGAGGAACGTCAATGAAACTCAAATCCATTAAGGCAATCAGCGGCAAGATCCGCGTTATAACCGGTCTGCATATAGGCGGGAGTAAAGATAATCTGGAGATAGGTGGGTTGGATCAGCCGATAATCAAGCATCCATTGACCAAGGAGCCTTATATTCCCGGCTCTTCCATTAAAGGCAAAATGCGTTCGTTGCTTGAAAACTACTATTTCATCGACAGGGAACAAACCCGTAAATTCGTAGCAGAGAAGGGAGCTCCATGTGGTTGCGGAGAACCTGACTGTCCTGCCTGCAAGATCTTCGGTACGTCATCTGATAAAAAATCGGCTGAGCTTGGTTCTACACGTATCATAGTACGAGATGCGGTCCTCACGGAGCAATTCCGGACAAAATTCGCAAAGGGGGAACTCCCCATGGAGGAGAAGTATGAAAACGTCATCCACCGGGTCAAGGGAACTGCGGATCATCCACGACCATTGGAACGGGTACCGGCAGGCGTTGAATTCGACTTTTCTATCTCTTTCAAGGAATTTGAAGGAGATGACGCAGCTCTGCTCAACTATGTCTACAAGGGGCTCAAGATGATAGAACTGGATGCTCTTGGGGGGAATAGTTCCCGCGGTTGCGGACAGGTGAAGTTTGTGGACCTTCAGTGCGACGCTCAACCACTGGGAGCCGATTTCCTCGATACAATTCAACTTTAGGAGGGCTTCATGGCCACATACCGATACTGCATAACCCCATGCAGCGCCGCCGGCACTCCTTTCAGGAGCGACACCCTGTATGGGCATCTGCTCTGTGCCGCCAGGGAACTGGACGGCGAAAATATCCTGGAAAATCTCGTTGGCAGGTTCAAGGAGGGAAGGCCACCTTTTATTCTGAGTTCCGCTTTTCCTATAGGGATGCTCCCAATGCCTGTCTTGCCGAACATACCTCGCGCTGACTTTCAACGCTTTGCACGGGAGCGGACGGAGTTTGGCGGCAGCATGTTCAGTGCCCTTGAGAAATATAAGGACTTCAAAAAAATAAAGTGGCTTCCGGTTTCCCTATGGGTGCAACTGAGTGTTGGATGCAGCCAGAAGCGGCTTTTCTCGGCGTACTTGGACAATCTCGAAACAGGCATGTTTGCGGCGCTGGTAGGCAAGACTGAATTGGAACTTCATAACACTATCGATCGGCAACGCGGAGCCGTACTTGAGGAAGGTGGGCTTTATACCTCCGAGGCTACCTTCTATCCCCCAGACACAGATCTAGAGATGTATGTCCAAACTGATGACCCATCGACCTTCGAGCGGTATCTCGAGGTGCTGGCCAAGACCGGGTACGGACGAGACCGAAGTACTGGCAAGGGAAGTTTCACATTTCGGCGCGATGATGGATTCGACTCTTCACTTATGGCTGGAATCGGAAATGCACTGATGAGCCTTTCTGTCTGTTCTCACCAGGATCTCTCAACAATCAGGGGATTTTATTCGGTGTTCACAAAATATGGCAAAGTCTGGAACGGTTTCGGACAGAATAACCCATTTAAGAAACCGTTTCTGGCATTTGCCGAGGGGTCGGTTTTTCAAGAGTTGCCCGCGGATGGTTATGTTCTGCATGGTATCCACAGTGACCCAAAAATCGTGCAGATCACCTGGCCTCTTACTCTGCCGCTAACCCTGGAGGTTTCCTGATGGAATTTACGAAAATAAAACTCGAGATATTATCCCCGGTGCACATTGGTACAGGGGAAGCGCTCGATCCGTTCTCTTATGTCATAAAAGATGAAGAAAATGGACCGTGCCTCTATTCCATTGATCTTCCCGCATGGGTGGAAGACCATCCAAACCCCGAAGAACTGGCACAACGCTTTGGTGGTAATAATATGGCCGCCGTGAGGAGCTTTATCAGCGAAAACCTTGATACGGAATTGTATTCGAGGTCCCGTGCAAGAATTGTCTCCAAGGAGATATATGATGAATACCGTAAGAAACTCAACGACCAGCATAATCAGCTGAAAATCAGCCCCGCTCTAAAAAATTCTTACAGCTGTGCCCTGCTCATTCCCGGCAGTTCCATTAAAGGTGCCATACGGACAGCCGTTGTCGATTACTTGGACCATACCTATAACCTGGATCTGAAAGGTCTTACGCAAAAGGATGGTCGATACGGGAAAGAATACATCAAAAAGCTAGAGGAAGTACTGGGGAAAATTGGCGAAAATGATTTCAAGAACCTGAAGGTTGGTGATTTTGAAGCATATCGGGATGACTCATATTTTGTGACAGCCAGAGAGATGAGCCGCAACCCGAAAAAGGAGAACAATACTCCGAAAGCTCCCTGTGAGGTAACAGCCAGCCGTCTGATGCAGGGGAAACCAGTTACCCTGTGTGGCAAGATAGCTATTGGCGCAGCCAATAAAAAAGATGACGCGGTTCTTTCGGTTAACCGGAATCGTGACAATTGGAAGCTGGAAGAGTTGATGAGCCTGTGTAATGAGTTTTATGGGGTTCGCTATCGGAAAGAACGTGAAAAATTCTATGCCTTGCCCCATTTCCAGCAGACTGCCGAAGTGTTGAAAGCTATTGATGAAGTTGTGCTGAATCCCCAGCCGGGTGAGATGGTATTGCGCATAGGGCATTATTCCCACGTGGAATGCATGACGATCACGCAAAACGAGCCTGACACTCCTGTAGAAAAAGGAAAAAAGAAGCCGTTCGGCACCACCCGCACCTTGGCAGACGGGATTTATCCCTTCGGTTGGGTGAAACTTTCGATTTGCAGCGAAGAGGAATATGCCCGCTACCTTGCGGGTAAAGAAGACCATGACATCACTGTTATGTGCCGGTATGAGGAAAGTCGAAAGAAGGCTTTGGAAGCGAGAGAGGCGCTGCAAAAGAAAAATAAAGAAAAAGAGCTGCTTAAGCGGGAAGCTGAAGAACTTGAGGCAAAGCTCACGGCAGAACTGGCGGCTATGAGCGATGTTGATCGTGCGCTGTTTTTACTGGTCAGAAATAAATTGCTAGAACACGAGGTCGTTCATTTTTTCAATAGTTTAGCAGATATGGGCACTGATGAACAAAAGAGGTGCGCTGAGGCTCTGAAAGTTTATTGGCAAAAAGAGGGAAAATGGAGCAAAAAGAACTGTTCAAAAAAACAGTGGGTAAAGGTGCAAACAGTGAAGAGCATATTGGGCGAGACATAACCATACCGCTTTACTTGCATAAGGAATCAAAAGTCAAGAAAAGGAACTCGAATGAGAAGGACGCTTGTTTCACTGGTTAGTGATCAGACGATTCCAAACATCCTTGCCGTTCACCATTTCCGGCCAAACGAATTGTTGTTCATCAGTACAGAGGCAATGGAAAAGCGGGGCAAGGTAAAGGCAATAGATACCACCTTGCGGATGATTGGATTTAATTTCCCGGATGGAGCGATACGGAAGCTGATAATTCAGGAGGATTCAATCCTTGACTGTCACCGGCAGCTTGAAAACTGGGTTTCGGGCAGGGAAGACGAAGAGTTCATTGTAAACCTGACCTGCGGCACCAAGATCATGTCCATTGCTGTATACGAGTTTTTCAAGGATTACGGAAGCCGGATGATCTATATTCCCATCCCGAAGAATGAGTTTATCTCTCCCTTTCCCAAAAAAGCCTCGTTCCGTGCGGAACCTCTGGCGTTAAGGCTTACCGTGCCTAACTATCTCGCAGCCTATGGTCTGAAAGTGACAAATCTGACAAAGTTAGAGGAGTACAAACGGGAGGCGATGGAACGGGCTTCTGATGCAGCCTACGTGGTGTATAACTATGAATCCCTGAAACCTCTGCTTCAGGTGTTGGGTGATCGTCTTCGCAGGCATCGTAACGACCGGGAGCATGATCTTGCCCTCGGTTACGGGGCGGCAAATGACTCGGACCTGGAGTTTTTCTCTCGAATCGGGATGAAGTATGAAGCAGGGATTGTGAGTAAAAAGCTCTCCCATTCTGAGATAGGCTTTCTTACCGGGGGGTGGCTAGAAGAATATTGCTTAAATCAGATAGTCGGGATTCATGGTGTAGACGATGCGGCAATAGGCCTCAAGCTCATGAATAAGCAGGGTGGTGACAATGAATTTGACGTGATGTTTACGAGCGGCAACACGCTGTATTTCATCGAATGCAAATCTCTCGACCAGAATGATGATAAAAAAACTGACGCACTTTACAAAATCGGTGCTCTGCAGAAGGAATTCGGGCTCCGGGTTCAGAGCTTCTTGGTCACGACGTCTCCCCATGTGCTAAAAGACGGCAGATTGCGGTCTGCTGTGCGTTCCCGGGCCGAGCAGTTCAACACGGCGGTGGTGTTGAGGGATGATGTGGTTCATCTCTCGGCAAGGATTTCTGAAAAGCTGAATAGAGTTGTTGGGTGATGCTAAAAATTCTGGTTTCACCCTCCTTGCCTTGTAATGCATTTGTTTGAACTTTAGCCATATTCCCCAGACCTCCGATGATTTTTTGACCGATCCGCTAACATGTTGATATTCCGTTGTTTGTTGGTCGACGACTTTCAGAGGTCTGCGGAAACGGGGTGATAACATGCCGAAAACAGAAAGAAAAATGGGGGCGCTGAAGGAATTGACCTGATTTACGAAGGGATTATGACCGGGACGTACTTCTCCGATAGACTCAGCTATGAGCCTTGAAGGAATTGACCTGATTTACGAAGGGATTATGACAAATCCATGCTTTCTTGCTTGCGGATTTTTCATCCTTCGAAGGAATTGACCTGATTTACGAAGGGATTATGACATCTAATCACCTCAAGTTTGTTTGTGTTTGTTATACCAGCCGCGAAGGAATTGACCTGATTTACGAAGGGATTATGGCAACGGATGCTCCAGTTTTCTAGTTTGCCGAGATGCAACTATGAAATAACCTGAACGAGGCTGTCGGGCAGGTAAGCGGGCGGATTGAATGCTGCCATGGAGAATTACGGCCTAGGACCGGGGTATCTGCTCACGCTTGACGTGGACGAGCGACTATCTGACCGGGTAGCCATCATCCCGTTCTGGATAGATGCACCTGGAAGAGTGGATGCGTCCCGGATTTGAGGAAATGAATAAGGAGGAGATGACACTTATGGTTGAACACAATAATCAGTCAGTCGGGGCGATGATCATCTCGGTCGGCGGGACTCCCGAACCGCTGGTCAAAACGATTGAGCACCACAGACCGGAATTCGTCTGTTTTTTAGCGTCCCAAGGCACGCTGGACAAGACTGTTCAGGTGAAGCAAAGCCTTGGTGACCTGGCGAAAGGCATCCGGTTCGAGACTGAACTGGTTGACAATGAAAACGACCTGTTGGAGTGCCATGAAAAGGCAATCATGGCGGTCGAGCGGACTTCTGCAAAAGGTTACGCCAAGGAGCGGGTGCTGGTCGATTACACGGGGGCGACAAAAAACATGTCGGTTTCGCTTGCCTTGGCTGCGATCGAGCAGGGCTTCGGTTTTTCGTACGTCGGAGGCGACAAGAGGACGAAAAACGGGGTGGGCACGGTCGAGTCAGGGCACGAGATGATATACACCCATGTCAATCCGTGGGATTTCATGGCATTAAAAGAAAAACGTCAGGCTTCCCAGTTTTTCAACTCCTGCCAGTTCAAGGCATGCCGCGACCTACTTGCCGACCTCGCCGGGAACGCCTCGGCCCGCAGATCCATGTATCGCAAACTTTCCTGCGCCGTCGATGCATTCCACAACTGGGATCTTTTCAGGCATGCCGAAGCCTTGGACTCGTTCAAAAAGGCTCGACTGGAAGATCTGCGGGATGAGCGCGACCGGGGTGTCGCCGCTTTCGCGGCTGACTGCCTGCAGCTGAAACCGGTTCTCGAAAACCTTATCAACTGCTCGAACCGGGGGAAACGCCCGTGCGAAGAACTGGCCCTTGACCTCTTTTCCAATGCGGAGCGGCGCTTTGCCGAGGGGAAAGTCGACGATGCCGTTCTGCGTCTGTACCGCCTGGTGGAAATGCTTGCGCAGGAACGTCTGTTGAGGTTTTATGAGATTGACACTTCCGACGTCAAGGCTGACAAGATCCCCGCAAGTATCCGGGATGAATTTCTGGAAAAATACAGAAACGGGAGAACGCAAAAAATCGAACTGCCGCAGAGCCCTTCCTACAAGTTGCTGAAAGAACTGGGCGATCAGCTCGGCAAGGATTTCGAAACGCATCAAAGCCGCTTCATGAAGGTACAGAGCGCGCGGAACTCTTCTTACCTGGCACATGGGTTCATGTCCTCGAAAGATACCGTTTACGAGGATCTCCGTGCCTTCGTTATGGAACTCGGCGGCATTAAACAGGCGATCCGGTACCCGGAAATGCGCCTGCGATAGCACGATGTTGTGCTATTGCGGATTATTTTCCCCGCGAAAAACCCGGCGCCGCTGCCGGAACGGTTCAATGGAGATGTGGACATGCATTTCAATCATGATGGGCTGGGAGGAATGGTTTCGTGACGGCCGGAGGCTGGAAAAAGGAGTTCAGGAAGTGTCTTTCGGAGGGGAACCTGCCGGATCTGATGCCGGAAGTCGCTGCCCTCAAGGGGGTGCCCCAACCCCATGAGTACCATCCTGAAGGCGACGCGTTCGATCACACCGTGCTTGCCGTGGAAGCGGTTGCCGATGAAGATGACGAGCGCGTTTTCTGGGCGGTCCTCCTTCACGACATCGGCAAAACCCGTGTCACGGAATTCAGGGACGGCCGCTGGCGGGCGCACGGCCATGACCGCATCGGAGCGGAGATGGCCCCTGCAATATTGCGGCGCTTCGGCAGGGAAGCCCTGGTCGATGATGTCTGCTGGCTTATAAGGCATCATCAGTACGAGATGTCATGGCAACTTGCCCCGGGGCAGGAATTGACCCGGAGGCAAAAGGCATTTACAGAGCATATTTTGTTTCCTCTTTTGAAAAGGGTCTGTATTGCGGATAGGGCAGGGCGTATCGCTGGCCAGGGTAGCATTAACTAGCAGTACTGAAAAGTCTTGCTGGAAGTTTTCGCGTTATTTTCTCCCTTGAAGAACATTGTCTTGTTGTATAGTGCGTATGAAATGAATTTTCCGCAGACCTCGGCCATATTTTGCTTGGTGAAGATAACTCACTGATTTTATGATAAAATTTGAAAGTTGGGGTTGAGGGGTCTGCGGTTCAAAGAAATATCTAATAATATCAATAATTTATAACATGGAAAGGTGGTGAGAATCATGGAATTTCTTGGGACTGGCAGGGAATCCGGAGGAGGTCTGCGGAATTGGGGTGGTAACGTGTTGAAAACAGCAAGAAAAAAGGGGGCGCTGAAGGAATTGACCTGATTTACGAAGGGATTACGACCGTACTTCCTCCTTTCAGTTTGGGCTGTGGTCGAAAATGAAGGAATTGACCTGATTTACGAAGGGATTACGACCTGCGCGCTTCACATGCGATACAGCAAGCATTATCCTTTGAAGGAATTGACCTGATTTACGAAGGGATTACGACAGTGACGAGGGGCGGAAAGAATCAGTTTTTTCTCGGGAAGGAATTGACCTGATTTACGAAGGGATTACGACCTCAGATCAGCACCGCTCAGATCAGCACCGCTCAGATCAGCAGAAGGAATTGACCTGATTTACGAAGGGATTACGACGATGGACAAAGCCGAACGCGAATGTGAATCACTCAGGTCACGGAAGGAATTGACCTGATTTACGAAGGGATTACGACTGATGGACAAAGCCGAACGCGAATGTGAATCACTCAGGTCACGGGAAGGAATTGACCTGATTTACGAAGGGATTACGACTGCCTTTAACGAGATAAGCGCACCGCCTCTCATACTGCGTAACAGAAGGAATTGACCTGATTTACGAAGGGATTACGACTTCCCAAATAGTCTGCGTATCCTGCGAGGTCATCTTGATTCGAAGGAATTGACCTGATTTACGAAGGGATTACGACAATTTTTTTCCCTCATTCACGGTTTGCGCGGAAACTGCAAGAGGAAGGAATTGACCTGATTTACGAAGGGATTACGACGGGGCGTGGTCGAGAGGCGCTTACCCATTGTTGGCACCAAAGAAGGAATTGACCTGATTTACGAAGGGATTACGACACTGGTATTGCGCAGATTGGAATCGCTCAGATTGGAATTGCGAAGGAATTGACCTGATTTACGAAGGGATTACGACTCATCTTGATGCTCGATGACCATTCGCACATCCAGGGAAGGAATTGACCTGATTTACGAAGGGATTACGACGCAATTCTTCTCCGCGTCCATGCAGCACACGAACACTGAAGGAATTGACCTGATTTACGAAGGGATTACGACACAATAATCGGGAGCACTTCCAGCTACTTTTGCATACTGAAGGAATTGACCTGATTTACGAAGGGATTACGACTTTTGTAGCTGATTTTGAATGTTACAAGAGAGATGTCAGGAAGGAATTGACCTGATTTACGAAGGGATTACGACCCGTCCTTCACCATGGTCCGCACCGGAGCGTTGCCGAAAAAGGAAGGAATTGACCTGATTTACGAAGGGATTACGACCTTTGCCGTCTGCTTTCATTGCTCTCTTCTCCTTTTTGAAGGAATTGACCTGATTTACGAAGGGATCACGACGATACCAGTTTTTTCGCTTTCATAGGGCATCCCTACAGAAGGAATTGACCTGATTTACGAAGGGATTACGACCATGGATACAACTAAAGGCATTATTTCTTTTTCTCCTTTCTGAAGGAATTGACCTGATTTACGAAGGGATTACGACCAAAGGCTGTCGCCTCGGATGTGGTTTCATCGTTCCAGAAGGAATTGACCTGATTTACGAAGGGATTACGACATGGAGGAATAGCCCGAATTGATCAGGCAATCCTCCAGGAAGGAATTGACCTGATTTACGAAGGGATTACGACTCCGTAAACTTCTGACCATGTACGATATTCGCCGCGGTCGAAGGAATTGACCTGATTTACGAAGGGATTACGACGATCGGCACCGCTTAGATCGGCATAGCACAGATTGGGAAGGAATTGACCTGATTTACGAAGGGATTACGACTTCTGACTGAGGTAGCCTGTTAAAACGTCTTCCCCCTCCCGGAAGGAATTGACCTGATTTACGAAGGGATTACGACACTTCTTTAACTTGTGCTTTTGCGCTCATGATGTTTTCTCGAAGGAATTGACCTGATTTACGAAGGGATTACGACCAAGCCAGATATAACCGCTTTGACTATCTTGTTCATAGAAGGAATTGACCTGATTTACGAAGGGATTACGACATCGGCAAGGCCTTTGCGTATGCGTGAGAGCAGCTTTCCTGAAGGAATTGACCTGATTTACGAAGGGATTACGACTAGGATTGTTTTTACAACGATCTAAAAAAGACATCGCTGCGGAAGGAATTGACCTGATTTACGAAGGGATTACGACTGTGGCGGCTCGCGGTAATTCGCTCCGCCTCATCCAGAGGAAGGAATTGACCTGATTTACGAAGGGATTACGACGAACATCTTGCTTGCTTTCGTTATTGCCTTGACTATTTCGAAGGAATTGACCTGATTTACGAAGGGATTACGACAAAAGCTGTTTGGACCTCGTTTGTAGCATTTTTATCTTGTTGAAGGAATTGACCTGATTTACGAAGGGATTACGACAACGTCCATATTTGCGTTTTGACTGGGTTTTGAACCTTGAAGGAATTGACCTGATTTACGAAGGGATTACGACCAGGACCATGAGCAATGCGATTCCCGCAAGATACAGCCAGGAAGGAATTGACCTGATTTACGAAGGGATTACGACGGCACCGCACAGATCCGAATCGCGCAAATTGGCACCGCTGAAGGAATTGACCTGATTTACGAAGGGATTACGACTCCTCTGCGGCTGTCCTATCTACCTCTACGTAGGGGCGAGAAGGAATTGACCTGATTTACGAAGGGATTACGACCCGTTTTGTCTCTTTTCCATTTTCTAGTGCCGAAACTACAGGAAGGAATTGACCTGATTTACGAAGGGATTACGACGAATGTCTTCTTTTGTGAATTCGTCAACGTGACATACTCTGAAGGAATTGACCTGATTTACGAAGGGATTACGACCTTTTTACGGAGAGATGCCAGCTTGGATACGTCTTCTTTGCCGAAGGAATTGACCTGATTTACGAAGGGATTACGACTGGAATCGCGCAGATCGGCATAGCTCAGATCGGAATTGGGAAGGAATTGACCTGATTTACGAAGGGATTACGACTCGAGGCGGGCGGAAACGCTTGTCAGGTTGCCCAGCAAGGAAGGAATTGACCTGATTTACGAAGGGATTACGACGACAGTATTTTTTGGTTTTCTTTCGCCTCATGCCAAGAAGGAATTGACCTGATTTACGAAGGGATTACGACTCTGTCCCCCTCCACTTGTGAATTTCTGACTGAGGTAGGAAGGAATTGACCTGATTTACGAAGGGATTACGACCTGCACCTGCAATCAGGTACTAGCATAACAAGTTCAGCATAGAAGGAATTGACCTGATTTACGAAGGGATTACGACGACAGCAAGGCTGATCGCCTCTTTAATAGACATGACCAGCTCGAAGGAATTGACCTGATTTACGAAGGGATTACGACTGAACAGGACAGAGTAGCGATTCCTGTTGGCAAGCAGGAAGGAATTGACCTGATTTACGAAGGGATTACGACTGCAGGTATACGGGCAAGCAGTTTGAGGTGTCCTGTCAACAGTGGA